>NZ_AP035926.1:0-666389 GCF_059730925.1 gamma proteobacterium symbiont of Axiagastus rosmarus
CAGATACCGATCCTTTTCATCCACAGAATGAAGATCTCAGGCTATGGCAGATAAAGAGAGTGAAAACAAGGCGTTACTTGAACCTTTTCTGTCGGTGACGAAAAACAGTGGTGAAGTTATTCAGCTTCATCCGAATAAAAATAACACCGTACAACCGGTCGCACTGATGCGCCTGGGTCTGTTTGTTCCTACCCTGAAGTCAACGGCGCGCGGAAAATCCGGCGCAATGGCTTCAACCGATGCCACCAAAGAGCTCAAAAACCTGTCGCTGGTGAAAGCGGAAGGTTATGAAAAGATTACCATCACTGGCGCACGGCTGGATATGGATAATGATTTCAAAACCTGGGCCGGCATCATTCAGTCTTTCTCGCGTTATCCGTCGAAAGGCGACACCGTCACGCTGCCGTTTATCGACTTCGTCAAGATGTGCGGTATTCCCTCAGCCAACTCGTCCGCGGCGCTGCGTAAGCGTCTTGACGCCTCGCTGCGACGCATCGCAACCAATACCCTGTCGTTTGAGGGGAATGGTAAGGCCTACCACACGCACCTGGTGCAGTCGGCTTACTACGATCGTGAGAAAGATCTGGTGCGTATTCAGGCCGATCCTAAGCTGTTTGAGCTGTATAACTTCGACCACAAGGTGCTGCTGCAGCTGCGTGCTATCTCGCGCCTCAAGCGTAAGGAGTCGGCGCAGGCGCTGTATACCTATCTGGAAAGCCTGCCCACTAATCCGGCGCCTATCTCCCTGGCGCGCTTACGCATGCGCCTTAATCTCGGCTCAAAAACCACCACGCAAAACCATGTGGTGCGGCGCGCCATGGAGCAACTGAAAGAGATTGGCTATCTGGACTACTCCGAAGTGAAACGGGGCCGTTCGGTATTTTTCATCATCCACAGCCGCACACCCAAACTCGATGGTATCAGCAATCTGGAAAGTATCGATTCGCTGGAAGACCTCGATTTCGAAGACTGACTTCACCCATTCACTGTAATCAGTCAGCTCTCTTCGCGCAGTGTCACTGAGCCTAAAAGTGACACTGCCGCTTTACCCTCATTCACTGTAATCAGCACAATCTGATCTGTTCACTGTAATTGGTAGCATTCACTGTAATCAGTGGTCGCTGCCGGTATCGCCTGTTCCGTAAAAACCCTCCAAACTTCCTTTTCATGCATAACAGCGCTTTTATTGATAGTGGGTACTTACCAGGTGGGTTGACAGACATCTCGTCTACGATTTCAGAGACCGTCTGGCTGATTACAGTGAATGTCTGGTCTGCTGCGCGATTCTGCTGACCACAGTGAACACGTAAGCATACGACCTCACTGATTACAGTGAACGCTTTATCGTATCTGACTGAAAATTAAACGTAATAATCGATATGCAGCAATACATTCACTGTATTCAGTAATTGTGCTGTAAAAGTAACCAGTAAAAGTGACAGGGTTGGTCACTATCACTGATTACAGTGAATCGTGGGAAAGTTTACCGATTATAGTGAACGTCATTTCATGATGAAACGGCTCTCTGCGTTACTGATTGCAGTGAACGTTCTCTACACTCCCCTACCCTCACCGCAGGCACTGGCCTGCAAGGGAGATAAAGCCAGCTACTGACTATAGTGAACGTTATCGGGGTTGAGGCGTAGCGGGCATGCACTGATTACAGTGAATGTGTTCGTCAGGTACTGCTGCTTCAAAGAGCATCGCGCGCGAACCCGGCTACTGATTACAGTGAATGTTGTTAGCTGAGTGCCCTTCCCAGTGCTGCGCGACCATCTCTCAACCTGGCGCGATAAAGATGATCGGGTTTACTGATTACAGTGAATGCTCAGTGAGGCAGGTCAGCGATTCAGGCTTAAACACGCTTTTCCTTTTACTGACTATAGTGAATGCGCCGCAGCGATCAGGTTATGAATATCTGCTCGCGGTCACATTACTGATTACAGTGAACATTGACGAAAAGGTATTCATAGTTTACTGACTACAGTGAATGTCGCTGGCATCGACGTCGCAGTTTACTGATTACAGTGAATCTCATACCTGCTTCAATCGATGCGCTGGCAGATTGCCGCCAGTAAGGCTGCCCTGAACATGGCACTGCACGGCGCTCGCCGCGGCGCAGCCCAATTTTCCTGCAGGTGATGCTCGCCAGCCCGCAATCGCACACCGCGTAATTCTCATCGTGTGCAGCTTCTCCCCTTCGCACTGGCTGGCAGCACTCTCTCACACCGTGCATTGCAGGCAGTCAGTGAGGGAAGAATGTAGTGGGCTTGTGCTGACTATAGTGAATCCTGACCATTTGGTGAGCAGATGATGCGCGGAATAACTGACTACAGTGAACATTTACTCTTGCGCACTGACTCACCCTGGCGCCGGTAGCGCTGTCCCTGCGCTAAAGGATTACTGATTACAGTGAATCTTCCGGCAGGGTTACTGATTGCAGTGAATGTTACGCTGAGTACAGTGAACGCATTCCATTTTTTTACGCCACCCGCTGATTACAGTGAACGTGCGGACTGCTCTGTCAGGTAACGGCGCGCAACATTTCACCGTAATTGACCGCTTCAGCCAGAGATGTCGGTTACTGATTACAGTGAACAGTGGCAGAGTGCCGCCCTTACGCCGAGCACCTTTTCATCAATTGATGGGTAAACAATCAACGCGCGCTACTGACTGCAGTGAACGTCTGGTTTAACCCCCTCTTGCAAAAGGTCTTTTTACAACGCGAGCCGATGATGAACAGATGAGATAGATTTGCCTCATGTGCAGGATTTCGGTATAAAGTCATAAATCCTACATGTGTGGAGCAAGTATGGCTAACGATGAGAAGCAAGTTCTAAAAGTCGCTCAACGCTCAGAAAGAATGCTGATGAGCCTGACGGAGCAGATTCAGGCGCAAAAAGAAGAGTTGCACGAGAATACTTTTTACCAGGTTTATGCCAAAGCGGCGTTAGCCAAGCTGCCCAAGCTGACGCGCGCCAGTGTCGATTACGCGGTTAACGAGATGGAAGAAAACGGCTATCCGTTTGATAAGCGCGCGGCCGGCAGTTCCACCAAGTACGCGATGTCGATCCAAAATATTATCGACATCTACCATCATCGCGGCGTCCCGAAATACCGCGATCGCCATCCTGAAGCGTTTACGCTGTTTGTCGGTAACCTGAAAGGCGGCGTGTCTAAAACCGTTTCCACGGTATCGCTGGCGCACGCGCTGCGCGCGCATCCGCACCTGCTGTTCGAAGATTTACGCATCCTGGTTATCGATCTCGATCCTCAGTCTTCGGCCACCATGTTCCTGAATCATGAACGTTCGGTCGGTTTGGTTGAAGCCACCGCAGCTCAGGCGATGCTGCAAAACGTCAGCCGCGACGAGCTGAAAAGCGAATTTATTGTGCCGTCGATTATTCCAGGCGTTGACGTACTGCCTGCCTCTATCGATGACGCTTTCATTGCCTCACGCTGGGAAGAGCTGTGTGCAGAGCATCTGCCGCAGCAAAACGTGCATGCGGTGCTGTATGAAAACGTGGTGGCTAAGCTGAAAAAAGATTACGACTTCATCTTTATTGACAGCGGCCCACATCTGGATGCCTTCCTGAAAAACGCCATTGCCGCTTCCGATTTGCTGATGACGCCGGTGCCGCCGGCACAGGTTGATTTCCACTCCACGCTGAAGTATCTGACGCGCCTGCCCGAGCTTATCGACATCATCGAAGAGTCGGGAGCCACCTGCCGGTTGCAGGGCAACATTGGCTTTATGTCCAAGCTGTCGAATAAAGCGGACCACAAGATGTGTCACAGCCTGGCGAAAGAGATATTTGGCGGCGATATGCTGGATGCGGCGCTACCTCGGCTGGATGGCTTTGAACGCTGCGGTGAATCGTTCGATACGGTTATCTCCGCTAACCCATCTACCTATGTCGGCAGCAGCGAAGCCCTGAAAAACGCGCGTTCGGCGGCAGAAGACTTTGCCAAAGCCGTTTTTGACCGTATTGAATTTATCCGCCTGAACTGAGGTTATTATGAGCGCAAAAAGAATCACTATTGGCCGCACCTTCAGCCAGAGCCCGTTACAAAATGAACCCAGCGAGGATGGCCACTCCCAGACGTTTATCCTTTCCACCGGTAAACGCGCCCTGTTCACCCTGGAACACATCACGGCTAAAGAGATAGAAGAACGTACGTACGTGGTGATGGAAACCAACGGCCGTGACCAGTCCGGTCTCACGCCAGAGTCACTGCGCGATATCATCCGTACCATTAAACTGCAGCAGTTCTTCCCGGCCATCGGCGTGAAGCGTGGCGATCGGATTGAAATCCTCGATGGTTCGCGTCGTCGGGCGGCCGCGCTGCACTGTAAAACCGGGCTGGATGTGCTGGTTACCGACGTTGCCATCTCTGCCGAAGAAGCCCGTCGTCTGGCGCAGGATATCCAGACCGCGCGTGAGCATAATCTGCGTGAAGTCGGCATGCGTTTGCTGTCACTGAAAGACAGCGGCCTGTCGCAAAAAGAGATTGCGCAAACTGAAGGGCTGTCACAGGCAAAAGTGACCCGCGCGCTGCAGGCTGCCAGTGTGCCGCTGGAGCTGGTCACCCTGTTCCCGAACCATTCAGAATTGACCTATCCTGACTACAAAACGCTGTTGCAGGCCTACGAAAAACTGCAGGAAACCGGTCAGACTGTTGATGCTCTGATCGAAACCATCGGTATGGATGTGGACAGCGTCTGTGCGCGTGAAGGCCTGGCGGAAGATGAAGTCAAGAATGGCATCCTGAGGCTGGTCCGTAACGGTAGCCAGACGCTGGTGCAGGCGCCGGCTAAAGATAAAGTGGTGGCGACACCGCTGTGGACCTTCGCGGATAAAGACCGTTACGCCCGCAAGAAAACGCGCGGACGCATGTTTAGCTATGAGTTTAACCGCCAGTCCAGAGAATTACAGGAAGAGCTGGATCGTGTTATCACCGAGACGCTGAATAAGTATCTCAATCAGTAATAGCGCTTCACCTCTGATGATAAGCAATCTGTAGCAGAACAATCCCGTACACCCTGTACCGTGCCGCTACAGATTGTTACCTCACCCACCAGATATCTCCCCCCAAAATTTCATCCTTCGCCAGCGTGATTTCAGCGCTAAGTGCATGAAATCAAATTAACCTTAGCCGGAATTTCAGGCTGAAATCGCCAGCTCAGCAATGTAATACGGTGAAACCGCGCCATCGCTGTCTGAGACTTTTATGATGGCAAGCTTTGCTGGATGCGAAATCGACAGTGAAAACAGCAGGGGGAATCCTTAATGAAATTTGCCGGAATCAGGCGACGTTCGCCATGGCGATTTCACCTCTAACTGTTTGAAAAAAGGGTTTTTATCTGCAGGATTTCAGGCTGAAATCGCCCGAATTTCACAGCAAATCTTCATGCTGCCGTGAGAAAACGGGGATTTAGCCAGACGATATTCAATGTGTTATCCACAGAAAACGTGGATAACTTTTACTGTAGCCCCTATGCCATAAGCGCCGTCTGGCTGGGCGACTGCCACACTGCATCACGCACGCGCACCGGTTTATGAATCAAACCGAGCGCATAAAAGCGGTCAGCGATAGTTTGCTGTTCTTTGATGACGTGGAAAACCATGGCCCGCGTCTGGTGGCTGCGTCGGGATAAGGCACGTTCCACGGCTGCGAACTCCAGCCCCAGTTCCTGCGCCAGCATAGTGGCGGCTTCATGGCGATGATTATCAATAAAGGTCCCGGTTTGCTGCAGGCTCGTCACCAGCTGCTGCACGATATCGTCATGCTGCTGCACATAATCATGGCGCGCCAGATAAAACTGGTGGTTGTGCACCCGGCCTTCGCCCTTCTCCAGCACGCGCAAATCGGCGTTGCTTTCTGCGGCACTTAGCAGCGGATCCCACATCATCCAGGCATCGACGGCCAGATAATCGCTGGCTGTGAGCGGATATTTCGGCGGCGTGTACACCACTTTAATTTCATCCAGACCGATGCCGGCTTCCTCCAGCAGCTGTAACAGCAGCCAGTGAACATTCGATCCTTTATTGACCGAGATACGCTTACCCCGCAAATCTGCCAGGCTGTGGATAGTACTGTCGCGTGGCACCACAATCCCGACGCTGCCCGGCGCGGGTGGCTCCCAGGCGATATAAGTCACGGCGTTACCGCTGGCCTGCGCGAAGATGGGCGGCACCTCACCGGTGGTGCCGAAATCAATCTCATTATTTTGCAGCGCATATAACAGTTGCGGACCGGCAGGAAACTCACTCCACACCACGCTGATACCCTGCTGGTTAAAGCACTGTTCCAGCGTCTGACGCGCTTTCAATACGCCAAGATTGCCAAATTTCTGATAGCCGATACGCAACTCGCGTTCAGGGCGCGCGGCCCCGCTGGCGTGTGCGAAGGCCATGACGGCGGACTTGCGCCGCCCTTTTATGACGCCCATCTGTGCCAGATGCGTGCGCAGCGTGTGCCGGCTAATGCCCAGCAGCGTGGCGGCCTGCGTCTGATTGTTGTCCGCTATTTCCAGTGCGTTACTGATCAGACTCTGAATCACCCGATCAAACAGCTGTTGCGGTTCGCGTGTAATCTGCTGGCGCAGAAAACTATCCAGCGTCGAATCGTCCGTTTCGCTGTATCCACGTTCACTGTAACCTGCCAGCCGCAGCTGCGTCGGCGTTAATGTCTCATCGCGACTGAGCAGCACCGCATTGTGCAGCGTATTCTCCAGCTCACGAATATTGCCGGGCCAGCTGTAGTCGCGCAGTGCTTCCAGCGCGTCAGGCGACAGGCGACGTGCCGGACGGCCAAGGCGGCGTGCATACAGGGAAAGGAAATGCTGGGCCAGCAGCGGGATATCCTCGCGACGCTGGCGCAGCGGTGGCAGGGGAACAACGGCGATATTCAGACGATAAAACAGATCTTCACGAAAACGCCGTTCGCGAATTGCCTGCGCCAGATCGACATGGGTTGCGGCGATAACGCGCACGTCTATTTTGATGGCCTTGCGTGAACCGACGCGCGTGATCTCACGCTCCTGAAGGACGCGCAGCAGTTTAACCTGCAGCGGCAGGCTCAGTTCACCTATCTCATCCAGCAGCAGCGTGCCGCCCTGCGCCGCTTCAAACCAGCCAGGGTGCGCCTGAGTCGCGCCGGTAAAGGCACCTTTCTCATGTCCAAACAATTCAGCTTCTGCCAGGCTTTCTGTCAGGGCGCCGCAGTTGACGGCCAGAAACGGGGCATGCCGGCGTGGACTGTGGTGATGCAGATACCGCGCGACCACCTCTTTGCCGGTGCCGGTTTCGCCCACAATAAGTACCGTGGCGTCGGTGGGTGCGAATTTATCCAGCAGCGACTGGAAAGCCAGCGATGCCGGGTCGACCAGGCGAGGTGAATCCGGTTGATTGTAAGGTGTCAGCATGAGATGGCTCCTGTAAAGGTCTGCCATCACGCTAAACCCGGTAAGTGGCAATGAACAGCAGGAAAAAAGCATAAGCAGTTGCATATGCAGCAAATGCTGTTGGCGTTGCGTTGCAATTGCAACAGACATTACGCGTTCTGATGGCCTAACTGACTGAAAATGCACAATCTCTGTTTCGTTAAAACCTGGCATGCTTTTCGCTTACGCCTATATAACCAAATAGAAAGTAATGAATGAACGTTTTCTCATAAAGTTATATAGGATAAGCATAATGGCCGATTCTGCGCACGAGAGCATAAATGTCTTCTGGTTCCTGCCGACGCACGGCGATGGCCGTTACCTGGGTACCACAGAAGGCGGACGCCCGGTTGATTTAGCCTATTTACAGCAGGTCGCGCTGGCCGCCGACAATCTGGGCTTTTACGGCGTCCTCATTCCGACAGGCAAAAGCTGTGAGGATTCCTGGCTGGTGGCTTCCGCGCTGGCACCAATGACGCGCCGGCTGCGCTATCTGGTCGCCGTACGGCCAGGGTTACAGCCACCCACGCTGGCAGCGCGCATGGCTACCACGCTGGATCGTCTGTCGGAAGGCCGTCTGCTGATTAACGTGGTCACCGGCGGCGATCCGGTAGAGAACAAAGGCGACGGCATCTTCCTCAACCACAGCGAACGTTATGAAGTGACTCGCGAGTTTCTGGATGTGTATAGCCGGCTGATGCGCGGCGAAAAAGTGGATTATCAGGGCGAGCATATTCAGGTTGAAGGCGCTGAGGTGCTGTTTCCACCGGTGCAGGAAAACGGTCCACCGCTCTACTTTGGTGGCTCATCGGAGGCAGCAATCGACGTGGCGGCGCAGCAGATTGACACCTATCTCACCTGGGGAGAGCCACCGGCGCAGGTAGCAGAAAAACTGGCGGTCGTGCGTGAGCGCGCTGAGTCACGCGGCCGGAAACTCGAATACGGTATCCGCCTGCATGTGATTGTGCGTGAAACCGAAGAAGAAGCCAGAGCGGCGGCGGATAAACTGATTGCCCATCTGGATGACGACACCATCGCTCAGGCGCAGAAGATTTTTGCCCGCATGGATTCCGCCGGTCAGGCGCGCATGAGTGCGCTGCACAACGGTTCGCGTGATAACCTCTACATTGCGCCGAATCTGTGGGCAGGCGTCGGACTGGTGCGCGGCGGTGCCGGCACCGCGCTGGTGGGCAGCCCGCAGCAGGTCGCTGAACGCATCCGGGAATACCGGGCGCTCGGCGTGACTAACTTCATTCTTTCGGGCTATCCGCATCTGGAAGAGGCCCATCGCGTGGCTGAATTGCTGCTGCCTCTGTTACCGCTGGCCCACGGTCAGCAGCAGCGCGCCCGTACCATTAACACTGGTCCGTTTGGTGAAACCATCGGCGGCGATAAGCGCCCATCGGCGAAACAGACGAGCGCCAGCTGATGCAGGAGAAGGCGATGGCAACAGCGCACATCATTATTGTCGGCGGGGGCTTCAGCGGCACAGCGCTGGCGATTCACCTCGCCCGCACGTCGCTCGCGCCGCTACTGATTACAGTGGTCGAACCGCGCGCCAGCCTCGGCGCCGGTGTTGCCTATTCCACGCCGGAACCGGCACACCGCATCAACGTGCCGGCTGCGCGTATGCAGCTCAGCGGAGAAGAGCAGGGCGCCTTTGATCGCTGGTATCGTCAGCAGCCGGAATGTTCACTGGACTCAGCAGCACACTGCGCCGATGGCGCGGTGTATCCGCAGCGTGCGCTGTTTGGTCGCTATCTGGCGCAGCAGTTTGCCGCCGCCGCTGAGGCGCATCCGCATGTCACTCTGCGTCACGTTCAGGCGCGTGCGCTGGCATGGGAAGGGCAACAACTGCTGTTGAGTAACGGTGAAACCCTGACTGGCGACATCCTGGCACTGGCCATCAGCCATCCACCGCCGTCGCTGCCACGCATGCTACAGCCGTTTGCCGACCATCCGGCGCTGATTGCCAACCCGTGGCAGCCAGGCGTGCTGGATAGCGTTGAGCCTGATGCATCGGTGGCGATTGTCGGCACCGGCCTGAGCATGGCTGATGTGGTGGCTTCGCTGGCGACGCGTCAGCATCAGGGGCCGCTGCTGGCGTTCTCACGGCGCGGACAACTGTCACGCGCCAATCTCAGCGGCGAATGGCCGGAGTGGACACTGGCCACGCAACCTCAGCCCAGCGCGCGTTGCTGGCTGCGGCATATTCGTAATGATGTCGCTCGCGCCGCCGCGCAGCAGCTGCCGTGGCAGCGTGTGCTTGATGAGGTGCGTGTGCAGGGACAAACCATCTGGCAGTCACTCCCGCTGCCTGAACAGCGACGCTTTGCACGTCATCTGCGTTCATGGTGGGATGTGCATCGCTATCGCATTGCCCCGCAGGTCGCCGCCGTCATCGCCCGGCGACAGCAGCAAGGTAGCCTGCAGGTATTGGCCGCTCGCCTCGTGGCGATTCACGCTCACCCGCAGCAGCTGGAAATCACCCTGCGTCAGCGCGATGGCACCCGGCAAAACCATGTGCTGGATAAACTGATTGTCACGACCGGACCGGGACATGAAGCGCTGACGACCAGCCAGCCGCTGCTGCAATCGCTCAGCGAGCAGGGCCTGATCCGCGCCGATGCGCTCGGCTTCGGCATTGATGTGGATCACCGCTCGCGCACCCTCAACCGGCACGGCCAGCCCAACGCACGCCTGTTTGTCGTGGGCCCGGCGGCGCGCGCCCGATTTGGCGAGCTGATGGGGTTGCCGCAGGTGGCCGATCACGCGGCCGCCGTAGCGGATGAAATTCTTAAGGTATTGCCTGTCGCTCACGCTGAGCGATGTCCCCCTTCCGCCTCCTGAACACTCAACATCCTGAAAATTAACTGACGAACGCCGGGTCGCTGCACGATCACGGCCTCGCTATGGAGATTGCTATGCCATCGCAACGCGAAATACGCCTGAATGCCTTTGATATGAACTGTGTCGGTCACCAGTCGCCCGGACTCTGGGCCCATCCCCGTGACCGCTCATGGCAGTATAAAGATCTGGAATACTGGGTTGATTTGGCGCGCCTGCTGGAGCGCGGCAAGTTTGACGGCCTGTTCATAGCCGATGTGCTCGGCATTTACGATGTGCTGAACGGCAACGGTGACGCGGCGATACGCCAGGCTACTCAGGTGCCGGTGAACGATCCGCTGGCATTGATTACGCCGATGGCGCTGGTCACAGAGCACCTCGGTTTCGGCTTAACCGCCTCGCTGTCGTTTGAGCATCCATATCCGTTCGCGCGCCGTTTGTCGACGCTGGACCATCTGACCAAAGGCCGCATTGGCTGGAACATCGTTACCTCCTATCTGGAGAGCGGCGCGCGCAACATTGGTCATAAAGCGCAAACCGATCATGACAGCCGGTATGACTATGCCGATGAGTACCTGCAGGTGGTCTACAAACTACTGGAAGGTAGCTGGGAGCAGGATGCGGTGCTGCGCGATCGTCAGCGTCGTATTTTTAGCGATCCCGGCAAAATCCATCCGATTAACCATCAGGGTACCTTCTTTAACGTACCGGGCATCCATCTGTGTGAACCCTCGCCGCAGCGCACGCCAGTGCTATATCAGGCCGGTGCATCGAGCCGCGGCAAACAGTTTGCGGCTGAGCACGCAGAATGTGTGTTTGTCGCCGCGCCGTCCAAAGTGCTGTTGAAGAAAACCGTGGCCGACATCCGGCGTCGTGCTGCCGAAGCCGGTCGCGATCCGCGCAGTATTTTGATCTTCAACCTGCAGACGGTGATTGTCGGTGAAACCGATCGGGCGGCGCAGGCGAAGTGGCAGGAGTATAAAAACTGGGTCAGCTACGAAGGCGCGCTGGCGCTGGTTTCTGGCTGGACCGGCATCGACTTTGGACAATATCAGCCGGACCAGGTGCTGAAATACCTGCACACCAACGCCATTCAGTCAGCAGTTGAAACTTTCTCTACTGCCGATCCCGATCGTCAATGGACGGTGAAAGCCCTGGCTGACTGGGTGGGCATCGGCGGTTTTGGCCCGCTGCTGGTAGGCAGTGCGGCAACGGTGGCGGATGAGCTACAGAGCTGGGTAGAGGAGACCGACGTGGATGGTTTCAACCTGGCGTATGCGCTGACCCATGAAACCTTTGAGGATGTGGTCGAGCTGCTGATTCCGGAGCTGCAAAAACGCGGCGTTTACAAACAGGATTACGCCGCGGGCACGCTACGCGAAAAGCTGTTTGCCGCCGGGCCGCAGCTCAGTGCGCCGCATCCGGGTGCTGGCTATCGCGTACGCAGCGCGCAGCAGCAGGAGGTCATATGATCGAAATCGAGCGCCTGAGTAAACACTACCGTGCGCCGGACGGTCGCGTCACCGACGTGCTGAAAAACATCACGCTGCAGGTGCCGGAAGCCAGCATCACCGCTGTGGTCGGACCGAGCGGTGCCGGAAAATCTACGCTGGCGAAATGCATCAGCCTGCTGGAGCAGCCGAGCGGCGGCAGCATCCGGGTTAACGGCAGCGACTTATCCCGGCTGGATGGCGAAGCGCTGCGCCGCGCCATCGGCACGGTATTTCAGTCTTCCGCGCTGCTGCAGCGTAAAAGTGCCTGGGAAAATATCGCGCTGCCGCTGCGCTATCTCGGTGTGGTCGAGCGCGATATCCGCGCCCGCGTCGGCGAGCTGCTGGAGAGTGTCGGACTGAGCCACAAAGCCAGCGCCTTTCCCACCCAGCTCTCCGGTGGGCAGCGGCAGCGCATCGGTATTGCCCGCGCGCTGGCGCTGCGTCCCTCTGTACTGCTGGCCGACGAAGCCACCTCCGGCCTCGATCCGGAAGCGACGGTCACCATCCTTGAGCTGCTGAAAAAACTGCGTGACGACTACCGGCTGGCAATCGTGCTGATCACCCATGAAATGGATGCCGTACGTCAGGCGGCGGATGCGGTTGCCGAGATTCGCGATGGAGAGATAGTGCAGTATGGCACCGTCAGTGCGCTGCTGGCACAGCCGGACAGCGCGCTCGGCCAGCGGCTGCTGCCGCTGACGGCACAAGTCAGTGATGCCGGACTGGTGCTGCAGCTTAGCTACCGTACCGATGTCGCGGTGGCCAGCGACTGGATTTCGCGCATCAGCCAGCAGTTCGCTTTAAAGGTGGATCTGCTGGGTGCGCATGTCGAGCGGGTCAATGGCATCCAGGCCGGACGGTTGCAGGTGGGCATTCATTTTCAGCAGGAGCAGGTGCCGCTGGCACGGTTGCTGACGCAGCTGGAGCAGTATGGCCTGGCGGCCAGCGTTGCTGTCAGCATGCCGCCCTTGCGGGAGGCGGTATGAGCGTATCCGTGATAAGCCAGGACACGCCCTGGCCTGAAATTCCGGCACTGATGCTGCCAGCGCTGGGTGAAACCGCGCTGATGGTTGCCATTGTGATGCTGTTTGTGGTGAGCCTCGGTGGCGTGGTTGGCGTGGTGCTGTTTAACACCTCGCCGCGCGGACTGTTTCCGCAGCGCGGCGTGCATCGGGTGCTGAGCTGGATCGTCAATATGGGGCGCTCGTTACCGTTTCTGGTGCTGATGGCGGCCATCATTCCGTTTACCTTCTGGCTCACCGGCACCACCATCGGTATTCCGGCGGCGGTGGTACCGATGATCGCCGCCGGGATTCCTTTCTTTGGCCGCCTGGTCGACAACGCATTACGCGAGCTGCCCGGAGAAGTTACCGCCGTGGGGCTGGTGTGCGGCGGTTCGCGCTGGCAGATCATCCGCTCCGCCCAGCTGAGTGAAGCGCTGCCGGCGATTGTCGCAGCCATCACGCTCAACCTGATCTCCATGATTGAGTACTCGGCCATCGCCGGCACCATTGGCGCTGGCGGCATTGGCTACCTGGCGGTGGTGTATGGCTATCAGCGGTTCGATAACCACATCATGATCGCCACCATCGTGGTGTTAATTGCACTGATTCAGACCATTCAATTTTTCGGCGACCGGCTGGTTGCGGCCTTGCGCCATCCTCAGGGGACATCGTTATGACAACACAAGAATTTGAGTTACGTAAAACACGCCGCTGGCCGTGGCTGCTGCTGATTATAGTGGTCATTTTGCTGGCCGTCGCTGGCTGGTTGTGGCGCAGCCAGCAGCCGCAGGCGGTGGTGTTTGGCACCACGCTGAAAGTGCATTATGAGCCGGCAATGGCCGGGGAACAGAAGCTGATTGACTATGTGGGTGAGCATATCGCGCCGGACTACGGCCTGAAGCTGGAGGCGGTCGGTGTGCAGGATCCGGTGCAGGCGGACCGTGCGGTAGCAGAAGGGCAGTATGCTGCGACGGTCTATCAGCATCAGTGGTGGCTGAAGCAGGTGGTCGATGCTAACGGCTTCCAGCTCACTTCCAGCCTGCCTCTGTTCCAGTGGGCCTTTGGTATTTACTCCGATCGCTACCACTCTGTGGCGGATCTGCCGCAGGGCGCAACCATTGTGGTGCCCGACGATGGGGCGAATCAGGGCCAGGCGCTCTGGCTGCTGGCGCGTCAGGGATTGATCACCCTCGATCCGACGGTAGAACCGCGCACCGCCAAACTGAAAAACATTGTCGGTAATCCGCACGGTTTCGTGTTCAAAGAGCTGGATCTGCTGACCATGCCGCGGGCGCTTAATTCGGTCGATGCGGCGATTGGTTATGTGTCGCAGTTTGACGCCGGTAAAGTCCCGCGTGACAAAGGCATTCTGTTCCCGCCCGCGCCGCGCACCTTTGCCTCGCAGCTGGTGATCGGTACGCCTTACCTGGAGCAGGAGAATATCGTCAAACTCAGACAGGCATTTGCCGATCCGCGCGTACAGCAGTGGCTAAAAACCACCGATGACCCGCTGGTCAAAGGCGTACTGGTGCCGGTTTCTGCTGAATAACTTTACTGCCGAATACGCTACCCGGACCCGCATTGCGCGTCCGGGTTTTAGTGTTGGTGTCTTTTTTATCTTATTGATTATATTGTAATTAATAGCAAATATTGTTGCTTTGGTTCCCTGCATAAAGCGCTTATAACCACCTCACCTGCACAACAAAAACAGACGTGAGGCGTTATGAGTACTCTTCCTTTAGAAAACACCTTGCCGGCTTCGCAACCGGTACGTTCGGTCAGTGATGTGGCAAGGCTGATCAACACCCGCAGTAGCAAAAACAACTATGCGCGCATGATTGTGTTTCTCGCGTTGGGTGGCGTGTTCCTGGACGCCTACGACCTGACTACGCTGTCGTACGGCATTGATGATGTGGTGCGCGAGTTTCAGCTATCGCCGTTTATCACCGGGCTGGTCACCTCATCTATCATGGTCGGCACCATCGTCGGCAACCTGATTGGTGGCTGGCTGACGGATAAATACGGCCGCTATTCGGTGTTCATGGCCGACATGCTGTTTTTTGTCGTATCGGCGATTGCGGCGGGCTTAGCACCCAACGTCTGGGTGCTGATTGGCGCGCGTTTCCTGATGGGCATTGGCGTGGGCATCGATCTGCCGGTGGCGATGTCTTATCTGGCGGAATTCTCTAAATTTGCCGGCAAAGGCAACAAAGCCGCACGGCTCGCGGCCTGGTGCCCGATGTGGTATGCGGCTTCCACTGTGTGTTTCCTGCTGATTTTTGGCCTCTATTTTCTGCTGCCTAAAGAGCATCTCGACTGGCTATGGCGCGCCTCGCTGCTGTTTGGCGCGGTACCTGCGCTGTTGATCATCGCGGTACGCAGTAAGTTCATGAATGAATCACCGTTGTGGGCCGCGAATCAGGGCGATCTGACCTCGGCGGTGCGTATCCTGCGTGATTCGTACGGTATTCATGCACACGAAGCAGAACCAGAAACGCCACCCGCGGCGGCGGCACCGAAGGTGAGTTTTCGCGTACTGTTCCAGAAGCCGTGGCGTGAACGCACCATCGTTGCCGGCGTAATGAATATCTGTATTTCGTTTGAGTACACCGCCATCGCCTTCTTCCTGCCGTCGATACTGGCGCAATTTCTTGGTGCCGGTGTGTTCGAGACCATCTCAGCTTCGCTGGGGCTGAACGCGCTGTTTGCCTTTACCGGCGGGCTGCTGGGGATGCGCCTGGCGTGGAAATATCCGTCACGCCACGTGGCGATCGCTGGCTTTGCGCTGCAGTTTTTGGCGCTGGTGGCGCTGGCACTGATTGGCCACCCGCAGGCGCTGGTGGGCATCGTGTTCGCGGTGCTGATGCTCGGGCTGTGGCTGTTCGCTGAAGGCTTTGGCCCGGGCGCGCAGCTGATGGTCTATCCGGCGCTCTCGTATCCCACCTCGATTCGCGCGACTGGCGTCGGCTTTAGCCGTGCGCTGTCGGGCATCGGCAGTGCGCTGGCGCTGTTCATTCTGCCAATTCTGCAGGCGGCGCTCGGCACCAACATGTTCTGGGTGGTATCGCTGGCCGCCATCATTCCGATCTTTTTCCTGCTGGCGGTGCGTCACGAACCGACCCGCCACGACATCGACGACCTTTCCCCTCAGGAGTAAAACATGAGCATTCTCTCTACCGGTACTGACTATGACACGCTGGCGGCGCACTTCCGACCGCTGTTTGCCCGCATCGCGGCGGGCGCGGCGGAACGCGAGCGTACGCGTACCTTGCCTTATGAACCACTGCAGTGGCTGAAGGAGGCCGGCTTTGGCACGGTGCGTATTCCACAGCAAAAAGGTGGCTGGGGCGCCTCGCTGCCGCAGCTGTTTCAGCTGTTGACTGAGCTGGCGGAAGCGGATTCCAACCTGCCGCAGGCGCTACGCGCGCACTTTGCTTTTGTCGAGGACCGGCTCAACCAGCCGGACAATGTGGAGCGCGATGCGTGGTTTCGCCGTTTTGTTGATGGCGAGCTGGTGGGCAGCGGCTGGACGGAGATTGGCAACGTCAGGCTGGGCGACGTGATCACCCGCGTTACGCCTGCCGCCAATGGCTGGACGCTAAATGGCGAGAAGTTTTACAGCACCGGTGCGCTGTTCGCCGACTGGATAGACGTTTACGCACGCCGCGATGACAATCAGGGTGACGTGATCGCGCTGGTTAATACGCATCAGCCGGGCGTCACGCGTGAAGATGACTGGGACGGATTTGGCCAGCGCCTGACCGGCAGCGGCACGACGCGCTTCGAGCACGCGCATGTGGAGACGCAGCACGTGTATGATTTTGCCACGCGCTTCCGTTATCAGACCGCGTATTACCAGCATGTGTTGCTGGCGACGCTGGCGGGCATTGCGCGCGCGGTGGCGCGGGACGGCGCGGCAGCCGTTGCCGCACGAAACCGCGTTTACAGTCACGGCAACGGAGCTGCCTCGCGGCAGGATGCGCAGGTGCTGCAGGTGGTGGGCGAGATCACCAGTCTGGCATTTGCCGTCGAAGCCACAGTGATTCGCGCTACCCATTCACTGCAATCAGCGTATGAAGCGCACGTCAGTGCCGATGAAGCGGCCATCGCCGCCATCAACAACCTGGCGGAAGCCGAGGCCGGACAGGCGCAGGTGATCGCCAGCGAGCTGGTGCCGCGTGCTGCCACCGAATTGTTTAATGCGCTTGGCGCGTCGGATACGCGCGTCAGCAAAGCGCTGGATCGTCACTGGCGCAATGCGCGCACCGTCTCGTCGCATAACCCGGTAATCTACAAAGCGCGCGACATCGGTGACTGGAAAGTCAACGGCACGCCGCCAACCGGCATCTGGCAAATCGGCAGGGGAGAGGGGTAACCAGCCTTGATGAACAAACGGCGCCGTTATCGGGCGCCGTTTAATGGCGCATAATCCGGCTGCGTCATGGAATTAGCACGTCATAAGCCGCAACCCGGCGGCTTAAGAGCGGTATTCAATAATATTGAAACCTTCATCAGCCGCTGGCGCTGAGAAATAACGGCTTATGATTTCAAACTGTTTATCTGAAGCGGCAAAATCGTGGGTGCCAGCTGCGTTACGGGCACGTAATCGGCTCTTACACACCTCATCAGGGACGTTAAGGAAATGCAGGTGGTTAGCAGCACCTGATGCTTTAATGATACTCATCATCCATTCACGACTGGCGGGTGTATTAGCCGGAAAATCCAGCACTACCGACATCCCCGCGTTAAGTAATGACACCAGATGCGGTTTCATGGCATTTCTGAGTTTAGAGGAATACTGCACGTAATCCGCGACCGTGTGCATTTCATCGGCATAGAGCGCTGCAAGCCAGCGATCCTCACTGATAATGAGAGTATGTGGTGCAGCACCTAATTTTGCGGATAACGTGGATTTACCCGACGCAATTTTTCCACATAACAGGTGAAGCGTGGCTTTCTCAGGTGATGCGACATCGGTGGTGTTCATGGCTGACCTCACTGGTTGATTACCGGTAAGGCCCGCCTTACCGGCGGGAAAATGGCAAACGTTATCCCACCTGAACGTGCAAGGTGATAATAATGATTGCGGAAGACAGAGCTGAGCAAGTTTTCATCGTTTTAAACTAACAGGTTAAGTCTCAATAATCACCTGATGCTTTGCTTTAGCTGTGATGGCAGCGTGTTGTTGATAGCGGAGTGCGCAGGGGGTAGGGCCGCTTTGTGCCAGGAGCGGACATTATCTACGTTCGATGCATCCTTCGTGAGACAGGCCATCCCGGTTTGCATTCAGCTAAACTTTTTCCTGTTTTTCGTCCGGAACAGAAAGAATTCCGCTACAGCTGGCTGGTATGTTTGGTCCAGGACATTTAAATCAACAACATGCATGGTCCACTAACGATGAAAGTGATTCTTGTTCGACACGCAGAAACAGAGTGGAATGAGAGAGGTGTTATTCAGGGGCATAGCGATAGTACGTTGACTCTCCGGGGGGAGCGCCAAACATCAGCCTTACTGGCAGCATTTGTCGCGAGTGATTACCAGGTTGAACGTGTTTATGCTTTTCCACTTGGTCGTACCTGGCAAATGGGACAGAGCCTGTCTGAGTGCTTTAGTTGCTCATTGGTAGCTGAAACAGCCCTTGAAGAACAGGCATTTGGTCAGTTTAAAGGCATGTCAACGACACAGCTCCTTCAACACCATCCGAAAGATGCAAATGCGTTATTCAAATTTGATGCGGAGTATTGTCCGCTAGAGGGAGAGTCATTAGCACAGGCAACTCAACGAGTAATAAGTTTCTTACAAAATCTGCAAGGCACCAAACAACATCATTGCGTATATATCGTGTCGCATGGGCATGTCAGTCAGGGAGTGCTGGCAATACTCAAAGAAGGGACTATCGATAACTTTACCCGGTACGCTCACCCCAATGCGACTTACTCCGTTTTCGATTTTTTGGATGGAAAATGCACTGCGCTCAGATGGGGAATTGCCACACATCTACTTGAACGTTAGGTTCTGGTGGCCGTTTGAGTTAGGCGATATTATCTTAAACACGATGTCCGCTTCTCGCTCATATCGAACATTAGCCGGACGTCCGTCCGCTTTGTGCCAGAAGCGGACATTCCTTTTCAAGGAAAAGGGGAGCGCCAATCCCCAATTTAAAAAGGTAAGTTGTCAGAAGTCAGTCGAAGACGTCAGATCACCATATTTTTTAATGACTGAATCAATTTGCTCTCTCTTCTTCTCAAAGACTTTAAGCGCGTCGCTGCCAAGCGGAAGAATGACCGGCGGCTCGGGCATATTCGTGATTTCTATTAACACGCTGGCAAGTTTTTCCGGATCTCCAGGTTGCACATGATTACCAGCATCCAGTTCTTCTATCCGTTTTTGCGATTCAGTTGCATAGGCATCAATGCTCACTGATCCATAACGAACGGAACTTCGGTCAAGGAAATCCGTCCTGAAGCGGCCCGGATAAAGGCACGTAACGGCGATGCCAAAATCAGCAACCTCCTGTGCGAGACCTTCAGACCAGCCAGCCATTGCATGTTTTGACGCGCAATAAACAGACGAACCCACGAAACCTTCAATGCCAGCTATGGAAGCGATATTGATGATATGACCGCTTCCGGCTTTACGCATGACGGGCAGAACTGCACGGGTAACATTAAGCGTACCCAGAAAGTTGACAGCCATTTGCGCTTCAACGGCATCTGCATCAATCTCCTCAAAAAAACCTAACTGACCGTACCCGGCGTTATTAACGAGAACATTCAGGCCCCCAAAAGCCTCAAGTCCTGACTTAACCGCCTCCTTAATGGATTCAGGGTCGTTCAGCTCCAGCTTTACTGATAATAGCCGTCCGTCCGCTATGTCGTTAAGTTCCGAAAGATTTTCAGGTCGTCGGGCTGTAGCGATAACGTTATCACCGTTTTTCAATGCAGCCCTGGCGATGACCAAACCAAGACCACGTGAAGCTCCAGTTATCAGCCATGTCTTCATTTTCGATACCCCTCACTGAATGGTTTAATCGCCCATTAACCATCAACATTTATCCGATGAAAATTATGTTGCGTAAGAATTCAGCCGCTTCATTCGAACGTTCTGTTCTGCCAATGGTATACGCAGCGCGTACTGGCTCTATAATTGCTTCTCTGCAGATAAGCCCAATAAACCTTTCATTAACAGCGTGTCGATAATTTGCGTGCCTGCCGCATTAATACCTACATATCTTGCATAATACCAAAGCATTACCTGAAATGGTTAGATTAATGATATTATCGCCCTTTTTGTTAAAATAAGGCGTTACTGTGTGCAGTTAAATCAAAATCATTTATCCTTATGAGGATAAAAAAGCTGTCTAAATTTTTCAGTTTGACCACTGTCGCAAAATGCTGGCTACGACAACCTCCACCGCGTCCTCCTGAACAAGGTGTTTTGAATCAGCGACAGTAATAAAATTCTGATGAGGCATGCGACTGGCAAATCGTTTACCATCACTCAGACTTATCCATTCATCCTTCTCGCCCCAGATAATAGTTGCAGGGCAACGAAACTCGTTATAACGGTGTTCCACTTCAGCTGTATATTTATCATCAATCTGAGCAACCTGCCGCCAGAACGCTTTTTGGCCGTGTTCACCTAACCATTGATCCAGATAAAGATGCATGTCATTTTCATTTAAGGGCCTTTCTACGGCGTTAGCAATATAGGCCCGGGCAACAGCCTCATGGACATATGCCGGAAGCTCATTAAATACGTTTTCATAAGCTTTTGCTGCCACCACCAGGGGCGAACCAACTGGAGTTACCGAAACGGGATCGATGACAACAAGCGAGTTATAATCAAGACCATTGAGAATATGTCCCCGCAGGGCCGTGGCGCCGCCAAAATCGTGCGCAACAACGTCCGGATTTTCAATTCCCCAGAATTTATAAAGAGCCGACCAGACGTGATTCTGGATGCCTAATGATGTATCAGTATTTAGAGGTTTATCGGATTCACCAAACCCAAGTAAATCGAAATAAAATACCTGGCGTTCTTCGGCAAGAACGGGGGCTATTCTGCGCCAGACCTGAGAAGAAAATGGCCAGCCATGTATTAATACAGCTGGCTTTCCTTTACCGATAGTTCCCCATGCAATTGAGTGGCCTTTAAAATCAAAGCGTTCAGTTAGAAGCAGTTTTTTATCAGACATACCATTCCTCATCATTAATTAAAAAACAATCAGATAAATAATGAACTGAAATCAAAACTTAGTGATAGAGCCTCCCTTTTCGAAAACCTTTCATATTACAAGTGAAGTTTTTACCCGGTAAGAATAACTTTATCTGGAAATTATTCTCTGCCTGCCAGCCAGCAAACCGAATACCGCGTCAAGAAGGGCAAGCGTGACACACAGAATTAGCGGCATATGCCAGTTATGAAAGATTTCGTTCAACTTTCCAATAACCACCGGGCCAGCAGCGGCAAGAAGATAACCAATACATTGCGCCATACCCGACAACACAGCCGCCTGGCCAGCGTGTTCAGTACGTAAGCCGATAAATGTGAGTCCCAGAATAAAACTTGCTCCCGAGCCCAGCCCAAGCAGCACGGACCAGATCGCCGCCTGACAGGGAAATGCCATCAGTCCAAGAAATCCCAGCGCCATCGAGCCAGCCGAAATCACAGCAGCAATACGCTGATCCTTCATGTGGCGAAGAGTTGGGCCAATTATCAGGCCAGGCAAAGCGATAGCCAGCTGCAGAATTCCGTGCATTGTTCCTGCTTTTGCCGGTGTCATTCCGGCATCAGTCAATATGGCAGGTAACCAGCTGATAGCGATATAACTGATGACCGAGTTAAGTCCCAAGAACAGCGTTACCTGCCATGCCAGTGCTGAATGCCAGATTACAGATGAAGATCCCCGCGGAGTTATCACAACTTCGTCGGCCGGAGCTCTACGCAACTGTGGGATCCATACGGCAATCGCCAACAGAGGCAGAACGATCAGTGCTAAAAGAGCATTTGACCAGCCGATAGATGCTGATAACGGAACGATGGCAGTCGAGGCAATTGTTGCCGCAATCCCCATACTTAAGACATAACAACCGGTAATTAATCCAATACGTTCAGGGAAGCTTCGTTTTATCAGGCTCGGCAAAAGTACGTTCGCAATTGCTATACCCGCGCCGATGACGGCAGTACCCGTAAAAAGCGCTCCGGGCGTGTCAAATGCACGCAACAAAATCCCGCCAGCAACCAGACTGACGCCGGCGAAAAGTGCACGGCTTAATCCCAACTTTTTCCCCAGCCAGGCACTTATGGGAGATAACAATGCAAAAACCAGTAAGGGAAGCGTGAGAATTAACCCGGTCATTGTGGTTGTCAGATGAAAATCCCGGGTAACGAGATCAAGGACTGGCGGCAAACCGGTGAACGGAGCACGCAGGTTCGTCGCAACCACTAATACCCCTGCAAAGAGGAGCACTTTTGATGTTTCTGGCGGGTTAAACGACTTGCGCATTTGGGGTTTCCTTATGAAAAACTTTACTCTATACACCCCGCATTTGGTTTAATATGCATGAAATGACATGTACCATTTAAATTATGACAATACGAACTTCTCTCGCGGAATTAAATTCGCATTTCAATCCTGACGCAAACGACCTGCCGGTCATCGCCCTGCGACTGGAAGTAGAACAGAATACGACTGAGCTGCCTGTGCATCAGCATCGAAAAGGACAGCTTGTCGTCGCACGGCACGGTGCAGTGACATGTAAAGTACCCAGAGCCCTCTGGCTTGTTCCTCCTCAGCACGCCGTATGGATCCCCGGAGGGATGCCGCATAGCAACCTTTCTACACACAATGCCAGAATCAGCTATTTGTTTGTCGAACCTGATGTAATACCGATGCCGGAAGAGTGTTGTACGCTTGCGCTCACCCCCCTTGTTCGCGAACTTATCGAATATGCAGCAGACCAGGAGCAGGGTTATCCAAAGCAGGGCATCGTTGCACGGACGATGGCCGTACTGCTGGAACATCTGTCGGATGCGCCGGTAGCTGAATTACATTTGCCCGTTTCTGAACATCCTAAAATCGCTTTCATAGCTGATTCCCTTACCCGTAATCCGGCTGACCGCACCACACTGGAGCAGTGGGCCAGTGCCACAGCAATGAGTAACAGAACGCTTGCGCGTCTTATTAAGTCGGAAACAGGATTGACGTTTGGCCGATGGCGTCAACAGATCCACCTGCTCATTGCTTTGCGTCAGCTCTCATCAGGAGCGTCAGTTCAGCAGGTGGCCGGGGAACTGGGCTACGATACCTCAGCGGCCTTCACCCTGATGTTCAGAAAAGCCCTGGGGAAACCGCCGACACAATATTTCGCTGACCTTTATCAGGAAAAAAGATAGCGCTCATTGCATGGGGTAAATGAGGAAAACCTGAGAAGTGACCGAAGTTTGCAGGGTTTGCAACAGGAGCTACCCAGACTGCATTATCCCATGGAAGCGCTGTTCTGCACCCGCACCGTCCGGTAAAAGAGCAGGCCGGACGAATTTCACCGAACCGGATGCTGCGCATGCGAAGCGTTTCTTAAAATGTCGTTTCTGACATCTCATCAATTTCCGCTTTTCGCTCACACTGAACTCTCTGGATGTATCTGATATCTGCAACGTACCTGAAGCGGAGTTCATATGACCGGGCATACCCGGTCATCTTCCGCCAGTAGATTATGGTTATTTTGACCTCAGAAATTCATATTTTTATGCCCAGACTTCTGATATTTCAGATGAACTGGTAACAAAAGCATGTTGAGGTATTATTTTTTCAAGTAAAAACACATTGGTTTCATGAGCTGGGTCTGCGCAACAATCACTCACAACGATGAGGCGGTAATCAAGGTCGAAAGCTTGCCCGACTGTAGAAAGCACCACACCACTGGTCGTCACGCCTGTAAGGATCAGGGTTTCGATGCCTTGTGCACGGAGAATCATATCAAGTTCGGTAAAAGAAAAAGCACCGACCCTGCGTTTAACAATGACGGGCTCATTCTCTGCCGGCGCGACATCAGCATGAATAGCCGAGCTCTCGTTATCAGCCATAAAAATTCCATTCTCTTTTATGGACGAGAAAATCGTGTTGTTCTGGCTTACCTCAGGGTAACCCCTGCGGAATCCGACACTAACGTAGATAACCGGTACGCCTGCTGCGCGTGCGGCAGATATCAGCGAGGCCGTGTTGCGAATAACGTTTCCAGCACTCTCATGCGGGAGAAAGTTGTTGAGAATGATCGTCTGAAAGTCCATTACCAGCAGCGCGCTGTTATTATTAATGTTACTGAGTTGATTTGACATAAAATCTCCGAAATTTGCAGGTGAAGGATAATGCTGCCAGTCAGCGCGTCGATGACTGGCGTTGTATTTTGAAGTTCCACGCCGCTCCGAGCAGCAGGAAGCAGCTGGTTGCCAGGAAGACGGCTCGCATTCCGATATGCCCGCCAACAACCCCCCCAATCAGCGGCCCGATGAACTGTCCGGCGAACTGCGCTGCGACGGAATAACCAAGAATGCTCCCTACCATTTGATCTGGTACGCGATGACGTATCACTGCCGCAATACATGGCAACAGGCCGCCAAGTGCCAGCCCCATAAGGAAACGCAGGGCAATCAGTTGCCACCCGGACGTAACAAATGCCTGAGGGATCAGCAACAAACCGGCCGCAGTTAACGCAAGTGCGATAATGCGCAAGTGCCCTATCCTGTCTGCCAGCTTCCCAAGCCAGGAGGCGGAAATAATGCTTCCTAATGCCGCTGCCGCCATCACATATCCTGCAACTTTGGTTATCTGAGACGCGTCACTGACGAGGGTTCTTACATAGACCGTGATAATGGGTTCAATTGACATGTTAGCCAGCATCAGCAGCAGGCCGGTGCAAAGCATGCCGACAACTGCAGACCGTGCGGGTATCTGCGACCAGCCAACCCGGGGCTGAGTGGCTACATCCGAAGGTTTTTTCACCTCTTCCCGGATAAGAAGAAGTGTCATGAGGAAAGCTAAAAATATCAGCGCGCCGGCACAAAGAAATGTGGATCGAATTCCAATCAGGCCGGGTAGCCATCCCCCGGCAAGCGGACCGGCAAGATTCCCTGCCATTACACCGGATGAAACTATCCCGAGCGCCCACGCTGCACGTTCTCTGGGAGCCTGGACCGCAATAAGAATTGTCGCGCCGGAGGAATAACCGCCAGCCAGTCCTACCAACAACCGCAGACCGACAAGTTGCCAGATATTGGTTACCAGCCCCATAAGAGATACCGTAACCGCCATGCCCAGACTGGCTCTCACGAGCATCGACTTGCGTCCATATCTGTCACCAAGTCTTCCCCACACCGGGGCGATCAGGCCGGCGGTAATAAACGTTGCGCTGAATGCCACACCAGACCATTGAACAACTGCGGCATGCCCGTGAACACCAAGCTCTTCAACATACAAGGGGAGGAAAGGCAGCATCAGAGTCATTGCGAATACGGTTGAGAATGAGCCAATGAAGCAAACGATCAGATTTCGCTGCCAAAAGCTGTTATAGAGTCGGGTCATAAAAGTGCTCTTTCTTGGTATACCAATTTGGTATACCATACAGGTTGTGCATTTTACTGTCAATTTATGGGAGAACATTGCCGTCATGAGTCAGGCATCAGAGGTTGAAAACCAGTTACGAAAACTAATTCTGAGCATGGAGCTGGGACCGGGAGAACGGTTGACAGAGCGCTGGGCTGAAGCGACGTTTAACGCGTCCCGGACACCTGTGCGAGCCGCATTACAAAAGCTGGAGTCAGAAGGGCTGGTATGTCGTGACGGAATACGCTGGATGGTGGCGCCGATTGATATCGCGGAAGTTGAACAGCTGTGTATTTACCGGGAAGTACTGGAAGTTGCGGCATTAAAACTTTCAGCCGGCCAAATGACGGAAGAACAAATCAGCAGTCTGGAAACCCTGCTCAAAGAGAAAGCTGCTGATGCAGCTGAAGATATTATGGACGATGCCGGAACACGATTCCATCTACAGCTGGCCCGTCTGTGTCAGAATGCGTTTATTATCGATGGGATAAGCGATGCTCTGCGCCGGCTTTCACGGGCAAGATGGCTGGACAAAGCACCGTCGAATCCCGCCTGGGAGGATCATCGCGAAATAATTGCTGCGCTTCGCTCGCAGGATACTGAGAAAGCAGCAGAATTACTCGCCATTCATCTTAGTGAAAGCCGCCTCCGCCTTCTTGAAGCTATCGACTCAAGCAGACGCAGTCTAAGGGCGAGAGGTATTACTATAACCTGACCATGCGGGGCGTTATTACTATAAAATAAAAAGGTCCGCTTTTCGCTCAGAGCGGACGTTTATCTGATCCCGCCCGCTTTGTGCCAGAAGCGGACGTTTTCAGCCAGTCCAGCCGGCTATCTTGTGCTCATAGCAAGTTTAGCCGCGAAGCATAAAAATAAGCCCCCTGTTGCTCTGTCCATCATCTGGACAACGCGATTTTTCTTCAAAATGGCTGACGCAAAATGCGTGCTTAAAATGAGTGTGACTGACCATATAGTCCCAATCGCCACGTGGATGCTGACCAGGATAAAAGTCCATATAAAAGGAGAGTGACCGGCAGGTATGAACTGCGGCAAAAAGGAAACATAAAAAATGCCCATTTTAGGGTTTAGCACATTTCCCAACATTCCTCTGATAAACCAGTTCCCCTGAAAACCATTGTCATCATCGCCATCACTGAAAGATGATCGGGGACGTAACAGCAGTTGTAAACCCAGCCAGCTCAGGTAGACCGCGCCACAAACTTTAAGCACCGTATAAGCCATTTCTGAAACCACCAGAAGAGCACCAAGGCCTAATGCGACCAGCGCCCCCCATAAAAAACAGCCAGCATCAATGCCAAGCGCAGCGTGAAAAGCCTTTTTGCCGCCCTCTGCACAAGCAGTGCGCAGAATAAGTGCCGTATCAAGGCCGGGGGTCAGGGTAAGTAACAATGCTGCGAGAGAGAATGCGAAGAGAGAATCGTTAACAGTCATTTTCTTAGTCCGAAAGAGCAGATGTTAATCATTTAGTTCCCTGTAATCAATCTAACAAATATCAGTTTTAAATGTCCGCTTTTCGCTCATAGCGGACTTCAAGCTCAGTCAGTCTGTCCGCTTTGTGCCGGGAGCGAACATTGTTCAGGTGTCAGGCAGGTACATCAGGGACAGATTTTCCCCGGATGGCTGGCTTAATATCTGTTAAAGATTTCACACCCACAGGCCGATAAAAACAGGAGCGACAGAAACGTAAGGAGATGCGCATGTATGGAAAACTGGTCATTACGGGAATAATAGTAACGTTGTTAAGTGGATGTTCGGCTGGGTTTAGGCCTTCTCTGGAAGACTATAAAGGTTCAGATGCAGCCAGGGTTCGTGCTGCATCTGAGGGCAATACAGCCCTGCAATTTTACGAAAAACAACCGAGTGGCTGTTATAAAAAAGTTTTAGAGCGCCGGGTTACGGCTGGTCTGGCTATTCTCGGTATTCCTGTGTCAGGAAATAAAAAAATCGGAATGCCAGAATCAAGTAACAATAAGGGGGTTTTCATAAATGAATTTACTATCAAGCCGGGGCAACTGATAAGTATAATTCATTACTGGACTCAGCCGGGCTACTACCAAAATACAGAACGATCTGTCTCCACCAGATTCATTCCTCAGCCAAATCATGATTACGATATCGTCGTCACTGGCTCAGAATTTGGCGGGGATAGCGTATCGGTGAGAGATCTGGATCCAGGCGCTAAGATTGTTGGATGGGAAAGCAATTACTGCCCCTCCGGTATATTTGATTAATTGCATGACGCTGGTCACCGTGTGTACGCTTAAGCCCACCCTGGAGTGGGCTTTTTCATGTGTTAATAAAAGCGCTTGCTTATGCTGGAAGCGTGTCGGGTTCAGAAAAAAATCAATGACGATTAACGCACGGCAAATACTGCATTCAGGATGAAATGCAGAAAAATAATGATGAAAGCCGTGGCACTCAGCAAGGTGCGCTTTTCCTTCAGGATGAACGTCAGTCCGGACAACGCCGCACCGGTCGCTGGATAAAAAGCAGAGGATAGCCGGGCGGAGGTTGAGGGCAATAGCGGTTACGGGATTCAGTGCAAGGCTAAGTCAGCGTAGCGGTGTGGTGCGCCAGGGGTCTGGAAGAAGGCGGAGACAAAAGACGTTTAGCGAAACGGTGCTTACAATTCATAGGGTTACATAATATTAATGCTCCCGGGCGACTTCATGCGCTGTTCTACACTTACACATTCAATCAAAACGTTTGATTGAAAAAGCAGCATCACTGAGAGGGAGGCGACCGCAAAGCGTCACGCAGCCGCATTCTTCATAACTGATCATGCACGTGAGGAGAACATCATGAAAGCAGTTGTCTATAACGGACCTTTTGACGTTTCAGTCAAAGAGGTTCCGGATCCTAAAATCGTTCGCCCTACCGATGTGCTTGTCCGTATTACCACCACCAATATCTGCGGTTCAGATCTGCATATGTACGAAGGACGAACCAGCTTCGAACAGGGTCGCATCTTTGGCCATGAAAATCTGGGGCAGGTCATTGAAATCGGCAGCGCGGTTGAGCGGGTCAAAGTTGGCGATTATGTCTGCCTGCCCTTTAATGTCGGCTGCGGATTCTGTGAAAATTGCGAGAAAGGGTTAACCGGCTATTGCCTGACGGCCAATCCGGGTACGGCCGGTGCCGCCTATGGCTTTGCTGAAATGGGCGAATGGGATGGCGGACAGGCGGAGTTACTGCGTGTGCCCTATGCTGACTTTAACTGTCTGGTGCTGCCGCCGGATGCGGTTGAAAAAGAGGAGGACTACGTTTTACTTTCCGACATCTTCCCCACCGGCTGGCATGCCACTGAACTGGCAGGATTGCGCCCCGGAGAGAGTGTGGCGATTTACGGCGCAGGCCCGGTCGGCTTGATGGCGGCTCACTCGGCCATAATCAAAGGCGCATCGCAGGTGTTTGTGGTTGATACTCATCCGGACAGGCTGGCGCTGGCCGAACAACTGGGCGCAGTGGCGATCAATGGGGTGGGCGATGAGGCCGTAAATAAAATTCTCGAGTTAACCGACGGGCGCGGCACGGATTGCGGTTGCGAGTGTGTGGGATATCAATGTTGCAATAAACATGGCCACGAGGATAACTCTGCCACGCTTAACAGTCTTGTCGCGTCAACTAAGGCCACGGGCGGCATCGGTGCGGTCGGCGTTTTTGTTCCGCAGGATCCCGGAGGCGCAACCGACCTGGCCAAAGAGGGTAAAGTGCCTTTCGATTTTGGGAATTTCTGGTTTAAAGGTCAGTCAACCAAGACCGGTCAGTGTAATGTCAAAGCATACAACCGCCAGCTCGCAAGGCTTATCCATCAGGGCAGAGCCAATCCGGCGCAGATCATCTCGCATCGACTAGCCCTGGCAGACGCTGCCGAAGGCTATAAGCATTTTGATGATCGTGATAATGGCTGGACAAAAGTCATTCTGAAACCCTGAGAGGTAACTCAGAAGAGCTAAGACGCATTCAGGCGGTGGGAAGAGGGAGCACGAAAACTGCCTGTTTGTGGCTGGCTATATCTGGCATGAACACCCTTATGACACATCAGCGTAACTCCGACAGATATTTGCCCACTGGTTATCCAGTTTGATGCACATGCGCAGCCTCTGTTCCTCAGGGCACGAAGCCGCACAGTGATCATCTGCCACAACAAAGATAACAAGCGTCGAGGCATTTTGGATCTTCGTCTGACATCATTCCTCCTCAGCTAAAGTTATTTATCAGGCATGAAAGAGATAACGGATTATTCCACTTTGTAATAACCAATTTTTTTAATTATCATTTTTCATGCTTTGCCAAAGCACGCGCTGAGCGAGAAGGGGACACAGCATTGATGTAATAATCGTGAGAGGGAGCCAAACGCCTGGTATTATAGCCATATAGATGATCATGACGGAGAAAAGGCCAATGAAAATTACACTTAAAAAAGAAAATGGAACATCCGAAACACAGGATGTTGCGTCTTTGATTATCACATTAAGTAATGGTGAAACTGTTGAAATTAGTGACGAAAGCCAGCAGCGTCCGTCACATCTTTCGGAAGGAATTACGGTGTGGGGAGGAAGCATGCCGAAAGAAGGCGCCTCCATTGACGACCTCAGGGCTTCAACGCGATCATTAGGTATTTATCCCCTGGCCGCTAATTTGATTCACCTTTTCCCACTCAGTAAATAGCCGCTAAATACAGCACTATGTGAGTTTCGTTTGGGGGCATTTGAGTCGGATAATCGTAAACATCGGCTTTTGCCATAGAACGAATTGACGAACAGACCGATGTCCGCTTTGAGCGAAAAGCGGACATCATCCGTTTGATTTGCAAGCAATTCGGGAAACAGGTTGTTTGCGTATACATGACTTTGCCGGCGATCTCTTTTTGCCGGGCTTGCAGTCTGTGGTTAGTTGAACACACCGTTAATCACGGCGGTCACAACTGCTGTGCTCAACGCAATAAGCACTAAATCATCTCCCACCGCGCGCCACTCGTAGCCGGGGTAGTAAGGTAGCGCATTGATCATGGATGCTGGCAAATTTTTCTTAGCAATACCCGGTGGCAATGCTTTCCCACGCGCCACTTTCTTAGCGATTCCCGGCGGCAGAGACTGATAGCCTACCAAACCATAGTTGACGGCGAGCGCTCGTGCCTGAGAGAAGCTAATATCAGATTGAACATGATCGGGGTGCCGGGCGTTCTTGCGATGTCCATGTTCGTTTTTCGACGATGCGTAACCCTGCTCTTTATTTCCGTGCGCGCCATTATTACCGTGATTGCCATTGCCATTGCCATTGCCATTGCCAGGGTTTGCATAAGCCGGTGCAACAAAAACGGCGAAACCAATCATCAGAGCAAAGGTTGTTTTAAGCGTGCGTTGCGTGAGCATGACAGATGTCCTTGATAGTTTGTGTTGCCTTATTGAAATATAGAACGAGGCGGCAATCTTAACCATCACCTCATTTCTGAAATATCAGTAATGTAATAAGCCGGACATGTCTGGGACTCACTCTGAACGCGGGCATTCCACTGCTTAGCCTCTGAATCCAGGGTGGTACCTGCCGGCTCGTGACTATTGAGAGAAATGTCCGTTTTTCGCTCATCGAGGCATTCGTCGGTGGAGAAGTCCGCTCCGTGCCGGCCCGTTATTTCTGTAGTCTGGCTGCGGCTTTCAGCGTCGCCTGCCGCCGCTTTTCAATAAATGGCGCAACCTGTTGCTGAGCTTTTTTCAGCTGTTCTTCAGATGCGGAGCGGGGCGAGCCACAGTCAAAGGGCGGGGCAGGGTCATATTCCATATGCAGCTGAATGTTTTGCGCGATATCCGGTCCGAACATCTCTGATACGACGCTGAGGGCAAAATCGATACCTGAAGTCACACCGGCGCCCGTTATACGGTTGCGGTCGCGTACAACACGCTCATTTACTGGCTCTGCGCCCAATAGCGCCAGCTGATCCAGCGAAGCCCAGTGCGTCGTCGCTTTATATCCCTCAAGAAGCCCGGCCGCGCCCAGCACAAGCGATCCGGTGCATACTGACGTTACCAGCTTCGCCTGTTTACTTTTAGCCCGGATAAACGACAGGACTTCTTCATCCTCCATCAGGTTTATCTGCCCCGGCCCGCCGGGAATACATATTATATCCAGCGCGGGACACGCGTCGAACGTGGTGGTTGGCTGAATCGCCATCCCCCGGTCTGACACCACAAGGTCCAGATTTTTCCAGATGAGATGCACTTTCGTGTCTGGTGCCCGCGAAAAGACTTCAAACGGACCGGTCAGGTCAAGCTGCGTAAGCGCAGGGAACAGCAGCAGACCGATGGATGTAGATGCAGAATCACTCATAAATAATGCCTTCATCTAAAAGGTGATAGTGGCTTTGCCATCAGCAAAGGCAATGGTTTGTGCAATAAAAAATGGAACCCCGTTACTGTCTGTCAGATTATCGAAATTAAATTAACCACGATGACACTCAATGCCAGGCCAATCAACATCATTCCTGAGATACGTTCCAGCCAGGGTAATAAACGGGAAAAGTGCTGGAGTACCAGACGATTGCCAATGAAAGCGGCGACCAGTAAATCCCATAGCAGCACGACACTAAACATCCATATGCCATAGACGACTTTCACATTCACCATCGCATCGCCACCACCAATAAGCGTGGCCAGACTCACGTAAAACAGCGCATTCTTGGGATTGAGTATTCCGGAGAGAAAACCCATGCCCAGTTCACGGTAATGGTTCGAGGCACCAGCAGGCTGAGTTACTGATTCCGCTGTTTTGACGCTGCAGGCAGACAATGAGCTCATGCCAGCAAAGCGGATAAAAAGCAGACCGACATAGAGTAAATAAGCACTGCCCGCGAGCTGAATAACGATAAAACTGATGCTCTCAGGATGGAAAAGCGTGATACCGCTGAAGGCAGCCAGTATAAACACGCCGTTCGCTATGGCTATCCCCAGGCAGACATTGGCGGCGCGCCGCCAGCCGGCTCTGATTGAGGTGCGTGCCACGAGAAAAAAATCCGGGCCGGGCGACAGCAACGCCAGAAAATGCGCTGCTGCCACGATAAGAAATTGCTGCAACACGGTATTACCCTCTTAAAAATTTTTAACAGGGTGCAGCTCCCGGGCAGGATTGTATTGAACAAAATTGCACTTGCTCAGGTTCGATAGCAGCCTGGCGTTACGCCAGTGTGGGCCTTAAATACGCGCTGAAAATGACTCTGGTCAGCGAAACCCAGCCGGTAAGCGATATCGGTAATGTCACAGCCTGACTGAAGCCAGTGACGTGCTTTATTTATGCGCAAATTAAGCTGATAAGCATGCGGTGTCATGCCAGTCGCAGCGCGAAATGCTCTGATGAGCTGATAACGACTCATGCCTGAAAGGCTTGCCAGCTCCGACAACGCCCACGGCTGCCTTTCAGCCTGGTGCAATACTTCAATCACGTTGTGTAATGCCCGACTGAAGTCAGACGCCATGACAGGAAAGGCTTTCACCGGGCCGGTGCCATATTTACTGTCGCCAATAAACTCGATTAGCGCTGTATTTTTGTCTTCTGTACTGGCAGTCGAAAACAGGAGGTTATTCAGTTCACAGAAGCGATGATAGCGCTCTTGATTATTCGTCACCCGAACTTCACCTTGACTGATGAAGCTGCCTGAAACATCGTCCATTTCAGCAAGTAAAGCATTTAACCACGCGGCATCTATATGTAACATCTGATAGCTCCAGTGCTTATGGGGCAATGGATTACAGGAGTGAACCGCGCCGGCGGGAATAAAAACCATCATTCCAGGTTGTAAAGAACAGGGACCACCGGATGCGCCTGTGAACAGGCTGCCGCCTGCGTCAACTGCGCCAATTGAAAAGGTCGGGTGACTGTGTGGTCTGTAACATGCGCGGCTGTGACACGCGCGACGACTTTCGACAAAAACCAGCGACGGATCGCGCCAGAACTCTGTACGAGTGGCTGCGCTGTCATTATCGCAATCGCAGCCGGAAGAGGGTGTGCGCGGAATGAGCATGCCTGTTTCCATCCTGGTACCAATTATCGTTGTCATGCCTGTGAGGCGTTAAGCCAGACACGATAGCATTAATTCAGATGCCTGACTCAGGCTGGCACGATGTTGTCAGTCTGCTGCGGGTAGGGCCGCCTGATGTTATGAATCACTGCATCAGACGATGCAGAGAAAAAGCGATCAGCAAGACTGGCATATTTCCCGGGCATCAATGAGTTTGTTTTATTCGCGAAAAATACTCGTGTTTGAATGACGGCGACAAGCCAAATGTCCATAAGCCTGAATGGCCGCGCTGGCCTCGTCGCCATCCAGTGAAAGCATAATCACCCGAGCGGAATCTCATCTATGTGAGTATAAATTTTTAACCCGAGTTCCCGGCCAATCCGTATATCGTTATCGGCGCCGTGCGACGCGCCCTGCATACGTAAGATCGCGTCGCAATGCTGAATCAGCCGATGTGCAACCGGATAAAGATAAGCCTCACTGATTTCATCACCGATTGCCTGTGAACCTGCGGCGGCGGCAAGAGGTAATGCCAGCCATTCTCCAATCACCGGCGTATGCCCTTTGTGATAAACCTGCAGTGCCGCTTCGTCTAATTTTCGCATATTCGCGTGAATTAAAACCGGGTCTCCTTCGGTGCCGCTGCGCACAGGGCCGGCGATCAGGATCAGCATGGTATTGGCTCCTCAAAATGGACATTCATGGCAACGTATTGCAGTAACATGATGGTTTTCGCATCCATAATCTCCCCGCTGCGAATTGCGCTCAGCGCCTGAGTCAAAGGCCATTCCAGTACTTCAATATCCTCGCCCTCGTCGGCAAGGCCACCGCCTTTGCTCTGGCGATCGTCATCAGCATATTCGGCGATAAAGAAATAGAGTTTCTCGGTAACCGAACCCGGACTCATAAAGGCTTCCATGGCTTTTTCAATATGCTGCACCCGGTAACCGGTTTCTTCTTCTGCCTCCGCGACAATGCGGGTTTCCGGCGAAGCGTTATCGAGCAGCCCGGCAGCCGCTTCAATCAAAAAACCGTGGTGACCATTAATAAAAACCGGCAAACGAAACTGGCGGGTCAGCACCACGCTGCGCTTTTGGCGGTTATACAGAAGCACGACGGCACCATTACCGCGGTCATACGCTTCACGCTGCTGCTCTTGCCACGAGCCGTCACGGCGCTGCAATTCAAAGGTGTATTTTTTCAGGGTGTACCAATTGTCGGACAACAACTGCTCACGGATATTGCGTATTTTCTGCTGCATAGCTTGCCTCCTGAAGATGACAAAACAGACGCTATCATGCATAATCGTGCAAATTCAAGAAAAAACGTGAGCGGGTAATTATGCTATCGAGCCAGCGTAAACAACAGATTCTGAAGATTCTGGCGGCTGAAAATCAGGTGATGTCAGGTGAGCTCAGTCAGCGTTTTGGTATATCCGAGGACTCAATACGCCGCGATTTGCGCGAGCTGGCCGCTGAAGGGCTGTTACAGCGCGTGCACGGCGGCGCGCTGCCGGTTTCAGCCGCGCTGGCATCCTTCGAAAAACGCAAAAACGTGCAAATGAGTTCCAAACAGTGTGTGGCGCAAAAGGCGGTGAAGCTGATTCAACCCGGGCAGGTAGTGATTATTGACGGCGGAACCACCACCGCAGAACTGGTGCAGTTGCTGCCAGCAGACCTGGCTTTCACGGCGATCACCCACAGCCCCGGTATTGCAGTTGCGCTGGTGGATTTTCCGCGGGTAGAAGTGATAACCCTGGGCGGGCTGCTCTATCGCCACTCGGTGGTCGCGGTGGGATCGGCTGTTCATGAGGCAGCTGCGCGTATTAATGCCGATCTGTTTTTTATGGGCGTTACCGGCGTGCATAAAACCGCCGGCCTCACGACCGGCAACTATGAAGAGGCCGGCATAAAACGCGCGCTGGCGGGGAGAGCCGCCGAGACCGTTGTCATGGTGTCAAAAGAGAAACTCAATTCCGCCTCCGCCTTCGCGATTGGGGATCTGGATCTGGCCAGTACGCTGATTGTCGATGGCGAGCCTGATAAAGAACTGCGCATGGTTTTAAAGCAGAAGCATGTCTCGCTGATGTAGTGCTAATCGCCGTGTTTTTGCAAAACAGATCGGTTCATGATCTTCTATGGCCTGCCGGGTAAAGCGATTGTTGTCGGCTGTGTGTCAGAAGCGGACATCGAAAACGTCACTGTTTTAATTAGAGGATAACAGATGATAATCTATGGGCTTAAATGACTAAGCTCCATTAATTCAAGCGTCTGACCATCAGGGCTTTGTAAATATATTACTCTGGTTCCCTTCATGGGGCCTGACAACACTGTCTGAGGTTTACCCGGCGTCTTCCAGCCATAGTCCGATGCTTTGCTCAACAGTGTATCAAGATCTTCAACTGTAAAAGCAAGGTGAGCGTAGCCTGGGATATAAGGTGCTGAAGGTTCTGCTGGCTGCTCTATATTACTATATTGTAGTAATTCAATTTTGATACCAGCCAGTTCAAGCAAAGCCATCCGTACATCAGCTCCCCTTGCACCTGTGACTTCATCGATTATGGGTCCAGACATTTTTCCTTCGCGTATTAATTCACCTCCAAGGATATGAGTCCAGAAGAACACGGAGTCTTCAATGTTTTTAACTGAAAAACCAACGTGATTAACACTTAAGATCATTCGATTACCTGCTGAGTTTCGAAAATTGGCCATCCAACTATATGAAAAGAAAGCTTTATTGCTACACAATAAATGCGATGGGATTTGTACAGGAACAAGCACTATGCAATTCGGTTTAAACTATGTATTTACGATTCATACACAGCAACAGATGTACAGAAACCAGCTTCCCATTGATAAATAAGCAACCACGCTATAAGCCTGCATTTTTTGTCGATAAACAGCGGATGACCGCTTCGCGCTCATAGCAGAAATGGACTTGTGCTAAGTCCTCTGTAAGCTAAAAGCGGACATTATTATTGATGGCCGCCGATAAAATGCTGGACTTTTTCCTGATCTTACAGCACTTCTACCACTTCAAATTCTTCAGCAATCAACTCCATATCTTCTGAAAAATGACCTTCACGGCTAAAAAATCGCTGGTGTTCTTTCTGCCAGAATTCAAGACTTAAATCGCCTTCACCTTCTTTGCGGGCAAACTCTTCTGTTACATCACAAAAACGCACCAGCCGTAGTGAAATCAATCTGATCACACAGACCGGGGTATTCTGACCATCAAGAATAATGTTATAGCTCCCAATCTTCGGAGCAGACTCCTCCTGCTGGTAAGCGGTAAACGATCCGCAGGAAGCTGTTTTGATGCCTTTTTTTACCAGTTCCGCCAGCTTGCTGGCCAGTTCCGCGCTGTCACCCATTTGCCAGGCAACTGCGCCAGGATACTTCACTTTTATTTCCTCAACCGCAAACATGAAAATTTCCTCAATCGTCGGTGAATGAAAAGTTAAATCGTTTATAGCATGAACTGTTCCACTATTAAGAATCTGGCTGATCGTCGCATGTCGTGGTCCACTTTTTGGTCAACGTGGACACTTTACATAAATCCAAACGACAGGAGGCTAAGACCTAATGTGCAAACCTGCGCGAGCCAATGACACAAAGGATTACGCCCAGCGTTATGAAAATCATCATCGGACTTACCGTTTCAGACAGTAACGTTGCTGAAAGTCCGAGACCAAAGAATGGCTGCAGCAACTGTAATTGTCCCACAGCGGCGATGCCGCCCGCAGCCAGTCCCCTGTACCAGAAAATGAAACCAATCAGCATACTGAATAGCGATACATATCCCAGTGAAAGCCACGCCTGCAGGCTTATTTCGCCAATGCGCTCCGGCAAGGTCTCCAGGGTGGCAACAAGCATCAACGGCAGGGAAATAATCAGTGCCCAGCAGATAACCTGCCATCCTCCCAATTCACGCGAAAGCTTTGCACCTTCGGCATAGCCGAGGCCACACACAATCACGGAAGCCAGCATCAGAAGATCGCCGGTTACTGATACAGAACCTTTCTGGAGTAGGGCAAATCCCATCACCAGCAGGCTGCCGGCGACTGAAAAAATCCAGAAAGCCAGCCTGGGCCTTTCGCCTCCTCTGACAACGCCGAAAATAGCCGTCGCCATGGGTAGCAGACCGAGGAAGACAATAGAGTGAGCCGAGGTAACGTGCTGCAGCGCCATGGCTGTCAGAAGAGGAAAACCAACCACTACACCTGCAGCAACGACAACCAGAGAAATCAGCTGATGCCGCTGAGGACGAGCCTGACTTAAAAAGAGAATCAGCATAATGGCCAGTACACCGGCAATTGAAGCGCGAGAAAAAGTCAGAAAAAAGGGATCCATTTCCCGCACTGCTATGCGTGTTGCGGGCAAAGAGCCACTGAAGATGATCACGCCGGTCAGCCCGTTCAGCCAACCTGATTTCAGGCCAGAATGTGTATTTTTTACCCTGGTAACTGTCACAACAGACCTCATTAAGTTCGATAAATGTTTTAACAGATAACGTTGACAGCCCCCATGCTAAGTACCAGCATTCAGGACAATCAAATAATTGTCATAGATACAATTCATGAAAGCTCGATACAAAGTCATCGTGGATGAATTCGCTTCCGCGATACGAACAGGCGCGCTCCTGCCGGGCGCCCGCCTGCCTACCCACAGAGCGCTGTCGGCTGAAAAGCACGTGTCACTGGCAACGGCTACCCGCGTTTACGCTGAGCTGGAAGCCATGGGGCTGGTGAGCGGAGAAACCGGAAGAGGAACATTTGTCAGGGAAATTTCGCTGCCCGCCGGGCTGGGTTTGGATCAGTACGCAGTGGCGTCTGACGTGCTCGATCTGAACTTCAACTATCCTACGCTACCGGACCAGGCGGAACGGTTACGCCAGGCAATGCGACAGCTGGCCACATCTGGCGATCTGGCTTCACTGTTGCGTTACCAGCCGCACGCTGGCAGGCAAAGCGACAGGGAGACAATCGCGTTATGGCTCAATGCCTCCGGCATGACCGCGTCTGCTGATGAGGTTTTGATTGTAAATGGCGCGCAGCACGGTCTTAGCGTTGCTGTTATGGGGCTGCTGAAACCCGGGGATGTGGTGGCTGTAGATGCTCTGACCTATCCTGGCTTCAAAGCCCTGGCCAGCCTCTATCATCTGGAACTGGTGGCGATACCCACTGATGCCAGTGGACCGGACCTGACGGCATTCAGGCAAATCTGCCAACGCCGGCGCCTGCGCGCGGTATATACCATGCCAACACTGCATAACCCGCTTGGCTGGGTTATGAATGATGCCCAGCGCAGGGAGCTGGCCCGGATTGCCAGAACGTTCGATCTTCTTATCATCGAAGACGCGGCCTATGCATTTCTTGTCCGTCGTCCACCGCCGCCGCTTGCCACTTATGCGCCCGAAAGAACCGTTTATGTTACCGGTTTTGCTAAAAGCGTTGCCACTGGCCTGCGCGTCGGTGCTGTGGTGTGTCCCGCTGAAATGCGAATCGCCCTGGAGCGAGCCATCAGGGCAACGACCTGGAATACTCCCTCCCTCATGGTTTCGATTGTCTGCGACTGGATTAAAGATGGCACACTTAAACGCTTTGAGGCGCTGAAAAGACGGGACGCGCGTCAGCGGCAGGCGCTGGCGCGCAAAATACTTGTGAACAGTGAATGGGTAAGCCATGCCAACGCTTACTTTATCTGGTTATCACTGCCTCAGGAAGTGAGGGCTGACAGGCTTGTACATCGATTGATGCAGCAAAATATCTCTGTTTCCACAGCAGAGCCTTTCAGCACTTCAAACTGTGTGCCGCATGCTATTCGTCTGGCGCTTGGCTCAGTCACGATGAGTCAGTTGAGCGAGGCCCTGGCGAAAATTAAAGAGGCTATCGAGTATGAGAGTGATCTTTGAGCGCTGTCCGCTCCTCGCTCATAAGGAATTATAGCTGCGTGCATGCCCGATCTGCCCCTGGTGCGGATGTGGTTTCATCGTGCCCGAGCATCTGCACAGGCAGTGCAAAACCTCTGCGCCTGCTCCCGTGACGCTGTTCACAATCCGTGCAATTTAAAAGACACCGCGGTGACTTTTCAGTCGTAAAACCCTTAGCGTGGTGTTTTGTATGTAACATTATTGTTAATTATTAGATATTTTAATGTTGCAAAATGGCAGTGAAAGCTATTATAAAGCTCAAAATCGTGCCAGAACCCTCTATAAATTAACATTTATTTAACATTTAAAATTATATAATTTAGCATTTATGGGCTTCGCTCACATTTCCATCACATCCCCGCGAAAACCTATGTACGGGTAAGTTAATCTCTGAGCGTGAATTAAATAGCAACCGCCTGTTCCCTATATCAGAACCTCATCAGAAAGGTACCAAAATGAAATTTAACCTCGCATTAGTCAGTGCATGTGTGGTTTCAGCGTGCATGTTATTCACAACACCCTCATTCGCTGCCAAACCTTATGATATCGCCGTGGTGGCCAAAGTTACCGGTATTCCGTGGTTCACCCGCATGGAAGTCGGCGTAAAAGAAGCCGCGCAGAAACTGGATGTCAACGCCTATCAGGTTGGCGCCTCGACGCCCGATCCGGCGCAGCAGGTCAAGGTGATTGAAGATCTGATTGCCAAAAAAGTTGACGCCATCATTGTGGTGCCAAACGATGCCAAAGTACTGGAGCCGGTACTGAAAAAAGCGCGCGACCAGGGCATCGTGGTATTAACCCATGAATCGCCGGACCAGCAAATTGGTCAGTGGGATGTTGAAACCATCGACAGCCAGAAATATGCGCAAGCCAATATGGACGAGCTGGCAAAAGATATGGGTGGCAAAGGCGGTTATGCCATTTATGTCGGCTCTTTGACCGTGCCATTACATAATGCGTGGGCCAACGCGGCGATCAAATATCAGAAAGAAAAATACCCGGACATGCATGAAGTCACGTCACGCCTGCCAGTGGCTGAAAATATTGATAAGTCATACTCCACCACGCTGGATTTGATGAAAACCTATCCTGATCTGAAAGGAATTATCGGCTTCGGCTCGCTCGGTCCGATAGGTGCCGGTCAGGCGGTTCAGCAGAAGCGCGCGAAAAACAAGATCGCGGTTGTCGGTATCGCTATGCCGGCTCAGGCTGCGCCATATCTGATGCGCGGTGACATCAAAAAAGTCCTGCTGTGGGATCCAAAAGATGCCGGTTACGCCCTGGTTTCGGTCGCCGATCAGCTGCTGCAGGGTAAAGAAGTCACTGAAGACCTGAGCATTGAAGGTCTGGGCAAAGCCGACGTCGATATGGATAAGAAAGTGATTCGCTTTAATAAAATTCTCGAAGTAACGCCAGAGAATGCGAAATCACTTGGCTTCTGATCAGAATGTTTAACACCTTAATTTAACGGAGATAGATTATCTCCAGCGCCACACCAGGCAAATAGAAACAGATACGGCGTTGTATGTTGTGCTGTATCTGAACTTCTACTCAGAGATTGAAAACATATACCCTGAATAATTCGCGTCAGGCGCGGCGAAAGTCAGTGAAATTCGATGAGATATAAATGATTCGGATAAGCGAGCATCGCCAATACCCGACTGGAAATAGGATGGGCAGGCTTAAGGATCTATGATGAATACGCTCAGCACGTCCCCCGCCAATGCTGAGGCCTTTATCAGCCTCGAAAAAATCAGTAAAAAGTTCCCCGGCGTATTAGCACTGGATAATGTCAGCCTGACGCTGAATAAAGGTGAAGTGCATTGTCTGGCCGGGCAGAATGGCTGCGGCAAAAGCACCATAATTAAAGTCATTTCCGGGGTTTATCAACCGGAAAAAGGCGCGGCCATCACGCTGGACGGAAAACTCTTTCATACCCTGACGCCACAGCTGTCTTCTTATTACGGCATTCAGGTTATTTATCAGGATTTGTCGTTATTTCCCAATCTGTCAGTCGCCGAAAATATCGTTATTCACCGCTATTTACCGGGCGGTGATTTCTGGGTACATCGCGAGTCAATGCGCAAAAAAGCGCTGGCGGCGATGCAACGGGTCGGCGTTGCTCTGGATCCGGATCGTAAAGTTGAAAAGCTGTCGATCGCTGACCGCCAGTTAGTGGCAATATGCCGTGCCATCGCTGCTGATGCCAGTCTGGTGATTATGGATGAACCGACAGCGTCACTGACCCGCAGCGAGGTTAATGGTCTGCTGCGGGTGGTGAATGAACTCAAAGCCGCCGGAATCTGCGTGGTGTTCGTTAGTCACCGTCTCGATGAAGTGATGGAAGTCGCCGATCGTATCAGCGTCATGCGCGACGGCAAACTGGTCGGCACCTATCCGGCCAGTGAACTCGACAGCCATGAGCTGGCGTTCCTGATGACCGGGCAGCGTTTCACCTACAGCCATCTGCCGCACCGGGCGCCCGCCGATGTGACGCCACTGCTGGAAATCAGCCAGCTGAGCCGCAAAGGGCAGTACCACGATATTTCGCTGTCGCTGCGCCAGGGAGAGATCACGTCGATTATTGGCCTGCTCGGTTCGGGCCGCACGGAACTCTGTCTGAGCCTGTTTGGCATGAGCCAGCCGGACAGCGGAGAGATTCGCATCAACGGCAAAGTGGTGAAATTCCACTCTAACCGCGACGCCATTCGTCACGGCATCGCCTATGTGTCGGAAGACCGACTGACGCAGGGGCTCATCATGGATCAATCCATTTATGACAATACGCTGGTATCGATTTTCGACAAGCTGCATACCGGCACCGGATTAATGGATCACCGCAAAGCCGCGGCGGTGGTTAAAGACCTGATCCGTGACCTGAACATTAAAGTCCCGGACAGCAGTTTACCGGTTAAAACGCTCTCCGGCGGCAATGCACAACGTATCGCCATCGCCAAATGGGTGGCGACGCGGCCCCATATCCTGATCCTCGATTCACCAACGGTAGGGGTGGATATTGCCAATAAAGAAGGCATTTACCGCATTGCCCGCGATCTGGCGGAATCCGGCATGGCGGTGCTGATGATTTGCGATGAAATTCCGGAAGCGTATTACAACAGCCATCGCGTGCTGGTGATGCGCAAAGGCGAACTGGTAGCGGAGTTCGCGCCGCATCAGAGCAGCGAAGCGCAGATTGCGGAGGTGATTAATGGGTAACAAATCGCTATCGAAACTGTTTACCCAGCACGAATTCTGGCTGGGATTACTGGTGCTGCTGCTGGTGGTGGGTCTGAGCGCCAGCAGCAGTGAATTTATGACGCTGGGTAACCTGACAGACGTCGCCACCAGCTATGCCATTCTGGGCATTCTGGCCTGTGGACTGTTTGTGGTGCTGATTGCCGGCGGCATCGACATCTCCTTTCCCGCTGTCACCTCCATCGGTCAGTACGTGATGGCGAGCTATATCATTCATCACGGCGGCAGCTTTCCGCTGGCGTTTGCCATGTCGATGGGGATCGGGTTGCTGCTCGGCCTGGTCAATGGTTTTCTGGTGTACTGGCTGCGCGTGCCGGCCATCATTATCACCATCGCGACGCTCAACCTGTTTTACGGTTTGCTGGTGTATCTGACTAACGGTACCTGGTTGTACGGTTTCCCCGACTGGTTTATGAACGGGATCAGCTGGTTCTCCTTCACCGCCGCCGACGGTTACGACTATGGCCTGACCCTGCCGCTGCTTTGCCTGCTGGGGGTGATCATCGTTACCGGCGTCCTGATGAATCGCACCCGCGTGGGCCGCCAGATTTACGCCATGGGCAGCAACCGTGACGCCGCATCGCGTCTTGGTCTGAACATCCTGCGACTGCATTTTTACGTTTACGGTTTTATGGGATTGCTGGCGGGTATTGCTGCCGTGGTACAGGCGCAAATTACCCAGTCGGTAGCGCCCAATTCCCTGCTCGGTTATGAACTGACGGTGCTGGCGGCGGTGGTATTAGGCGGCACCAGCATGACCGGCGGGCGCGGCTCGCTAACCGGTACCATTCTGGGCGTGATGCTGCTGGCCTTCCTGCAAAATGGCATGACCCTGCTGAGCATTTCATCTTACTGGCATCAGGTGTTCAGCGGCGCGATCATTCTGGTCAGCATTAGCAGCACCGCGTGGAACGAAAAACGCAAACTGGCGAAGGGGATGTGACATGACGACGTTAAACCGATTCTTCCCCGGCGACCGCATCATTCGTTTGCAGTTGCTGATCATCGTGGCCGTTGCCGTGCTGTTCTCCTTTACGCTGGGTGGCAGCTTTTACAGCGTCGGCAATTTCCAGTCGATCTCCTCGCAGTTACCGATTCTGGGCATGCTGGCGCTGGGGATGGGCATTACCATGCTGACCGGCGGGATCAACCTTTCGATCATTGCCGGTGCCAACGCGTGTTCACTGGTGATGGCGGCGATTCTGGTGGCGCATCCGAACCAGCCGGAATATGTCGCACTGGCGCTGCTTGCGGGTCTGGGTGTGGCGCTGGTGATTGGGGTGCTCAATGGCGCGCTGATTGCCTTTATCGGGGTTTCACCGATTCTGGCAACCCTCGGCACCATGACGCTGATCGCCGGACTGAATATTCTGCTGACCAACGGCGCGGTCATTTCCGGCTTCCCGCCGGTGATTCAGTACCTCAGCAACGGCAGCCTGCTGGGTATCCCGGTCGCCCTGGTGTTATTCCTGCTGGTGGCGCTGCTGCTGTGGGTATTTCTGGAACACACTACGCTCGGCCGCAGCCTGTATCTGATGGGTTCCAGCGAGCAGGCGACGCGGTTCAGCGGGGTCAACACGCATAAAGTCACCATCGCGGTGTACGTGCTTTCAGCTCTGCTGGGGTGGGGCGCGGCACTGCTGATGATGTCCAAATTTAACTCGGCACAGGCTGGCTACGGCGACTCCTATTTGCTGGTGACCATTCTGGCCTCGGTGCTTGGCGGCATTAACCCTGACGGCGGTTTTGGCCGGGTGATTGGGCTGGTGCTGGCGCTCATCGTACTGCAAATGCTGGAAAGCGGCCTGAACCTGATGGGCGTCAGTAGTTACCTGACCATGGCGCTGTGGGGTTGTGTCCTGATCCTGTTTATCGCTCTGCAAAACAGAAAATCATAAGCGAAAGCTTTTCAAGAAAGGAAAGAACATGGCGAGTTATTTTATTGGCGTCGACGTAGGAACCGGCAGCGCCCGCGCGGGCGTCTTCGACATGACTGGCCGTATGCTCGGCCAGGCCAGCCGGGAGATCACGCTCTACCGCCCGAAAGCTGATTTTGTTGAGCAATCCTCTGATGAGATCTGGCAGTCCGTGTGTAACGCGATTAAAGACGTGGTCAGTCAGGCGGATATCAACCCGATTCAGGTGAAAGGCATCGGTTTTGACGCCACCTGTTCGCTGGTGGTGCTGGATAAAGAAGGCAAACCGCTGACCGTCAGCCCGACCGGGCGCAGCGAGCAGAACATTATTGTCTGGATGGATCACCGCGCGATCACGCAGGCAGAACGCATCAATGCCACCGGCCATCGCGTGCTGGAGTTTGTTGGCGGGATTATCTCGCCGGAAATGCAGACCCCCAAACTGCTGTGGCTGAAACAGCACATGCCGACCACCTGGAGCAACGTCGGACATCTGTTCGACCTGCCGGATTTTCTCACCTGGCGCGCCACCCAGGATACTACGCGATCGCTGTGCTCAACCGTCTGCAAATGGACCTATATCGGCCATGAAGACCGCTGGGATCCGAGCTATTTCCGCCAGATTGGCCTGGAGGATTTACTGGAAAACAACGCGGCAAAGATCGGCAGCGAAGTGAAAACCATGGGTGAGCCGCTGGGGCATGGCCTGACGCAGCGCGCTGCCGCAGAGATGGGGTTAATGGCGGGCACGGCGGTCAGCGTTTCGATTATTGATGCGCACGCCGGCAGCCTCGGTATTCTCGGTGCCAGCGGCGCATCTGGCGAATCAGCGGATTTTGACAACCGCATTGCGCTGATTGGCGGCACGTCCACGGCCCATATGGCGATGTCGCGCAGCGCGCGCTATATCGGCGGCATCTGGGGGCCGTACTATTCGGCGATTTTGCCGGATTACTGGCTGAACGAAGGCGGGCAATCTACCACCGGCGCGCTGATTGACCATGTGATTCAGTCGCATCCGTGTTATCAGGATCTGCTCAAGCAGGGCAAAGACAGCGGCAAAACCATCTATGAAGTGCTCAACGGCATACTGCGCAAGATGGCGGGAGAACCCGAGAATATTGCCTTCCTGACCAAAGACATTCATATGCTGCCTTATTTCCATGGCAACCGCTCACCGCGTGCCAATCCGACCCTGACCGGCACGCTGACTGGCCTGAAACTGTCACGCACGCCGGAAGACATGGCGCTGCATTATCTCGCCACCATTCAGGCGCTGGCGCTTGGCACTCGCCACATTATTGAGACCATGAACCAGAGTGGTTACTGCATTGATACCATTATGGCCAGCGGGGGCGGCACCAAAAATCCCATCTTTGTGCAGGAACATTCCAACGCGACGGGCTGCGCAATGCTGTTACCGGAAGAGAGTGAAGCCATGTTGCTCGGCAGCGCCATGATGGGCACCGTGGCGGCGGGTGCGTACGACTCTTTACCCGAAGCGATGGCCGCCATGAGCCGCATCGGTAAGACCATCACGCCGCAGACCAACAAAATCAAAGAGTATTACGACCGTAAATACCGTGTATTCCATGAGATGTACCACGACAGCATGAAATACCGGCAGCTGATGCAGGGAAAAGTCGAATAATTGCCGAAGAAGCAGGGCTGTAATCACAGCCCTGTGACGTAAGCGGCGGTTGCGGTTATTTTTGCCCATCCGCCTGAAGCACCCTTTTCGCCACAATCCGCATTTCCACCAGGGCGTTTTCCGGAATGAACTCTGACACGCCGATGGCAGACCATGCCGGGTAGGGGGCTTTGATATACACATCTTTGACCTTAGAAAATACCCCGATGTGTTTTTTAAGATCGATATGAAAGGTGGTCATCTCCAGTATATGTTCATAGTCCAGTCCGGCAGCGTTTAAATACACACCCAGCTTATAAAACGCATCATGGAATTGTTCTTCAGGGTGGGTACTTATCGGTTTGTCTTTCCGCGCTGCCGTCACCCCGGAAAGATACAGGGTGCCATCGGCTTCGATAACGGGAGAGAAGTGCCAGTCATGGTAATAGTGCTGAAATTCTTCAGGAACGATCGATTTTTTCATGGTTTTTCTCTGATTGATGACCTGGGCAATGGCCGCCTGTTTAAAACCCTATGCCTGGCGAACTGCCCGATCGGGTACTCTTAACATAAAACGGCGCAGAAGATCCGCAGCAGGTCGGTGTCATCGCCTTTTTTATTTTTCCGCAGGTGATACCGCTGAACGAAATCGGGTTATTGTCATGGCTCACCCTGCTTAACATCAGGCCGGACACAGTGTGGCAGACGGTGCCGGACGACTGAAGGAGACGATGATGCACCGGGTAGGTTTACTGATTTCCGATCATTTCCAGGTTCTGGGATTATCCACGCTGAGCATTTTTGAGTTTGCCAATCAGGTAAACGGCGAACCGTTTTACCACTGCACGGTTTATTCAGAGCGCGGTGGCGCGGTGCAGTCCTCTTCCGGCTTCGGCGTCGACAGCCAGCCGATCCATAGAGATATGGAAATGGATACCTGGCTGGTCGCAGGCGTAATGACACCGCTGGAGTTGCCGGCCACAGCGGGCATCGTTGATTTTCTGCAGGTGCAGGCGCCCCGGGCCCGCCGGGTGGCCGGGATCTGTACCGGCGCATTCGTGCTGGGGCAGGCCGGTCTGTTATCGGAGCGCCGCGCCACTACGCACTGGGTACATGCCCAGAGTCTGCAACTGCTGCACCCGACGACGCGGATAGAAGAAGACCGCATCTTTATTATTGACGATCACATCTGGACCTCGGCGGGACTCACCGCCGGACTGGATATGGCGCTGGGAATGGTGGAGAAAGATCTCGGTGCCGAAGTGGCGCGCAGCGTGGCGCACCTGCTGGTCATGCATCACCGCCGCTCCGGCGGACAGACGCAGCACTCTGAGATGCTGATGCTGTCTCCGCGCAGCGACCGGCTGCAGTCGGCGCTGGAATATGCGCGCAACAATCTCAGCAAAGCGCTGACCATCGAAGACCTTGCGGATGCGGTTCACCTCAGCGCGCGGCAGCTCAGCCGCCTGTTCCGTTCTGAGACGGGCAAGTCGCCGGCCAAAGCCATTGAGGGATTACGACTGGAAAACGCCCGCTTGCTGATCGAGCAGAGCAGGCTGCCGATGGAGGTGATAGCTCGTGAATCCGGCTTCCGCGATCGCCGCCATATGCGGGAAGTGTTCATTCGCGGTTACGGCATCCCGCCGCAGTCGCTGCGTACCGGTAAAGCCTGACGCGCCCTGTCCCGCCTGAACGCCTTCTGATCACGATGGCCGGAATCCCGGTCATCATGTTGTCCGAAATCACGACCTTTCTCGTCAGCCGCGCCGGTGCGCGACTGCGTACTATGAATTCACCAACCCGATAACTGACAAGGTGAATATCATGACGCAGCAAACACACACCAACCGCGGCACTGCCGTTGTCACCGGTGCCTCTACCGGTATGGGCGCACTGTACGCCGGCCGCCTGGCACGCATGGGCTATGACCTGATCATCGTGGCCCGCAATCACAACCGCCTGAACCAGCTGGCTGAACACATCACCACCGACAGCGGCCGCAGCGTGGAAGTCATCACCGCGGACCTGGCCGATGCCGCACAGCTGAACGCGCTGGAAGAAAAGCTGCGTCAGGACGCGAGCATTACGCTGCTGGTGAATAACGCCGGCATCGGCACCCATACCCCATTGCTGGACAGCGACGTGGCGCAGATGAACGCCATGATAAATCTCAACGTCATCGCGCTGACCCGCCTGACCTATGCGCTGGTGCCAGGCATGGTGGCGCGCGGGCGCGGCGCCATCATCAACATCGCCTCGATCGTCAGCATTGCGCCTGAGCTGCTGAATGGCGTCTACGGCGGCAGCAAGGCTTACGTGCTGGCGTTCAGTCAGTCGCTGCACCATGAACTGGCCGGTAAGGGGATCCAGGTGCAGGCCGTACTGCCTGGCGCTACCGCGACGCCGTTCTGGGATAACGGCGGTCTGCCGGTTGACCAGCTTGACCCGAACATCGTCATGAGCGCGCAGGAGATGGTTGATGCGGCGCTCACCGGCTTCGCCCGCGGCGAGCTCATTACCATTCCGTCCCTGCAGGACGAAGCGCTCTGGACCCGCTATGAGCAGGCGCGTCAGGCCATGATGCCGCACCTCGGCAGCGACGCGCCGGCTGAACGCTATCGGCCCGTCTCTGTGCACTGAACGCCCCCTTATTCAGAATCGCAATCTCAATAACTGTCCCATTAAGGAATCAGATCATGAAACTGACCGATAACACCATCTTCATCACGGGCGGCACTTCTGGCATCGGCCGCGCAATGGCAGAAAAATTTCATCAGCTGGGCAACCAGGTGATTATCTCCGGACGCCGCGAGGCGCTGCTGCAGGAAGTCACCGCCGCCAGTCCGGGCATGGGCTATGTGGTGCTGGACGTCACGCGCGCCGACAGCATTCAGGCCGCGGCACAGAGTGTGCTGGAGCGCTATCCGGCCCTGAACGTGGTCATCAATAATGCTGGCATCATGCCGTTTGACAACGCGGCGGGCGAACTGGATGACGCGCAGGCGGTGACGCTGCTCAACACCAACATTCTGGGCCCGGTGCGCGTCAGTGCGGCGTTTATCGAACACCTGAAGCAGCAGCCGGACGCGGTGCTGATTAACAACAGCTCGGTGCTGGCCTTCCTGCCGCTGGCGACCAACGCGCTTTACTCGGCCACCAAGGCCGCAATTCACTCCTATACCCTGTCGCAGCGCTTCCTGCTGCGTGATACCGGCGTGCAGGTCATTGAAATTTCACCGCCGTGGGTGGATACCGATCTGATTTACAAAAGCGGCGACCCGCGCGCCATGCCACTGGACGCCTTCATCAGCGAGACGTTTGAAAAGCTGGGTACCGACACCATCGAAGCGATTGTCGACCGCGTGCTGCCGGTGCGCGATAACCCGGGCGCGAACGAGCATACGCTGGTGAATCAGTTCAACCAGTCTGTAGCGGATAACCCGATTCCTGTTCAGTAAACATTTCAGGGGCAGCGCCCCTGAAGTTTATGCCGGAGAGAAATAATGAACGCTGTCATCACCTCTTCCCAGCGCCGCGCACTGCGTGCGCTGAGCATTGCCTACTTCGTACAGGCTACCGGCGCGCTCTCTGTCGCTGGCAGTCTGCCGGCCATCTCTGCAGCCTGGCAGCTGACTGATGCGCAGAGCGCGCGCTTACTGAGTGTTTTCGGACTCACCTTCGCGCTGGCGGCTCCGCTGGTGCAGGTGCTGTTTGGTCACCTGCGCCGTCGCCGGCTGGTGCTCACCGGCATTGCGCTGTTTAGCCTGGGCGCCTTCGCGTTTGTGATGTCGCCGGGCTACAACGCACTGCTCGCCTCACGCATCCTGATGGGGGCCGGCGCCGGGTTCATCGGTCCGGTGCTGGTTGCGCTGGGCTCCGAACTGGTCCATGAACAGCAGCGCGGCCGGGCCATCGGCATGGTGCTGCTCGGGGTATCGATGGCAAGCCTTGCCGGTATTCCGCTCGCCGCCTGGGTAGCCAGCCTGTGGGGCGCGAAAGCCCTGTTTGCGCTGGTCGGATTGCTGAGTCTGCTGAGCGGGCTGAACATTGTGCTGACGGTGCCGGGTGACAGTGCCGGGACGCGCATCCGCCTGCGTGAGATGGCCGGCGTGCTGGCCGATGGCAAATACCTGACGGCTTTCCTGGTGGTGTTTTTTATTACTTCCGGCGTTTACAGCTTTTACGCTTTTATCGCGCCGCTCATCCGCGACAGCTACGCCGGCGGCACGCATGCGGTCTCTGCGGCGCTGGCCGTGCTGGGCGTTGCCGGGGTGCTGGGCAATCTCTGGGTCACCCGCGCGGCGACACGCTTTACCGCTGAGAAGTTGCTGCTGAGCGGCATGACGCTGCTCATTGTCGATACGGCGCTTATCGCCGTGCTGCCGAAAGCGCTAGTCATGCTGCTGGCGGCACTGGTGGTCTGGGCGTTTGCCACCGATCTGCTCTGGCCCAGCCAGCAGCGCCGGATCGTCGAGCTGGCATCAGTCCGCCATCGCGGCATTGCGCTGGCGCTGACCAGTGCCTTCATGTTTGGCGGTATCGGCTTTGGCTCGGCGGTCGCATCATGGATATATCCACTGGCCGGCTTTTACGGGCTGATCGGCATGTCGGTGGTCTTTATTCTGCTGGCGATGCTCAGTCTGCAGCTGTCAGAAAAGCGCAGGCAACCGGTAAACATCGCTGAGTGCGGTCAGCGTCAGGCCTGAATCGGTGGACGCCGCTTACCGGTGCCGCGAAGCGAATGCTGGCCTGGCACGCTCTGCGTATTAAATGTGTGACGTCAGCAGGGAAGGGGACCGGCTGGCTGCGGACAGGCTTTTACAGAACGTCCGGTATGCGATCCTGGCAGGGCCATGACGATGATAACTCAGGGAAACAATCTCCCGTTGACACCTTAAAGTGCCCATTGTATAAAAGCCCGCTTCGTTAATGAGTTTCATTTGCATTAAAGCGGCGCGGGCTTCTCAAAACAATATCAATGGGGATAGGGGTTAATGAAAAAGGTCATCTGCACGTTATGTTTGGTGTTTGCATCGGTTAGTTCTGCGCTAGCGACCACCTATCCTCTCACGATTGAAAACTGCGGCTATAAAGAGACCTTCACCAAACCGCCTGAGCGCGTGGTGGCGCTGGGGCAAAATACCGCAGAAATTTTGCTGCTGCTCGGCCTGCAGGATAAGGTCATCGCCAGCGCGTTCTGGCCAACTAAAGTGTTGCCACAGCTGGCTGAACAGAATGCAAAAATCAAAACGCTGACGGTAGAAATCCCCACCCTCGAATCCGTGCTGGCGCAAAATCCGGACTTCGTTCCTGCCCAGACGCCGCTGCTGCTGGGACCCGAGAGCAAGGTGGCAAAACGCGAAGATTTAATCACCCTTGGCGTGAACAGTTATGTGTCGCCAGGAATGTGCGCCACCAAAAAAGCCGCAGGGGATATGTATGGCAGTCGCCAGCAGCTGTGGGATATGACGTACCTGTATCAGGAGATTCAGGACTTCGCCAAAATTTTCAACGTGGAAGATCGTGGCCAGGCGGTGATTGCCGATTTCAAAAAACGTGAAGCGGCACTGCGTCAGGAGTTTGGTAGCAGCAAAAAAGATCTCTCGTTTGTGTTCTGGTTCTCAAGCTCGTCACCGTCTGCAGATGCGTATGTGGGCGGTAAAAACAGTCCATCCGGATTCATCGCCAGCGTGCTGGGCGGGCACAATGCCATCACGTCAGAGACCGAATGGCCGACGGTCAGCTGGGAGAGCATCATTGCTGCCAATCCGGATGTGATCGTGGTCTCCAGTCTCGATCGCAATCGCTGGGCGCTGGATAAAGCCGAAGAGAAAATCAAATTCCTGAAAAGCGATCCTGCCGTCAGCCAGCTGGATGCGGTAAAAAAAGGCCACATCGTGGTGATGGATGGCCAGGCCATGAACCCGACCATCCGCACTATCTACGGAGCCGAACAGGTGGGTGAGCAAATGAGAAAACTGGAACTGAACTGATGACCATCGCTGTTGTTCAGGCGCGACAGGGGCTATTCCTGACCGCCTCGCTGGTGGCTGCCGTCGCGTTATTATTGCTGGTGATTGCGACCGGTGTCAGCGTCGGAGAACTGTCGATCCCGCTAAAAAGCGTCTTTTATGCCATCAGTAATAAAATGGGGCTCACGCACGTTCCCCTGAGCCGCATCTACGAAAGTGTGATTTGGGACTTTCGCCTGAGCCGGGCGCTGGTGGCGGCATGCTGTGGCGCCGGATTGGCGATTTGCGGTGCCGTTTTGCAGAGCCTGCTGAAGAATGCGCTGGCTGAGCCTTATGTGCTCGGTGTCTCTGCCGGTGCCTCCACCGGGGCGGTTTCTGTCGTGGTGTTGGGCATCGGTAGCGGAGCCGTCTCGCTGTCGGCGGGAGCCTTTGCCGGCGCCTTCACCGCCTTTGCCTTTGTCGCTTTTCTGACGAAAGGGGCGCGCGGCGGTAATGAACGCACCATCCTGGCTGGCGTTGCGGCTTCCCAGCTGTTTAATGCCATCACCGCTTACACCATCAGCACTTCTGCCAGTGCGCAGCAGGCGCGCGATGTGATGTTCTGGTTGCTGGGCAGCTTCAGTGGCGTGCGCTGGCCGGAATTCCAGCTGGTGCTGGTGGTAGTGACCATCGGGCTGGCCATTTGCCTCTACTATTCCCGGGCGCTGGATGCGTTCACTTTTGGTGACGATGCGGCTGCCTCGCTGGGTATTGCGGTGCCTCAGGTGCGCCTTGCGCTCTTTATCGCCACCGCGCTTATCACCGCCACCATCGTCAGCATGGCCGGTTCAATTGGTTTTATTGGCCTGGTGGTGCCGCATGTCATGCGTTTCTTCTTTGGTCCGCTGCATCGCACGTTGCTGATTGCAAGCGCACTGGCCGGTGCCATTCTGATGGTGCTGGCAGATATCGCGTCGCGCCTGCTGATTGCCCCGCAAAGCCTGCCGGTGGGCGTGGTGACCGCGCTGGTTGGCGTACCATTCTTTGCGGTGATTATCTGGCGTTCGGGGAATAAATAATGAGTATCTCCGCTGACAACATTAGCTGGAAGGTCGGAAAAAAGGTCATCGTCGATAACGTGTCGCTGCACATTTCCCGTGGTGAAACGGTAGGGCTGATTGGTCCTAACGGCTGCGGCAAATCTTCCCTCCTGCGCATCCTCGCCGGCCTGCGGCGCCCGGATGCCGGCTGTGTGACGCTGGACGGGCAAAATATCGCCCGCATTGCCCGCAAACAGCTTGGTCGTCGGGTGGCATTCGTCGAGCAGCACGGCATGACTGACGCCAATATGCGTGTGCGCGATGTGGTGAAACTGGGGCGCATTCCGCATCATTCGCCATTCTCCAACTGGAGCGCGCACGATGACGAAACCGTGACGGCCGCCCTGCAGCGCGTGGACATGCTGGAGAAAAGTGAGCAGGGATGGCTGAGTCTCTCCGGTGGCGAACGTCAGCGTGTGCACATTGCCCGCGCACTGGCGCAATCGCCGAGCGAAATTCTGCTGGACGAACCCACCAACCATCTGGATATCCATCACCAGATGCAATTAATGCAGCTGATCAGCGAGTTACCGGTTACCAGCATTGTCGCCATTCATGATCTCAACCACGCATCGATGTTCTGTGATTCGCTGATCGTGATGCAGAACGGTCAAATCATCGCAACCGGCACGCCGCAGGATATCCTGACCGAGGCGCTGCTTTGGCAGGTATTCCGGGTGAAAACCAAAATTGAGATCTCCCGCTTTCATGGCAAGAAGCACATTCATTTTATTCTTTAGGGTCAGGTAGCATGCTTCCGTTCTCGCTGCGTCCTGTCTCTACCCTGCGCCCGGGCGTTTTGCTGGGCAGCCAGTTTGTTTTCAACATTGGCTTTTACGCGGTCGTTCCCTTTCTGGCGATATTCTTACGCGATGATATGTTGCTCTCCGGCGGCGTTATCGGGCTGATTCTGGGATTACGCACCTTCTCCCAGCAGGGGATGTTTCTTCTCGGTGGGGCGCTCTCTGACCGGTACGGCGCAAAGATCATTATCCTGTGTGGCTGTCTGGTCCGGATTGCGGGTTATCTGTTGCTGGCACTGGGGCAATCGCTGTGGCCGATCATTCTGGGTGCCTGTCTGACGGGCATCGGCGGTGCGCTGTTTTCTCCGTCAATTGAAGCGCTGCTGGCCAAAGCGGGAACGCAAAGCGAGGCCAAAGGCAAGCGCGGCCGCGCGGAGTGGTTTGCGCTGTTTGCGGTGTGCGGCGAACTCGGTGCCGTACTGGGCCCGGTGGCTGGCGCACTGCTGACCGGATTCGGTTTCCGCCAGGTGGCGCTGGCAGGGGCCGCGGTCTTTGTCATCGCGCTGATGGTGCTGTACTTTTTTCTCCCTGCTACAGGTAACAGCAAACAGGCGCTGAAAATTGTCCCCTGGTGGATGACCTTCCGCCAGCCGCGTTTTGTCGCTTTCATCGTGGCTTACAGCTCGTGGCTTTTGAGCTACAACCAGCTGTATCTGGCGTTGCCAGTGGAGATTCGGCGAGCAGGCGGCAACGAGAAAGATCTCGGCCCGCTCTTTATGCTGGCCTCGGTGTTGATCATCGCTTTTCAGCTGCCGCTGGCGCGCTTTGCACGACGCGTGGGGACGGTAAAAGTTTTACCGGTGGGTTTTTTGCTGCTCTCCGCCGCGTTTGCCAGCGTGGCCCTGTTCGCGTCAACCACGCCGCCTGACGGCTGGCTGCGGTTAATCCCTGCGGTGTGTCTGGTGACGTTTCTGACATTCGGCCAGATGCTGCTGGTGCCGTCGGCCAAAGATTTGATTCCCCGCTTTGCCGACCCCGCGACGCTGGGTGCACATTATGGCGCCCTGGCCACTGCCGGCGGCTTCGCGGTGCTGGCCGGAAATTTAATGTCTGGACCGCTGCTGGATAACGCGCTTATTCCCTCAACGCAGGCTGTTTATCCCTGGCTGCTGCTGGCGCTGTTTCCCCTGTGCAGCGCCGTTGCCATGACCCTGATTTGTCGCCCGCTGCGCAGTGCGCCGATCGGGAAAACCTGAATAACGGATGCCGCTGCTCCGGTTATACCGCCGCGGTGCTGTAGCATGACATGCACAACGCGGGTAGGCAGGTTGCGCAGGCTCTCATCGACAAATGACCAGCCCGATCATGTGTAAACTCTACCTGGTTAACAACACCCAGAAAAACGTTTTCAGGAGTCAAGCCAGATGTTTACGCACATGCGCATTGCCAGACCCGTCTCCCAGCTTGAACGATCGGTGCTGATGTTTAGTCAGGGACTGGGTCTGCAAAAAATTGCCGAATTCCACGATCACGACGGTTTCAATGGCGTGATGCTGGGGCGAAAAGACCTCGACTGGCACCTCGAATTCACCTGCTGCCCGGGACATCCCGTTCAACCCGCGCCAACCGAAGACGATCTCCTCGTCCTCTATTATCCGGATGAAAATGCATGGAAGCTGGCATGTGCAACCATGATTGAAGCGGGTTTTAAACGGACGAATTCTTTTAATCCTTACTGGGATGTGAATGGGCAAACCTTCGTCGATCCCGACGGGTACCGGGTGGTGATGCAAAACAGGGCGTGGGGATAACGGAGAAAGCCTCGTGCAATGGTTCAGTCAGGAAAAATTTGCGGTTCGTCTTGAGTGGGGCCTGCCTGCGGTAGAGCATCTTGCCGGGGAGGTCGACTGCGTTGTCATTGTTGACGTTATGTCGTTCTCAACTTGCGTCAGTATGGCTGTCAATAATGGTGCCTGTGTCTATCCGTACCCCTGGAAAGATGCTTCTGCTATTGAATATGGTTTGAAAATGGGAGCCAGCACAGCGAGTCCGGACAGACGATTCAGCGGTGAAGGTTACAGCCTATCGCCGGCTTCGCTAAGAAACATCAGCGAGGGTGAAAAACTGGTCCTCCCATCGCCTAACGGTTCAGCCGTTTCATTCAAAGCAAGGGATGCAGGAATAGCAGTTTTTAGCGGTTGTTTCAGAAACATGTCTGCGACCGCGAATGCCTGCCGTTCCTTCGGGCGTGTTCTGGTGATCCCTGCGGGAGAACGCTGGCCTGATGGTAGCCTTCGGCCCAGTATTGAGGATTACGTAGCTGCTGGCGGAATTATCGCTGCAATGGGGCGGCAAAATTGCTCACCAGAAGCAGAGGCTGCGGTGGCTGTCTGGCAGCATTACCAGAAGCAAAACCTGGTGCTTCTACGGGAGTGTTCGTCTGCTATAGAGTTGATGCAACGTGGATTCGCCGCGGATGTCGATCTCTGCCTTGAAGTAGACAAGTCCAGCCTGGAATGTCGGCTTTGGGGTGATGCCTATATGTCAGCATTGACCGGGCAAAATAGTTTCTAACCTGACCAGACGGCGCGCTCTGTGCCAGGAGCCGACATCAATGAATATTGCTGAGGATTCAACTCAGCGATGTTTCTCTAACCTGATATCAGTGTCATTGATGTCAATTTTATTGGCCCAGCCGAGATGTATATAAAATTTTGCTGCACGACTTTTTTTGTCAGTTTCAAGCCACGCAATCTCATGATGCCTGAATAATTCCTTTTCCGCGATTTCAACAAGCCTGCGGCCTATACCCCTGCCTTCGTACTCCGGGAGAACAAAGGCAGCAAAAAGGCAGCCTTCATCAGGTAAAATCATAGAAAAACCAATAATTTTTTCGTTATCAGTCGCAACCCATGCACAGCAACTCTTTTCAATCAAATCAGCTACTACGTTTTCGGTAATCCCGATTCGCTGCATTTCCTCACGACTTAAATGATTCTCGATAACTGAGATTCTGACATGAAACATGCCATCGATATCAGCTGCCTGGGCGGTTCTTATATTTATGTTCACAGGTTTAACTCCATTCCAGGATAAGCGTAAATTTTAGTATTGATGCCATTTTTATAAAGCCATCAGGGTGTAAGTTTTAAACTGCTTGTCATGTCTGTTTTTCGCTTACACCAGACATCGAATTGTATCCGGGTCCGCTTTGTAGCAGAAGCGGTCATTGCCAGTGGATCCCCATTCCCGCCTTTTAACTCCTGAGCTTGCTGTTTATCGCTTATTCATGCCGATGGCTTCGCTAACAAACACACTTCGGTACTGACCGAAGCAACATGGTTTCGTCTTCATTAAGCTGCCCGAAAATAAACGACGGAGCGGAACATGATTGCAGTACTTTTTGAGGCAGAAGCCCTGCCAGCAGCTCAGGAGCGATATCTTCAGCTCGCTTCTGAGCTGAAACCTCTGTTATCCGACACGCCTGGATTTATTTCCATTGAGCGCTTCCAGAGCCTGACCACGCCCGGCAAGATCCTCTCTTTGTCCTGGTGGGAAGATGAGGATGCTGTCGCCGGGTGGAAACGCAATGTGATGCATCAGGCCGCGCAGCAAGAAGGCAGGCAGTCGATTTTTTCATTCTACAGAATACGGGTAGCCAGCGTTTTCCGTGATTACTCTTCTGAAAAGGGAACCAATCAGCATGCATGACATTCACGTTATTCTCAAAAATAGCCCGGGCTCGCTGGGTTTACTGGGGAGTGTATTGGGGAAAAACGGTGTGGGTCTTGAAGGAGGTGGCGTATTTACAACACCGGAAGGCGGACATGCGCACTTTCTGGTTGAAGACGGTTATAAAGCGCGCACGGTATTAACTGAAGCCGGTTTTGAAGTCGGCAACCTATGTCGTCCTCTGGTCAGAAAATTAGCGCAGGAACGTCCCGGAGAGCTGGGCGAAATCGCTGACACGCTTGCCCGGAACGGCATCAATATTCTGGTACAGTACAGCGACCACCATAACCGGCTCATTCTCATTACGGATGATGATGTCCGGGCAGCCGAAGTAACCCGAAAATGGGCAGTAGCTTCTGAATGAACCTTGTTAACCAAACGCGCGAAAGTGAGCCGGATAATGTCCTTGAAACATCAATGGCAATGGTGGCATCTGCGCTGGCAGACCCGTCAAGGGTGGCTATTCTGTGCGCGCTGATGGACGGGCGCGCATGGACAGCGACCGAACTTAGCGTAGTGGCTGGCATAGCAGCCTCGACAACCAGCGGGCATCTGAACCGACTCCTCAACAACGGTCTGGTCATTTGCATGATGCAGGGTCGTCATCGCTATTACAGTCTGGCTGGCCATCCTATCGCCGGATTGCTGGAAAACCTGATGGGGGTTTCCATGGGGACCATTAAGGCCCCCGTTTCCAGTACGCCGCTTCATCTGCGTTATGCACGCACCTGCTATGACCATTTGGCAGGCGAGCTTGCTGTCGAAATTTATGACTTTATGCTTAGGGAAAACTGGCTGGAAGCAGAGGGTTCGGGACTGACATCAGCCGGCAAAATCCATTTTGAGAACATGGGCGTTTTACTTAACTCCCGCACACGGCGCAAGCCCTGTTGCCCCTGTCTGGACTGGAGTGAAAGGCGTTTCCACCTCGGCGGTGACGCGGGCTCAGCCCTGTTTACGCTTTTCCTGCAAAAAGAATGGGTAAAGCGTATACAGGGATACCGTGAAGTCAACGTAACCGATTCAGGCCGGGTGGCAATGAATCGGCTGTTTAAGCTGAAAATCAGCTGAATAAACGTCAGGTACCGGTCGATGTGATCAGATGAGCCGGCATGCCCTCCTTGTGAAAGGTTAAGCGGAGGGCGATAAGTTTTCCCGCTGGATGCGGTAACTTACCGTCCGGCCGTGGAAAACAGGCTTACTCCGCTTCAGGTCAGGGCGCCAAATCGCCAGAACTTAAAGAGGTTATTTCTTATCCAGCGACCAGGTCGCGCTGCGCACATCAACCTTCACCGGCAGCAGGCCGACGCGGGTGAAGGTGTCCGCCAGCGTCTGCTGTTCCGCAAACACCTGCGGTGACATGCGTGACGCGCCATAAGGCAGGCGTTGCAGCGTGGTCTGCCAGATGGATTTATCCAGACCGGTGGATTTCGCCAGAATCGCGGCGGCTTCATCCTGATGCTGATTGGCCCAGTTGCTCAGTTTGCTCAACTCGTCAACCACCTGCTTAGCCGTTTGCGGGTGGTTTTCGGCAAACGGGCGGCTGGCAAGATAGAAGGTGTAGTGCGGCACCAGACCTTCGGCGTTGCGCACTTCACGCGCGCCGGCGTTGGCTTCGACCTCAGCCAGGTAAGGATCCCAGATCACCCAGGCATCGATTGCGCCCTTCTGGAAGGCGGCGCGCGCATCGGCCGGCGGCAGGTAAACCGGCGTGACATCTTTATAGTTCAGCCCGGCATCTTCCAGTGCTTTCACCAGCAGATAATTAACGTCTGAACCCTTGTTCAGGCCAACGCGTTTGCCTTTGAGATCGGCCACGCTTTTGATGGGTGAGTCTTTCGGCACCACAATGGCTTCGGTTTTAGGGTTGGCGGGTGAATGTCCGAGATAAATCAGATCGGCTTTTGCCGCCTGCGCGAAGGCGGGTGGCGCATCGCCGGTGGCGGCCAGATCGATACTGCCCACGTTGAGCCCCTCCAGCATTTGCGGGCCGGCGGGGAATTCCACCCAGCGCACCGCGATACCCTCTTTTTTTAAGGTCTCATCCAGCGTGCCGCGATATTTCAGCAGTGCAAAAATGTTGGCTTTCTGATAACCGATGGTGACGGTTTCCGGGTTGGCGGCAAAGGCGTGCGTGGCGAGCAGGCCGAAGCTGAGTGCCAGTGCGCTCAGGGCAAAACGTTGTGCTTTCATGGGGCGTCTCTCGTGGTTTTTTCTCCATCCTGGCAAAGTTGTTATATAACCAATAAATAACTTTTTAATATCGCTTATAACTCTAATTTCAGCCTGCATCAGCATTCACTGTAATGGGCAAGTTGCATAGAGAACCGGATAATTAGCACGGTAATAATTTGTATAACAAATCAAAATGTCAACGCCGCAGGCTTCTGTCAGGATAAGCGATAACGTTGCCTGCTATAGGTTGCTCCCGTTCTATGAAGTGGTTTTCCCGAAGCGCCGTACTGTTCTCTGCCAAAACCTGTCTGGCCGCCTTTCTGGCTTTTTATCTTGCGCTGGAACTCAACCTGGACAAACCCGCCTGGTCACTGACCACCGTGTATGTTGCCTCGCAGCTTTATTCCGCTTCGACGGTGTCCAAATCGGTGTTTCGCTTTTTTGGCACCGTGCTGGGCGGGCTGTTTACTCTGTTGATCTATCCGGCTACGGTCCAGTCGCCGATGCTGTTCAGCCTGTGTATTTCACTCTGGGTTGCCGTCTGCCTGTATCTCTCGCTGCACGACCGCACGCCAAAAAGTTACGTCTTTATGCTGGCCGGCTACAGCGCCGCCATTATGGGCTTTCCCGATGTGACCTCGCCCGGCGCCATTACCTATACGGTAATTTCCCGCATTGAGGAAATCACCGTGGCGATTGTCTGCAGCAGCCTGGTGCATCGGCTGATCTTCCCGGTTTCGATGCGCCATCTGCTCGAACAGAGCGTCGGGCTGTGGTATCAGAACGCGCGTAAATTGTGTAGCGAGCTGATGACGGCGATGCCTGCGGCAAAATCGCTGGAGCGCGAGGATATTCTGGTGCAGATGGCCAACTATCCGCTTAACGTCGAAACGCTGATCACCCACTGCGTTTATGAAGGGGATGCCGCGCGGCGGCTGGTGCGGCTGGTCAGCGTGCAGTATCAGCATCTGTCGTACCTTATCCCGACGCTCACCGCCATTGAATCGCGTCTGAATCTGCTGGCACAGCAGCAGATCCGCTTTCCCGATTATGTCGCGACGGCCTTTCAGCAATTTTTACAATGGCTGAACGGTGATGTGCAGCAGCCGGTGCGCGATCGCCTCACCGACGCTCAGGAACAGCTGCAGCAGGCCTGGCGCGCAGGGCGGCTTAACAGTGAAGAGAGCATTTTGCTCATCGGTCTGCTGGAACGGTTACTCAACTTTGTCCGTATTGCTGATGCTTACCACAGCGTCAGCGAGCGCGTCAGTGACTGGACGCCAGCGGTGAAACCGGGCAAGGCCTCACGCGCGCACAAACATGTCGATAAAGGTCTGCTGTTCCTGTCGTGCTTTACTGCCTTTATCGCCACCTTTGCCAGCTGCCTGTTCTGGATTGGCAGCGGCTGGCGTGATGGTTCAACCGCGCCGATGATGGCGGCGGTGCTGTGTTCGTTCTTCGCCGGGCTGGATAGCCCCATCGCGCCAATGAAGCTGTTTCTGAAGGGCGTGCTAATCTCCATGGCGATCAGCCTGATTTACGTCACGCTGCTGATCCCACAGGCGGTGACGTTTGAAGCGCTGGTGATTTGCCTCGCGCCGGGATTATTTGCTTTAGGGCTGGTGATTGCCAATCCGTCCACCAACCTGATCGGTCTCATCGTTGCCACGCAGATCCCCGGTTTGATCGGCATGAGCCACCATTTCAAACCCGACTTGCAGCTTATAGTGAATGCCATGATCTCCACGCTGGTGGGCATTGCCGTTGCGCTGGTGCTGACGCTGCTGATTCGCAACAAACGCCCGGCATGGACGGCCACGCGTGCGCTGCGTAAAGGCATTCGCGATCTGCTGCAGTTTATCACCGCGCTGCGCATGAACACCGCCACGCTGACGGCGCGGCAGCAATTTGTCGCACGCACGCTGGACAGAGTAAACGTGATTCTGCCGCGTAAACGCGTCGATCCGGCACCGGAGCTGGTGGCGGGCGGTAACCTGATTGCGGAGGCCTGGCTCGGGGCTAACTGCTATGACTATTACACCCGTCATCGGCACCTGCTGCTGGCGAACCAGATAGAAAGCGCAGCCATGTTTCACGAGCTGAGCCAGTTTCTTAAGCAGCGGCTGAAAACGCTGGACAGCACGCCATCGCCTGCGCTGCTGCATGAGCTTGATGTGTTACTGCTGCGGCTGGAGGCGGCGGCGCAGCAGGAAAATGCGCTGTTTGCGCCGCTGTTTCATCTGTTCAATATCCGTCTGTCGCTCTTTCCTGGCGCGCGCTGGCCGCAGCCGCTGGCAGAGCAAAACCGCACATAGTGTGATTAAGATCGCACTTTTTGTTAGGTCGGTAATAATAACAATGGTTACTATAACTCCCATGCAGAGCATTCAGCTCTGACCCAAACATTGAAGGAATATGACCATGAAAAACGTAAAAACTCTGACCATAGCTGCTGTTGCTGCTCTTTCTATGATCTCTTTCGGTAGCTTCGCCGCTGAAAGCATCTCCGTTCACGGCAGCACGCTGGATAGCGCTGAAGCCCAGGTTGCCGCTCAGGCTAAAGCGAGTGGTGCGGACAGCTACAAAATCACCAGCGCCCGCGCAGACAACGGCGTGGACATGACTGCTGAGCTGTACAAATAATAACAATCCTTTTCTCCGTTAACGTGCTTAGCCCGGGTTATCCCGGGCTTTTTTGTGCCTGCGATGCGGTTCAGCGCCGCGATGCTTTCAAGCCTTCATTGAATACCGTACAGTGCCAGACGAGCTAATTTCCGTGGGGAACGGTAACTGATGAAAATGATTGGCCTGATTGGCGGCATGAGCTGGGAATCCACCGCGCTCTATTACCGCATCATCAATGAACAGGTAAAGCAACAGCTGGGCGGACTGCACTCGGCGCGCAGCCTGATGTACAGCGTCGATTTTCAGCAAATTGAGAAATTGCAGGTCGCCGGTGAATGGCAGCAGGCCGGTGAAATCCTGGCCGAAGCCGCCCGTAGCCTGGAGAAGGGCGGGGCGGATTTCATTGTGCTGTGCACCAACACCATGCACAAAGTCGCCGATCAGATCACCACGGCCACCCGCATTCCGCTGCTGCATATCGCTGACGCCACGGCACAACGCATTCGTCAGGCCGGCGTGAAACGCGTCGGTCTGCTGGCGACCGCGTTCACCATGGAGCAGGAATTCTATAAAGGGCGCCTTGAGCAGCAATATGACATCGAGGTGCTGGTACCGGACGCTACCGGACGTATAACGGTGCACGACATTATTTATCAGGAGCTGTGCCTCGGCGTGATCCGTGAAGAATCACGCGCGCAGTACCGTGACATCATCGCTCAGCTGGTGGCACAAGGGGCTGAAGCCATTATCCTTGGCTGTACCGAAATCACGCTGCTGGTTAAAGCGGAGGATGCGGCGGTGCCGCTGTTCGATACCACATTAATCCATGCGCAGGACGCGGTGAAGCTGGCGCTGGCAATAAATAACTAGCCTGCTAATTATAATCTGTGTTATTATGTGTTCATTGAAGGCACAACGCCGACCCGCATGGTCGCACAGGGATGTGCCAGAACTGGCTGCCAGCACTGGCAGCCTTTTTTGTGGCTGAAAAAGCGTCAGAACGCGGTTTCCAGTGAATCGGTGACGTAATAGTCATCATCCACCAACGGTAAATAACGCCACTTGTCAAATGCGGTACAGGGATGGGAAATGCCGCAGCCAATCCAGTCGCCCGGTTGCAGCGGATCGTCCGCCGGTAACTGCAAATAAGCGTGCTGATCGTTGACGTCGGTGATGCGCAAATGCGTAGCCGCGCGCGGTGCGCTGCCGTCCGCCTGACGAATCCACAGCGGATTGGGCAGATCCTGATCGAACGGCACATCGCGCCGGCCGAAATCGACAAAGGCCAGCCCCGGCTCCGGACGCGATAACACGCGGCCCCAGATCTCCAGTGCGGCGCTGAAATGGTGCGTTGCTCCCGGCTGCGCAAAGGGGGCAATGCGTGCATATAAGCCGCTGTCGTGTGCCATGTACGCACCGGATCGAATCAGCGGCGTGACCGGCAGCGGCAACTGTGCCGCGCTGAAGCAGGCCGCGACCACATCGAACCACGCGCCACCGCCGGCGCTGAGAATAATTTCTCCGCTGGCAAACAGCTGGTGTTCAGCCAGCAGCGCGGCGGTCGCGATCATCATCTCGCAGTAATCTTTCACCCGCTGCACGCCTGCGGCATCGCGTCCGGCACCCAGCGCACCTTCATAACCGGCCACACCCACCAGCTGCAGTGAGCGGCTATCATGGATTGCCTGGGCGATTTCCAGCGCAGCCTGCGGCGAGCGACAGCCGGTACGGCCGCCGCTGACCGACATCTCCAGCAGTACGGCGATCTGCGCGCCGCCGAGATGCTGCTCAAGCAGTTTTACGCCCTGCAGCGAATCCACATAACAGAGAAAGCCGTGGTCGGGATGCTGCTGTTGCCACTGGCCAATCCAGCGGATCCCGGCGGGATCCACCAGTTCATTGGCGAGAAACACGTTGCGGATGCCAAACTGGCGCAGTGCGCGCACCTGGGCCGGCGTCGCTGCGCTCAGGCCCCAGGCGCCGCCTTCACTGACGGCACGGCGCAGAATCGCCGGCGACATCGAGGTTTTGCCGTGCGCGGCCAGCATCACGCCGTTTTCCTGGCAGAACGCCGCCAGTTGCCGCAGGTTATTCTCCAGCGCCGATTGTTTCATCAGCATCAGCGGTGAGAAAACTTCAGGGCTGTTAAACACCGGCGTGCCGTTAGCCAGCGGCTGATTGCCCGTTCCGGCCACTGATTTAAACCGCGGCGCAGGCTGCAGCGCATCCAGCGCGCCGTCGGCCTGCAAAGGGAAGTGAATCGACATCCTGCCTCCTGTTAGTGTTCAAGCACGCGCGATAAAAACTGCTGGGTGCGCGGATTCTGCGGATTAACGAAAATCTGCTCCGGCGAACCCTGTTCGGCGATCACCCCCTGGTCCATAAACACCACGCGATCGGCGGTTTTACGCGCAAAGCCCATCTCATGCGTCACCACCACCATGGTCATGCCTTCACGGGCCAGACTGCGCATCACTTCCATCACTTCACCAACCAGTTCGGGATCGAGTGCGGAGGTGGCTTCATCGAAGAACATGATTTTCGGCTCGACCGCCAGCGCGCGGGCAATCGCCACACGCTGTTGCTGGCCGCCGGAAAGCTGAGCCGGATAGTGATGCGCGCGCTCCGCCAGGCCAACGCGCGTCAGCGCCGCCATGCCGCGTTTGTTCGCTTCCGCTTCGGACAGCTTCTGCGCTTTGATCAGCGCCAGCGTCACGTTGCCGAGTGCGGTTTTATGGGGGAACAGGTTGAACTGCTGAAACACCATGCCGACGTGGCCGCAAATTTCACTGCTGCGTTTACGGTCGTGCAGCGGTACTTCATTGACCCAGATTTCGCCGCCGTCGGCGGTTTCCAGACCACTCATAATGCGCAGCACGGTACTTTTTCCCGAGCCGGAGGCGCCAATCAGCACCAGCACTTCGCCCGGCGACACGTCCAGGCTGATCTCTTTCAGTACCTGAGTTGCGCCAAAGGATTTGGTAATACGGCTCAGCGTAATGGCGGATTTGCTCATGATAACTGGCTCCTGGTTTGATGATGTTGAACCCAACGGGAAAGCGGAAAGCAGACAGCGAAGTAGAGCAGGGCGACCAGGCCGTAAACCACCACCGGCTGGCCAATGCGATCAACAATCGCCTGCCCCTGGTGCATCAGCTCCGACATGCCGATCATGCTGACAATCGACGTATCTTTGATTAGCGAAAGATACTGGCCCACCAGCGGCGGCAGTACGATGCCGCGCGTTTGTGGCAGCACTACGCTGAGAAACGTCTGGCGTTTTGATAATCCGAGGATCCACGACACTTCCCACTGCCCTTTCGGCACGGCTTCAATGCCGGCCCGGAACACTTCAGCAATGTAAGCGCCCTGATAAATGCTCAGGCCCAGAATGCCGGCGGCGAACAGATTGATTTCATAACCAAAATAGGCCACACCGAAGTAAATGAACATCAGGGTGATCAGCACCGGCGTGCCGCGAAACAGCTCGGTGTACAGCACGGCAATCTCTCTGGCGATCGGCAGACGGCTGGTGCGAAGCACCGCGGCCAGTAAACCGAGCAGGGTGCTGCCGGCGATAGCGGCGATGGACAGCAGTAAGGTGATGACCAGCCCTTTCAGCAGGATTGGCAGCGAGCTAATGATAAGTTCGCTCATAACGCATTCTCCCGTTTCACTGGATTAATCAGCCATTTTTTTGCCCACCGCCAGCCGGACTTTTTTACCGGCGTCACCAGCGGCGGGTGGAACAGCCGGCGTCCGGCCACGGTGCCAAGCCATGAAAACAGGTTGCTTAGCACCAGATACACCAGGGCAACGACGCTGAAAGTCTGGATATAAAGCAGGGTGCGCGCGTTAATTACCGTGGCGGTACCGGTCAGCTCCGGAAGGGCGATTGCCGAGAGTAGCGACGTACCGAGTAGCAGCTGAATCAGGTTATTGATGATCGCCGGCCAGACGGCGCGAGCAGCCTGCGGCAGCACCACGCTGAGAAAAATCTGGTGACGCGGAATGCCGAGGATATAGGCCGCTTCCAGCTGACCCTTCGCCACGGACTGAATACCGGCGCGGAAGGTTTCCGACAAATAGGCACCGACGTTAATCCCCAGTGCCAGCACCCCGGCGGTAAAGGCGCTCATGGTGATACCGAGCGACGGCAGGCCAAAAAAGATGATAAAAATTTGCAGCAGCACCGGCGTATTGCGGATGAATTCAACATAACAGTGGCTGATCCAGCGCAGCGGCGCCAGCGGTGAAGATTTCGCCAGTGCGGCCAGCAGACCGAGCGCCACCGCCAGCGCGAACGCCAGCAGGGTAACCTGCAGCGTGAGCCACGCGGCCTCCAGAAAGGTGTCGGCGTAACGCCACAGGGTTAGCCATTGATAACTCATGGTATGACTCCTTCAGGCGGCGCAGCCTGTGCGACTGCGCCGTGGGCGGACAATCAGTATTGCGGATTCAGCGGATAACGCGGTTTGCTGCCGAACCATTTCTCATACAGCTGGGCGTTCTCACCGGATGCGTTGATTTCAAACAGGAATTCGTTGAGGTAATTGGTCCATACCTGGTCGCCCTGTTTCACCCCAAAGGCGTTGTACTCCAGTGGTACCAGCGCTTCGTTAGTTACGGCCAGTGACGGATCGAGCTTCGCCTGGTAAGCGAGGAAGTTGTTATCCTCGATCATCGCATCGGCCTGGCCCTGTTTGACGGCCAGAATCGCCGCCTGGGATGAGTCGTATTCCTGGATTTTCACGTCGATGCCGAGGTTGCGCACTTCGTCGCCATTGGTCGAGCCTTTCACCGTGGCAATGGTTTTGCCGGCCATGTCATGCGCAGACTGAATGCCGCTGTTTTTGCGCACCAGCATTGCCTCACTGGCTACTACGTACGGATGGGTGAAGCCAATCTCTTTGGCACGTTCCAGATTGCGGGTGAAGTTACAAAACACCACATCGACTTTGTTGGTTTGCAGATTAGGGATGCGGTTGGCGCTGGTGGTGTTGACCATTTCCAGCTTCACGCCCATCTCTTTGGCCAGCGCTTTCGCCAGGTCAACGTCGTAACCATCCGGGTTGCCGTCTTTGTCATAAAAACCGAACGGTGCGAAGCTCAGGCAGTCACCGACGCGCAATGTGCCGCGCTGCAGCACGGTTTGCAGCGCCGACTGTGGCGCGGCGCCAGCCTCTTTTTTCTCTTCGGTCGGCGTACAGCCTGCTATCGCCAGCAAGACCAGCGCACCGGCCACGGTTTTGGCACTTAATTTCAGCGATGTTGCATTCATCTTTATGCTCTCTTTAAATGTTTGACGAGACGGCGTTATTCCGCATCACCCGTTTAATAGACGATCGCCAGCGCAGCGGCCGCACCGCGTATTTCGGGTTATTTTTTTGAAAAAGCAAATGCACTAATTAATATCAGGCTGGCCTGGTGTTGGCGAAGAAAATGAACATCGCAGCCTGGTTGAACGGTATTACTTATTTACGATCGGCGCGGAAACATTTCATGTCCACTTCGACTTTGCAGTCGACCACTAAATCCTGCACGCTACAAATACGCGCCGGTGGATGACCACTGAATATCTCACTGAATACTTTGTTGAAAGAACTGAAATAACGCGCGTCGGTCAACACCGCCGTCACATGGACCACATCCTCCACGCGATAACCCGCTTCGCGCATGATGGTGAGGCAGTTGTCGAACGCTAACTGTGTCTGTTCGATGATGCCGCCCTCTACTACTTCGCCGTCGCGCATCGGCGTCTGGCCTGAGATATACAGCCAGCCATCGGCCTCCACGGCGCGGGCGAACGGCAATTTTTGCCCGCCGGTACCGGTACCGCCCTCAATGCCATAACGTTTGATCGTCATGTATTTCTGCTCCTTTGCACACTTCTGTTTCTGTCTGATATACCAGACTGCTATCTGCAATACCGGATAGGACGAGATTTGCACAGCTGTTGCTTTTTTGCAATATGCCAATCGGCAATTAATTTTTTGCCGTGCTGGTGCGATCGCAAAATAAAATCCAGTGCCTGATTTTTTTGAATGGAAATGTGACCGCTATCGAAATTAACAGTGAGGCTCATCCTTTTTATGCGCCACAATGGGGCCCGAAAATAGCGCATGATAAATAAATTCGCCGGAAAGATTTTTATTATTGTGGGGATGGGTAATTCCGTTTGCCGGGTGTATCATGCAGCTCTTTTTAAACGCAGATGAGTAGCACCATAACGACAGGGGAGTGAGCGTATGCCGGATGAAAAAACGTCCCGGGCACGCGGTGTTGACCGGGTTATTGATATTTTTCGCCAGCTGCATATCGCGCGTCAGCCTATGGCGATGCGGGATTTAATCGAAGCGACCGGTGCACCGCGCTCCAGTATTTATGAACTGGTCAGTTTGCTGAGTGAAGCGGGTCTGGTTGAGCTTGATGCGGAAGGTGCCGTATTTTTCGGTCGTGAAATGCACTATTACGGTGCGGACTACATGGCCCACAACGATCTAATCCGTCGTGCACATCAGCTTATGGTTGAGATCGTGGCGCGTCATGGCGAAACCGTCCAGCTGTGTATGCTGGAAGGTAACAAATACACCGTGGTGCTGTCGGAGAGCAACGCCCATCCGTTTAAAATCACCTCTGATATCGGTGTGCGCGTGCCGATCACCTGGACGGCGACCGGTCGTTTGCTGCTGAGTAACTGGTCGGACAGCGCTATCCTCGACCTGATTCCGGAGGAGGATTATCGGCTGGCCAGTGGTCAGATTCTCGATAAGCAGACCTTCCTTGAAGAGATTCACCGAGCCGGCCAGCTGGGCTACTGCATGACCGAAGGTCTGTCCGAAAGCTTTACCTGCTGTATGGCTGCACCGATTCGCTCGCGCAGCGGCCAGGCGGTCGCGGCGATCTGCTTTATGGTCAGTCGTGATACCCCGGCGGAACGCCGACAGATGCTGTTGCAGGAGCTGATCGCGTCCGGGCAAAAATTGTCTGATTTCACCTGAGCCGTTGCTTCGCTACAGCTTAATGCGGCGGGCTCCCGGCGCCGTATTATTCGCTTACAACCGCGTGCCGTCGGGCTTATTTTGCCGTGATTAAGGTTGTGTTAAGGTAATTGATAATAATAACTATTTCTTTTACCACGGAGTTTTGGCATGAAAACGCGCCTGTTACTGGCAATGGGGATTCTGGTCTCAACCGCAGCCTGCGCGACTGACTATCCGCTCACCGTCACCGACATGGATGGTCACACGCAAACAATCAGCAAAGAACCGCAGCACATCATTCTGCAGGATGGGCGCGATGTGTTGACGCTGGCGCTGCTCGATCGCGACAATCCGTTTAAACGTGTCGTGGCCTGGAACAATCTGCCGAAAAAGCAGGATACGCAAACCTGGGATATGCTAAAGCGCCGCTGGCCTGAAGCGACAAAAATTGTCGATATGGGCTTCAGCGATCAGGGCCAGGTTAATCTGGAAAGCGTGCTGGCGCAGAAACCGGATCTGATGATTGCACAGCTGCGCGCTAAGCCGGCGCTGGAACAATCCGGCGTGCTGAGCACGCTGAACAACCTGCACATCCCGGTGCTGTTCGTCGATTATGAACTGCATCCGGCACAAAACACCGCCCCGAGCGTCACGCTGCTGGGCAAAGTGCTGAACCGCGAAAGCGAAGCCAAAGCCTACACCGATTTTTACCAGCAGCGCTTCGACCGCATCACCCAAGCCGTTGCGAAGGTCAAAAACAAACCCACGGTATTTATCGAACCCATTGCCGGTAACAGCGATAACTGCTGCTTTACCCACAGCCATAATGGCTGGGGTGGGCTGGTAGAAGCGGTCGGCGGCAAAAATATTGGTTCGGCACTGCTGCCAGGCAATGCCGGCTTTGTCGCGCTGGAAAAAATCATCGCCATGAAACCGGACGTTTACATCATGACCGGTTCAAAGCGGCCAAACAGCAACGTGCTGCCGTTTGGTTACGGCGTGCAGCCGCAGGAAGTACGTGCCACGTTCCAGACGTTATTGCAGCGTACCGGCCTGGCGCAAATCGCGCCGGTGAAGCAGGGGCGCGTATACGGGGTGTATCATCACTTCTACAATCACCCGTACAACATTATCGGCATGGAAATCCTCGCGAAGGATCTCTATCCACAGCAGTTTGCCGATCTCAAACCGGTGGCGGATTTCCATACCCTCGTGAAAACCTTCACTCAACTGCCGGACGATGCCATCGAACTGAGCTATCCGGACAACCTGTAATTGCCCGCAGCGGGCGCCCGGCCCGCTGTTCGCTTTCCCTGAAAGGCAAAATCCCCACAAAAAGTGCACGACGATCATGACACTGCATATTGTTATGTTATAACATATCGATATCAGCACCCCTTCAGGTGCGCGTGATGTCATTATTCAGGAGTGATTATGTCAGCTTTATCCACAAACGGCGGCTTCAGGCGGCTGCCGGTCACCGTACTCTCTGGCTTTCTCGGCGCCGGAAAAACCACTTTGCTTAACCATATTCTCAACAACCGCGAAGGCCGCCGCGTGGCGGTGATCGTCAACGATATGTCGGAAGTGAATATTGATGCCGCGCTGGTGCGCGAGGGCGGGGCGGCGTTGTCACGTACCGACGAGAAGCTGGTGGAAATGAGCAACGGCTGCATCTGCTGCACGCTGCGCGAAGATTTACTGCTGGAGGTCAACCGGCTGGCAAAAGAGGGGCGTTTTGATCATCTGGTGATTGAATCTACCGGCATCTCTGAGCCGCTGCCGGTGGCGGAAACCTTTACGTTTGCCGATGAAGAGGGGCAAAGCCTGTCCGCCGTGGCGGCGCTGGATACCATGGTGACCGTGGTAGATGGCTACAATTTCCTGCGTGACTATGATTCCAGCGAAAGCGTCCGCTCGCGCGGCGAATCGCTCGGCGAGGAGGATGAGCGCACGGTGGTCGATTTGCTGATCGATCAGATTGAATTTTGCGATGTGCTGATTCTCAACAAAACCGACCTGATTGATGCGGCGGAGCAGGCACGGTTGACCGCGATTCTGCACTCGCTCAATCCCCGTGCGCGGATTATTCGCGCGCAGTTTGGTCAGGTGGCGCTTGATCAGGTGCTGAATACCGGCCTGTTTGACTTCGATGCTGCGGCACAGGCCCCCGGCTGGCTGAAAGAGTTGCGCGGCGAGCACACGCCTGAAACTGAAGAGTACGGCATCCGCAGCTTTGTTTTCCGCGCGCGTCGTCCCTTCCATCCGCAGCGTTTTTACCAGGTGATTACGCAGCACATGCAGGGCGTGGTGCGGTCGAAAGGATATTTCTGGCTGGCAACCCGCCCGCGTCACGCCGGATCCTGGTCGCAGGCCGGCGGCGTCACGCGGCAGGGGCTGGCCGGGATGTGGTGGGCCTGCGTGCCTGAAGATCGCTGGCCGCAGGACGCAGACACGCTGCATTACATCCGCGAAAACTGGCATGAAGGCACGGGAGATGCGCGGCAGGAGCTGGTGATCATCGGTATCGATATGGATGAAACCGTGCTGCGTCAGCAGTTGCACTATGCGTTACTGACCGATGAGGAGATGGCGCTGGGGCCAGACGGCTGGGCACAGTTGCCGGATCCGTTCCAGCCATGGTTTGACTGAAGCGTCGCCGCGCAGCGGGCTGTGCGGCGACGGACCTATCATCATAACCCGGTATTCACCAGCCGCATCTGGGTGCAGAACGGACACTGACAGCCGCTCACCGCCGTCGCCAGGCGCGCATGCGCTTCGGCAATCGCCAGCGGCTGCGCCTGATCGGTGCTGGCGAGCGCGTTAGCCGGTTTCAGCGCCAGCTTTAACGGATCGATTTTCGCCTGAAATGCCCCCGCTTTCGCCGAAGCAAAAGCAATCACTAACAGTGGAACGGTAACCTTCATCGCAGCAACCTCAATCAGAGCACGGTATTGTAACGATATAACATAAACGTGACGCTGTTAAGCGCCTTTATGTGGCGATCCCAGCCACATTGAAACTTCGACGCCATCAGCAAAAGGCAGCGAGGTATAGAGGCGGCTGCCGTGGACCATTTCCAGATATTCCGGGCTGAAATCGGCATCATCGGCCACAATCAGGGCACCCGGACGCAACCAGGGCTGCACCAGCTGCAAAATCTCCGGATAGATCGCCTTCGCGCCATCCAGCACCAGCATATCAACGCTGGCTGGCAGGTCCTGACTGAGCGTGTCCAGCGCATCGCCCACGCGAATTTCAATCAGGTCACTGACGCCAGCATCGGCAAAATGATTGCGCGCCAGCGCCACTTTGCCCGGTTCAAACTCGCTGGTGATGATGCGGCCACCGCCGTTATCGCGCACCGCCGCCGCCAGGTGCAGGGTGGAGAGACCAAACGAGGTACCAAACTCAACGATATGCTGCGCCCGGCTGCTGCGCGCCAGCATATACAGCAGTTTGCCGGTTTGCCGTGAGACCGCCAGCGGCACATCCTTTAAATGACCGTAGAGTTCGCGGTAATCGGTTTTGCTCTGCAGCAGACGCGTTTGCTCCTCATCGGACATCACGCGAAACGCTTCATTGGTGGGATGCGCCATGTTATCCGCCAGCTCAAACAGATAGTTAAGCAGCGGCGCCAGCGGCGCGGAAGTCAGGGTGTTCATCATCGGGGTTCCTGCATCAGAAGGTGGATTTTGCGTCAGGAACAGAATACGATTAATTACTCGCATTTCACTATTCGCGTTCAGGAGCAGACGATGGCCGCACAACGTAACGCTAAGATTTCTGAAAGAAAAAAGCCGCAGCAGGCGCGATCCAGTGAGCTGGTAGCAGCCATTTTGCAGGCGGCGACTCAGGTTCTGGAGCAGGAAGGTGCCACGCGCTTTACCACTGCCCGCGTGGCCGAACGGGCGGGCGTCAGTATTGGATCGCTGTACCAGTATTTTCCCAACAAGGCCGCTATCCTTTTCCGTCTGCAGAGCGAAGAGTGGCAGCGAACCGGCGATCTGCTGGGTTCGATTCTGCGCGACAGCGCATCCACGCCGCGTCAGCGCTTGCATCAGCTGACCTGGGCGTTCCTGCACTCAGAGTGTGAAGAGGCGGCGATGCGCACCGCACTGAATGATGCCGCGCCGCTTTACCGGGATGCGCCGGAAGTGCAGGCCGCGCGCGCCAATGGCGAGAATGTGATGTGCGAATTTCTGCAACAGCTGCTGCCGCAGCGTGACGCAGCTGAGGTGGCGCGGGCGGCGGATTTAATCAACAGTACGCTGGGTGACGTCGGCAAGCATTTTTCCGAATCGCCGCGCAGCGCAGCAGAAATTCAGGCTTACGCACGCGATATGGCAGACATGTTCTGTGCCTGGATCAGAGAAAAAGGGGCCGAATTGCAGTAAAAAATGGGCTGGAAATCTCTGAAAGCGGTTAACAAACTCATTATTCACATTCTCATTAATCCACACCGCGAGTAAGCTTGATAAAACCTTGGTAAAGCCGGATGGATTGACGGCACACAGAGACGGGAGAGCATGATGGCAGTAAAAATGATTGCGGTGGATATGGATGGGACATTTCTCGATGACAATAAGCAGTACAACGCGCAGCGTTTTGCGCGCCAGTACGCGCTGCTGAAGGAGAAAGGCATCCGTTTCGTGGTCGCCAGCGGCAATCAGTATTATCAGTTGCAGCACTATTTTCCCGCTATCAAAGATGAGATCGCCTTCGTGGCTGAAAACGGTGCCTGGGTGTCCGACAGCAACGAAGAAATTTTCTGCGGCGAGCTGGCGCCGGAGCGTGTTCATCAGGTGCTGGATATTCTCGCCAAAGAACCGGAGATCAGCACCGTGGTGTGCGGTCGCAACGGGGCTTATGTGCACAAGTCAATGCCGGATGAGGTGGTCGCCATGCTGGCCAATCACTATCGCCGGCTGGAGAAGCGCGACAGCCTGTACGATATCGACGATACCATTTTCAAGTTTTCGCTGAATCTGGCACACGAAGGTGTCGAGGCGCTGCTGGCGCGTCTGCACAGCGAACTGAACGCGATTGAAAACATCATGCATCCGGTCTCCAGCGGATTTGGCTTTGTCGATTTAATCATTCCCGGCTGTCATAAGGCGCACGGCATCGCGCTGCTGCAGGAGAAGTGGGGCATTGATGATTGTGAAGTGCTGGCGATTGGCGACAGCGCCAACGACATCGAAATGCTGCGCCAGGCCTGTTACAGCTTTGCCATGGCCAACGCCGCTGCACCGGTGGCAGCCGTCGCGCGGTATCGGACGGAAAGTAATAACGACGAGGGCGCTCTCAACGTCATCGCCCGCCTGCTGGCACGCGAAACGCCGTTTGGTTAACGGTCACCGGATCGATCCACGAACCGCGGCGCTATTTAGTGTGAGATAAATCGCGCCGCGACGAACAGTATGCGACCCGCGCGTGGTTATTCACTGGCGGATGACGCTGCAGGGCGGGCGTTTTCCGCCGGCGTGCCGCCTGCCGCGCGAAGGTTAGCTTCCATCTCATCCAGTGCCGCCTGGTTTTCTAATCCCCACTGATACATCTGCTCAATCGGCCGGGCGAAGGTCATCCCCAGTGCGGTCAGCCGGTAATCCACTTTCGGTGGAATCACTTCGTAAACCTGACGCGCAATTAAGCCGCGCTGCTCCAGCTCTTTCAGTGTCTGAAAAAGCATTTTTTTCGAAATCCCCTGCAGGCTACGCTGCAGTTCACCGGTACGGGCGCGCTGTCCCGGCCAGTGATACAACGCGTGCAGCACCATCGTGCTCCATTTCACCGAAAACAGATCCATCAGACGGCGCGGTGGCGAATCCGCATAGAAAACCAGTTTGCCATCAACCCAGGCAGGCATCGCACTCTCCTTTATGGTCACCAAATGGTGACTACTATCAATTCTGCACCGCGTTGATTATAGTCTGCCGCCTTCATTCAGCCCACATCAGAATTTGAGGAAGGCATCATGAAAATTAACGCACTGGTGGCGCAGGATGCAGCGCAACCGCTGGCTGCCGGCCAGATTACCTTGCGTCCGCTGCAGCAGCAGGACGTAAAAATTGAAATTCTTTACTGCGGCGTATGCCATTCCGATTTGCACATGGCACGCAATGAGTGGGCGGTCAGTCGTTATCCGCTGGTGCCGGGCCACGAGATCGTTGGACGCGTGCTGGAGACCGGAACTCAGGTTACGCGTTTCAAAGCCGGTGATGTGGTTGGCGTGGGCGTGATGGTGGATTCCTGCCGTGCCTGCCACTTCTGCCAGCAGCAGGAAGAGCAGTACTGCGAAGCGGGCTTCACCGCCACTTACAACGGCATCGATAAATACACCGGCGACAGCACCTGGGGCGGCTACGCGCAGAATGTGGTGGTCGATCAGCATTTTGTCGTGTCGATCCCGCAAAATCTGGCGCTGGCGGGCGTGGCACCGCTGCTGTGTGCGGGCGTGACGGTGTGGTCACCGCTGCGCCATTTTGGCGTCAAAGCCGGCGATAACGTCGGGGTAGTGGGGCTGGGTGGTTTGGGCCACATGGCGGTAAAACTGGCCAGCGCGCTGGGCGCTGAGGTTACCCTGTTTACTACCTCGCCGGAAAAAGGTGCTGACGCACGTCGTCTTGGTGCGACGCGCGTGGTGGTGTCGCGTGATGCCGCGCAGATGGCGGCATGCCAGACCTCGCTTGATTTCATCATTGACTGCGTGGCGGCACCGCACGATCTCGATCCTTACCTCGCGACGCTGAAGACCAATGGTCGTCTGGTGCTGGTCGGCATTCCTGACCAACCGCATCAGTCGCCGAACGTCACGCCGCTGGTGTTTCGCCGTCTGAGCATCAGCGGTTCATCCATCGGTAGCATCAAAGAGACCCAGGAGATGCTGGATTTCTGCGGCGAGCATAACATCACGGCAGATATTGAGCTGATCGCCGGTGAAGAGATCGAAACGGCCTTCGCGCGTATGCTGAAGGGCGAGGTGAAGTACCGTTTCGTCATTGATATGCTGGCAACTCGCTGGTAATTGCCCACCATGGCTGGCGATTTCAGGCTGAAATCGCCGGCCTTGCTATGAATAGGCTACTCTGGCAGGACCGCTTTTATGACACAGCACATTTTCGCCCCGCAACAGTAAACAATTCCCGTTACGGTCCGATAACCCCTTCTGCAAACTTAACAAAAACAACAATGACAGGAGCGAGACATGGGACTGGTCTCCCGATTACGGAATGTGCGCATTACGCGCAAGCTGGCGGCGGGCTTCGGCATCGTCCTGCTGCTGGTGGCGCTGGCCACAGCGCTCAGCGTGCAACGATTCAACCAGATTCACGACATCTATCAGAAAACCAATCTGATTTATGACATCAACATTGAAGTCTTTCAGGCCAAAATCAATCGTCTTAAATACCTGTACGGCGAGGACAAAGCGGGCGGCACCATGACGGATTACGTCACGCACGCACAGCAACTGACGCAGCAGGCCCAGCAGTTGCCGTGGACGGCGGACGCCAGAGGGTTGCTCAACGATGTCGCCAGCCAACTTGCCCGTTTTCAGCACAGCATCACCGCCATGACCCAGGCAACCCAACAGCTCAACGAGCTGCGCAGCCAGCTGGATGCGCTGAGCCAGCAGGACATGACGTCGCGCTATACCGGGCTAATCCGGACCCCCGTCAGCTCACCCGAAGTCACCAACCAGATTTATCAGCTGCTGTTTGCTATCAGTAATGTGCGCGAAGAGGCCTGGGCGCTGCGCTTCAACGTCAGCGAGGCACTGCGCAATAAACTGGAACATGATTTTCAGCGCGCCGGGCAGGACATGAACACGCTATTGACCCAGTTGCCGGCGGAGCAGCAGGGCGGATTTAACGCGCTATGGCAGGATACCGGACGTTTCAAAGATCTGAGCCTGCAGGCGGCAGCGATTTACGGCCAGCTGCGCGGCGCGGAAAACACCGTCAAAGTGGCGGGCGATAACAGCAGCGCGGCGATCAAACAGATCATCGCCCTGGTTAAGGCGCGTAACGATGAACTGGCTAACGGGTCAGCGGCGCTCTCGCTGCTGATTGGCAGCCTGGCAATAGTGCTGGGCGTGCTGGTGGCCTGGACCATTATCCGGCAGATTACGCGCCCGGTGTTCCACAACCTCGCGCTGGCGGAACGCATTGCCAGCGGCGACCTCAGCTCGCAGTTTGTCACTAATCGCCAGGACGAGCTCGGCCAGCTCACCTCTGCCATGGGACGCATGAATGCGCGGCTGCGCGGCATGATTGGCGAGGTGCTGCACAGCGTCAGCAATGTGTCGCAGGCTGCCAGCACTATACATCAGGGAAACCTGGAGTTGTCGTCGCGCACCGCCCAGCAATCGGCTGCGGTGGTGGAAACCGCCGCCAGCATGGAGCAGCTCACCGCCACGGTGAAAAATAATGCCAGCAATGCGCGTCTCGCCAGCCAGATCGCGGCGGAAGCGACGCATAACGCCAGTCAGGGCGGTATCGCGGTGCATGACGTCGTCAGCACCATGGGCGAGATTTCTGATAGTTCAAAGAAAATTGCCGAGATTACTGCGGTGATCAACAGCATCGCCTTCCAGACCAATATCCTGGCGCTCAACGCGGCGGTTGAAGCCGCCCGCGCCGGCGAGCAGGGGCGAGGCTTTGCCGTGGTCGCCAGCGAAGTGCGTAATCTGGCACAGCGCAGTGCCGGAGCCGCGAAAGATATTGAGCGACTGATTGGCGAATCGGTAGGGCGTATCAGTAACGGCCATCAGCAGGTAGCGCGCGCGGGTGAAACGATGGAGCAGATTGTCAGTAGCATCGCACGCGTGAATGAAATCATGGCGGAGATCGCGGCTGCTTCTGATGAGCAGAGCCGCGGCATTGAGCAAATCGCGCGCGCGGTAGGTGAGCTGGACGGTACCACCCAGCAAAATGCGTCGCTGGTCAGCGCGTCATCCCATTCAGCACAGGCGCTGGAAGAGCAGGCATTCATGCTGCAGCGGCTGGTCAGCCAGTTTCGTTTGCAGGGAGCTGCAAGCTAACTACACGCACAGCGGCAGCGAACTTCACCCGCTGGCCGCTGCTGCTATTGGCGGCTAAGCGCTTCCTACTTACGTGTCGCCAATGTGCAAGGCGAAAATTCTTAAAAAAAGTCGCCGCAGGTCGACTTTTTCCCGATACACTGCCATTTTTGTCGACCTGAATTTTCCGTGAATGAATTACTACTCGCCTGATGAAAACCATTTGAAGCGCCGGTCAAAACGCTTCGTTCGTCGTATGTTCATCATGCGTCAGCTCGGCACGATCCTCTGTTTCTTTCCGATTCTCTCGGTGTTGCTGGAAATGCAGCGCGGACTGGCATTCAGTGCACTGCTGTTTGTGAACGCCTTTTTCTGGCCATGGCTGGCGTATCAGCGTGCGCTTCGTGCCGAAGACTCAACCGGTACCGAACGCCAGAATCTGACGCTGGATGCCGCCTTTGGCGGAATCTGGGTAGCGCTGATGGCGTTAAGCCCGATGCCCTCTTTTGTCATCATGGCGGTGCTGGCATCGGATCGCTATGCCGCTGGCGGCGGCGCGCAGCTGATTGCCGCCATACAGGCATTTTTGTGCGGGTTTATTATGGTGTGGCTGCTGGATGGCACCAGCGTACATCTGGCGTTCAGCACGCAAACCGTCTGGCTGACGCTGCCGCTGGCCACCTGTTACATGCTGGTACTCAGCGTGGCTTCCTACAATCTCACCTGGCATTTACGCACCCGCAACCGTGAACTGGAGCGCATCGCGCTGATGGATCCCGGCCTGAAAATTCCTAACCGTCGCCTGTTTGAGCGGCGGCTGGAGAGTGAATTTCTCAGCACGCGGCGCGGCGATAGCAGCGGCTATCTGCTGTTGCTGGATGTCGATCACTTCAAAGTGGTCAATGATAGCTGGGGTCATGAGGCGGGCGATTTTCTGCTGGCCGAGATCTCGGCGCTGCTGCGCAACTATGTCGGGCTGCAGGACATTCCGGCGCGCTTTGGCGGCGATGAGCTGGGCGTTATCGTGCATCAGGCCAGCGATGAATCGGTGGTGGAGCTGGCCGAAAGGCTAAAAGAGAAGATTGCCCAGCTGCGCTTACCGGCCTCGGCAGAGTTTCGCTGCTCGGTCAGTATCGGTATTGCGCCTGCGGTCAGCGCCGAATCGTTAAGCGACTGGCTGCGCCATGCGGATGAAGCGCTGTATGAAGTGAAGCGCGCCGGGCGCAACGGCGTGCGGCTGTGGCAAACGCCGCTGGCCCGCGCATCATAATCAGAAAAATTCAGGATCGCAGTTTACCGGAAAATTCAGCGAGTTAGCGATGAAGCAGGCTTCGTGTGCCTGATGATGCAATGCCCGCGCGCGATCGGCATCCGCTGGGTCGCGCAGTTTGATGCGCGGCTTCAGCGTGATATCGGTAAAGCGGCCACGCGCCCCCTCGACCATGTTCCCTTCGGCAGCATCTTCATACTCCTCCACCACAATGCCGGCATCGGCGCACAGGTGTAAATACCACAGCTTATGGCAGGCCGCCGCAGACGCCAGCAGCAATTCCTCAGGATTCCAGCGCGTTTTATCCCCACGAAATGCCGGATCGGCACTCAGCAAAATGGGCGGTTTATCGGGTGCCTGTAATTCACTGTCACGATCGTAAGCGGTATAAGAAGCTGTGCCATCGCCGCGATTGCCGCTCCAGCGAAGGTGAATCTGGTAATGGTGCTGCCGTGCTGCCATGGGAAATGTCCTGTTCAGTGAGATCACCTTAGCGGTTGTTATTCACAACGTTCGCTACGTTTTGGTGCAAATTAATAAGGTGCGCGTCGATGCGCATCTGAAACACCTTACAGTAAAACATCTACGTAATCAGCGTATCTCATTGACATACATAAAGTGTTCAGTGCTGAAACGGTGATGCGCAAGAATCACCGGCGTGGCGCTTTGATCAAATGAGACCTCATCGATCACCATCACCGCGTGCGGCAGAGCAAGTTCCAGCAGGCTGGCATCTTCTTCTGTAGCGAGCGTAGCGCTGATCTGCTCGCGTACCGCCGCAACACGCACATCGTACTGCTCAAACAGGTAACGATACAGCAGCTGCGGTAGCTGTTCCGCCGGTGGAAAGTCGGGCAGACGCGCGGCGGGCAGCACCAGCGTTTCATGCATGGCCGCAATGCCCTTCACCCGGCGCAGGCGTTTCAGGCGAATCACTGCGTCACCTGGTGCGATCTGCAGCTTATCGGCCTCGTCGGCGCTGGCGCGGCTGTGCTGATACTCCAGCAGTCGCGTTTCCGACTGCAGCAAACCGCCCGATTTGTCATGCAGACGAAAATAGTGAAAGAAATGGCTGAGGTTATGCAGCGGCGCCCAGCCGGTCACCACCGTGCCGGTTTTGCGCCGGCGCATCAGCATCCCTTCCGTCGTAAGCGCCGCCAGCGCTTTGCGCACCGTACCGACCGAGACACCGAACTTCGCCGCCAGACTGTTTTCACTGGGCAAAATGGTGCCTGCCGGCAGTTCGCCCTGCAGGATGGATTCACTGATATGGCGCTTCACTACTTCGTACAGCGGAGCGCCTTCGCCTTCGTTCAGGCGACTGAATTGAGGAACGTCGTGCGCGTCATAGTTTTTTTGCATGTTTCCGATTACCGATTGACCCCAGCTGTTCATTTGCATTATCTATAAACTATATAGAAATACAATAAGTGAACAGTTTATGCAGGAAAATTCATCACTACAGCGCGCTCTGACCCATATCGCCGACGATCAGGCGCAGATTCTTGACGATCTGCAACACATGCTGGCGGTGGATACCTGCTTCCCGCCCGGACTGGGTTACGCAGCATTCGCCGACCTGCTGAGCACGATGCTGCAGCCGCTGCATTTTAACCTGCAGCGCGTTTCGGTGCCCGACGCGCTGTGGCAGACGCCGGACGGCAGCGCGCAGGGCGAGCGGGTGAATCTGCTGGCCGCGCTGGATGCCGGCGCGGCTGAAAACTGCAATCTCTACTTTCACACCGATACGGTTCCGGCCGGTGATGGCTGGCGCTTTCCGCCGCTGGCGCTCAGCGTGGCGGAAAACAAGCTGTTCGGACGCGGCGCCGCGGACATGAAAGGCACCATCGTGGCCGCGCTGGCTGCGGTGCGGGCCGCGCAGCGCTATCAGCTCAGCCTGCGCTATAACCCGGTGTTTTTACTCTGTACCGATGAAGAGGGCGGCCTTTATCCCGGTATTCGTTATCTGGCGGAGCAGCAGTTATTTCACGGTCACCTGCTCAGCTTCAACGGCGGCGCGGTGCCGCGCATCTGGGCCGGCTGCTTTGGCAGTATCGATATCAAAATTATCGTCAGCGGCCGCTCGGCGCACTCCGGCGATCCGCTGCAGGGTATCAATGCTATTGAGGCTGCGCTTCCGCTGATGAATGCGCTGTATCAGCTGAAAGGCGAGGTGGAACAGCGGGTTTCGGCAATGCCCGCGCCGCCGCATTATCAGGGCCAGCCGCTCACCGCCTTACTGACGCTGGCCGCCGCGCACGGTGGCAGTAAAGGCTCCACCATTCCGGAACGCTTCGAGCTGCTGGTTAATCGCCGCTATGCGCCGGAAGAGCCTTTTGCCGACGTGTGGCAGGAGCTGACGCAGTGCGTGGATAAGGCGATGCAGGGCAGCGCCGCCAGTGACGTCACGCTACAACTGATTGGCCATCTGGCGCCGGTCGCCGATCCCACCGGTCCGCACTGGCCGCGCTGGCAGGCGGCGCTCAGCCAGGGCTTCGGCTTCCCGCCAGCAGAATTCAAAGCCTGGGGATCCGCCACCAGCTCGGATATGGGCTGGGTACAGCAGGCCGGCATTCAGGAAATTCTGCTGGGCGGACTTGCCCGTCCCGATAACCGCATTCATGCCGCCGATGAATACACCACGATGACAGATGTTATTGCACTTTCGCAGTCGATTCTGGCGTATCTCGCCAATGATTTTCAGCCAACCCAAGGTAATTAATAAACCAACGAGGAACAGAAGATGTGCGCCATGAAAGGGTTAAACCGCAGACAGTTTATCGCCAGTTCAACCGCCCTGACCGGAGCGGCGCTGCTGCCCTGGTCATTCAGTGCCTCGGCTGCCGCCGTTGCCAGCGCGACCCCGGGCGGCACGCCGCGTAAAGGTGGCGTATTGCGCATCAGCGTTGACCAGGCGGTCAGCGTGCTCAATCCCCATCAGGTGCGGGTTAATCCGGAATATCTGGTGGCAGAGCTGTTGTATAGCGGCTTAACCCGCCTGACGCAGGCGATGAAAGCGGAAGGCGATCTGGCGCAGTCCTGGCAGCCGAACGACGACTTAACCCAGTGGACCTTCACGCTGCGGCCCGATCTGCGCTTCAGCGACGGTTCGCCGCTCACCGCAGCGGACGTGGTCGCCAGCCTGCAGGCACTGCTGGACCCGAAAAACGCCTCACCGGCGCTGCACAACATCGGCCCGATTAAAACGGTAAGCGCCAAAGACAACAACACCATCCTGATTGAGACCGAGGCGCCTTATGCCGATCTGCCGGTGATGCTGGCCTATCCGGATGCCAAAATTATCCCGGCGCATATCGCGCAGGGGCAGTACGACAAGCTGAGTAGCGCCTCGCTGGGGGCCGGGCCGTTCCAGCTGGTGTCTTACGATCCGGAACGCAAAATCGTGGTGAAACGCAACCCGCACTATTACGACGCCACGCGGCCGTATCTGGATGGCGTGGAAGTGGTGGTGTATCCCGACGCTATCGCTGAAAGCTCCGCGCTGATCGCCGGCGATACCGATCTGATGCTGAGTGCGCAGTCGAGCGAGTTTGCCCGCTTAGCCAAATCGGCGGGCGTGCTGCCGCTGCGCGTGGCATCCGGTCAGTTTCTTAACGTCAACATGGGCTGCGATCAAAAGCCGTTTAATGATGTGCGCGTCCGCCAGGCGCTGGCGTTATGCGTGGACCGCCAGGCATCAGTGGATTTTGTCGCAGACGGTCTGGGGTCGCCGGGTAACGACACGCCGATCAACGCCGCTTATCCGTATTACGCGCAGCTGACGCAAAAAGCGCTGGACTACAGCAAGGCCAAAGCGCTGCTGGCGGAGGCCGGTTATCCCAATGGGCTGGATTTAACGCTTATCGCCTCAGACAAGCCGTCAACCCGCACCCAGTTGGGGGTTGCCCTGCGGGAGATGGCGAAACCGGGCGGTTTCCGTATCAATGTGCAGACCATGGCGCACAGCACCTATCTCGATCAGGTGTGGAAGAAGGGCAATTTCTACGTCGGCTTTTACAACATGCAGCCGACGCCAGATGCGGTGTTTTCTCTGCTCTATACCTCAACGGCGGCGTGGAACGAAACGCGCTGGAACAATGCGGCTTTCGACGGTGCGGTGATGGCGGCGCGCGAAACCAATGATGAAACGCTGCGCACCCAGCTGTACGGCAAAGCGCAGCAGCTGATGCACGACGAGGTGCCCTCGTTAATCCCGACCTTCTTTGATTTGCTGGCTGCCAGTCGTGAGCACGTGGCGGGCTATCATCTGCATCCGCGCGGTGCGGTGTTCCGCCTCGATCATGTCTGGCTGACCGCTAACGCGCCAAAGCGCAGCCTGTAAGGAGCGACCGTGACAGCAAGTTACCTGCTTAAACGCCTGCTGCTGATGATTTACACGCTGCTGGTGGTGTCGCTGCTGGTGTTTGGCATCACTCAGCTGCTGCCCGCCGATGCCGCGGTCACGCTGCTGGGACAAAACGCCACGCCGGAAGCGCTGGCGGCGGTGCGGGCGCGGCTTGGGCTGGATGCGCCCGCCTGGCTGCAATACTGGCACTGGCTGACACAGGCGTTGCAGGGCAACTTTGGCGTGTCGATGCGCAATGGCCTGGCGGTCGGGCCAACGCTGCTGACGGCGCTGTCGCGCTCGCTGCTGCTGGCGCTGTGCGCCCTGTTGCTGATGCTGGTGATCGCCATTCCGCTCGGCATCTGGGCGGCCGTGCGTCGCGGTAAGACTGCCGATGTGCTGGTCAGTGTGATCTCGTACATGGGCATCTCGTTTCCGGAATTCGTCACCGCCACGCTGGTGCTGCTGCTGTTTGCCGATGTCTGGCAGATTCTGCCCGCTACCGGCTACGTGCCGCTCAGCGAAAATTTTATCAGCGGTATTCAGCACCTGATTCTGCCGTCGATCACCGTTGCGCTGATTCTGGTGGCACACGTTTCGCGCATGGTGCGCTCAGAAATGGTTGACGTGCTGCACACCGACTACGTTCGCGCCGCGTGGCTGAAAGGCCTGTCGCGCCGGCGCATCCTGTGGCGCCATGCACTGCGCAATGGCCTGTTGCCCACCATCACCATTGTGGCGCTCGACGTCGGCTATCTGCTGGGCGGGATTGTGGTGGTGGAGGAGATTTTTGCCATTCCCGGTATTGGCCGGGAGCTGATTGTCGCGGTACAGGCGCGCGATTTGCCCACCATTCAGGCCGGCGTGATGATCCTCGCGGCAACCTATGCCGTGGTGAATTTCCTCGCGGATTTGGCCTACGTCATGCTCGATAAGCGGATTTCCTATGCCTGAAATACTGAAACGATTACTGCGCTCGCCGCAGGGTGCGGCGGGTGTGCTGATTCTGCTGCTGGCGCTGCTGATGGTGGCGGGCGGCGCGCACGTGGCACCGTTTGATCCGGAAGCGATCTCGATTCTGACGCGTTATCGCCCGCCCGGCGCGGAACATTGGTTCGGCACCGATCAGCTGGGGCGCGACATTTTCAGCCGGGTGCTGGTCGGCGCGCGATCCACCATTTTGCTGTCGCTGCTGGCGACCGCGCTGGCGATGGTTATTGGTTCGGTGCTGGGCACCGCCAGCGCCTACCTGGGTGGCAAAGTGGATGAATTCCTGATGCGCACCATGGATGCGGTGATGGCGATTCCCAGCCTGCTGTTTGCGCTGCTGATTGTCAGCACCCTGGGGCAGAGCAGCATGAACGCCGTGCTGGCTATCACCATCGCCTTCGTGCCGGGCATGGTGCGCATTGCGCGCAGCGTGGCGCTGGCGGCGCGTCAGCAGGACTACATCAGCGCCGCCATCGCACGCGGCGAAGCGGGTTACTACATCATTCTGAGCGAAATGCTGCCGAACATTCTCGCGCCGATCATCGTGGAAGCGACCATTCGCGTGGCATTCGCCATCATGCTGTTTGCCACGCTGAGCTTTCTCGGCCTCGGCGCGCAGCCGCCCGAGCCGGAGTGGGGGCTGATGGTGTCCGAGGCGCGCAGCTATTTCTTTAAAGCACCGTGGATGATGATGATCCCCGGTCTGGCTATCGCGCTGGTGGCGATTGGCTTCAACCTGCTGGGTGATGGCCTGCGTGATGTGTTAAATCCAGGGAGCCACAAATGAAGAGTCCGCACAACCCGGTGCTGTCGGTGGACAATTACAGCCTCGATTATGCGTTAGCGCGCGGCCATTCGCTGCCGGTACTGCGCGATATCACCCTGCAGGTGATGCCGGGCGAAGTGCTGGGGCTGGTGGGGGAATCCGGCTCCGGCAAGACTACCCTTGGCTGGGCGATCATGCGCTGGCTGGCCAGTAACGCACGCGAGCAGGCGGGTGATATCCGGCTGAACGGCGAAAGCCTGCTGCAGCTGCCAGCGCACCAACTGATGGCGCTGCGCGGTAAAAAGCTTGGCATGATTTTTCAGGATCCCAGCGCGTCGCTGAACCCGACGCTGACGCTGGGTGAACAGGTCACCGAAGTGCTGCGCCGTCATCGTGGGCTGTCAGCGCGCGAAGCGCAGCAACTGGGGGAGTCGCTGCTGCGCGATGTCGAGCTGAAGCACCCGGCACGCATGATGCAGCGCTATCCGCATCAGGTTTCCGGCGGTGAGAAGCAGCGCATCCTGATCGCTACCGCCTTCGCCTGCCAGCCGGACTGCCTGATTTTTGATGAGCCGACCACGGCGCTGGACGTCATCAGCTCGGCGCAAATCCTCGATCTTTACGAGCGACTGCGCGCCGAGACCGGCGTCGCATCGCTGTATATCTCACACGATCTGGCGCTGGTGGCGAAAGTGGCCGACCGGGTGTGCGTGCTGGAGCAGGGCCGCATCGTCGAGCAGGCCGCGACGCGCACGCTGTTCAGCGCGCCCGCGCATGCGTATACGCGCAAACTGATTGCCGCGGTGCCGGATCCGCAGCATCGGCTGGTCGCGGATGCGGCCGGCAGTCAGCCGCTGCTCAGCCTGCAGGCGATGACGATTGATTATGGCCAGCACGGCGTGCTCGATCGGCTGCTGAAACGCGAAGCGAACACGACGCGGGCCGCCAATGCGGTTTCGCTGACGGTGCATCAGGGCGAAATTCTCGGCGTGGTCGGCGAGTCCGGTTCGGGCAAATCTTCGCTCGGTAAGGCGATAACCGGCCTGGTGCCGTTCACTGGCAGCATCGACTTCTGCGGCGCGACGTTATATGGCCGCGCGCAGATGGACCCGGCGTATCGCCGTCGCGTGCAGATGATTTTTCAGCATCCGGACGCTTCACTCAATCCGCGCATGACCGTCGGCGAAATCATCGCCCGTCCGCTGCGGCTGTATGGACTGCCACCAGGAGAAAGCGAGGCGCAGGCGGTGGCGCGTCTGCTGCAGGAAGTGCGGCTGCCCGCGGAATTTGCCAGCCGCTATCCGCACGCGCTGTCGGGGGGGCAAAAGCAGCGCGTGGCGATTGCGCGCGCCTTCGCTAACCCGCCGGACCTGGTGATTTGCGATGAAATCACGGCGGCGCTGGATGTGTCGGTGCAGGCCACCATTATCGAGCTGCTGCTGGAGCTGCGCCGTCGCTACGGCACGGCGTATCTGTTCATCACCCACGATCTCAATCTCATCCGCCAGATCGCGCATCGCGTGGCGGTGATGTATCGCGGCGATGTGGTGGAAGTGCTGCCCGGCGAGAATATGCGGGCTCAGGCACAGCATCCTTACACCCGTGCACTGCTTGATGCCGTGCACATCCCTGATCTAACCCAATCCGTGGCATAACGAGAAGCGCATGAACCCTGAACAGTTAATTCATCACATCGATCGTGAATACTGCCTCGCTTTCCTGGCAAAAATGGTGCAGCACAAAAGTTACAGTGCCACCGAGGGCGAACGCGAATTAGCCCGCTATATGGCACAACAGATGGCGCAGCTGGGACTGGAGACTGAACTGCAGCCGGTGGCCGGCGATCGGCTGAACGCCATTGGGCGGCTGACCGGCAGCGGAGGCGGCCACAGCCTGCTGTTCAACGGTCATCTTGATACCAACCCGGTCACCGAAGGCTGGACCGTCGATCCCTGGGCGGGAAAAATCGACGAGCAGTTTATTTACGGCATCGGCGTTTCTAACATGAAAGCGGGCGATGCCGCCTATTTCTGCGCGCTGAAGACGTTGATTGATGCCGGCGTGAAGCTCAGGGGTGACGTGATCCTCACTTATGTGGTCGGCGAGTTACAGGGCGGCATCGGTACGCTGGCGGCGATTGAGCAGGGTATACGCGCCGACTATTTCATCAATGCCGAACCCACGGATTTACAGGCGCTGACCATGCATGCCGGCTCGCTGATGTTCACCATTGAACTGACCGGCGATACGCGCCATCTGTCAAAGCGTGAGGAGGCGGTCGACGCGATTGCGGCGGCGGTCGAACTGATTCCGCAGATCAATAACATCACTTTCAGCGGAGCGAAAAGCGCAGAACACCGCAAAATTAACCGTGGTCATATTGGCACCGTACACGGTGCGCTGGGGCGTGATTTGCAGGAGTGGCGGCCGCCGCAGGTCGCTGATTTTGTCCGCCTGAAAGGCTCCGCTCGCTTTGCGCCGGGGCAAACGGTGGACGGCGTGCTGGCCGATCTGCAGGCCCTGCTGGATGCACTGTGCCAGCGCTATCCGGGTCTGCAGGCGCAGCTGTTTGATGACGGCCTGCGCGATAAACCCACCATGCTGCCGTTTGAGGTGTCGCCGGAATCGCCAATCGTTAAAGCGGTCAATCGCGGCTGGCAGACTGTGCGCGGCACGCCGCAGCCCACCGGGGTGATCACGCCGCCCGCCTTCTACGGTACCGATGCGGCGCACCTGTATCAGCATGCGGGTATGGAGGGCATCGTGTGCGGGCCCGGCGGCAAGTACAACACCATGCCGGACGAGCGCGTTGAGATCAGTGAATTTCTCGATATGGTGCGTATCTATTTGCTGGCGATCCTCGACATCTGCCAGCCGGTTGAACCGGCGTCATGATCGCCGACGCGCTCTCACGGCTGCGCAGCGCCATGCTCGCCGCCGACATTGAGGTGATGCTGATCGATCATGGCGAACTGCTGGCATGGTTAACCGGTTATACCGTGTCGGAAACGCGTTATCGTGCCTGTCTGGTGCCGTTGCAGGACGAACCGTGGATGGTGTTGCGCCAGCTGGATGCCGCGCCGTGCCGCGCGCAGTCACCGCAGCTGGCGATTGACGCGTACCGTGATGAAGACGATCCGTGGCTGGCGGTGGCGCAAAGCCTGACGCGGCGAGGCTATCAGCGGGCGCGGCTGGGCGCGGATTATGCATCCTACGGCATGACGGTGCATAGCTGGCAGCAGCTGGCGCGCCATCTGCCCGGGGTGCGCTGGTGTGATGTCAGCGGTCTCAGCGACCGGCTGCGCAGCGTCAAATTTCAGGCTGAAATCGCCAGCTTACGCCAGGCCGCCAGCATTGCCGATGCCACGCTGGCCCAGCTGAGTGCGCAGGTGCAGGGCGGCTGGCGCGTGCGTGATGTCGCCGCGCTGGCGGCGGCACAATTTCTGCGGCTCGGTGCTGACAGCGGTGAAACCGGACCGATTGTTATCGCCAGCGGCGACAGCGGATTTTTGCATGCCAGCGGCCATGAGCAGCGTCTGCAAGCGGGCGATGTGCTGCACGTTGAGCTGATCCCTAAAGTGCGGCACTACAGCGCGCGCCTGATGCGTCCGCTGATTGTCGGTGAAATCTCTGCGGCGCGCGCGGCGCTGGCACAACAGCTGATCGCCATTCAGGATCGCCAGCTGCGGGCGATGAAGCCGGGCGTTGCGGCCTGTACGGTGGATGCCGTCGCGCGTGAGGCGGTGCTCAGCGCCGGGCTGCGTGAGGATTACAGCAACATCACTGGTTATGCGCTGGGTCTGTATACGCGCACCCCGCGTCCGAGCGATTTCAGCTGCTGTTTTCATCCTCAGGCGCCGTGGTTACTGGAGGAAAACATGGTGTTTCACATGTATATTTCAGCGCAGGGCCTCGCCTTCAGTGAAACCGTGCGCGTCACGGCACAGGGCGCAGAGCGACTCACCACGCTGCCGCGCCAGCCGTTTACGCTGCCGGCTAACAATTAACAGGATGATGTACAGTGCAGGACGTTGAATTAATCGATTTGGCTGCCACCTTGCCTGGCCTGATATTTGATCTGAAATACGCCACCGCCGATAACATCGCCGGGTATGCCATTTATCGCGACGCGCAGGCGCTGCTGCATCCGGATGCCGCAGCCGCGCTGCGCCGCAGCTGCGATATCGCCCGGCTGGCGGGATTTCGCCTGCTGGTGCTGGACGCGTATCGTCCGCAGCAGGCGCAGTGGCACTTGTGGGATGCCTGTCCGGACGCGGATTATGTGGTGCCACCGGCGCGGGGCTCGAATCACAGCCGCGGCGTGGCGATCGATGTGACGCTGGTGGATGAGGCGGACAACATTCTGGAAATGGGGACCGGGTTTGACGACATGTCTGCTGAGTCGCACCCGTTCCATCCCAACGTGCCGCAGCAGGCGCAGCGCCATCGCCTGTTGCTGAACGCCATCATGCTCGGCGGCGGTTTTGTCGGCATGCCCACCGAATGGTGGCACTTTGAACTGCCGGATGCGCAAAACTATCCGCTGCTCAGCGATCGCTTTGCCTGCGTCAGCCGGGCTGATCGCGCTCCTGTGAATGATATTGCGCGTTAATAATCGCGTTGCTGAAGCGGGGGGTTCTGCGCCTTCCCGCCTTGACATGCCCTCCGTTCCGACCCCAGAATGCAGCTTGTTCCAAGGGGTGCCCTGTTAGAGGGCTGAGATTCTACCCGCGCGGCTGTCACGGCCGGCAACGTAGTGACCCTCTGAACCTGATCCGGCTAATACCGGCGTAGGGATGTGGAACCGGGGTCACTGCACGCCCTCATTCCCTCTTTGCGCCTTTCTGCGAATTCTGCGCATCACTCAGCCCCTGGCTGGCCGTTATGCCGCAGTCCAAAGAGGGCACCTTCATGACCGAAGCGTCAATCATCGCCGCGCTGCTGGCGTTTATGCAGCGCCAGGAAACCACCGAAGCGGATTTCAACCAGCTGGCGCTGCAGCTGTTCGCGTGGCAATTCGAACACAATCTCCCTTACGCCCGTTTCGCCCGCCAGCGCGGCCGTACGCCGCTGACGGTCAAACAGTGGCGGCAGATTCCGGCGGTGCCGATTACGGCGTTTAAAGATCTGACGCTGAGCTGCCGTCCGGCGGCGGAGATTCCCCACATCTTTATGACCAGCGGCACCACGGGGACCGGCCGGGGGCGCAGCTATCACCCCACGCTGGCGGTTTACGATCGCTCGATGCTGATCAATTTCCGCCAGCGCTTTATGGCCGGATATCCGCGCCTGCCGATGGCGATCCTGTTTCCGCACAGCAGCGAGCTGCCGCACTCTTCGCTGGCCCATTATCTGACGCTGGCGATGCAAGAATGTGGCACGCCAGACAGCGAAGTGATGGTGGATGCGCAGGGGCTGAAACTGCCGCGTCTGATCGCCGCGCTGGAGCAGGCACAGGCCAGCGGCCAACCCTATGCCCTGCTGGGTGCCAGCTACAGTTTTGTCCATCTGCTGGACGAACTGGCGCGTCAGCAGCGGCGTTTCAGGCTGCCGCCGGGCAGCCGCATCCTCGACACCGGGGGTTTTAAGGGCCAGTCGCGTGAAGTTGCGGCGGAAGCGTTTTATAGCGCGCTGCAGCAGACGCTCGGCGTGCCGCGTTCGCACTGCATCAATATGTACGGCATGACTGAACTCAGCACGCAGTTTTACGATGCCGGCAATGAAATCTGCCCGCCGGTGAAATCCGGACCGCACTGGATTCGCACGCGCGTGGTCAACCCGCTGACCGGTGCGGACGTGCCGGAAGGTGAGACAGGCGTACTGGTGCATCACGATCTCGCCCATTTCAATTCTGTTTCCGCCATTCTGACCGAAGATGCCGGCGTGATGGTGCCCGGCGGGTTTCAGCTGCTGGGCCGCGTCGCGGGCGCCGATGCCAAAGGCTGCTCGCTGGCGATGGAATCGTTTCTCGCTGCCGCGCAGGCGCGGGCATGAAACTGTATGCCGGCCATCTGCCGGGCATCCGCCACAGCGAGGTGGCGTGGCACAGCCTGCACTTTGGCCAGCAGGGCAGCGCGCTGGAAGTGTGCGTGCCAGTGCTGTCCGAGGCGCAGATTGCCACGCTGGCGGCCAGCGTACGTGATAACGCGCGCCGCTACCTGCACACCCTGAGCGTAGCGCGCATCACCGCGTTGATTGATGAAGCCATCGCGCGCCTGCTTGACCGTTCGCACCCGGTGCGCCAGCAGGCGGAGCGGTTGCTGCCGCTGGTTACCGGCTATGACGCCGACATGCTGCGGCTCGGTTTAACCGGCTATCTCAAAACCTTCCGTGAACCGCAGCTGCGGCGTTTTCTGGCGGAGGATTTCGGCAACGTGCAGATGCTGGACGATTTTCAGCCGCGGCCAAAAGGCGGCTTTGCCCGCGCGTTTGGTCCACAGCTGTTGCTGCAGGTCTGGGCCGGCAATGTGCCGGGTTTGCCGCTGTGGAGCCTGATTGCCGGCCTGCTGGTGAAGGCGGGAAGCGTGGGCAAAGTGGCGAGCGCTGAGCCGCTGATGGCGGGCTGGTTCGCCCAGCTGCTGGCGGCGATCGATCCGCAGCTGGGCGACTGTCTGGCCGTTGTATGGTGGCAGGGCGGTGATGAACGCACCGAGCAGCAGTGGTTCCGCGAGGCAGACGTGGTGATGGCTTATGGCGGAGAAGCCGTGCTGACGGCGATGCAGCGGCGTCTGCCGCCAGCCACGCGCTTTCTGCCGCACGGCCACAAAATCAGTTTTGGCATGGTGGCGCGGTCGGCGCTGGACGTGCGGCGCGGTCCGGCGCTGGCGCGTCAGGTGGCTTACGATGTGATGCGCTATGACCAGGCCGGCTGTTACTCGCCGCAGGCGCTGTTTATTGAGCGCGGTGGCCGGATGTCGCCGCAGGAGTTTGCTGCTTATCTCGCCCATGAACTTGCCGCACTGGCACAGCGCTATCCGCGCGCGACGCTGACGCTGGGTGAAAGTCAGGCTGTAGCCGCGTGGCGCAACGCGGAGGAAATGCGTGCGCTGAGCGGTGACCGCACGCTGTATGGTGATGAGCACGATGCCTGGGCGGTGGTGTACGTCGACAAGCCGGAGCCGCTACAACCGGGCGCGCTCGGACGCACGCTGAAGGTGATTGCCGTGGATACGCTGGAGGAGACGGTGAGCTGGGTGGCCGCGCAGCGCGCGTATCTGCAAAGCGTTGGCCTCGCGGCCGCGCCCGAGACGCTGTTTCGGCTGGCGGCGCAGCTCGGGGCGGCGGGCGTCACGCGCATCACGGCGCTGGGTAACATGACTTCACCGGAGGCGGGCTGGCATCACGATGGCCGCTTTAGCCTGCTGGATCTGGTCACCCTGTGCGAAATCGAACAGGCGGCGGAAACCGCCGCTGAACATTATGCGCCCTATCTTGACTGAGCGGGCGTGGAGAAACGCAATGAAATTCAGCAATCACACCGTGCTGGTGACCGGCGCCAGTCGCGGTATTGGCGCCGCCATTGCCCAGGCCTTTGCCGCCGAAGGCGCGTTTGTCGTGGTCAACTATTTACGTAATCACGACGCCGCTGCGCAGGTAGTCGCGGCCTGTGAAGCACAGGGCGGGGGGGCACTGGCGATTGCCGCCGATGTAACCTGTGCCGCACAGGTAGCCGATATGATGCAGCAGATCGAGGCCGCTACCGGGCGACTGGATGTGGTGGTGAACAATGCCTTCGCACCTTATCGCTTCGATCCCGACCGGCGCCAGCGCTTCTGGGAAACGTCCTGGTCTGCTTACCAGACGCAGTTTGATGGCGCAGTGAACGCCTGCTACAACGTGTGTCAGGCGGCCTTGCCGCTGATGCGCCGCCGCGCGCGCGGCAGTATCATCAATCTGGTGAGTGATTTGATCGCCCGGCCAGCGGTGGCTTATCACGGCTATATCACCGCAAAAACCGCGCTGACGGGCTTTAGCCGGACGCTGGCGGCCGAACTGGGGGCGCTGGGTATTCGGGTGAACTGCGTGGCGCCGGGACTGGTGTATCCCACCGATGCCAGTCAGCATACGCCAGAAGCGGTACGCCATGCGCTGACAGCGCAAACGCCGCTCGGACGACTGGCGCGCGCTGCGGATATCACCGGGCCGGTGCTGTTTCTGGCATCAGCGTGGAGCGAATTTGTCACCGGCCAGACGCTGTATGTCGATGGCGGTTTGGTGATGCAGGATCATTAAGCCAGGTCGCCAGTCGCCGCACTGGCGACCTGCCACCGCCCGCCCGGTACCTCAATCCCTTATTCCGCCATGCCCACCGTCATGCAGCTATCTGCGCATTGCAGGCAAATTTCAGCACAGGTCTGACAGTGCGGATGCTGGTGCTTCTGGCACTCCCAGCCGGCCAGCTGACAGGCCATCGACGTGATGGTACAGAGCTGCTCGCTCAGTTCACTCTGGGCAGCCAGCAGTTGGGCGGTTACGCGACACAGCGCCGCGCACTGCTGATTCAGGCTAATGCAGACGCTCATCTCACTGGCGTCAGCGTCCAGCAGACAAGCCGCTGCACAGTGGTCGCAGGCGGTCGCGCAGCGATAGCACAGCGCAATACAGTCATTGAGGTCAGCGTTTATGCGTTTCCCTTAGCGTCAGGTTAATAGCGACGCAATAGTGAGCGTGAATGGAGAATTTAGCTAAAAGCGGGGTGATATCAAGCGGATAGCGGGTAATTAATCCATGTAAGGTGCATTGCGTATGCAATAATTCCTTAAATATTGCGGAGTTAGCCAATTGTAAGCTTGTGTATATATATCAGCCCGGGTAATTAACGCAGATTAAATAAAAGTGTACAACTCTGCGTGGCTTGTACAAATATAGGGTGCCTGAAGCTGATAGTTAGATAATCAATGATTTAATTTTGGGATAAATAAACTGAAAAGCGGTCGCTGATAAGCGAAGCGGTAAATAACGCAGGATCGCTGAAGATTTGATCGATTAATTGTTTTCGGATGGGAAAATTACTCTCCTGACAAGGTTAGACGTGCGTTTAAGCGAAGCGTAAACGCGATGTCAGGAGAGCACAGTGCAAAAGTTATCGAGGTTAAATCAATACAAAGATGGGGAGTAGTTATTTACGACGACTGATCTTTCCTCCCTTCCTGCCGGCTTCAATGGCGCGCTGTGGGTCATTTTTGAAGTTACCACCACTGACCTGACCGCCTTTGCGGCCTGCTTCAGCCGCGCGCTCCTTATCGGCGGCGAAGTTGCCTGAACCCCCACGACGTTGCGTCACTTTTTCTTCCTCTTCAGGTTTCTTCTTTGGATCCTTCATTTTTTCCTCTCTGTTCATACCCGCATGAAGCAAAAATAAATGTAGCGATGTTTTTACCATAATCAAGCCAGGAATAATCTTAACTTTTAATTTACAGCACGTTGGTTGTTTAACGATGAGTCAATTTCAGCTGATTTATTCCGGCAAATCATTTGGGGGGGAATTGTTAACATTTTACTTTCATAAAGGGAAGCGTTCTTTTAGCGGCGCTAATGTGAATTGATGACGTTGTGACAATTAACCGCTGTCGCATTTCTTAAAAACCTTTCTTGCACAGCCCGGCTTGCTTGCTACGTTTAATTAAGTTGTTCGCCTGGACTTAATTAGCGCTTCGCTTATTTTTCAGATAACCAGCCTGAAAGCGATGAGGTCAAAGCGGGCTGCCCGATCAGGGATCCGTCTCTGACGCCGTTGAGGTAGATCGCCCGTGTCATTCACTTTGGAGCAAACCATGACGAAGGAATCTGTATATCTGGACTGGCTGCGCGATGCGCATGCTATGGAGAAACATGCGGAGAGCCTGCTGAAGGCGGCTGCATCACGTCTGACGGATCATCCCGCGTTGCAGGCGCGTATTGAGCAGTATCTTGAGCAGAGCCGTGACCAGCAGCAGCAGGTGAAAACGCTGCTGCGCCAGTATGACAGCAGCTGGTCGGTGCTGAAGGAGTCGTTAGGCCGGATGTCGGCGGTCGGTCAGGCCGCCAGCGATATGCTGCAGGATGAAGAGGGCATCCGTGTGGCCGTCAGCAGCTACGTGTTCTGTAACTATAAAATCGCCACCTACTCGACGTTGCTGGTGGCCGCAGAGCAGGCGGAAGAGGGGGAGGATGTCAGGATTGTGCGGCGCATTCTGCAGCAGGAAAGCCAGATGGCCAGCTGGCTGCTGCAACTGCTGCCACAGGCGGCAGAGGAAGCCATTGTGCTACGTACGGAACCTGAGCTTTCCGGCACGGATTAAGTCATTCTGCGGCGCGCCCTAGAGATCAATCACCAGTTCCGCCGATTTGCTGCGCGAGCAGCATAAGGCGATGTACTGCTCCGGGGCGCTTTTTTCGCTGTCAGACTGCACGGTATCGCGGTGATCGATCTCTCCGGCGGTGACCCGCGTCAGGCAGGCGCCGCACATGCCCATCTCGCAGGAGAGCGGAACGTCGACGCCATGCTCCAGCAGCACCGTGGCAATGGTTTTGTCAGGCGGAATGGTACATTGCTGCCCACTGCGTGCCAGCGTCACGGTAAAGCCCTCTTCCGCGCCAGCCGTGCGGGCGGCAGGTTTGAACGCTTCAGCGTGAATATTGGCGCTGTCCCAGCCGCGCGCCAGCGCCTGCTGCTGCATGTGCGTCATAAACCCTTCCGGCCCGCACAGGTACAGATGCGTGTCGGCGGCAGCATCAAGCAGTTCCGCCGGTGGATAATCACGTGCGCTGCGACCTTCGCTGCTATACCAGATTTCACAAAATCCATGCTGAAAACGCTGCGCCAGTTCGGCGGCAAAAGCTTCATCACCGCGCTGGCGCACAAAGTAATGCAGCACAAAAGGCACGGCGGCGGCCTCCAACGCCAGCGCCATGGCGTACAGCGGCGTAATGCCAATTCCGGCCGCCAGCAAAATGACTTTAGCGGCCGGTTGCAGCGGAAACAGGTTGCGCGGTGGCGAAATCGCAATCGTCTGGCCGGGGCGCAGCGTGTCGTGCACGTAGCGCGATCCCCCGCGAGATTGCCCGTCGCGGGCAATACAGATTTGGTAGCCGCGCGCGTCATCGCAGCGTCCGGTCAGTGAGTACTGACGTATCAGGCCATCACGCAGGTGGACATCAATGTGCGCACCCGGTTGCCAGTCCGGCAGCGGCTGGCCATTTTCCGCCACCAGCGTGACGCTGAGATTGTGACGTCCCTGACGATACAGGCCATCCACCACCACATTCAGCAGATCACTCATCGTTGCCTCCTTACACCAGGAAAAATTCGCCGAAGCCCATGCGCTTCAGGCCACGGCGATAAGCAATGGAGCTGCGATCGGCAGGAATATGCGCTTCCAGAGCCAGGTCGAGCGGCAAACGCTCCGGCTGCTGGGTTTCCACCATCAGGCGATCTTCCTCGAACACGCGCTGATTGAAGGCGTGCACCTCTTCGACCGGGATGTGCAGGTCAAAATTACGCGCGATGGGCGCAAACATGCGCGTTTTGCGCGCCGACACCGGCGACGCGGCATTCATGATCACCAGGCGCGATTCGCCGGGGAAATGAATGGTCAGCGTGGCGGTAAACGGCAGATGCATCTCGAAATGACGCAGCCAGCTAAATCCTTCCGGCGCCTGCTGCGGACTGTCAGCGGCAAAGTTACTCACTGAACTCCAGTAATCCACGGCAAAACCGGTCTCGGTCTCGACCGGGTTATAGGCAGGCACTACCTGGTTGTTGGGATCGGCGAAGGTTTCCGTGTGCACCCAGGCGAAGTGCGCCACATCCAGAAAACCTTCCACCTGGCGTCCGGCAAAGCCGTTGACGTCAAAACCGGGGCAGTTGATCTGTTGAAAACCGGCATCATTCCAGTGCGGCATGGTGGGCAGCGGCGCGGGCTGGTCAGCATCCGGCGCGAGGCACACCCAAATCAGACCAAAGCGCTCTTCCACCGCGTAACTGATCAGATTGAGTTTGGCCGGAATCGGCTGATCGGGGCTGGACGGAATGCGGTTGCAGCGGCCATCGGCACCAAAACGCAAGCCGTGATAAGGGCAGACGATTCCCTCTTCATCGTGAAAACCCAGTGTCAGCGGCACGCCACGATGCGGGCAGACGTCGCGTGCTGCCACCACCTGGCCATGCAGACGGTACAGCACCAGTTGTTCGTCCAGCAGCACCGCTTTGGTCGGTGCGCCGGCGATATCACAGGAACGGGCAACCGGATGCCACTGTCGCGCCAGACGCAGCCAGTCATCAGGTTCAAACGTGCAGTGTGCGGGAGGCGTAATGTTATTCATGCTGTTGTCCTGTCAGGTGCTCACATAAGGCGAAATAGAAGGCTTCATTTTTGTCAGGACATTGTTAATATGCTTGCCTGTGCAAATCCATCAGCAAGAATGCAGCCAGGTGTTGCAAAAAACCGTACAGGTGAGCAATGAGCCCGTTTTCCCGCTTTGCCGTCTATTTTGCCGAAGTGGCGCGCAGTGGCAGTTTGCGCAAAGCCGCTGAGCAACTGCACGTTTCCGCTTCTGCCATTAACCGGCAGATTCTGCAGGCGGAAGAGAGTTTTGGTACGCCGCTGTTCGAACGTTTGCCGGAAGGGCTGCGCATGACCACCGCCGGAGAATTGCTGTATGACGATGTGATGCGCTGGCAGCGTGAGTTTCGCGTCACGCGGCAGCGTTTCGATGATATTCAGGGACTCAAGCGCGGTAACGTCACGGCCGGGCTGGTGCAGTCGCTGACCAAAGGCAGCGTGGCAGACGCCATCGCCGATATCGCACGCCAGCATCAGTGGCTGCGGCTGGAGCTGACGGTAGACAACAGCCACCGCATCAGCCAGATGATTCGCCAGTCGGAAATCGATTTTGGCCTGATTCTCGATCCCGCCGGGCAGAGCGGACTGGAAGTGCTGGCGTTTGCCGAACTGGAGATGGGCGTGGTGATGGCCGCCGACCATCCGCTTAGCAAGAGGCCGCTGCTGTCGCTCAGCGAACTCAGTCATGAGCGACACATTGTGCCTGGCGCCGCGCTGGTGGTCCACGAACGTGTCGATGCGCTGTACCGCAAGCAGGGCCTGGCGCCGGAAAACATTATCGCCTGTAACGACATCCGCCTGATTCGCAGCCTGATCGCGCAGGGCACCGGCATCAGCGTGCTGAGCCTGCTGGACGTAATGACCGAGGTGCAGGAGAATCAGCTCTGCTTTGTACCGCTCAGGCACAGCGTGATGCGACCGCTGACCCTGGCGCTGTGTACTGCGCCGTCGCGCCAGCTATCGCGGGCGGCGCAGATGGTGATTCAGCGCATGACCGAGGTGATTGAGGAGATGGCCAGCGTCAGGCCCGCAGGCGGGCCGTAATCACGTTCAGTGCCCGGTTTCGGCATGCGGCGCGCGGGTTTTGCTGGCACCGGCGCCGCCCGATGGACGGGCGATAATAATACCGAGAATACCGCCGGCAATTAGCGCTATCGCCACAATCAGCAATCCTGAGTGATAACTTTGCGTCGCATCTTTCATTTTTCCCAGCAGCGGCGGTAAACCCAGTCCGACAAAGTTTGCCACCGTATTGATAAAGGCAATCGATGCCGCAGCGGCTACGCCAGCTAATTTTTCCGTCGTCACGGCCCAGAATATTGGCGTCAGGGCAAAGTTAAGCCCGACGGTGAAGACCAGCAAAATATAAGCCAGCAGCAGGCTGCCCGAATAAATCGCGCCGGTTAATGCCAGGCCCGATAAAATTAATGGCAAGCCCATATGCCAGGCGCGTTCACCGCTGCGATCGGAATGGCGTCCGTTTAAATACATAAATACGCAGGCCATCACAAAGGGCAGGGCGGATAACAGGCTGATAATAAAATTGCTCTGCTCTGCGGCCATGCTTTTAATAATCAACGGCATAAACAACGTAATACCGATCGAGCCAAACGCCTGTAAGAACCACACCAGACTGAGCAATAACACCGTGCGATCTTTTAATGCCTGCAGCCAGGAGTGGTTCTTATTCAGGGTAACACCCAGATTGTCCTGTTCGAGGCGCTGACGCAGCCAATGTTTTTGCGGTGTAGTTAACCAGACAGCATCGTCGGGCTTATCGGGTAAGCGCCACAGCACCAGACAACCAAGCACCACTGCGGGAATGCCTTCCAGCGCGAAAAGCCAGCGCCAGCCTGCGATATCGGCAATGCCATGCATATTGAGAATGGCACCGGAAATGGGCAGACCAATAATCGACGCGCCCACCGATCCCATATAAAAGAAAGACATTGCACGTGCGCGGTTACTTTTAGGGAACCAGCAGGAAATATAATAGATAATACCCGGCGCAAAACCGGCTTCGGCCATACCGAGTAAAAAACGCATCACGTATAACTGATTGGCGCTATGAACCAGCGCCATGCCGGTACTGACAATGCCCCAGGTAATCATAATGCGCGCTATCCAGCGCCGGGCACCGACTTTGGTCATAATGACATTGCTGGGAATCTCAAACAGAATGTAGGAAATATAGAACATGCCGACACCGAGGCCGTACATGCTGGTGGTAAGCCCGAGATCGGCATTCATTTGCAGCGCAGCGATAGAGATATTGGTTTTATCGAGATTAGCGACAAAATAACAGATCACGATAAACGGGATGATGCGCTTATTTAATTGACTCAACGTAGAACCAGAAACATCGGAACTTATCATATCCACCTCGTCACGCAGCATTACGCCACTCCGCGCCGGCAGACAGGCGCAAGGGTAGCGATGTCATGAATGATCTGTTTCGCTTGCTAAGCAATAAATGAAGTGCAGCCGAAAATAAAAATCATTTTATTTCGGCCACGCGGCAGCATTAACTATGCCGATAGTGATATTGCACATGAGCGATATAAATCGTCATGAGTAAGAAGTGTAGTACAATCTATTTTGATTGTACTACAATAGAGATCACAGATTGGACGATTGGCAGGCGTTAAACGATCGCGGCGTAATCACCGGTACCCTCCGGCCAGGGTGTGAGCAGGTCGAAGCCGGTATCCGTGACGGCGACAGTGTGCTCCCACTGCGCGGACAGGGAGCGATCTTTGGTCACCACCGTCCAGCCATCAGACAGCACGCTGGTGCCCGCTTTGCCGGCGTTAATCATGGGCTCAATGGTAAAAATCATGCCAGCCTGCAGCGCCAGCCCCTGGCCCGGCGTGCCGTAATGCAAAATTTGCGGATCGCCGTGGTAGATCTCGCCGACGCCGTGACCGCAATACTCGCGTACCACGGAAAAACCGGCCTTTTCAGCGACCTGCTGAATAGCCGCACCGATATCGCCCAGCGTTGCACCGGGTTTCACCACCCGAATGCCTGCCACCATTGATTCATACGTCACGTCAACCAGGCGCTTAGCGCGTACCGAAGGCTGACCGACGAAATACATGCGGCTGGTGTCGCCGTACCAGCCGTCTTTGATGACCGCCACGTCGATATTGACGATGTCGCCGTCTTTGAGCTTTTTCTCGCCCGGAATCCCGTGGCACACCACGTGATTAACCGAGGTGCAAACGGTACGGGTATAACCCTGATAGCCAATGTTAGCCGGAATGACCTTTAGCTCATTGACAATATAGTCGTGACAGCGGCGATCCAGTTCATCGGTGGTGACGCCGGGTTTCACCCAGGGCGCGATCATCTCCAGGACTTTGGCGGCGGCGTGACCGGCGGCACGCGCCCGTTCAATCTCTTCAGCGGTATGCAGTTTGATACTCATTGCGCGATTCCCTGCGGAATAAAGGAAGGTTGGTCAAGCAGCTGCGCCAGTTCAGCGCCGCCATCACGTTCGACCCGCATCAGCAGACGCGTCAGTTCCTGATGGCTGAGCTGCGGATAAAGTTCGGCCAGCATGCCGATTTTCATCCAGTGCTCCGCCTGCGCGTTGATCGAACGACTGAGCGCCGTGCTGGCGATGCGCAGATTCTCATGCATTAAATCCGAAATTTTGACGATACCCATGGCTGGCCTTTATATGAAACGTATATGCTATGTATATAGCATATCCACAACGGCATGATTTGCAAGCTCAGATTTTCAGCTGTGCGTAAATTTGCGAAATTTGTCAGAAAATCAAATACATTGTTTAGACCACTACGTTCTCGTCTCCACGCGGACCGGGATACTTTTTGGTCATAGAAAGATTTTTATGACCGGGCAGCCGCTGCGATTCTCGTGAAGAGAAATGAGGTGATACGAAAACGGCACGGCTTTTGCTTGACTCACTTTTTGGCATCAAAGGGTGGGGGAGCAATGGATGACGCACTGAGTTGGTTACAGGCCTCAAGGCAAAGCGATATTGCCAGCCTGCAACGCCTTCGCCAGACCGGCAAACTCATTACCACCGTCAGCGAGCTGGTGCATCAGCTTCAGCGCGAGCGGGGGGCGAGCAATCTGTGGATATGTTCAGAAGGCAGGCTTTACGGCGAGCAGCGGCTCGCCAGTGAGCAGGATGTGACGCGCTGCCAACGGGATTTTTGCCAGGCCTTACCCAGGGTTGAAGCCCAGCCGGGATACAGCCGCTTCTGCAACCTGATCGCCGCCGCGCTGCAGGCCCTGGCCGGATTACCGGCGTTGCGCCAGCAGATTACGCAACAGCAGATCGCGCACGCGCAGGCCGTTGCGGCGTTCAGTACCATTATCCGTAGCTTACTGAACCTGGTTTTTGAGGCCGCCGACACCGCCAGCCATCCTGACATTACCCGCGCGCTCATTGCGCTGTTCAGCTTTATGCAGGGCAAAGAGCTGACGGGACAGGAACGCGCCCTGGGAGCGGCCGGCTTTGCTGCCGGACAATTCAGCGCGGAGCAGCGCAGCGCCATGGTGGCCTTAATTGAAGCACAGGAACAAAGCTTTTCGACCTTCCAGCAGTTTGCCGATGAGGCGGTTTTACACCACTGGCAGCCGCTGGCGCAGGCCAGTCGTGAAATTGAACGACTGCGACGCATTGCCTGTACCGACGGTCGGCGGGACGACAGTGGCGCGCTGCACTGGTTTTCGCTGCTGTCACAGCGCATCGACCAAATGAAATTGCTGGAGGATCGGCTGTCAGCCACGCTGATGTTGCGCTGCCGCGAGGCGATCGCACTGGCACAGCATCAGGCAGCTGAACCTCTGCATGTGGCGCAGTCGGGCTGCGATTTTACATTATATGTCTCCGGGGTGGACTGGCTGCCCACCGAGTCCGGTGCGCTGAACAGCGACGGGCTGGCACCCCAGCTGGGTCGTTCACTGCTGTCGTTGATCACGGAGCAGTCTCAGCGTTTACAGCATCAGGCCAATGAGCTGGCCACCCTGCGCGCCACGCTGGAAGAGCGCAAACTGCTCGACCAGGCCAAAACCTGGCTGATGCAGCAGCATGGGCTGAGTGAAGAGCACGCCTGGCAACGGCTGCGTAAAAGCGCGATGGATCAGAATAAACGGCTACCGGAAATCGCCCAGGCGATCGTCACGGTGGCAGCCACAATGAAGAGATAACTCTAAAGCGTTAGCTGCACAATGCTTGTGCGTGGTCTGCGTCACAAACGTGCAAAATCGGTTAAAAAACCAGCCCGGCGAAAGCCCTGATCGCCACGCGCAGGGCCGTTTCAAAGCTGGCATGCAGTTTGCTTTACCCTATTAAGTGTATGCATTTGCTTTGCCAACGGCGGTAAAGCGAGTGCTTTTGGATAAAGGCGTCCATCTCCCTGTGAAAGCAGTGGAGAGGACGCCTTTTTTTATTTCCTGAGGGTGGCAAAAAATGAGCAAATCGCCAGTTTCACTGTCTCGACGTCAACTGCTGTTATCCAGCGCCGCCGCTGGCGGGCTGTGGCTGTTGCCGGGATTGCGCAACGCCGTATGGGCGGCGGGTTCCGATGCGCCAGAAAAAGCCACCGTGCGGGTGGGATTTATTCCACTGACCGACTGTGCGCCGGTCGTCATGGCCTCGGTGAAAGGCTTCGACAAAAAATATGGTCTGACGCTACAGCCCAGTAAAGAAGCCAGTTGGGCAGCCGTCCGCGACAAACTGATCTCTGGTGAGCTCGATGCGGCACACGTCCTGTACAGCATGATCTATGGCCTGCAACTGGGCGTTGCCGGCCCTCAGCATGCGATGGCGAACCTGATGACGCTCAATAACAATGGCCAGGCAATCTCCCTGTCGAACCAGCTTAAAGCGCAAAAGGTCACCGATGCCGCCAGCCTGAAAAAGACCATCGACAGCAAGGCCAAAGGCAGTCTCACCTTTGCGCATACCTTTCCGACCAGTACCCACGCGATGTGGCTCTACTACTGGCTGGCGAATGCCGGTATCAATCCATTTGATGACGTGCGCACTGTCGTCGTGCCGCCGCCGCAGATGGTGATGAATATGAAGATTGGCAATATGAGCGGCTTCTGTGTGGGCGAGCCGTGGAATCAGCGCGCTATCAGTGATGATATTGGTTTTACCGTCGCTACCAGTCAGCAGATTTGGCCCGATCACCCCGAAAAAATTCTTGGCACCCGCGCCGCGTGGGTGAAAGAGAACCCCAATACGGCGCGCGCGCTGACGGCGGCTGTCCTGGAGGCGGCACGCTGGATCGATGCCTCCGATGATAACCGCCGCGAAACGGCGCAGGTGCTGGCCGGACGCGCCTGGATCAACACCAAACCTGAGATTCTGCAGGGTCGCATGCTCGGCCAGTACGAAAACGGGCTGGGACAGAAATGGCAGGACCCGCATGCGATGCGCTTCTTCCATGACGGCAGCGTCAGTTTCCCGTATCTGTCCGATGGCATGTGGTTCCTCACCCAGCTTAAGCGCTGGGGAATGCTGACCGAGGATCCGGACTATCTGGACGTCGCAAAGCAGATCAACCGAATTGATATCTACAAACAGGCAGCGAGCGCCGTCGGCAACATCACGTTGCCCGGCAGTGAGATGCGCAGCAGCACCCTGATCGACGGCAAGGTGTGGGATGGCACGAATCCTGCCGTTTACGCCGCCAGCTTTGCCATTAACCACAAAGAGAGGTCGTGATGAAAAGCCAGACTCGCTCCCTGACGCAGCCTGAGACGCTGCCCACCCGGGCCACGGTGGTGCCCCTTCAGGTCACGCCAAAAAAGATGCGCTCGCCTGCGCGCCTGCGTCCGTTTTTGCAGCGTGCCATTCCCGCGCTGTGCGGTGTGATGCTTCTGCTTCTGATCTGGCAGATCGCGGCCCTTTCCAGCAAAGGCTTTCCCGGCCCGTACGCCACCTGGGAAGCGGCGAAAATCCTGTTCGCCGATCCGTTCTATAACAACGGCCCTAACGATCAGGGCATCGGCTGGAATGTGCTGGCCTCGCTGCAGCGCGTCGCTATCGGCTTTGGCCTGGCCGCGCTGGTGGGGATTCCCACAGGCTTTCTGCTGGGGCGTTTTGCCTTTGTGGCACGCATGTTCAATCCGGTTATCGCGCTACTGCGTCCGGTCAGCCCGCTGGCCTGGCTGCCTATCGGCCTGCTGCTGTTCCAGCGCGCCGAACCGGCCTCCAGCTGGACCATTTTTATCTGTTCTATCTGGCCGATGATTATTAATACCGCCGAAGGTGTACAGCGCATTCCACAGGATTACCTCAATGTGGCGCGCGTGCTGCAACTGTCGGAATGGACCATCCTGCGCCGCATCCTGTTTCCCGCCGTTCTGCCTGCGGTGCTGACCGGGGTCCGCCTGTCGATTGGTATCGCCTGGCTGGTGATCGTGGCTGCCGAAATGCTGACGGGAGGCCTGGGGATCGGCTTCTGGATCTGGAACGAGTGGAACAACCTCAATGTTGAAAACATCCTGATTGCCATTTTGCTGATTGGCGTCGTCGGCCTGCTACTGGAGCAGGGACTGATGCTGCTGGCGCGTCGCTTTAGCTGGGATAAATAAGGGGAACACTATGCAACCTATCATTCGTGTACAGCAGGTCAGCCAGCGTTTTACCACTTCCGGCGGCGATTTTCTGGCGCTCGATAATGTCAGCTTTGATATTCATCAGGGGGAAACCCTGAGCCTGATCGGCCACTCCGGCTGTGGTAAATCCACGCTGCTCAACCTGATCGCCGGTTTAACCCGACCTACCAGCGGCGTCCTGTTATGCGATAACCGCGAAGTCACCGGCCCCGGCCCTGAGCGCGCCGTTGTGTTTCAAAACCACTCGCTGTTGCCCTGGCTGACGGCGTATCAGAACGTTGAGCTGGCGGTAGAGCAGGTGTTTAAAGGCAAGATGAACAAGGCGGAAATGCGTGACTGGATCGAGCACAACCTGAACCAGGTGCAAATGAGTCATGCCATGCATAAACGCCCCGGCGAGATCTCCGGCGGCATGAAGCAGCGTGTCGGTATCGCCCGCGCGCTGGCAATGAAACCTCGCGTGCTGCTGCTCGACGAACCCTTCGGTGCGCTGGATGCCTTAACGCGCGCGCATCTGCAGGACAGCGTCATGCGCATCCAGCAGGCGCTGAACACCACCATCGTCCTGATTACCCATGATGTGGATGAAGCCGTGTTGCTGTCCGATCGGGTACTGATGATGACCAACGGTCCGGCGGCGCAGGTGGGCGATATCCTGACGATCGACCTGGTCCGGCCGCGTTCACGCGTGGCGCTGGCGGATGACGTGCGTTATCACCAGCTGCGCCAGAAAGTGCTGCATTTTCTCTACGAAAAACAGACTTCGGCGGCATAAGGACGACACCATGAGACAACGGCTGCTGGTTGCGGGTAACGGGATGGCGGGCATGCACATGGTAGAAACTCTGTTGCAGCTGGCGCCGATGCGTTACGACATCACTGTGATTGGCCGTGAGCCGCACGGCAACTATAACCGTGTGCTGTTGTCGCCGCTGCTGGCCGGAGAAACCACCGTTGAGCAAACGCTGATCCACGACCCTGACTGGTATCACCGTCACGGCATAACATTGCGGGTGGGAGAGACGGTGGAACAGGTGAATATTGCTGAGCGGACCTTACGCACCGACCAGCGCCTGCTGCACTGGGACCGCCTGGTACTGGCGACCGGATCGCAGCCCTGCAGGCCGTCTGTTCCAGGCAGCGACCTGCCGCATGTCAGCACGTTTCGCACGCTGCAGGATGTGAACACTTTGCTGGCCGGGCACGGTCCGGTAGTGGTGGTCGGTGGGGGCTATCTGGGTATTGAAGCCGCCGCCGGACTTCAGGCGCAGGGACGTCAGGTCACGCTGATTCATCGTCAGTCACGTTTGCTGGACAGACAGCTGGATATCAGGGCAGGGGAATTACTGCTGGCTCAGCTCCGGGCGCGCGGCATTCGCTGTGAACTGAATGCCAGCCTTGCGGCGATCCGCACGGATAGCGTGATCCTCCACGATGGCCGTGTGCTGGCGGCGCAGCAGGTGGTGATGGCCATTGGTGTCCAGCCGGCGATCGCCCTGGCGCAGGCCGCCGGTATTCCCTGTCAGCGCGGCATTCTGGTGGATCGCCAGTTGCGCACTGCGCACGCCGGAATTTATGCCGTAGGCGAATGTTGTGAAATCAGCGGCGAGACCTTCGGTCTGGTCGCGCCCTGTCTGGCCCAGGCAAAGATTCTGGCGGCGCAACTGGCCGATCGGCCTCAGGGAGATTTCTACAGTGCGGCCACGGGCACCCGTCTCAAAGTCAGCGGCATTTCCCTGTTTAGCGCTGGTGACGTTCGCGAAGCCCCGTCTGTCACCAGTTTTGACCCGATCGCCGGGCACTATCGCCGCCTGTTCCTCAAAGACGGCCGACTGAACGGCGTGCTGCTGTATGGCGACTGCCAGCAAAGTGGCGCGCTGCTGAACCAACTCCATAATGCCGGACCGGTTTCTGTGAATACGCTGTTCGGCCTTGATGAACCTGAAACGCAGCCGCTGGCTGCAGGAAACCCTGTGATGAGCCAAACGAAACCTGTATTAGCCGTGGTGGGTCACGGCATGGTCAGCCACCATTTTCTGGAGCAGCTGGTCGCCCGTAACCTGCATCAGCATTATCACATTGTGGTCTACGGCGAAGAGCGCTATCAGGCTTACGATCGGGTTCACCTTTCTGAGTATTTCATCGGTAAAACGGCAACAGAGTTGTCGCTGGTGAGCGAGGATTTTTTTGCCCGGAACGCAATTGAACTGCGCAGCGGTTGCCGGGTAGAGGCGATCGATCGCCAGCAGCGCAGCCTGCGTGACAGCGCGGGACGTGAGCTGGCCTGGGATAAGCTGGTGTTGGCCACCGGCTCCCGCGCCTTTGTACCACCGGTACCCGGCCATGACGCCGGGCGCTGCTTTGTCTACCGCACGCTGGACGATCTGGATGCCATCGCAGCTTGTGCCCGCCAGAGTCAGCGCGGCGTGGTGATCGGCGGCGGGCTGCTGGGGCTGGAAGCCGCCAATGCGCTGAAGCAGCTGGGGCTGGAGACGCACGTGGTTGAGTTTGCGCCGCGCCTGATGGCCGTGCAACTGGATGACGGCGGGGCGCTGATGCTGCGGCAAAAGATCGACTCGCTGGGCGTGACGGTGCATACCTCGAAGCAGACCGAACAGATTGCCACCCAGCCTGACGGCAGTCTGGTGCTGCACTTTGCCGATGGCGGCGAGCTGACCACCGATCTGGTGCTGTTCTCTGCCGGTATCCGCCCGCGTGATGAGCTGGCCCGGAGCGCCGACATCAGCGTGGGGCCGCGCGGCGGCATTACCATCAATGATCAATGCCAGACGAGTGACAGCGACATTTATGCTATCGGCGAATGCGCGTTGTGGAACGGGCAGATTTTTGGCCTGGTAGCGCCTGGCTACCAGATGGCGCGTGTGCTGGCCGGGCATCTGGCGGCCGAACCGGCGCAGTTCACCGGTGCCGACATGAGCACTAAACTGAAGCTGCTGGGCGTAGAAGTCGCCTCCTTTGGCGATGCGCACGGCAAAACGCCGGGCAGCCTGAGCTACCACTGGGCCAACGGGCCAAAAGGCATTTACAAGAAGATCGTGGTTAGCGTCGACAATGCACGACTGCTGGGCGGCGTGCTGGTGGGAGACAGCAGCGACTATGCCACGCTCCTGCAAATGATGTTAAACGCCATGCCGCTGCCGACGGCAGCGGAAGCGCTGATTTTGCCTGCGTTGAATGGCGCGCCGGCCAAAGGGTTGGGCGTCGCTGCGCTGCCGGACAGTGCCCAGGTGTGTTCCTGCCATAACGTCAGTAAAGGCGATATCTGCCATGCGGTGCAGAGTGGCTGTGGCGATATGGCCAGTATAAAAAGCTGCACTAAAGCCGCAACAGGCTGTGGCGGCTGCGCCGCGCTGGTAAAACAGGTGATGGAGCTTCAGCTGGAAAACCTGGGCGTCGCTGTTAAAAAAGACATCTGTGAGCACTTCGCCTATTCCCGTCAGGAGCTGTATCACCTGATCCGTATTAATGGCATCAAAACCTTTGACGATCTGCTGGCCAGCCACGGACGGGGTTGTGGTTGCGAGGTATGCAAACCGCTGGTGGGGTCGCTACTGGCCTCGTGCTGGAACGATTACCTGCTGAAACCGGCACATTTACCGTTACAGGACACGAATGACCGTTACTTTGCCAATATCCAGAAAGATGGCACCTATTCGGTCGTACCGCGCGTGCCGGGGGGCGAGATCACGCCACAGGGCCTGATTGCCATCGGCGAAGTGGCCGTGCGTTACGATCTCTATACCAAAATTACCGGCGGCCAGCGTATCGATCTGTTTGGTGCGCGGCTGGACCAGCTGCCTGCTATCTGGGAAACCCTGCTGGAAGCCGGTTTTGAAACCGGTCATGCCTACGGAAAATCCCTGCGTACGGTGAAATCCTGCGTCGGCTCGACCTGGTGCCGTTATGGCGTGCAGGATTCTACCGCCTTCGCCATCGCGCTGGAGAACCGGTATAAGGGCCTGCGCGCACCGCATAAGATCAAGATGGCGGTGTCCGGCTGCACCCGCGAATGTGCGGAAGCACAAAGTAAAGATATCGGGGTCATCGCCACGGAAAACGGCTGGAACCTGTACGTCTGCGGCAATGGCGGCATGAAGCCGCGCCATGCGGAACTGTTTGCCAGCGATCTGGACGATGACACGCTAATCCAGTACGTCGACCGGATTCTGATGTTCTACGTGCGCACGGCGGATCGCCTGCAGCGTACCAGCGTCTGGATGGATAACATGGAGGGCGGGCTGGACTACCTGCGTGAGGTGGTGATTCATGACAGCCTGGGGATCGCCGCCACGCTGGAACAGGAAATGCAACAGGTGGTGGACACCTGGCAATGCGAATGGCAGACCACGCTGGCCGATCCCTCGCGACGTGCGCTGTTTACCGCCACAGTGAACAGCGATCAGCCGGATGAAACGCTGCACTATGCACGCGTGCGCGGACAGCGCCAGCCACACAAGGCCAGTGGTATTCCCCTGATGCATCTGCCCGCCGAACCCTGGAGCGAAATCTGCCCACTGGAGGCCATTCCGCCAGAGGCCGGCATCGGAGCCCGTCTTGGCAGCGTCCGTATTGCCTTATTCCGCATGGGTGATGACTGTTATGCGCTGGAGGATCGTGAGCCGGGCAGCGAAGCCAGCGTACTGTCACGCGGTATCCTTGGTGATGTTGCGGGGGAGCCGGTGGTGATCTCGCCGCTTTACAAACAGCGTGTACGCCTGCGTGACGGACAGAGCCTTGATAATCCCCAGCATCAGCTGCGTTGCTGGCCGGTTAAACTGGAGGACGGCCAGGTCTGGGTCGCAAACCGTCCGCTTAACCTGATGGCGCAGGCATCATGAAAACTACCTGCGCTTATTGCGGGGTGGGCTGCGGCGTCGAGGTCACGCAGCCGCAGAGCGCGTCGCCTCAGGTCAGTGGCGATACCCGTCATCCGGCGAATGCCGGGCGGCTATGCGTAAAGGGCGCGGCACTGGGCGAAACCCTGACACAGGCCGGACGGTTGCTGCATCCTCAGCTTCATCACCAGCGGGTCAGCATGGAGACGGCACTGGATGCCGCGGCTGATGGTTTGCGCAGGATTATCGATGCGCATGGCCCGGAGGCAGTGGCTTTCTACGGTTCCGGCCAGTTGCTCACGGAAGATTACTATGTGGCTAACAAGCTGATGAAAGGCTTTCTCGGCGTCGCCAACATCGATACCAATTCACGCCTGTGTATGGCCTCCGCGGTGACAGGCTATAAGCGGGCATTTGGGGCGGATGCCGTACCGTGCTGTTACGAGGATCTGGATGAGGCCGAGGTAGTCATTCTTGTCGGCTCGAACGCCGCCTGGGCCCATCCGGTGCTGTTTCAGCGCCTGAAACAGGCAAAAGCGCAGCGCCCTGAGATGCAGGTTGTGGTTATCGATCCGCGCCGCACGGCCAGTTGTGAATTCGCCGATCTGCATTTACCGCTCCGGCCGGGCAGCGATCCGGCCCTGTTCTCGGGCCTGCTGCACTGGCTGGAACAGCATGACGGCATTGACGTCACGATGCTGCCGCATCTGGACGGTATAGACACAACCTTACGGGCCGCGTGGCAGTGGGATGGTGCGGCGGTGGCAGCCCATTGTGATATCAGCCAGGAAGTGATCGCTGCGTTCTACCAGTTGTTCGCCCGGCATGAGCGCGTACTGACCTTATGGTGCATGGGCATTAATCAGTCACAAAGCGGCAGTGACAACAACAATGCTATTCTCAATGCGCACCTGCTGAGCGGCAAGATTGGCCGACCCGGCTGCGGCCCGTTTTCGCTGACCGGACAGCCGAATGCGATGGGCGGGCGGGAAGTAGGGGGGCTGGCCAACCAACTGGCGGCGCATATGAGTTTCACCGCAGAAGATTGCGACCGTTTACAGCGTTTCTGGCGCAGTCCGCGTATGGCGCGTGAGCCCGGCCTGACGGCGGTTGATCTGTTTGACGCCATTGACCGTGGAGCAATCAAAGCTGTGTGGATTATGGGCACCAATCCGGCGGTTTCGATGCCAGAAGGCAATCGCATTGCCCGGGCGCTGGCTGCCTGTCCGCTGGTAATTGTGTCAGACGTGCTGGCGCAAACGGATACCACCGCCTTTGCGCATATTTTGCTACCCGCGCAGGGCTGGGGGGAAAAGAACGGCACCGTGACCAATTCTGAACGCCGGATTTCCCGTCAGCGCGCGTTTATGCCTCCGGCCGGAGAAGCTAAACCGGACTGGTGGTTACTCGCGCAGGTCGCCCAGCGTCTGGGCTTTCATGAAGGCTTTACCTGGACGCATCCGGCAGCCATCTTCCGCGAACATGCGGCGTTGTCGGGGTTTGAGAACAACGGCCAGCGCGCCTTTGATATCAGCGGTCTGGCCGGTATGAGCGACGCACAGTGGGATGCGATGAAGCCGGTACAGTGGCCAATCAACGCTCGTTATCCCGAGGGCTGCGCCCGGCTGTTTAGCGACCGGCACTTTTACCATCCTGATGGTAAAGCCCGCCTGTTGCCACCGGCCACGCCGCAGTCAGTGGTGTGCGAAACGGCTTACCCGTTATTAATGAACAGCGGACGGATCCGCGATCAGTGGCACACCATGACGCGTACCGGCCTGGTTCCCCGGCTCATGCAGCATTGTGATGAGCCATTTGCAGCCCTGCATCCGCAGGACGCACAACGCTATGGCCTGTGCGCGGGCGCACTGGCACGGGTGCAGTCCGACGCGGGCTGGGTGACGGTGCGTGTGACGCTGGACAGAGGTCTGCGGCGCGGTGAGATCTTTGTCCCTATGCACTGGAACCGACAGTTCAGCCTGCAGGGCACGGTTGGCGGACTGGTGGCTTCAACCCGCTGTCCAGTCTCGGCACAGCCTGCATTTAAACAAACCGCTGTGCGTATCCACCCGCTCAACGTCAGCTGGCAGGGCTGGCTCTGGCAGCGCGACGCAAGCCCGCCTGATGCGCTGCGCTACTGGGCGCGAACACCCTATGAGGGCGTGCAACGCTTTAGCGTGGCTGGAGACGGTTCGCCAGAACAGTGGCTCATGGCAACGATCCCGCTGGCCGGGCTGCAACTGCAAACCGCTCATGCGGCGGAACCGCATTACCGCCTGCTGGCCTGGCGTAACGGTGAGCTGCACCTGGTCTTTTATGCAGGCGCGTCTTTACCCGAGATCAACCATGACTGGGTTGCTCAGGCTTTTCGCCAGGCACCTGTGAATGCGGCGGACCGGCATGCTCTGCTGGCGGGACAATCGGCACAACGTGCCGTGGCTGGCCGGACGATCTGTAGCTGCTTTGGCGTTGGGGAAAACACCATCTTACAGGCGATTAAACAGGGCTGTCACAGCACTCAGGCACTGGGTAACGCACTCAACTGTGGTACCAACTGCGGCTCCTGCCTGCCGGAGCTAAAACACCTTTTGCTTTCCGTTGCTGTACCGGAGGAAGAATGATGATTGCGATCAACCCTTTAGATAAACTGCTGGCGCCGGACAACGCGTCCAGCCCTGGCAAAGTCTGGCTGGTAGGGGCCGGACCGGGGGATGTGGATCTACTGACAGTCAAGGCGCTGCGCCTGCTGCAACGTGCGGATGTCGTGGTCTATGATCGCCTGGTCAGCGAAGCGGTGATGGCGGAAGTCGCCAGCAGCGCACTCTGTATCGACGTAGGTAAACAGCCGGGTCATCACGGCCTGAAGCAGGCACAAATTAATCAACTGCTGGTGGACCTGGCTGCCAGCGGGCGCAATGTCGTACGTTTAAAAGGCGGCGATCCCTTTATCTTTGGCCGTGGCGGTGAAGAGATGGTCAGCCTGCAACAGGCGAATATTGTCTGCGAAGTGGTGCCCGGCATTACCGCCGCCGTGGGCTGTGCGGCTGCCAGCGGCATTCCACTGACGCACCGTGACTGTGCCCAGTCATTGCGCTTTATCACCGGACACGGGCGCAGCGGCGAGCCGCAGCTGGATGCGGCGGCGCTGACCGCGACCAATCAGACGCTGGTGTTTTACATGGGGTTAAGCTGGAGCAGCGTGATTAGCGCCCGGTTACGGGAATATGGCCGCAGTGAGGCAACGCCGGTGGCGATCATTGAAAACGGTACGCGTCAGAACCAGCGGGTGCTGATCACCACGCTGGCCGGGTTGCCTGAAACTGTTGAACAGCAAAAACCGGTGTCGCCGTCGTTACTGATTGTGGGCGATGTGGTGCGCTATTACCGTGCCGATCGAGTTGCAACGCATGGGTGTGAATTGGAGTTAAGTGATATTGCAGCGCACTGATGCTCACCGTGCCGAAGGAAGGGACACGGTTTCTACGGCTGGGGGTGAGACGGTCGTAAAAAGCATTATCTGCGAATCTGTAGTGACAGCCCCTATCATAAGTGCCTTTCGCATAAAACTTATTCCTGTCAGTTACCTCACTCAGACATTTTTCTTAAGATTTTACCCTAAATAAACGCTATCGCTGCATTACAAAACCGGCAATTTGTCGGACACTGAGGCCCGCTTGCATGGTATCCAGAACGCTTCACCATAACCTGATGTTTACCACTGCCAGTCGCGCCATGCTTTTTCTTCTCAGTCCAGGTAAACTTTATTCTGGCTGGTAAGGGCGGGCCGAAATCCGTCCGAAAAAGGCCAAAGAAAAATCTAACTGTCTGATTATAAAGTTATGAATTAGTAAGTATTACTACCATTTATATGCAGGCATCGTGCCCATATATCGTTGAATTTTCTGGATTAAGCGGGCGGTTTTTAACAAATATGATACATATACCGCATATTCAGAAATGCATGATTTGCAAGTTCAGATTTTCGCCTGTACGAAAATGTCCGAAATTTGTCCGTAATTACATATGCCTCATACCAGTACGTACTCATCGCCACGGAAGTCGGGATACTTCTGCGTCATCGAGAGATTCTTATGACCCAGCAACCGCTGTGTAAACACCTCACCATAATGCGCTTCAAATAACCTTCCCGATAAACTGCGGATCTCATGGAAAGCTGGCGGGTTGTCCGCCTCATCCAGACCGCAGCGGGTTCGCGCCTGCGTCAGATTTTCCGGGCGCGGCGGCAGGTCTGGTTACGGTGGAGGTTAGCATCATAAGTTTCAGGCCTTTTGATCATATTTTACTTTTTCCATCAGCAAATTACCCCCGACAACACTATGCGAATGAACGTTTGGATTCCTGGCGTGTTTATGGGAATTGAGATAAATCGCTTCCGGATGAAGCCGGCACTCTTTGCCGTGTAGCTCCGGGCATGGGTAGATTCGCCCTTCGCGTGCCCAGCGGCGCATAGCGGACAGGGAAGGCGGCTGAGAATAGGTTTCGCTCGCCCACTCGGTCAGGGTGAGCAGCTTAGCCATGATTAACTTCCAGATTTCGGTCCATTAAAAAACCCCGCAAAAACGGGGTTTCATTGTTTATCTCTGTCACGTTTATCCTGCTCAGGCTTCCATTCAAGCCCGCACATATCGCAGGAAAACTTCCCGTCAGGGCGCTTTCGTGGTCCCACAGCGGCTTAAAATGCGCCCTGACGCAGCGGTTTCACCGCGGGCGTTAATGAATGGCGCCTTATCTCATCACTCCGGACCTTAGCCCCCAATAGACCGGGTCTAACACCAGATTCCAGGTGAAATGGAGCGGCAGCAGCCTGAAGAAATGTGTAATTACATCCGTGAACGCCTGGCGTGAAGTTAATGCGTATTTTTCGTTTCATGGCAACGCCCCCTGATTAAGATAGCGTTGCATCGAACCGTTGAACTCACAGCGCAGAGCGGCCTGAGATTATATCGATTGCTCTGCTGACATGCGGACGTCAGCAGATACCAGCGGGACATAAATTGCCAGTTTGAGTGCAGGGGAGTCATTTGACGTAAACGTTGAATAGCAGTATGTCCGCGTTATCCCGTCCTTCCCTGTGAGTTTTTTCTCTCCGGAAACCGGCGCCGTTATCACATGCTCGCTCCACCATGTATCAAACTCCGGGCATTCACGGCTTAAGCGTTCTACCAGCGCAGTGAAGGTCTCATCGTCTGCATTTCGTGAATAACTGGAATGAAACAGGCCAAGCATTCTCTGTGCCTCTGCAGGCCAGGTGTCGCCAAAAAGGTATCTGGCCTGCTCTGTAGTGAACATGAAAACCATGATATTTCGCTCATCTGCAGCCAACAGGCTGAAATCCGTGATGAACTGTTCTGCTGCAGAATTCCACACCAATACATCCCATCTGTCATTGGTGACGTAGGCAGGCTCACTCAGCGCCCTGACCAGATGCGATAAGCTAGCCGGGACTTCATGTTCGATATCTGCACTTTTTTTCCGGCCTGTCAGTGTTTTCAGGTGCAGAAATTCTGCCTTGCTCAGCTGCAGAGCTTTAGCCAGGGCGTTAACTATCCGTGCGGAAAGCGTGCTGACCCGTCCCTGTTCGATTTTGGTATACCATTCCGTACTTATTCCCAGCATCGCCGCAACTTCCTCACGCCTTAGCCCGGGCGTTCGCCGTCTTTCTGGCCCGGCAGAGGGGGGACGCTCAGGCTTAACCCTTGCACGTCGTGAACGTAAAAACTGACTGAGCTCAGTATTCTTAACCATTTTTTTAACCTGGTAGTAAATTATACCTGTATAAAAATAGTGTATTTTACGCCGTTTTTGGTCGCCCTATGATGGTTTCATATTGTTCTATGCCCTCAGGAGAATATGACCATGAAAGCTGCTGTGCTTACTGCCTTTGGCCGTCCGCTAGACGTTAAGAATGTGCCTGCACCGGTGATGGGAACCGGGGAAGTCATTGTCGATGTGGTTGCGGCGCCCGTTCTTTCCTACACGAATGAAGTACTGAGTGGGGAAAGAAAATATCTTTTACCTGTGCCGGTCATCCCGGGCTGTGGTGCCATCGGAAAGGTTCGCCAGACCGGCCCTGACTCAGCCTGGCTGAAACCAGGAGACTGGGTATTTTGCGATCCGACGGTGCGTTCCCGTGACAACGCGCTGTCGCCAGAAATTGTCCTTCAGGGCTGGAGTGCCCGTGGTGAAGGAGGACAAAAAATCCAGCAATATCACCTGAATGGCAGTCTTGCTGAACAAATACGCATTCCGACTGAAAACGCAGTGCCGATTGGCGACATATCGCCTGCAGAAGCGGGGCGGTGGTGTGCCATCAATACGCTGCTTATAGCCTATGGCGGATTGTTATCTATGGATTTGAAAGCGGGAGAGCGCCTGCTGGTCAGTGGTGCAACCGGTAATTTCGGCAGCTCCGCTGTGCTTGCTGCCCTGGCCATGGGAGCCCATAAAGTCATCGCACCGGGCCGTAGTGAACGGGTACTGAACGATTTGAAAAAACGTTTTGGATCGCGTGTGGAAACAGTAAAGCTCACAGGTACAGCAGAGATCGATATTTCTGCCATGAAACACATGGCCGGGGGACCTATTGATGCGGTCCTTGATTTCCTTCCGCCGTCTGCGCAGGCCTCTGTCGCCCGGAATGCGATTATGTCAGTCAGACCTTATGGTCGTGCAGTCCTTATGGGCGGTGTTGGCATGCTGGGAGGGGACGATCTTTCGCTACCTTATCCCTGGATAATGCGCAACCTCATTACCGTAAAAGGGCAGTGGATGTATGACCCTTCGGCAGTCCCTACGCTCTGCGGCCTTATACGCGCGGGACTGCTTGATCTGAGCCACTATGACGTAACCGAGTTTCCGCTTGAGAGAGTGAATGATTCAATCGCGCATGCTGCGAAAAACAGCGGGCCGTTTAAACTCACCGTCGTGCGTCCCTGACCAAAGGCGCCGCGATGGACCGGATGGCTCTCTTGCGACGGCCCTGCGTATGGGTTCAATCACAAAGTTCTGGCACAAAAAAGCCCGCTGCGCGGGCTTGATAAGAACCGATTAATGCGGAATCTCAGAGACCTCTTTGACATCCGCTTTGTTGATCTGCTGTTTGACACCATTGGCATCAACGTAGCCCAGCAGTCCGCTTTCCGCTTCCTGCGGTTTACCATCGCTGACAATGGTACGGCCATCATTGGTATGAATGGCGTAGCTGGTACGGGTACAGCCGGTCAGGGCGCTCAGTGCCACAATGGCTGCCAGTGGTAACAAAATCACTTTTTTCATGTCGCTCTCCCTATCGAGTAGATCAGTTGTTCAGTTCACTCATATTGGTGATCTGATCACGGTTAATCTGTTCTGTTTTACCGGTTTGCGCATCTTTATAAGAGACCAGGCCAGTATCACTATCCACCTGTGGCTTACCATCGGTGACGATAGTGCGTCCGTCGGTGGTTTTAATCGCCTGATTCGATGAACAGCCGGCGATGGCAAAAATCGATGTCAATAACACAGCCGCTACAGTCAGTTTCTTCATAGTAATTTCCCTGATTGGTCTGAAGTCCAGCTATAAGCGTAGAACAAAATCCGGATTCTGGTCTGACCTGACTCGCTTTCTTTGCACAATTAATGCGGTTTAGCGTGCAATTGATGAGGAGGAAATTACCAGGCGCGGCTAATGTGTTTCGCCGCGTATATTGGGAAGGCAGGATAGCGTTGCGATATTACTCAGCGGCCAGGCGACCAAGCAGCAGAGAAAAAATAGCCTCGTAATGCGTTTTCAATATTACATCGTCGCACTGGTCGAGACGTGCTATTAGCGCGACAAACAGGGTTTTTCGGTTCAGCAACTTGCCGCTACACACAATTTCCTGCACCAGCGTGCCAAGTAACTCATGCTGCTTTGCCTGCAGCGATCCACCAGTCCATGGTAATGCATCTTCAGAATTATTATGAAAAGGATCGTATCGCATCATCATTACCCTGATAGCAGTGCGTTAATTCAGCTTTTTGGCCAGCAGCATGATCGCATTATCGCAGGCCTGCTGGATGGCCGGATTCTCCGAGCGCAAGCCCGTGCGATACAGCGCGCCAATTATTTGCTGAACAGATAAGGTTTCACCCGGTTGTACAATCTGTGTGACGACTTTGCCCAATAAAAGATAGATCTCATCGGCATCTTCTAATTCATCGTGCTTCACTCAACCCCCGGAACAAATAAACATAAATCTAAGTAATATGTTACTGACTGATAAATATTATTAAGCGCGCGATTCCAGGGTTTAAAAAATTATCGCGGCGAATATTAATTAGGAAACGCCTATTTCCTAATAGGCCAGACGAATCAGTCCAGAATGCCGAGCACCATATTAATGGTTTCTTTGCCATTAGTCACATCCTGAATTTTGCCTACCACGCGCATACCAAATGCCACGCAAAGCAGCAGTCCGGCGGCGGTGTCGGCATCCAGTCGTGGCGAAATCGATCCGTCCTCTTGTCCCTGTTCAACCAGCGAAGTCAGGAAGTTGCGGTTGCGTAATACCGCTTCACGCACCAGCTGGGATAACTCTTCGTCCAGCGTTTGCAGTTCCACGGTACTGCCAACCACCAGGCAGCCGCGTCTGCCCTCGATCTCGCTGGCTGAGTCGAGATAAAACTGCAACAGCTCAGCAATGCGCGCCCGGCCGGTCGGGTACTGTTGCAAACGGGCGCGCAGGTCCACGTTGCGCAGCAGGATGTAGCGCTCAAACACCCGCAGAAACAGGGAACGTTTATCCTGAAACGCTTTATAGATACTGCCCGCCGTCAGGTTCATCGCTTCACCTAAATCGGCAATCGAGGCCGCATGAAAACCCTTCTGGCGGAACACGATCATGGCGCTGTCGAGCGCTTCGTCGATATCAAAATTGCGCGGTCTGCCGCGCTCTCTGGCAGCCGGCGCCGGATTGGGTTTACTGGTCATAATGCGGGCTATTTAGAATGAATCGTTTCCAAATTATCCGGCTTATCGGTGACAGGGTCAAATCCTGCCCAAACGCCTGGCCCGGCGTACGCTGATCGACAGCGAGCCGCGTTAATGTCAGCCCTGCTAGTTGAGAATTTTTGACCGCCGGAGGATGATAAACCTTTTGCCGGGCCGGGACCTTTTCATGCTGATCTCCACTGAGGATACGCGCACTTTCAACACCGACATCCGCCTGGCGGCGACGCTGGCCGCCGTGGCGGGCGCACTGAACACTGCAGCGTTCGAAACGGTTGGTTTCTTCTCCGCCAACATGACCGGTAACGTCTCATCCCTGTCCGATCATCTGGCGAAAGCCAATCTGCATATCGGGCTGTTCTTCCTGCTGATTGTGCTGTTATTCATCGCCGGTTCGTCTGTCTCGACGCTGATCATCAATTCCGGCCGCAGGCGGCAGATACGCGGCATCTACGCCATCAATATTCTGCTGGAGGGCATCGCGTTGCTGGTGCTGGGGATTGTCGAAAGCGGCTTTCATTTCAGCGAGGGCGGTGTGTTACTGATTCTCAGCCTGAGCTTTCTGATGGGGCTGCAAAATGCGGTAGTAACGCGCATCTCCAATGCCCGGGTGCGCACGACGCATGTCTCTGGCACGTCAACCGATATCGGCATTGAGCTGGCGATGCTGTTCGACGTGCTGCGTCGCAAAGAGTCACCGAAAGACGCGCCGCTGTACATTGAGCGGCTAAAACTGCATTGCTACACCGTGCTGGCATTTCTCGCTGGCGGGGTGCTGGGCATTCTGCTGCTGCAGTGGCTAAGCTACGCGCTGCTGATCGTCATTGGGTTACTGCTCAGCGCGCTGGCGCTGTCGGCGCTGAAACGTGCTGGCAGCAACCCGCTTCACGCCCGCTAAGGAAGGGAATCATGATCTCGCTCGACGACCGCCTGCAAGTTATCTGGCAGTTGCTTAGCACTGCCACCACATCGCGTTCAGCTTTCACCCTGATGCAGCTGGCAACGGTGAGTGCCGACGGTCAGCCCAGCCTGCGCACCGTGGTGATACGGCAGTTTTTGCCCACGCTGCCGGCCCTGCGTTTTACCGCCGATCGGCGCAGCGCCAAAATGCAGGATATTGCAGCCCAGCCGCAGGTGGCGTTACTGGCTTATGATGCCGCCAGGCGCGTTCAGCTCAGGCTGGCAGGCACGGCTCAGCGCGTTGACGATGCACAACAGCGTGCCGCAGCCTGGCATGCATTGCGCCCGCATTCGCACGCGTTGTTTCAGTCACCGGTCAGGCCGGGCAGCGTGATTGCTCATCCTGATGACGCACTGCCTGCCAGCGCGCAAAAGGCGGGCACCGGGCCCGACGAGCACTTCGCGCTGGTGCAGATCACCTTGCATAGCGTGGAGTGGCTGGATGTCAGCCGCGAGCCCCATCAGCGCGCGCGATTCGAGGCCACTGCGGCTGGCTGGCAGGGCAGCTGGCGCGTGCCCTGAGATTTATTGTTCCGCCGGTGTTTTTGCCTGACGCGGGCGGCCAGCCGCACCGGCGCACACCAGCGCAAGTAGCACCATGATCAGTACCGGCAGCATCGCCATGCGCAATCCGGCATGTTCACCGATAAAGCCCAGTCCGGGCGGGCCGACCAGAAATGCCAGATAACCCAGCGTGGCGGCAATCGTGACGCGCACCGCGCTGTTATGGTCATCGCCCGCCGCCGAGACCGTTAGTGGGAAGCCGAGCGACGCGCCGACGCCCCAGAACAGCACGGCCGCCGCCGCCAGCCATGGGTTATCGGAGAAAATCACCAGCGTCAGCCCCAGCGCGGCGGAGAAAGCGCTGGCGCGCAGTACCCAGACGCGGCCCAGACGATCAACCACCAGCCCACCGAGAAAGCGCCCCAGCGTCATGCCAGCGGTGAAGCCCGCGTAGACCAGCGTGCTTAGGGTATGATTGAGGTTATGGCCGTCGATCATCAGTAACGGCAGCCAGTCGTTAGCCGAGCCTTCCGCCAGCGCCATCGCCAGAATCACCACGCCGAGCACCAGCAGCTGGCGGTCACGCAGTTCACGTCCTACCTGGGCCAGAAAGCCGCCGTGATGCGGCTGTTCACTGCGTTCGCTGTCGCTGGTGGCGGGCAGATGGCGCAGCGCCAGGGCGGCAATCAGCAGGTTTACCAGCAGCACCACGCTAAAGTGCCAGTGGGTGCTGATATCGGCTGCGGTCATGGCCAGCCCCGCCAGTGCGCCGATCAGCGTGCCGAAACTGAAGAAGCCGTGAATGATCGTCATGATTGACTTGCCGATGCGCCGCTCAAACGCTGCCCCTTCGACATTAACCACCACATCCATCAGCGCGGTTCCGCCGCCCAGCAACACCAGACTGGTAAACACCAGCCCGCTACTGGCGAGCGTTAACGCAACGGTCATCAGCACCAGGCCACCGAGCAGGATCAGGTAACCCGTGCGCATCACCCGGCTGGTGCCAAAGTGCGCGACCAGCTTACCGGCAAGCAGCACGCCCAGCATGGAGCCACAGGAGAAGCTAAACAGAATCAGGCCCATCATTTCCGTCGAGGCGTGCAGCACATCGCGCATAAAGGGGGTGCGGCTAACCCAGGAAGCCCAGGTAAAGCCAGGAATAAACATCAGGCCAAAGATGGCCCATTTACCGCGTGTCTGTTGCTGAGGGTGCATAAGATTCCTTTAGGGAGCGGCGGGCATGCGGAGGTGAAACGCTTTCGTTGCTGATTACCATTAGTATGGTTCACAGAATAGCAGTTTTGCTGACGCTCGTTGAGGCAATGTCGCTCGCGCCAGCGCGCCGGGGGAGTTTGTCAGTGGGAGAAAGCCCCTCCGCGCGACGACGCGGAGGGCAAAGGGATTAGAAACTCTGCCAGTCGGCATCGCTGGCCACTGCCAGGCGCGCAGGCTGTGGCGCTTTGTGGCTGACTGCCGCAGGCCTGATCGCCGGCGTTGCGCCGGATTCCGCCAGCACGAATCTGGCGACCAGCTGGTTGAGGGTTTCGGCCTGCTCCTGCAGCGATTGCGACGCGGCTGAGGCCTGTTCCACCAGCGCGGCGTTCTGCTGCGTCACATCATCCATCTGATTCACCGCCTGCTGCACCTGGCTGATGCCCTGACTCTGCTCAACCGCGGCCGCGGCGATTTCGCTCATCAGTTCGCTGACCTGATGGATAGCGTCATTCATCACCTGCATATTGCTGCTGACGTCGCTGGCCTGGGCGGCCCCGGCTTCAGTCAGGCGGTGTGACTCTTCGATCAGTCCCTTAATTTCGCGTGCGGCCGAGGTTGAGCGCTGCGACAGGCTGCGTACTTCACCCGCCACCACCGCAAAGCCCTTGCCGTGCTCACCGGCGCGTGCCGCTTCGACTGCCGCGTTGAGCGCCAGAATATTGGTCTGGAAAGCGATACCTTCGATCATCGAAACAATGTCCGTGACCTTACGCGAGCTGCCACGAATGTCATCCATGGTCGAGAGCATGGTGCTGAGCGAGATACCACTTTTTTCCGACAGCGAACTGGCGTTAGCCGCCAGCTGGCTGGCCTGACGCGTGTTATCGGCGGTCTGACGTACGGTTTCACTCAGTTCAGTCATGCTGGCCGCGGTCTGCTCCAGCGAGGCGGCTTGCTGTTCGGTACGCGCAGAGAGATCTTCATTGCCGGCGGCGATTTGCACCGATGCGCTGCTTACCGAATGCGACGCGCTGCGCACGGCACTCAGCGAACCGGCCACGCTGCGCATCAACTGATTAAAGGAGCGCGCCATATTGCCCACCTCATCGCGACGGCTTTCGTCTGCGCTGAGCGTCAGGTCAAGATTTTCACTGGCGCGCATCATCACTTTGCCGACATCGGACAGACTGCGACGAATGCGCAGCACGGTGAACAGGGCGAACAGGCCAAAAATAATCACTGTGGCTATCACGCCGGTAATGGTGGTCCACAGCACTTCATGGAAGGTGCTGAGGTTGGTGGCGCGTAACTCATCGCCGATAGAAATATTTAGCATCAGCTGCTGCTGGTAATTGGTGACCAGCTGGCGAATGGCGGCACCAATGCCGTTCTGCCCCTCGATCAGATCAAGGCTGATGGCGTTCTGATGCGCGCGCGAGGCAGTGAGAAACGCCGGCAGCCGCTCGCTCACGCGCCGAATATTGGCAAAAGCCAGCTCGGTCAGGCGTTTATCTTCCTCGCTGGAAATGTTGTGAGTCAGGTAGTAATCGGTGAGCGATTTCAGGCCGCCGATCTGTTTATCAATGTCCGCTTCAACCGCAGGCATATTGCTGTCCTGCAGCTGAGTCTGGTGTTTGTAGAGCGTCAACGCCAGCTGATTGCTGCGATCAATTAACGTGTTGAGGTCTTTGATCGAAGGGATGGCGTTGGTTTGCACATATTCAAAGCGCTCCTGGAAGCCGGAAAGCAGTGAGATGGCGAGCACGGCTTGCAGAATGATGGCGCCAAACAGCATGGTAAAGGTCAGTAACAATCGTTGGGAGATGTTCATCTTATTATCCTTAATCTAAACGCACCCCGACGCCTGACGCGGCGGGTACAAGGGCAGATTAAAGAACATCGGCAGATTGTGGTTTTTAGTTAATGAAATTTTAGTGCCGGGTAGCAGACGAGTCTGGCGGGTTAACAGTGGAGCCGGTCGCCGTGAACGGCGACCCTACGGTGCATGTCCCGTTATTTCCGTAGGGTGCGCATTCATGCGCACCTGGATACCGGGAGTGCATGTCCCGTTATTTCCGCAGGGTGCGCATTCATGCGCACCTGGAAACAGGGAGTGCATGTCCCGTTGTTTCCGCAGGGTGCGCATTCATGCGCACCTGGAAAGCGGGGTGCATGTCCCGTTTTTTCCGCAGGGTGCGCATTCATGCGCACCTGGAAACCGGAAGTACATGCCCCGTTTTTTCCGCAGAGTGCGCATTCATGCGCACCTGGAAACGGGGAGTGCATGTCCCGTTGTTTCCGCAGGGTGCGCATTCATACGCACCTGGAAACGGGGAGTGCATGTCCCGTTGTTTCTGTAGGGTGCGCATTCATGCGCACCTGGAAACCGGCACCCGTGTTCCACTCACGGCCGGCGGAACAGCGCCAGGCTGCGGCCCTCCAGCTCAAAATCCTTCTCTTTGGTAATCACCAATCCCTTACTGGCGCTGTCGGAGGTGGTCAGCTCCAGCACCCAGCCGCCTTCACCAAACTGCGGGATGCGGAACGGCACATTGCCTTCAAACGGATTGAACAGCATCAGCACATCGTGCCAGATACCCTCTTCGGTTTGCAGGTCCGGACGCCCGATGTACACGCCGAGCGTCGAGCCCTCATCCCACTGTTCCGCCTGCTGGAAACCGCCGCCGGCGTTAAACCATTTAATCTCCATGCCGTCGCGCCAGCTTTCACGTCGCAGCAGCGGCTGCTGTGCGCGCAGTGCAATGATTTGACGGGTGAAATCGCGTAACGCATCAGCGGAAGCCGGCAGATCTTCCCAGTGCAGCCAGGAAATCTCGCTATCCTGACAATAGCCGTTGTTGTTGCCCATCTGGCTGCGGCCAAACTCATCGCCCGCCAGCAGCATCGGTGTGCCGTGAGAGAAAAACAGCGTGGCGAGGAAGTTACGCTTCTGCCGCTCGCGTACCGCGTTGATGCCTTCGTCGTCGGTGGGGCCTTCGGCACCGTAGTTGTATGAACGGTTATCGTTGTGGCCGTCGTTGTTATCTTCCCCGTTGGCATCGTTGTGCTTGTCGTTGTACGAGACCAGATCATTCAGCGTAAAGCCATCGTGCGCGGTGATGAAATTGACGCTGGCCCACGGGCGGCGGCCGCGTTGATCGTACAGATCGCCGGAACCAAGCAGGCGCGCGGCAAAGTCGGTTGAAACGTTGTCGCCTTTCCAGTACTCACGCACCGTGTCGCGATATTTGTCGTTCCACTCAGCCCAGCCGGGCGGGAAACCACCCACCTGGTAGCCACCAGGGCCGATGTCCCAGGGTTCGCCGATCAGCTTCAGCTTTGACAACACCGGATCCTGCGTCATGGCATCAAAGAAGCCGCCACGCTGATCGAACCCTTCCGGCTCGCGGCCGAGAATGGTGCCGAGGTCGAAGCGAAAACCGTCGATATGCATCGATTCTGCCCAGTAGCGCAGCGAATCCGTCACCAGCTGCAGCACGCGCGGATGGGAGGTATTCACCGTGTTGCCAGTGCCGGTATCGTTGATGTAATAACGGTGCTGATCCGGCAGCGTGCGGTAGTAGGAGAAGTTATCAATCCCTTTGAACGACAGCGTCGGCCCCAGTTCGTTGCCTTCCGCGGTGTGGTTATACACCACGTCGAGAATCACTTCGATGCCGGCATCGTGGAAAGCGCGCACCATGTCGCGAAAGCCCTGAATACCGCGCGGGCCAAAATAGCGGCTGGCAGGCGCGAAAAAGGCCAGCGAGTTATAGCCCCAGAAGTTTTTCAGTCCGCGATCCAGCAGATGCTGATCGTCCGGGAACCAGTGTACCGGCAGCAATTCCACTGACGTCACGCCGAGGCTTTTGATGTAGTCGACGGTGGATTTGTGGCTCATGCCGTCATAGGTGCCGCGCATCTCTGCCGGAATCGCCGGATTAAGCTGGGTGAAACCTTTGACGTGGGTTTCATAAATCACCGTACTGGACCACGGAATGCTGGGCCGGTTATGGTCCTGCCAGTCAAACTCATTAGTGTCAATCACCCGGCACTTGGGAGTAAACGGCGCGCTGTCACGGGTATCCAGCGTCAGATCTTTATCTTCGTGCAGTAAATCGTAAGCGAAGTGCGCTTCATTCCAGTCGATGTTGCCCTGCAACTCGCGGGCGTAGGGATCAATCAGTAATTTGCTCGGGTTAAAACGGTGACCGTTTTCCGGATCGAACGGTCCGTGAACGCGATAACCATACAGCGCGCCGGGTTTCAGCCCGGGCACGTAGCCGTGCCAGATTTCGTGGGTATATTCCGGCAGATCGAAGCGGGCAATTTCATGCTGACCGCTCTCATCGTACAGACAGAGTTCGACCCGTTCCGCGTGTGCTGAAAACAGCGCAAAATTTACGCCGTCCCCATCAAAGTTGGCGCCGAGCTGGTGCCCCGATCCAGCGGTGATTTCTAAAGGTTTACCGTTAGACATTCAATCCTCTCCATCCAGTGAATAGATAGTCATGTAAAACAACAGGTTTATCGGGGACACTACTGGCTAATCAGCACCAGCGGCGCGCTATAGCTCACATTGTCCAGCGTAATATCATCATTAATCACTACGGTTTCACCGGTCAGCACATTGCGATAGTGGCGATGCGCCAGCGATTCCGGCAGTGCCAGTCGGGTATGACTCCACTGTGCACCATTGAAAATCAGCCGTGGCGTGATCACCAGCAGCGCGTAGTCGCTGTCCTGACGGGAAAAGGCGATCACTTTTTCCGCATGTTCGCCCGATGCACTGAGCGGTTGATAATCACCGAAGCGGAACAGCTGCGCATGGTCGCGGCGCAGATGCAGCAGGCGCGCAACCATCTGCTGCTTCAGCCGGCCGCTCAGCCAGTCCTGCTGGCTGGCGAAATCCGGCGCGGCGTGGACATCCAGCTGCGCCGTCAGCTGAGCGAAATCCGGCTCGCGTCGGTTATCCGGATCGACCAGGCTGAAATCCAGCGCTTCGCAGCCCTGATAGATATCCGGCACGCCCGGCGCGGTCAGTTTGATCACCGTCTGGCTCAGGCTGTTAACCAGTCCGGCCCGGATGAACGGCTGCAGTGCGTGGCTGAAGTCCTGCAGAAACGCCGGATTGGTGGGTGACAGCAGCTGGCGGGCGTACTCCAGCACGGCATTTTCATAAGCTTCATTGCTGTCCGCCCAGTCGGTGCGTAACTTCGCTTCGCGCAGGGCTTTTTCCACAAACGGCAAAAAGCGATCGCGCAGCGCGTCCAATGCCGCCGTGTCCTCCGGCTGCAGCGTGGTGGGCCAGACGCCGGCCAGCGCCTGGTACAGCATCCACTCAACCGGCGGTTCGGGCGCCGGTCCGTCCGCCAGCGCGACCACGTGCGGCTGATTCATCTGGCGCCAGCGCGTCACATTCTCCGCCCACAGCGCCGGCGCTTCACTCAGGGTATACAGCCGCGCGCGTGCATCCTCGCCGCGTTTGGTATCGTGCGTGGAGGTACCCGACAGCCCATCCGGCTGGTGCTGCAGGCGGGTTTGCATTTCGTGGTGAAAGCGTTCAAGCGAAAACGCATGCGGCAGCGGTTCGGCACCCACTTCGTTGATCGCCAGCGCCACGTGATTGCGGAAAAACAGCGTGTCTTCGACCGATTTCGCCATCAGCGGGCCGGTCAGCTGCTGGAAGCGGGCGCGGAATTCCGCCGCATCCTGCTCGCCCTGTTCAGTGATCGCCCCCAGCAGTAATGCCTGCAAAAAGCTCAGCGCCGCAGGCGAGGCGCTGTGTTTAACCTGCTCCAGCACCTGTAATAGCAACGCTTCGCCTTCCAGCGGCATACCGGCTTTCCGGCCGTAGGTGCGATACACCGGGAAGGCGATCAGCAGCTCGCGCAGCGCCACGTGCAGCTCAGCCTCACTGAAGTTGCGATGCACCAGATCGGCTGCCTCGGTAGCCAGCGCCAGCAGGCGGCTGAATTCCCCGGCAAAGTTACGATCGACCATCAGTTCACGTGCCGCACGCAGGCCAGCCGCCACGTCGTTACGTTCAGCGGATACCGCTTCATAGGCCAGATGCAGCATATCGATCTGATTATCATCAATCAGCGCATGCGACAGCGCGGCGATAAACTCGTAACCGGTGGTGCCGGACACCGGCCAGTCGGCGGGCAGTTGCTCACCGTCAGCGAGAATCTTCTCCACCGTGATATAACACGCGTCGCCCGCGGCCTGACGCAGCTGTTGCAGATAGCCGAGCGGATCGGCCAGCCCGTCAACGTGATCGACGCGCAGCCCGCTCACCACACCGCTGTGTACCAGTTCAAGAATCAGGCGATGCGAAGCCGCGAACACCTCTTCATCTTCGACGCGCACGCCGACCAGCCCGGTAATTTCAAAGAAGCGGCGGTAGGAGAGCGCGCTGCGCGCCTCACGCCAGTTCATTAGCTGCCACGGCTGTTGCGCATGCAGTTCCGCGATGGCCGCGCGATCGCGCAGCGCCAGCACCTCGTCTTTACGCTGCTGCCAGCTGGCGGGCGTCAGCGGGTAGTAACTGTCGTAATAGACCAGCGCCGGATTGCCGCTGTGCGGATCGGCCTTGATGCTGAGTTCATCATTGGCCAGCACGCGGTCAAAATCATCGCCAAGGAACGGCAGCGTCAGCCTGCGTGACCAGTCGATATCAAAGTAGCGCGCGTAGCGGCTGGCTTCCCCGTGTTCAATCACATCGCGCCACCAGGCATTTTCCAGCGACGCCGCCATGTGGTTAGGCACAATATCGAGGATCAGGCCAATCCCGGCCTGCTGCAGCGCCGCGCTGAGGCGGTCAAAACCGGCGCGTCCGCCAATTGCCGGGTCAATCTCATTGGCGTCGGTGACGTCATAGCCGTGCGTCGAGTCGCGGGTGGCGGTAAAGATCGGCGAGGCGTAAAGATGGCTGATACCCAGCTGCTGCAGATAGGGCACCAGCTGCGCCGCGCGGTCAAACGTCATGCCGTTACGGAACTGGATACGGTAAGTCGCGGTTGGAATACTCATTGCGCTGCTCCTTTTGCCAGACGCACGATGAGAGAGTGCTGCGGCAGCTCGCCGCTTTCCTGTGGCCACGCAAAGAGCGTCTCGCCGGGCATAGCGGGCAGCGGCTGGCTCTGCTGTCCAATATTCAGCGCCAGCGACAGCTGGCCCTGCGGGAACTGCCAGCTGACGGCGACAAAGCCTGGTGCGGTGCGCAGCACCTGGCCGTTATGCCTGCGGGCATCCGGCAGCAGCGGCACGATGTGCTGCTGGCGCAACGCCAGCAGCTGGCGCGTAAGCGTCAGCCACGCCTGGCCTGCGGGATTTTCCACTTTGCTCCAGTCCAGTTTCGAACGCGTGAAGGTCTCTTCAGCATTGGGATCCGGTACCGTATCGTCATGACCGGCGTGACCGGTAAATTCGCGCGCCCGTCCTTCACGCACCGCTTTCGCCAGATCGCCGTGGAAATCGGTAAAGAACAGGAACGGGTTGGTTTCACCGTACTCTTCGCCCATAAACAGCAGCGGAATATGCGGTGACAGTAGCAGGGTGGCGAGCAGCACTTTGGTGCGATCGACACCGGCCAGGCTAATCAGGCGTTCGCCCTGGGCGCGATTGCCCACCTGATCGTGGTTCTGGATGAAGTCGACAAACGCCACCGGCGGCTGGCCTGCGCTGGGTACGCCGCGCCGCTGGCCACTCTGTGGTGACAGCTCGCCCTGATAAGCAAAGCCCTCGGTGAGAATGCGCGCGATTAATTTCTCCGGTACGTCGGCGAAATCCTGGTAATACGCGTGCGTCTCGCCGGTGGCAAAGACGTGAATGGCATTATGGAAATCGTCGTTCCATTCACCGCTGAACAGTGGCGCGTTACCGTCCGCATCGCGCGGATGCAGGAAGATCACGTTGCGGCTGTCTTCGGTAGTGAGATGGATCGGGCGAGAGTGGATTTCACTGCGAATGCGTTCGGCAATCTCGATCAGCACATGCTGGCTGGACGTATCTTCAATCTGGTCGATGGCATCGAAGCGCAGGCCGTCGAGGTTAAACTCTTTCAGCCAGTAGAGCGGCGCTTCGACGATATAACGCCGCGCGGCATCGACATCGTACGCAATCCCGGCACCCCACGGCGTCATGCGCTCTTCGTGGAAAAAGGCCGGTGCCAGCAGCGGCAGGTAATTGCCTTCCGGACCAAAGTGGTTGAGCACAATATCCAGCACCACCGACAGTCCCAGCGCGTGCGCGGCATCGACAAAGGCCTTGAAATCATCCGGTGAGCCATAAGCCGAGTGCGGCGCATACAGCAGAACGCCGTCATAGCCCCAGCCGCGCGTGCCGCCAAACTGCGATACCGGCAGCACTTCGATCATGGTGATACCAAGCTCTGCCAGCGCAGGGAGTTTTGCGATAGCCGCGCGGAAGGTGCCTTCGGCGGTAAAGGTGCCGATGTGCAGCTCGTAGACCACCGTTTCATGCCAGGGCCGTCCCTGCCAGTTGCGCTGCTGCCAGGCATAATGGTGTGGGTCGATGACCAGAGAAGGGCCGTTGACATCGGCGCGTTGTGCCCGCGCGGCCGGATCGGGCACCGTGCTGCCATCGGCCAGCTCGTAGTGATATTCGCTGCCGTGACCAGGTCCGCGCAGCGTCAGGCTGAACCAGCCATCCTGCTGCGGCTGCATGGCATGCTGCTGACCATCGGCGTGAAGGGTAATTTGCTGCTGACCGGGTGCCCAAAGGCGAAACCGCACGCTGCCGTCAGCAAGGATTTCAGCACCCCAGGATTTTTCCAACGTTGTGGATTCCATTCTATTGCCTCGTTAAGCCCCGCACGGGGAATGGACGACATCAAGCGATTCGCGTTCCTTAAAACCATTTACTCTCTGAATACAAAAGACTAAATGCCCTGGTAGCAAACGGGTACGCAGATAAATCACTGAGTACCCTGAAAAATCATAGCCTATATTTTCAGATTTAACTCCCGCTGCGCTTTAAACAGTACCGTTACGTAAATTTTCCGATTTGTTCGCTTAAGCACCTTTTAATCTCAGTCATAGGCTACGCTTATCTCTGCGCAGTTAACCGATGCGCGAAATAATGCCAGGCGGCACTGTCACCTAAATGAGGAGAACACTGATGAACGAAGATCGTATCAGCGGAAACTGGAAGCAGTTCAAAGGAAAAGTGAAAGAGAAATGGGGCCAGCTTACAGATGACGATTTAGACGTAGCCGAAGGGAAACGCGATCAATTAGTCGGCCGCATTCAGGAGCGCTACGGCTACGGTAAAGATCAAGCAGAGAAAGAAGTCAAAGAGTGGGAAGATAGTAATAAATTTAACTGGTAGTGTTGGTTATCCCCGGCACACTGATGTGCCGGGGTTTTGTTATTTATAATGGCACTGTTTTTGAGCTGGATAAAATATCAGGCATGTCTTGATTTATTTTCTATGTTATTTCAGACATATATATGCCTATATATTCATCACTCCTGTAAAAAAAATCTTTCGGCCCCTGTAGGGTCGCCATTGATGGCGACCAATGATAGGTGCTTACCTGCACAAACGCTTTTTCTCAAAGGGGTCTGCGGTGATCGTCCTTATTTAGCGAAAGCAGCGCGACAAAACTCACTACGGCGGTGGCCATCACATACCAGGCGGGAATGTCGGCGTTGCCGGTTTGCTTCATCAGGCCGGTAATGATCAGACCCGCGCAGCCGGAAAACAGCGCGTTGGAGAGCGAATAGGCCAGCCCCAGCCCGGTGTAACGTACGCGGGTCGGGAACATCTCGGCCAGCATCGCCGGTCCCGGTCCGGCCAGCATGCCCACCAGCGCACCGGCGATAAATACCACCAGCGCCTTGATCGCCATACCGCTCTCCGGATGCTGCAGCACTTTTAGCAGCGGGAAAGCCAGCACCAGCAGCAAAAACGTCGCCAGCAGCATTAATGTGCGGCGGCCATAGCGATCGCTGAGTATGCCGGCCGGCAGAATGGTGGCGGCAAAACCGAGGTTAGAGATGACCGCAATCAGCAGCGCCTGGTTAAAGCCGGTATGCAGCGCAGCCTGCAGATAGGTAGGCATAATCACCAGGTAGGTATAACCGGCGGCCGACCATACCATTAACCGGCCAATGCCCAGCCCGATAGCGCGCAGCGTGACACCCAGCGATGCCTGCTGTTGTGGTGCCGCCGGTGTCTGGCTGAACTGCGGTGATTCGTCGAGTCCGCTGCGCAGCCACAGCGCCACTGCGCCGAGCGGCAGCGCCAGCAGGAAGGGAATGCGCCAGCCCCAGGCGTTCATGGCGGCGTCTCCCAACAGCAGCGGCAGTACTGCCACCACGCCCGCGCCCGCCAGCAGTCCGAGCGCCACCGTCAGCGACTGCCACGCGCCATAAAATCCGCGCTTGCCGGGCGGCGCCGATTCGGTCATCAGCGAGACCGCACCGCCGTATTCTCCGCCCGCAAACAGTCCCTGCAAAATGCGTAGCAGTGTAATCAGCAGCGGCGCAGCCACGCCAATGCTGGCATAAACCGGGACCAGACCGATGGCAACGGTGGCCAGCGTCATCAATACCAGCACCGCGATCAGCACCGGTTTACGGCCATAGCGATCGCCCAGGCGGCCAAACAGCATCGCCCCTAACGGGCGAAAAAAGAACGCCACCGCAAAGGCCGCATAGGTGAGGATCAGGCTGGTGAGGGCGCTTTCTCCTTCCAGCTGGAAGAAATGTTTAGCGATTAGCGTGGCCATGAAACCGTATACGGCGAATTCATACCACTCGATAAAATTGCCGACGGATCCGGCAATCAGTACGCGTTTTTGATTAACGGCGGGAGCCACGGCAGATGACATCATTATCCCTTAATGAGTAAAAAACAGTCAGAGAGGGGCAGTCTACCGCAGCCCGGGGCGATTATCTGAGTTATAAGTCTGACGCAGGGCACAAAAAAGGTGCGCATTGAGCGCACCTGATGTGAATATCAGCGGGGATTATGCTGGCTGCTGTTTTTTACGGCTGCGCTGTTTACGCAGTTTATCAATCAGTTTATGCGCTTCGGCTTTGGTCGCCACCGCAGGGGATGAACCTTTCAGTGGCTTACGTGCTGTCTCACTCAGCGTTAATACTGTTAACAAACCAATCACGCCGGCACCCATCATGTAATACGCCGGCATCATGGTATTGTGCGTGGTGTCGACCAGCCATGCGGTAATCAACGGTGTGGTGCCACCGAACAGCGAGACTGACAAATTAAAGCCGATAGCCAGCGCGCTGTAACGAATATCGGTGACAAACAGTGCCGGTAATGTCGCTGGCATGGTGCCGCTAAAGCAGGTATGTAGTAAGCCCAGCACGGCCAGACCGGCAAATACCCATAGCATGTTGCCAGAACCAATCAGCATGAACGCCGGGATCGCCAGCACTAATAATCCCAGCGCGCCGAAACCAATCACCGGTTTACGGCCGATGCGGTCGGTAAAATGGCCCCACATTAAGGTCAGCGGCATCATGATAAACATCACCACCATCACCAGCAACAGGCCGGATATTTCGCTCAGCCCCAGAATGCCGGTTAAATAACTTGGCATGTAGGCGGTCAGCATATAATTAGACACGTTAAACAGCAGCACCAGACCAATACACTTCAATAGCGGCTTACTCTGCGTGCGCAGCATTTGCCACAGCGTGAGCTGCGGCTTGTTATGTTCGGCCTCTTCACGCTTATCCATATGCTCTTTAAACGCGGGGGTCTCTTCCAGCTTCAGGCGGATATACAGGCCAAACAGCCCCAGCGGCGCGGCCAGGAAGAACGGAATGCGCCAGCCCCAGTCCATCATCGCCTGATGCGGCAGCAGCGCAATCATACCTGTCACCAGGCTGGCGCCCAGCAGATAGCCGGCCAGCGTACCAAACTCCAGGAAGCTGCCCATAAAACCGCGGCGTTTGTCGGTGGAGTATTCCGCAATAAAGGTGGCGGCACCGCCATATTCACCGCCGGTGGAAAAGCCCTGCACCAGACGCGCCAGCAACAGCAGGATCGGCGCGGCAATACCGATACTGGCATAGCTGGGAATCAGGCCAATACAGAAGGTACCAATCGACATCATAATCATGGTAAAGGCCAGCACTTTCTGCCGGCCAAAGCGATCGCCGAGTGGACCAAATACCATGCCGCCAATCGGGCGCACTAAAAACGCGGCCGCAAAAGTACCAAACGACGCAATAAGCTGCGCGGTATTACTGGCGTCCGGGAAAAATACCTGGCCGATAATCACGGCAAGGTAACTATAAACGCCGAAATCAAACCACTCCATGGTATTACCCAGCGCTGCGGCGCTGACGGCGCGTTTCAATAATTTGTTGTCAATGACGGTAATATCGTCAACGGTCAAATCAGGTTTATTGGTCATCGTTCCGGTGCTCATAAACTCCCCATGAGTAAAATTGGAGCGATCTTATAGCTTTCGCAGCCGGCACTTCACAAAGGGAAATGAAAGCTATAAGAGGCTGAAAGGCGGTCACCTTAGGAAATATTTTATCTTTACGCAAGTTTGCGACATATATCCTTGCAATTAAGCGTAGCGTTAGAGTATGGGACTGTCAAAAGGCGCAGCGGCTGAAATAACCCATTATGCTGATGTTTAAGGCTGATAGCATTCTGCACATGATATTCTTTGGTGAGGCGATGATTTATAGGGGAATATGCTGCATTGCTACAGGATAAGAATGTCGGCTTTGATAAATTTCATACGTTACAGGCAAGTACATCATCAAAGAATTTGGCTGAAAGGAATAGCCAGACTGTTGCCATGCTGGACACCAACCTGCGCCGCCAGTCTCGTAGCGGATTGTCATTGATGACGTCGCTGCATATCGTGGTCTGGCTCAATGACTGTCTTGTCGCGTTAATTATCGTGATTGTCGGCTGAATACATCTTTCAGACCCTGGGAAAGCAATGCGCGTGATAAACCGCTACCGTCCACCGGAATCAACGTCCTGCGATGAATTTTCCATTGATCCGCAATGCGTTTTAACTCCCAGCGATTCACTACAACGCGGTGTATGCGATACCCAGGAGAGCTGCCGTGATTGGCCAGCATGCGTGATTCGCCTTTATCATCCAGATAAATTAACTGTAAATAAGAGGTGACTACCGCGCTGTCTCCGCGCAGATCAATCAAGGGTAATCCGGTAAAATGCGCTAATCCGCTAGCCAGTGCTTCCTCATGCTCAGGCCGCAAAATAAAGGCGGCTATCGCCTCTGCACCCTCCGCACCATCAAGATGAGGGCCACGATTGAATTCACTCTTTTCCAGATAAACCGATAATGTATATTCCGCCATTGCAGTATCTGCGCTGGGAGGATGTGACGCAATCAATTCATAAATCGCCAGTTTGTCTTCGATAATTTGTAATCTCTGCGCTAATTCAGGGTTTTCCTGCAGCATAAAGTGCTCCTGGTATTATTTATTAATTATGATTTGAGTGATTATAACGAGATACTTACAGGCGTGAAGTTCCTGTATCTTAATGGTGTGTTAAGTGGCAATTAATAAAGGACATCAATAATGATTAACAGCGCGGAGTATCTGGCTTTACGGGCTTTTGTCGTGGTTGCTCAGCAACTGAATTTCAGAGCCGCTGCGGAAGTACTAGGGGTATCCGCGTCAGCCGTCAGTCAGCAAATCACCGCGCTGGAAGCACAACTCGGGCAACGTTTGCTGAACCGGACCACCCGGGCGGTATATCTTACCGATGATGGCAAGTCCCTGTTTCTTCAGACTGCACCCATTATGACTAATCTGCATGAGACCCTGCAGCAGGCACACGCCAGAAGCCAGGATATTAAGGGGCTGATTCGCGTTCATGCTTTTCGATCGGGGGCTGAAATGTTTCTTGATCACAATATTGCCGGGTTTCTTACTGATTATCCCAACGTGCAGCTGGATATCACAACCAGCGATGCGCCGGTCGATCTGAGCCGCGGCGGCTATGATTTATCACTGCGCTTAGGCGAGGTGCTGGAACCGGGATTTGTTGCTATTCCATTAGGCAAGCCGCTCCATCAGATTGTGGTCGCTGCGCCAGCATATCTGGCAAAGCATGGTGTGGTTGAAGTCCCGGAAGATCTGCTCAATCACAATTGCATCGGCTGGCGCTGGCCGGGAAGTAGCAGGGTAGAGCCCTGGCAGTTTTTAAATGAGGGGAAAATTTTTGATATTCCCGTGCATGGAAATCTGGTGGTAGACGATCGCGAAAGGCAGCGGCAGGCCGCTATTGCTGGCGCAGGGATTGCCCAGTTAACGGCGGAACGGGTCAGTGCATCGCTGGCCGCCGGCAAGCTTTGTCGCCTTCTGCAACCCTGGGAGATGGAATTCCCGGGTTATTCACTTTGCTGGATAGCAGGTAAAGCCATGTCACCTGCCATGCGCGCGTTTATACAATGGCTGCGCATAAAATAATCCTGCCCGGAGTGTGCCAGCGCACTCTGTTCACTTCGAATAATCACCACGTATTTAGTTCATCTTCGCCCGGCTCAACCCTCTTATAAACGTTTACCAGCGGCTTCACGCTGAAACGTTTCATATCTCATTTCCTTACTAAGCCCATTGAAGAGTGATCAGTTGATGTATACAACAGAACTTGTATACAAGTGCATTTTTTATCCATGACACCAACATCGGGAAAGACCATGCAAAGTACAGATACTGAAATTGAAAAGCGGGTGATCCGTAAACTGTCGTGGCGACTGATTCCGCTCCTGATTGGCTGCTACGTGATTGCGGTGATCGATCGCGCCAATATCGGCGTGGCTGCCCTCACCATGAATGCCGATCTCGGCATCAGCGCCGCCAGTTTTGGCCTCGCCGCCGGTCTGTTTTTCCTGCCTTACGCCATCCTTGAACTGCCCTCCAATCTGCTAATGGAAAGGGTGGGCGCGCGCTGGTGGATCGCCCGCATTATGGTGACCTGGGGCATCATCTCCGGTGCGCATATGTTTGTGTGGAGTGAAAACAGCCTCTATGTGATGCGCGCGCTGCTGGGTGCCGCTGAAGCCGGTTTCTTCCCCGGCATCGTGTTTTATCTCACCCTGTGGTTTCCGGTGGCGTGGCGCGGACGCATCATCGCCTCGTTTATGACCGGCATTCCGATCGCGCTGATTATCGGCACGCCGGTTTCCAGCCTGTTGTTAGAGCTGCACGGATGGCTGGGGCTGCGCGGCTGGCAGCTGATGTTTCTGCTGGAGGCCATTCCGGCGATTGTGCTGGGATTGATCGTCCCCTTTGCGTTGCCCGATCGGCCGGAAGATGCCCGCTTCCTCAGCGCAGATGAGCAGCACTGGCTGGTGACAACACTGGCTGCTGAGCGGCAAAAACTGCCGTCGCGCGGCCATGGCGGTCTGCTGAAAGCGCTGTTCAGCCCGCTGGTGTTGTTGTTCAGCCTCACCTATTACGGACTGGCGAACCTCAACGGTGCGGTGAGCACCTTCCTGCCGCTGATCATCAGCGAAACCGGCTTAAGTCATGTTCAGACCGGGTTCATCACCATCATCCCTTACGTATTTGGTCTGGCCGGCATGCTGGTGCTGGGACGCATAGCCGATCGTCCCGGGTCACGGCTGCTGGCCAATTATCTGGCGCTGATCTTCTCCTTTGTCGGGCTGTTATGCGTTGCGTGGTTCGATAACTCGCTGGTGAAAATGATGTTTTTGTGCTGTTCGGCATTTGGCTTTTTCGGCGCGATGCCGGTGTTCTGGGGATTGCCCGCGCAGTTTATCCCGGCATCCGTGGTGGCGGGCGGCCTCGCCCTGATCAATGCGCTGGGCAGTATTGCCAGTGTGGTGAATCCGTGGGTCATCGGCGTGATACGCGACCGCAGCGGCAGTTATAACGGCGGATTTTACTGGCTGGCGGCGATGGCGATGCTCTCGATCATTACCCTGAGCATCATCTTTCGTCGCCAGCGTATACCGGCTTACCAGGCCAGCAATGAACAACGTGAGGGGCAGTAGTATGAAGATTATTGATGTCCGGTTACTTCAGGTGAAAGGCGTGATGCCGGGAGAGGGCGATTTCTGGGAGGAGCGTCTCGCACGTCCCACCGATGTCTATGCGCAGTTTCGTACCGTGAATAATCATGACGGTGGCGTTCAGCTGGAAGACGGTTTTGCCATTACCACTGTGTTTCTTGAGATCGTTTCGGATGAGGGCGTAGACGGGCTGGCAGGGCCGGTGCCGCATGCCGTTGCATCAATCATTCACGGCCAGTTGCGGCCGTTGTTGCTGGGTCAGGATCCGCGCGACACCGAGCGTTTGTGGGATCAGATGTACCGGGCGCAGATTCATGGGCGTCAGGGCGATGGCATGCTGGCGATCAGCGCGGTGGATTGTGCCTTGTGGGATTTGCGTGCCAAATGGATGCAGCAACCGGTGTTTCGCCTGCTGGGCGGGTCGTTACGGGAAGAAATTCCGGCGTACGCATCGATGCTGGGCTTTGCGGTGCAGGATATGGCGCGGGTGCACGAGCGGGCGCTGGAGTATAAGGCGCTGGGATATCGCGGACAAAAATGGTTTTTCCGCCACGGCCCGATGAGCGGCAGAGAAGGGCTGAAGAAAAACATCGAACTGGCAAAAACGCTGCGCGAAGCCGTGGGGGATGATTACGATCTGATGTTTGATTGCTGGCAGTCGATGGATGTGACGTATTTGCTTGAACTGGCAAAGGGCATCGAGCCGTATCGCCCGCGCTGGCTGGAAGAGTGCGTAATGGCTGACAGAATCGGCAGTATGCAACGACTCAAAGATAAACTGTCCATCCCGATGGCGGGAGGCGAACATGAGTACACGCGCTGGGGCTTCAAACGCTTCTTTGAATCCGGGGCGCTGGATGTGATTCAGCCCGATATTTACTGGTGCGGTGGGCTTTCAGAAACGCTAAAAATTGCCGCTATCGCCACCCTGTACGATTTGCAGGTAATCCCGCACGGTCATTCCAGCATCGCAACGGCCCATTTCAGCACCACGCAATCGCCAATCCACACGCCTTATCAGGAGTATCTGGTGAAATGGAACGATATTCATCAGTACTTCCTGCGCGATCCGCTGGTGCCGCAGAACGGGTTAATCCCGGTACCGCAGGGACACGGCATGGGCATGGCACTTAATCCAGCGCATATCCAGCAGCAGACATACTTGTTCACCTGATAACCCAACGCTCCCTCAAACAGGCCTGTTATTGTTTGGGGGATCTGTCTCTTGTATACTACAAAACACAGTGCCCATCGTCATTCTGACCCCCTAAATGCTCGCTGTTTAAAGGACGCTCGCCACGCTATGCCCGCCGATAAACTCATCATTGACTGGTCATCGAAAAACATCCTCCGCCCGCAGTCACTGAGCAGCATTCTGGCCGATCATATTCGGGACCTGATCGTGAATTGCCAGATTGCACCCGGTGCATTAATTTCCGAGAACGACATTGCCACCCAGCTTAACGTGAGCCGGACGCCGGTAAGAGCGGCGCTGCAAAAGCTGGAGATGGAGCGTCTGGTGCAAATTATCCCGCAGCGCGGCACTTTTGTGTTTTCGTTTAATGAACGGGAGATGCGCGAAACCTGTGAGATGCGGCAGATTCTGGAATCAGGCGCATTAAAGCTGGCGCTGCAACACGATCGTCAGGCGCTGATCGCGCGCCTGAACGAACAGCTGGCGCGTGGACGCGATGCATTACAAAACGCGCCAGAGACCTACCGCGAAACCGATGCGGCGTTTCATATGGCACTGATTGAAGCCAGCCAGAACAGCGAGCTGGTCGGTTTTTACAAAACCAGCATCAACCGCATTCGCGCCTTTCTCAATCACCTGACGCGCACGCCGGATGAATTTCAGGGCTCGCAAAACGATCATGAAGCGATCGTGGCGCGGTTAACTAATTACGAGGATGAACAGGCGCTGGAACTTCTGCACTGGCATCTTGGCGGCATTATGCGCATGTTCCAGCGGTCGGTGGCGGACACCGGCTCAGCCAGTTAACCGGCATCCCTTCGCAGTCAGAACATCGCTGAAAAGCGATCACGCCTCAAGCGCTGCAACCACCGCCAGACCCGCCAGCTCCGCGCTGGCCAGAAGTTGCTCAACGCTGTGGCCCTGACGCGCTCTGGCAGAAAGTCCGGACATCACGGTACTGACAAAATCGGTCAGGCGCTGCGCGTCTTGTGGGTAGCGGGCTGCAATATAGCGCCGGATAGTATCCTCAGCCGCGCGATGAAACACTCTGGCCGCCTCGCGCGCCTGCTGATCCTGACAGCGAATCCCTTCCAGCACCAGACAACCCGCACACACCTCATCCCGGGCATAATGCAGCGCCGCCGCTTTCAGTAATGCATCGAGGGCTTCGGCCACCGGGCGGTCGTCGCGCAGTATCTCAGCCAGAGGAATCGAGCCGGTGGCGGCGTAGCGATCGAGAACGCGGGCATACAATCCGGCCTTGTTACCGAACGCGCTGTAAAAGCTCGGCGGATTGATGCCCAGCGCGTCAGTGACATCGGCGACGCTGACGGCGTCATAACCTTTGGCATGGAATAACCCCTGCGCAACCGCTACGGCGTGTTCGGGGTCAAAGTTACGGGGACGACCAGGTGATTTCATATTTTATAGTGCTCGCTACAAAATTACATTGACATTAAATCGGGCTCATTTTGTAATGCATACTAAGAAATCACACGTGGAGATGCAAATGAGCGTATTTAAAGATAAGCAGGTTCTGGTTCTGGGCGGCAGTCGCGGTATTGGTGCGGCTATCGTGCGTCGCTTTGCTGATGAGGGTGCCAGCGTGACCTTCACCTTCTCAGGTTCGCCGGAGGCCGCCGAAAAACTGGCGCACGAAACCGGTTCGGCTGCCGTTCATACCGACAGCTCAGAGCGCGATGCGGTGATTGCTACCGTGCGCGACAGTGGACCGCTGGATGTGCTGGTGGTTAATGCTGGCATCGCCCTGTTTGGCGATGCGCTGGAACAGGATCCGGACGCGGTCGATCGCCTGTTCCGCATTAACATTCACGCGCCGTATCATGCTGCGGTTGAAGCCGCCCGACAGATGCCAGCCGGCGGCCGCATTATCATTATCGGTTCGGTCAATGGCGACCGTATGCCGATTCCCGGTATGGCGTCTTATGCGCTAAGTAAATCCGCTTTACAGGGGCTGGCGCGCGGCCTGGCGCGGGATTTCGGCCCGCGCGGCATCACCATTAACGTGGTGCAACCGGGCCCGATTGATACCGATGCCAATCCGGAAAATGGTCCGATGAAAGAACTGATGCATAGCTTCATGGCCATCAAACGCCATGGCCGTTCTGAAGAAGTGGCAGGCATGGTGGCGTGGCTGGCAGGACCCGAAGCCGGTTTCGTCACCGGCGCTATGCACACCATTGATGGGGCGTTTGGCGCATAACGTCAGTGTCTGAACAGGGCGCTGACCACCGCGCTGAATACCGAACCGGTGGCAAAAGCGTGTTCGGTCATGCGCTCTTCATGGCGAATATCAGCCAGCCGCCGCAGCGCCGCCTGCGCGCTGGCTGCATTAATTTCTTCATCCAGCTTGCTGTAACCGTCCGCCATCAGCAGCCGGGCACGTTCCACATCCGATCGTTCCAGCGTGGCGATAACCTGTTGTTTGCGGTAAAAAACGTAATCTGTCATAAGTGCGTCCTGTTGCCGTTATCGTGATTATGCCGCGGAGGCGATGGTTTAAATCAGCTGAACATCGCATCCTATTTATCGCGCAACACTTTGCGCCGCGATCAAAACCTGGCCGTTGTATTAACAATTCGCAGCATAGCTGTTTCTCCCCGCGCGTCAGGCAACTTATTTTATCAGCCCGGCCCTTCGCTGCCCGCTGCCAGCAGCGGCACCACGACATCGCTAATCGGCGTAGCAATAGCATGCTGACGGCCATAGCGCTGTACCACACCATTGCGGGTATCCCACTCCAGCGGGCGGTTGGCCTGACGATCGGCGAGGATCGAGGTGCTCAGATCGGGCGGCGCGCGGTGAAAGCCATCGATAATTTCCTGCGGCACGCTGTCGTCCAGCACCGCACCGGCCGCGCGCGCCACCGTCAGGCACTCCAGTAAATAGGCTAATCCCAGCTGCGTGATATCGCCGCGGCTAAACATGCCGGCGCGACGGTTGGCCAGCACCATCAAACCGGCGGCGGCATTTTGTAACAGTTTGCGCCAGGCGATGGAGAGAAAGTCGGCGGCCAGTGCCACCTCACAGCGCGTATCGCGCAGCGCATCCACTACGCGCACGGCCTGCGGCACATCCGGCAGGGTCAGGCGAGGCTGGGCGCGCAGCCAGACTGACGCATCCGGCTCGCGCTGCGCCGGGAACCACACCACCGAAGGTAATACCGTGGCGCCGTTGACATAAGGCGCCAGCTGGCTCTGCTGCTCGACGCCATTTTGCAGCGCGCACACCACGGTTTTTTCATCACACAGGGTGGCCAGCCACGCGGCGCTGTCCGCGACTTGGGTGGTTTTAACCGCCACGAACAGCAAATCGCAGCGTTGAGTAACCTGCGAGGCATCATGCAATACCGGACAGGGCACGCTGATTTCGCCCGCATCGTGGCGCAGCGTTAACTGGGCATGGGCCGTGCGGCCGCACAGCAGCGGGGTGCGTCCGGCTTCATGCAGCACCGCCGCGACGGTGGTGCCAATTGCACCGGGGCCCAGCAGGGCGATTTTACAACGTTCAGACATGCTGCCATCTCCTCATCGCTTAACCGATCATCAGCGTGCCGAGTGCAATCACCACGCACGCCAGCATTTTTCTTACCGTTAATGCTTCACCGAGAAACAGCGCGCCCAGCACGGCGGCAAACAGCACGCTGGTTTCACGCAGCGCCGACACCGCGCCCATCGGCGCTGCCGTCATGGCGTAAATGATGATGCCGTAGGCCAGCAGCGAAACCAGGCCACCCGCCGCGGCGCTCAGCACGCCCGGTCGCCACTGCAGCAGGCTTTTGCTGTCGCGCAGCGCGATGTAGACCGCCGGCATTAATATGCCCCACAAGCTGCACATCCACGCGGTATACGCAAACGCATTGCCGGCAACGCGCACGCCCATGCCGTCCACCACGCTGTACGCGGCGATAAAGGCACCGGTCGCCAGCGTGTAGCGCAGGCCCGGCAGCGCCAGTTTGCCGCCGCGCAGCGCCAGCGACACAATGCCAGCGGACACCAGCACAATGCCGCACAGCGTAGTAAAGGCGATGTGCTCGCCGGCAAACAGCGCGGCGGCGCAGGTCACCAGCAGCGGCGACGATCCGCGCGCAATCGGATAGGTCTGGCCGAGATCGCCGCTCTGGTAGCTGCGCACCAGGCACAGGTTATAGCCGACGTGCAGCAGCGCCGAAAGCAGCGCATATTTCCAGCTGGCGCGCGCCGGCAGCGGCAGAAACAGCGTACTGAGCGCACACACCAGCGCGATCGCCACGCACATAATGGTCATTGACCACAGGCGATCGGATCCGCCGCGCAGTAAAGTGTTCCAACTGGCGTGCAGCAGCGCGGCGCACAGCGTTAAGACAATAATGTAATCAGGCATAGGCTGATGCTATGCAGCCGCAAAAGGATTGGAAAGCGAAGATTTATCATTGCGCTATGAGTAAATACTCATACTTCACTGATAATCCTGCTGCGCCTGACGTGATTCGGCGAGCAGCCAGCGTCGAAAATCAACGATGTGCGGCTGGCTTTCAATACCCTGCGGACAGACGAAATAGTAGGCGGCGGGCGAGGAAAACGCGACGTTGAACAGCCGCACCAGGCTGCCGTCGCGCAGCTCTTTTTCAACGTGACCGCTGCGCGCCAGCGCCACGCCTTGCCCCAGCAGCGCGGCTTCCAGCGTCATATTGGTGTCGGCAAAACGTACGCTCTCCTGTAAGGCATCCAGCGTCAGGCCGACCTGCTTAAACCAGATCTCCCACTTTGGCACCAGATCGGCGCCATCACGCATCAGCAGCGGGTAGCGCAGCAGTTCTGCCGGTTCCTGCGGCGTGCCGAAGCGCTGCAGCAGCGCCGGGCTGGCGACCGGAAACAGCTGTTCACGAAACATAAATTCGCTGTGCAGCGCCGGATAATTGCCATGGCCAAAGCGGATCGCCACGTCAGAATCCTGGCGCGAGAAGGTAATCGCATCATCGGTGCTTTCCAGCGTTACCAGAATTTCCGGGTGCTGGCGCGTCAGGTCCGGCAGGCGCGGCAACAGCCACTTCAGCGCAAATGAATAAGTGGTATTTACGCGCAGCCGCACGCGGCCTTTCTGCTCGCGCAAGTCGGCTAAGGTGGTTTCCAGATTACTGAAAAACTCGCGCACAATCGGTGCCAGCGCCGCACCGGCCGGCGTCAGACTCAGCGTTTTGCCGCGCTGAAACAGCTGTACGCCCCAGATCTCTTCCAGGTTTTTGAGCTGATGGCTGACGGCGCTTTGGGTGATAAACAGCTCTTCCGCGGCGGCGGTAAAGGTCGGATGGCGCGTTGCCACTTCAAACGCGCGCAGCATGGCGGTAGGCGGTAACTCTCTCATCGGTGCAGCCTTGTTTTATGAGCGTTCACTCATGATAGCGGAATCGTCTGTTCGCTCACGAAACTTATTCACCCACCCTCCAGTTTAGCCTCACAGCCTGTCACTTTGCTGACAGTGGCCGACACATTCATCACTGAATCGGCGGCCAGCTGAATGGTTGGTTATTTACCGCGTGGCGGTTTTAATTCGCAGCCGGATAGTGTTCCCGCTGCGCTCGCGTCCTGACACTGATTAACTATGTTTATCACTCAATAAAAGAATGGGGTGATGAAATGCGAAACCGTGTATTTAGCGCGCTGGCGTTATTGTTATTATCCGGCTGTGGCGCGAATAACAGTGCCTCGCCGGTTACGGCACCTGGTGCGCCGGAGGCGGGGAAAACCGCGCTGCTGGAGAGCGGGGCGGCGGCGTTGCAGTCGCGGCCGCCGATTGAGGCGATCAATACGTATCTGGATGGTTTTCATTATTACTGCGGAAATCAGCAGGGACAGATGGAGGCCCATCACTACGTCACCATTCTTAATGACGATGTGATGCAGGCGGTTATTTATGACGGTAACAAAAAAGACGCCAAATTAATGGGCGTGGAATATATCATCAGCGAACGTTTATTTAAGCAGCTGCCGGCGCAGGAAAAGCAGTACTGGCACAGCCATCGCTATGAAGTGAAATCCGGTACGCTGATTGCCCCTGGCCTGCCGCCGGCCGCGGAGCACGCGCTGATGAGCAAAATCGTCAACACCTACGGAAAGACCTGGCACACCTGGCATACCGACCGCGATAAAACGCTGCCGCTGGGCGCGCCGACGCTGATGATGGGCTTTACCGCCGACGGTCAGCTGAATCCGGCGCTGCTGGCTGACCGCGACAAGCGCTTTGACGTCGATACCGCGACAATCCGCGCCGACCGCGCTGATATCGCCGCCCATCCGGTGGCGGCGGGTGCCGATCATTGCCGGCGCGTGCATCCGTAACCGGTGATTCCGGCTCACTCGTGATACATCTGGCTGCGCCCACCGTCGATCAGGATATCGGTGGCATTGATGAAGCGCGCCTCGTCGCTGGCGAGAAACAGCGCGGTGTAAGCCACTTCATCCGGCTCGCCGATGCGTTTACACGGCAGCAGCGCCGCCTGACGCGCGCGCTCGGCCTGCGGATCCGGACAGCTCGCCAGCCAGGCTTCAGCGGCTGGCGTCATGATCAAACCGGGCGAAATACTGTTTACGCGGATGCCTTGCGCGGCGTACTCCACGCCCAGAGAACGCGTCAGGCCGATCAGCCCGTGTTTAGCCACCGGATAAGGGAACGCGCCGGGAATGATTTTGTGCCCGTGCACTGAGGCAACGTTAACGATGTTGCCATACTGACGGGCCAGCATCGCCGGCAGGACGCTGCGTATCAGGTTGTAAGGCCCTTTCAGATTGGTGTTCATGCAGCGCTGCCAGTCATCCTCGTCCAGCGTCAGCGGATCGCGAAAAACGTTTACGCCAGCGCAGTTGATCAGGATATCAATATCCCCCAGCGCCTGCTGCGCCTGCTGTACCGCGCGGCTAACCTGCTGCGGCTGCGTGACATCGGCTGCGCAGGCCAGACAGCGCTGGCCGGACTGCTGCTGTAGCTGCGCCGCCAGCGCTTCGCTGCTGTGTGCGTCGCGATCAAACAGCGCCAGGCGGGCGCCTTCGCGCGCAAACAGGGTGGCGATGGCGCTGCCGATGCCGCTGCCGGCACCGGTAATGATGGCGGTTTTGTTGGCTAAACGTGGGGACATAGTCGCTTCCTTATGAGGATGTCGGGAGAATCAGCCAGTCGGCCAGTTCAAGGGTATTATCACCGCGCTGCAGGCGAATCAGCGGCCAGCTGTCGCTGCGCGTGAGCGGCACCAGCCCGCTGCGGCTGAGCAAAAAAGTGTCTTCGCTTTTCACGCCGCTCAGCGTCGGGTTCCACGCCACGGCGGTCTCGGGCTGCACCTCGCCGCGACTCTCCGGGGGGATAATCCAGTCGCGGCAGCCGTAGCCGGCCGGACCGCCCTGATGATGATCGCGCCATGCCTCAGCGTGGCCGTGGCGTTGATAAGACTGAGTGATGTCGGCAAAAACCGCTGACCAGCTGCGCTGCGCCTGGGTGGCATACAGCATATCGGCGTGGATCTCCGCCAGCGTCACAATGCGCTGGCGCAGCGCCGCGTCGGGTTCGCCAAGATGCACCAGGCGCGTCAGGCTGACATGCAAACCGTGCCGTTCGGCACCGAGGGTGATCAGCATCATGCGCTGCAGCGTTTTGCGTGTCGGCACCGGATGTTTAAATGCGGCGATGCGCTCATCAGCGGCCACCAGCGTGCACATCGGGCGAATGCCGCGCGCCAGACAGCCGGCGGCAATCTCGGCTTCGACCTGCCATTCGCTCACTCCCGCGCGCAGCTGGCGCGCCACCGTTTCGACAATCTGCGCCGTCTCCTGTCCCAGCGTGCGAAAGCGCTGCTGTTCCGGTGCGCTCAGCCCCTGGCGCAGCGTGATCATCTGCGGCTGGATATCGCTCAATCCTGCCATGGGCGTATCGCTGCCGATATTGCCCGCCGGCAGCACGCTGCTCAGCGACTGGTACCACGGGTAGTGCCGGGTCGCACAGCTGAACGGCAGCGGCTCTTCGGCCAGAATGCGCGGTAATTCATTGTCCGGTGCCAGCAGCAGCACGCTGTCGCGGCCGATCAGCAGGCTGGCAACGCCGGTCTCGGCGCGATCCACTACATAATAGCTGGCCCCGTCGGTCAGCCAGGCGATGTTATCGCGGCGCGTCAGTAATACTGCATCCAGCTGCCAGTGCGCCAGCGCCTGTTGCAGGCGCGCCAGTTTGTCACTCATACACGGCCTCCTTGTGCTCAATGCGCTGCGACAGCAGAACCAGCTCCGCAGCGCGATGCGCCACTGCCATCACCACCGCATTGGTGTTGCCACTGATAATTTTCGGCATCATCGAGGCATCCACCACGCGCAATCGCTGTACGCCGCGCACGCGCAGGTCATCGTGCAGCACCGCCAGCGGATCGTCATCGTGGCCCATGCGACAGGTGCCGACCGGGTGATAGCCGGTTTTCACCATACGCCGGCAGTGGGCGCCAATCGCGTCATCACTGGTGACTTCCGCACCAGGGAAAATCTCTCTATCGACCATCTCGCGGATGGGCGCGGCGGCCAGCACCTGACGCGCAAAGCGAAAGCCGGCGAGGGTGCGCGCTAAATCGTCCGGATGGCCGAAAATCTGCGTATCGATCACCGGCAGGCTACTGGCGTTGTTATCGCGCAGCGTCACTTCACCGGTGGCTTTGGGGCGCAGCAGCAGAGAATTCACCGTGACACCGTCACCGGGATCGGCACCCATTACATCGCGATCGAGATAGACCGTCGGCACGCAGAACATCTGAATGGTGGGCGTCGCCGTGAAATCGAGCGGATCGAAAAAGGCGCAGGTTTCCACGCCGGTGGTGGTCACCGGGCCGCTTTTGAACAGCAGATATTGCAGTCCGGCTTTGACCATTGGCCAGCCGCGATCCTGGCCGTAGTAGCCAAACGCACCGCGCGTGCTGGCAACCACCGGCACTTCGTAATGGTCCTGCAGGTTTTTACCCACGCCCGGCAAGGCATGGCGCACGGTAATACCGTGCTGTTTCAGCTGCTCCTGCGGACCGATGCCAGAGAGCATCAGCAGTTTTGGCGTCTGGTAGGCACCGGCGGCCAGAATTACTTCGCGGCTGGCACGCGCCTGTTGCGGCTGGCCATCCTGACGATAGCGCACGCCGCTGGCGCAGGTGCCGTCAAACAGCACCTCTTCAACCTGTGCACCAGTGACCAGCGTCAGCCGTGCGTCATGGCGCAGCGGGTTGATAAACGCATCCACCACGCTGCAGCGCTGTCGTGTCTGACCGTCAATGGTGTGCTGCATGAAGCCGACGCCAGACGGATTGCCGCTGTTAAAATCCGGCGTGTAGGGAATACCCAGCCCCTGCAGGGTTTTGACATAGGCGCGGCTCAGCGGACTGAAGTGGCCGAGATGCGACACTTTCATCGGGCCGCCAACGCCGTGATTGGGTGCGCCGAGGTGATCGTTATCTTCGATGGCGGTAAAGTGCGGCAGCAGCGCCTCCCACGACCAGTCGATGCCCTGATGGCCCAGCGCCTGGTTCCAGTCGGCGTAATCCTGTTTATGGCCGCGCATGTAGACCATGGCGTTGACAGTCGAACCGCCGCCCAGCACTTTGGCCTGCGGCACGATCACGCCGCGTCCGTTGAGCTGCGGCTGCGCTTCGGTTTGATGCATCGTCAGAAACCGGTCGCTGGCGAGAAACTTCATATAGCCGGCGGGCATTTTCAGCACCGGATGGTATTCGTCGCGCCCGGCCTCCAGCAGCAGCACGCGCGCATTTCCTTCGCTGACCAGGCGCGCGGCAACGATACAGCCCGCGCTCCCGCCGCCCACCACAATGTAATCGTACTCTTTCATAACGCTCCGTTTACTCCGATGCGATGGAATCTAACCGGCGCAGGCGCTGCGCCGCCGGGTTGTGCTGCTCGCCCGGATCGAGCGGACTGAGCAGATAACGCCACGAGATAAACGCACTCACCAGATACAGGAAGGCGTAGCCCCAAATCACCCCGAGCGTGCCGAGCAGTGCATTGATTGCGCCGTACAGCGCCGGACCGAAGAAGGTGGACAAACCGGCGGCGAAGCAGTAAATCGCCATGGCGTTACCTTTGTCCTTCGGCTGGCACAACGATGAGAACAGCGCGGCGGCGGGCACGTAGCCGCACAGCGTGATGCCGTACAGGCACGCGCAGATCACGCTGAGCACAAAGCTGCCGTGACTCCACTGCGGCACAAAGTACATCAGCAGCATCGAGACGCCGGAACCCAGGCCGCCGAACACCGTCAGCACTTTGCGCCAGCCGATGCGGTCGCTCAGCTTGCCAACGATCGGATTAAAGCTCATGCCCACCAGTCCCATGATGGTGATCAGGCTGAGGTATTCGGTCTGGGAAAAGCCAATCTGTTCGGTGAAAAAGCCCGGCAGAAAAATAAAGAAGCCGAAGTAGGGCGTGGTGTTGATGATGCGCACCACTGCCGCGGCAGCGATGCGCGGCTCACGCCACAGAATATCGATGCCGCCCATCAGCGTGCGCAGCGTGCCCTGCTGACGATGTTCGGCATCCAGCAGCGACTGATAACCGCTGCGCTCTTTCAGCGCCAGCAGCATCACCAGCAGACCGATCGCCACCAGACCCAGCGACAGCCAGAAGGTGGCGTATTCGCCCACCAGGCGGATAGAGAAGATCGCTACCAGCGAACCGAGCGTCGGCAGCCCGCCGGTAAACGCCAGCCAGAACCAGCCGGTGGCGGAGCCGCGCATCTCCGCCGGGGCCGCCGACTGAATCCACACCAGAAAGGCGTAGGCAAACATCGGATAAGCCACGCCGCGCAGGCCATAGGTTAGTGCCAGCAGCAGCACGCTGTGCGACGGCAGCGCCACCGCCAGAAACAGCACTTCAAACACAATCCAGATCAGGCCGCCCGCCAGCATCACTTTACGCGGGCCGATTAGCGTTGACAGCGAACCGGCCAGCCATGAGCCCAGCGTGACGGTGACGCCGTAAAAGGCGATTACCCAGGCAGCGATATTCAGGGAGAAGCCGTTTTCGTGCAGATAGGGCGCGAGATAGTTGGACTCGACGCCGTCGCCAATCATAAACAGCAGGACCGCCAGATAGCCCCAGGCCAGCGCGGGCGGAATGCCGAGGCGGATCAGCCACGGATGGGTTGCAGGTGATGTTGTCATTATGTTTTCTCTGTAGGGTTGGTGTCAGCACAGCCAGATAAAGCGTTCGCCCGGCATTATCAGAACGTTTTTTACCGGGATAGCGCGAACAGGTTGTTATGAGCAGGGACTCTAAAGCACGGCAGGCGCGCAGGATGGCGCAACCATCACAGAAGTCAGTAAACACTGTTTAGTAAGATGGGCGCGGATGAAGCGAAAGGAGGCCGCGTGAAAACCGTCGGACTGAATAATTTCCAGGTGCGTAAGCACAACAAAGCGCTGTTTATGCAGCTGATGTGGCGTCATAAACGTCTGAGCAAATCGCAGCTGGCGCAGCTCAGCGGCCTGACCATACCGGCAGCCAGCAAGATTTTGCAGGAGCTGCTGGAGCAGGGCCACGTGCAGCACTCCAGCGCCACGCTGAGCACGCGCGGCAACAGTAACGGCAGTTTTCAACTGCCGGCCGAGGGTGCGTGGACGCTGTGCCTGTGCGTCAAGCCGACCAGCATTGAACTGCAGCTGGCGGATGCGCAGCTGGTGGCGCAGGGCGACTATCAGCAAATCAGCATCAACGCGCAGACGCCAGAGCAGCTGCTGGCTGAGATTGAAACGGTATGGCGCGCGACCTGTAAACGCTGGCCGAAGCGGCAGATTAATCTGGCGCTGGCGGTGCACGGGCAGGTCGATCCGGTAACCGGCGTCTCGCAGCATATGCCGCAGGCGGCGTGGCGCAGCCCGCTACAGCTGAAGTTTCTGCTGGAGGAGAAGCTGGCGGTTGACGTCCGCGTCGATAACGACTGTGTGATGCTGGCGCTGGCGGAAAAGTGGCTGAACCGCAATGCACTGGCCGAATTCTGCGTCATCAATGTCGATTACGGCATCGGCTCATCGTTTGTCATCAACGGCGAGATCTTTCGCGGCAACCTGTACGGCAGCGGGCAGATTGGCCACACCATTGTTGATCCGCACGGGGAGCGCTGTAACTGCGGAAGGCAGGGCTGCCTGGAGACGGTCGCCTCGCTCAGCACGCTTAAGCGGCTGGCGCATCAGCGCGCGCCGCAGGCGGTGCAGCCCACCAGCCGTCAGCTGCTGGCTGCCTGGCAGGCCGGCGAGCCGTGGATCGTCGAGTGGGCGCAGCGCAGCGCGGAAGCCATCGGCATGAGTCTGTACAATTTCCTTAATACGCTGAATATCAATCAAATCTGGCTGTACGGTCGCAGCTGTACTTTTGGTGAGAGCTGGCTGCAGACCATCGTGCACCAGATTGATTTCAACCCCTTCGATCCGCGCGATGCGCTGAAAAGCAAAGCCACCAACGTGCATTTTGGTCAGCTGGATCGCGCGCGTCAGGTCCTCGGCATCGGTTATCTCTATGTTGAGGCCGATCCCGGTACGGCCTAGTTTACTAAACTCCTGTTACTAAAATCTGTGAGGGCCTGAACTTTCACCCTGCGGTATCGGTGGTGAGATAGCGGCACTTTGACCCTGGTGCGGAGAGTGGCCGTGAACAATCATCAACATCTGAATATGCGTTACGTGTGGAGCATCTGTCTGGTGGCAGCCTGCGGCGGTTTGCTGTTTGGCTATGACTGGGTGGTGATTGGCGGGGCCAAACCCTTCTATGAGGCCTGGTTCAACGTCACCGATCCGGCGGCATCCGGCTGGGCGATGAGCTCGGCGCTGGTGGGCTGCGTGTTTGGCGCGCTGGTGTCCGGCTGGTCAGCGGACAAGCTGGGGCGGCGGCTGCCGCTGATTGTCGCCGCACTGCTGTTTGTGGTGTCGGCGATCGGCACCGCGCTGGCCAGCAGCTTTACGCTGTTTGTCTGGTGGCGCATTCTCGGCGGCGTCGGCATTGGTATCGCCTCGGCGCTCAGCCCGATGTACATCGCGGAGATCAGCCCGGCAGACAAGCGCGGCAAGTTTGTCGCGGTTAACCAGCTGACAATCGTCATTGGCGTGCTGGCGGCGCAGCTGATCAATCTGATGATTGCCGATCCGGTCGTCGGCGCATCAACCCATGCGGCGCTGCGTGAAAGCTGGAACGGTCAGGTTGGCTGGCGCTGGATGTTCGCCTCGGCCGCCGTGCCGTCGCTGGCGTTTCTGCTGCTGATGATGTGGGTGCCGGAATCACCGCGCTGGCTGATGCTGGTGGGCCAGCCGCAGCGCGCGCTGGCGATGCTGAATAAAATTGGTTCGCCTGCTTATGCGCAGCAGACGCAGCGCGAGATTGCCCGCGCGCTGGAGCAGGATCGCCAGCAAACGCGCGCCCATGCGGGCTCGCTGCTGGCACCGCGCACGCTGCCGATTGTGATTACCGGCGTGGTGCTGGCGATTTTCCAGCAGTGGTGCGGAATCAACGTGATTTTCAACTATGCGCAGGAGATTTTTGCTTCGGCTGGTTTCGATATCAACGGCACGCTGAAGTCGATCGTGGCCACCGGCCTGATCAATTTGCTGGCAACAGTGCTGGCACTGCCGCTGGTGGATCGGCTCGGCCGCCGCAAACTGATGCTGATCGGTGCCGGAGGACTGACGCTGTGCTACGCGCTGATCGCCGGTGCCTACACGCTGGGCATCACCGGCTGGCCGGTGCTGATTCTGGTACTGGCGGCGATTGCAGTTTACGCGCTGACGCTGGCGCCGGTCACCTGGGTGCTGCTGGCGGAAATTTTCCCCAACCGCATTCGCGGTCTGGCGATGTCGGTGGCCACGCTGGCGCTGTGGATTGCCTGTTTTGTGCTGACCTACACCTTTCCCATCCTCAATGCCGGACTTGGTGCAGCGGGCAGCTTTATGCTGTATGGCGTGATTTGTGCGGCGGGCTTTGTCTTTGTGCTGCGTCGCGTGCCGGAGACCAAAGGCATATCGCTGGAGCAGCTGGAGCAGCAGCTCACCGCTGGCGAGCCGGCAGCGGTAGCAGGTGAGCATTCTCTGCGTTAACCGCAGCCATGCTTCAGGCAGAAAGCCGGTGCGCCTGGCGGCGCACCGGTGCAATACCCGCTTACACCTGCGCCATACCGCCATCGACAAACAGCTCGGCTGCATTAATAAAGCTGGCTGCGTCGGAGGCGAGAAACGCCACCACCTTGCCAATCTCTCCCGGCTCACCCAGACGACCGAGCGGCACCTGTGCGGCCAGCGCATCGAACAGCCCCTGGCGCTGATCCTCCGGCACCAGGCCGCCTAAGCCTGGCGTCTGCACCGGGCCAGGGCTCACCACGTTAATGCGGATGCCGCGATCTTTCACATCCAGCGCCCACGAGCGGGCAAAGTTACGCACCGCCGCTTTACTGGCGCTGTAAACGCTGAAGCCCGGCGTACCCTGAATTGCGGCGGTGGAGCCGGTGAGAATCACCGACGCCTTATCGCTCAGCAGCGGCAGCGCTTTTTGCACGGTGAACAGCACGCCGCGGACGTTGGTGCTGAAGATACGATCAAAATGTTCTTCTGTGATGGCCCCCAGCGGCAGCATGTCGCCGCCACCGGCGTTGGCAAACAGGATATCCAGCCGGCCGGCCTGGCGCGCAATCTGCGCATAGACGGCATCCAGATCGCTTAACTGTGCCGCATCGGCGCGAATGCCGGTGGCGCCGCCGCCGATGCTGGCGACGGCTGCATCCAGCTCAGCCTGACGACGACCGGTGATAAATACGCGTGCGCCCTGTGCCGCCAGTTCCTGGGAGGTGGCGAGGCCAATACCGGAGGTGCCGCCGGTCACTAAAGCAATTTTGTCTTGCAGAATCAGGTTCATAGTATGTACTCCACAGTTGATCAGGTTAGGTGGTGACGGCCTTGCCGTCGCTGAAGTGCACTGTAGCGCTGCCGCTTTTACGGATAAATGGTGTAAAATCGAAAGGACTATTTCTCTGGATGGATAATCAGGTAAGGGGCGACCATGGATCAATTGCTGGCAATCCGGGCGTTCGCCCGCGTGGTTGAGGCAGGCAACTTTACCCGGGCCGCCAATTCACTGGATATGCCTAACGCTACCCTGAGTAAGCTGGTGCAGGAGCTGGAAGCGCATCTCGGCGTGCGCCTGTTGCAGCGCACCACGCGCCGGGTCACGGTGACGGCAGAAGGGCGCGATTACTACGAGCGGGCGCTGCGCATCGTGCGCGATCTGGAAGATATCGATTGTGCGTTCAATAGCGTCACGACGAAACCGCACGGTCAGCTGCGTATGGATATCGGCGGCTCAACGGCGCGTGATGTGCTGCTGCCGGCGCTGCCCGATTTTGTCGCCAGGTTTCCCGACATCACCCTGGACCTTGGCGTGTCCGATCGCACCGTGGATCTCATCAGTGATAACGTGGACTGCGTAGTGCGCGGCGGCCCGCTGAGCGATTCGTCACTGGTGGCACGGCACTTAGGCAATGCGCAAATGATCACCTGTGCCACGCCCGGCTATCTGCGGACCTACGGCATTCCGGCGTATCCGCAGGAGCTGAACAACGGCCATCGCATCATCAGCTATCTGTCGCCGCAGAGCGGGCGCGCGTTTCCGCTGCGCTTTCGCCACGGTGAAGAGCGAATCGAGGTCAAGACCGCGCACCGCGTTGGCGTTAATGAGAGCAACGCGCACCTTGCCGCGGCGGTGGCGGGTCTGGGCATCATTCAGACGTTCCGTTACGCTGCGGCCGCGGATTTGCAGGCCGGACGGCTGGTGGAGATCCTCGTCGACTGGCGTCCGTCCGACTATCCGTTCCACGTGGTTTATCCGCAGAGCCGCCATCTCACCCAGCGCCTGCGGGTGCTGATTGACTGGCTGCGTGAGGTGTTTCCGCAACGGCTAAATGGATGACAGGGTGTAAACAATCTGTTAACGTTTGGCCTCAACCCCATGCTACAGGCGCGTTTATGACACTCTCTGCTGATTCCGCATCGTCATCTGACTTTCGCCTGTATGCGCCTTGCTGCCCGCCACCTCCGGCACGCGTTGTGATTCGCTAAGTATCGAACTTCCTGCGCCTCGCTAAGCGAGCGCGCTAACAACGTTTGTTTCAGGAGCAATGCTATGCGTTCTTCTTCTTCGCTGACTTCGCAGGCAGCGACGTCAGGCTTTGTGCTGCTGTGGGGCAGCGCAGCCATTTTCTCGCGTCTCGGGCTGGATAATGCCTCACCGCTGGCACTGCTGGTGGTGCGTTTCAGCATCGCGCTGGTCGCGCTGTTGCTGGTGGGACTGTTTCGCCGCCGCAGGCTACCGCAGCCCGGTACGCGCCCGCGCGTAATGCTGACCGGCCTGGTATTGATCGGCGCTTATTCGCTGTGTTATTTCCAGGCGATGGCGGAGGGCGTGACGCCTGGGCTGATCGCCACCATCATGGGCATCCAGCCTATTCTGACGCTGTGCCTGGTGGAGCGGCGTCTGCCGGGCAGGCGATTGCTGGGCTTAACGGTCGCGCTGGCGGGGCTGATACTGCTGGTGTGGCGTAGTCTGGCGGCGTCACAGCTGCCGATCAGCGGCGTGCTGTTTGCGCTGGCCGCGCTGCTGTGCATGACCTTCGGTGCCATCATGCAGCAGCGGGTGACGCAGCATCCGGCGCAGGTGCTGCCGCTGCAGTACGGCGTGAGTTTACTGCTGTGCCTGCTGTTGCTGCCGGTTAAACCGTTTCATGTCAGTTTCACGCTGCATTTCTGGCTGGCCGCGCTGTTCCTCGGCGTGATGATCTCCGTGGTGGCCCAGCTGCTGCTGTATCGCTTACTGAGCGCGGGCAGTATCGTTAACGTCACCAGCCTGTTTTATCTGGTGCCGGTGATTACCGCGCTGCTCGACTATCTGCTGCTGGGTAACCGACTGCCGTGGCTGAGCCTGCTGGGCATGGCGGCGATTCTGGCGGGTATCCTGCTGGTGTTTCGTGCGCCACAGCCTTCGCGTTAACATCATGCCCCGCCAGCCGGCGGGGCATTTCAGCCATGATCGGTCAACGCCTGTGCGGCGCAAATCAACGCCAGATGACTGAGGCCCTGCGGCATATTGCCGCGCCACTCATCGCTGCGCACGTCGAACATTTCATTGAAGGTTTCCACGTTGCCGCGCTGGCACAGCTTGTCGAGGATCTGCTGCATAGCGCTTTCGGCACGCGTTGTCTCGCCCAGCGCCGCCCAGGCTTCCACCAGCCAGAACGAGCAGGCGATAAAAGTGCTCTCTTCCTGTTCCGTGCCGCTGTAGCGATACAGCATGGCGCTGCCGTGGCCCAGTTCCTGCTCAATGGCACGGTAGGTGGCCTGCATACGTGCCGGGTTGACGCGGCTGCCATAGGGATGCACCAGCGCCAGCGCAGCGTCCAGCCTGCCGTTGCTATCGGGATAAAACACATACGCCTGTTTCTCTTCGTTCCAGCAGTGCGCTTCAATCCAGCTGCTGATGCGGTCGCGCTCGCGCTGCCAGCGTTTCAGCCAGGTCGGTTCAATGTGGCGCGCTTCGGCCAGCGCCACGGCACGGTCGAGGGCCAGCCAGCAGGCCATCTTTGAATGCGTATAGTGCTGCTGCTCCGGCAGTTCCCAGATACCGCTGTCTTTCAGCCGCCACCGATCGGCACAGTGATTGGCCAGCGCACCCAGCATGCGCGAGGTGGCTAAATCCAGTACGTGCCCGGCGCGTATAAACAACTCGGCGGTCGCCAGCATATCGCCGTACATGCTCAGCTGCAGCTGGTCGCGGGCGTTGTTGCCCACGCGTACCGGCTGGGAATGATGATAGCCACGCAGCGGCACAAAGCGTTCGGCAGGCACTTCGTTACCCTCCAGCGTGTAGCAGGTGCGCAGCGCGGTACCGTGGCGGATAATGGTTTTCGACAGCCAGGAGAACGCCGCTTTACAATCTTCCAGCGCACCGAGAAAAACAAAGGCTTTGATGATCAGACAGGCATCGCGTACCCATGCATAGCGGTAGTCATAATTCTTTTCCCCGCCAATGCCTTCCGGCAGCGAGGTAGTGGCTGCCGCCGCCAGCGCGCCGGTGGGGGAATACCATAAAAATTTCAGCGACAGCGCCGAGCGGCGCACGTGCTCAGCAAAGCGCCCCTGATAGCTCAGGCTGCGGGTCCAGTCGCACCAGGCGGTATGGCTGGTTTCAATCCGGGTATCGATCGCCTCCAGCGGCGGCACCGCCAGCGGTTCGCGCTCGGTGACCAGCAACGCCACCAGCGATCGACTGTCCGCAGCCGTCCGCAGCGTAGCGCTGATTTGCTCATCGTCACGCTGTTCGATCTGCCAGTCCTCGCTGGTGCGCAGCATCGCCATCAGATCGCCGATATGGTACACGTCGCCCTGTTCGGTGCTGTCCTGCCACGGCGAGCGCGTTTCGGCAACGGTGCCAAAGCGCAGCGTCAGACGCAGGGTCACTTCGCCATCAATGCCTTCCACGCGCCGCGCCAGTTCACTCCAAGGCAGACGGCCGGCCAGCGTGCTGTTCAGTGATTCGGTCAGCAGCACGCTGCCATCATCGGTAAAAAAGCGGGTTTCCAGTACGTTACTGTCGGCGCGATAAGCGCGCTCAATGCGGTAAGGGACGTCAGGTTCAATCTGGAAAAAACCGCCAATCTCCGGGTCGAGCAGGCGGTCAAACAGCGGGGCTGAGTCGAGGTTGGGCGCGCACCACCAGTCAATGGCGCCGTCGGGCGCAATCAGCGCCACCGACCGGCCTTCACCGATGGCCGCGTAGTCGCCTAGACGGGCAAAGCCCTGATCGCGCATCGGCGACTGCAGCGTTTGATTATTCATGGATCTTCCCTGTCAGCACAAACGGCAACGTGGCCGCCCGCGGCAGCCACGTAATCCGGATGAGCACCCGTATGTCAGAGGGTGCCGGTACCGCCATCAGAGCACCATACCTGGCCTGAGGTGAAGCTGTTGGTGGTCTCTGCAAAGGTCACATACAGCGGCGCGATTTCAGCCGGCTGGCCGGGGCGTCCCAGCGGCGCGCTGGCACCAAACTGCTCGACTTTTTCCTGCGGCTGGCCGCCGCACACCTGCAGCGCGGTCCAGTAAGGCCCTGGCGCGACGGCATTGACGCGAATTTGCTGTTCGCCCAGCTGTTTCGCCAGCGCTTTGGTAAAGGCAGCGATAGCGGCTTTGGTTTGCGCGTAATCCAGCAGGATGGCGCTCGGTTCATACGCCTGAACCGACGAGGTATTAATAATGGATGATCCGGCAGGCAGATATTCCAGTGCCGCTTTGGTGATCCAGAACATTGCATAAACATTGGTCTTAAAGGTGGCGTCAAAATCTTCCGTTGAGAGCGTGCGAATTGACTCATTAAATTGCTGGCGACCGGCGTTATTCACCAGAATATCCAGACCGTCGAGTTTTTCTGCTGCCTCTTTTACCAGCTGCTGGCAAAAAGATTCTGAGCGAATATCACCCGGAATAGCCACCGCTTTACGGCCTTCCGCTTCGATTAATTGCACCACTTCAGCGGCGTCCTGCTCCTCTTCCGGCAGGTAGTTGATTGCCACGTCAGCCCCTTCACGGGCGTACGCAATGGCTACTGCGCGGCCAATGCCGGAGTCACCACCGGTAATCAGCGCCTTGCGCCCGGTTAAACGGCCAGTGCCGCGATAGCTGGTTTCACCGTGATCGGGACGGGGTTCCATCTTACTGGCTAATCCCGGAACGGGCTGATGCTGCTTTTTGAATGGCGGCTTTGGATATTCCTGGGTAATCAGCGTTTTGTTAGTAAATGAAGTCATACCTATCTCCTTGTACAGTGGAACGAGTAAATTAAGCCTGGCAGAGATGTGATATTTGTCACGTCAAAAAATAAGCAGTCGCGTTTTATTAAAGCGTGGCGGTAGTGGCTGAAATGATATTTTTAGTTACAAAATCACTAACGTAATGATTATTTTAGCGCTGCGTAAGCTGTGCGCATTATTAAGCGAATCGGTCTGCTTGCGGGATAAAGATTTGTTCCTAAGCTCTATGCATAACTTTACATAATAACCGGCGCTGGCCGGCCCGAATAATTATGAGCGATGGCTTAAACGAGGCGTTAAATGAGCGAAGCACAATGTACCATTATATTTAATGGTGAACGCTTAAGCGGAACCGCAAATCAACCGTTAATTGATTTTCTGCAGGAGCAGGGAAAAAAACTGCCTCACGTCTGTTATCACCCGGCGCTGCCGCCGCTGCAAACCTGTGATGTCTGCTGGGTGGAGGTGGATGGCGAACCCGTGCGCGGCTGCACGTTACGCAGCGCCGAGGGCTTGCGCGTGGTCAGCCAGAGTGCGGTACTGCAGGCGGCACAGCAGGAGGGCATGGACCGCATCCTCAATCGCCACGAGCTTTATTGCACTGTATGTGAACACAATACCGGCGACTGCACGTTGCATAACACCGTCGCGGACATGCACATTCCGATTCAGTATTACCCCTACCAGCGCAAACCGGACAGCAAAGACCACAGTAATCCGTTTTATACCTACGATCCGGATCAGTGCATTCTGTGCGGACGCTGCGTGGAGGCCTGCCAGAATGTCGAGGTGAATGAGACGCTGTCGATTGATTACAGCGCCGATCACCCGCGCGTGCTGTGGGATGGCGGGACGCAGATTGCCGGTTCCAGCTGCGTCAGCTGCGGGCATTGCGTGACCGTCTGTCCGTGCAACGCGCTACTGGAAAAAACCATGCAGCCTGACGCCGGTCCCTTCACCGCGATGGATGAAGACCTGAAGCGGCCGCTGATAGATTTCGTCAAATCACTGGAAAACAGCATCGGCATGGAGCCGATCACCGGAATTTCGCTGATCGATGATGCGCTGCGCAAAGTCGAAATCAAAAAAACCAAAACCGTCTGCACCTATTGCGGCGTCGGCTGCAGTTTTGAAGTCTGGACGCGCGATCGCCACATCCTCAAAATCCAGCCGGTGGCCGATGCGCCGGTTAACGGCATCTCAACCTGTGTCAAAGGCAAATTTGGCTGGGATTTTGTGAACAGCCCAAACCGGCTGACCACGCCGCTGATTCGTGAAAACGGCCAGTTCCGCCCGGCCAGCTGGGAAGAGGCGCTACAGCGCGTGGCCGACGGCCTGCGCGCGGTGGCACGCCAGCACGGCGGTAACGCGATTGGTTTTATTGGTTCCAGTAAAGCCAGCAATGAGGAAGCCTACCTGACGCAGAAGATCGCCCGTCTGATTTTCGGCACCAACAACGTGGACAACTCCTCGCGCTATTGCCAGAACCCGGCGACGGAAGGGCTGTTTCGCACCGTGGGCTACGGCGGCGATGCCGGTACGCTGCGCGATCTGCAGCAGACCGACCTGATCATCACCGTTGGCAGCAACCTGGCGGAAAACCACCCGGTTTTCGCTTCACATATCAAGCAGAGCCACAAACATCGCGGACAAAAGCTGCTGGTGGTCGATCCGCGCCGTCACGAAATGGCTGAGCGCGCCGACTGTTATCTGCGCATCCGTCCCGGTACCGACATGGTGTGGGCATCGGCGATGGCGCGCTACATGTTCGATCACGGTTATGCCGATGAAGCATTCCTGCGCACGCGCGTTAATCAGGTGGCGGAATATCGCGCCTCGCTGGCTCCGTTTACGCTTGAGATGGCCAGTGAAGTCACCGGTCTGAGCGTGGCGCAGTTGACCGAAGCCGCCGAGATGATTGGCAACGCGGGCAGCGCCTGCCTGCTGTGGGCGATGGGCATTACGCAGCACAGCCACGGTGCGGATACCAGCACCGCGCTTTCCAATCTGCTGCTGGTCACCGGCAACTACGGTCGCCCCGGCACCGGTGGCTACCCGATGCGCGGTCACAATAATGTGCAGGGTGCCAGTGATTTTGGCTGCTTAAGCAATGTCTATCCCGGCTACGAAAAAGTGACCGATGCGCAGGTGCGGGAAAAATGGGCGCGCGCCTGGGGCGTGGCACCGGAAGCGCTTTCCGATGAAGCCGGGCTGGATAACTTCATGATGGTGGAAGACGCGCATGAACAGCGGGTGCGCGCCATGTACATCATCGGCGAAGAGACCGCCTTTTCTGATGCGGACTCGACCAAAGTGCACGAAGCCTTCAGCCGGCTGGATTTCATGGTGGTGCAGGACATCTTCATGAGTCGCACCGCTCAGTTCGCGGATGTGGTGCTGCCTGGCTGCCCCAGCCTGGAGAAAGAGGGCACCTTCGTGAATACCGAACGGCGCATTCAGCACTTCTCGCCTGCGTTTGCGCCGCTCGGCGACAGCCGGCCTGACTGGCAGATATTGACTGAGGTCGCGGCGCGTCTCGGCCATCACTGGCACTACCCGAATCCCGGCGCCATCATGGCAGAAGCTGCGGGTATCGCCACGCTATTTGCCGGGGTCAGCTATGAGAACCTCGTCGGCTGGCAGTCACAGCTGTGGCCGGTAAACGCCGACGGCAGCAGCACGCCGCTGCTGTATACCGAGGCGTTCGCCTTTCCTGATGGCAAAGCGCGTCTGTATCCACTGACGTGGCAGCCACCGATGGAAGCGCCCGATGAGCAGTACGATCTGCTGCTGAACAATGGACGTATGCTGGAGCATTTCCAGTCGACTAATCAGACCGGGCAGGGCGGACGCATCAAATCGCTGTCGCCCAACTGGTTTGTTGAGATTTCGCCGCAGCTGGCGCAGGAGCGGCAATTACAGCAGGGCGACTGGGTGGAGCTGCGTTCGCGCCGGGGCAGCGTAGAGGTGCCGGTAGTGGTGACCGAACGGATGGCCGGCAATGTGCTGTTCATTCCTATTCACCATGGCAAACCGGGCATTAACGGGCTGACCGGTGAACATCACGATCCCGACGTCAACACGCCCGCCTACAAGGAAATTGCGGTGATGATGCGCAAACTGGCGCATGCGCCACAGCCGCACCCGATTCCGCTGCACAACTTCCGCCACGGCCAGCGCACGCCGCTGGATCATCTGCCCGTTGAACAAAAATGGCAGCAGCCTGAATACCGGCTGCCGCCTGAACACGTTTCGCATCCGGAGAAAAGCTAATGGCCGAACCGCTGCACTATCAACCCACTCCGACGCGCACCGAACCCAGCGCGCAGGAAGCGCTGAACGAACTGCTGGAGAATCTGCATCAGCACGGTTTCCTGCGCCTGGCTAATGACATGGTAAAAGCCAACAATGACATCGGCAAAATCGTCGCCGCCGGGCTTAACCGGCCCGGCACGCAGAATGCGGTTCAGAACCTGTCGCTGCTGTTTATGACCCTCAGTACCGTACCGCCGGAGCGTTTCAACCATTTGCTGCTGGCGCTGCGCGATGCCCTGCTGGCGATGAAGCCGGCCAGCGACACGGCGCAGCAGGAAAAAAGCGCGCCGGGCGTCAGCGGCGTGCTCAAACTGCTGAATGATGAGGCGCTGTGGCAGGGCATCCGGGCACTGCTGGCGGCGCTGGAAACCTTCGCGCGCGCAATGCAGGGTGATGAGGAGAAGCCGATAACCCGCTACAGCGGTAAGCCGAGCCGTGAGTAGCCAGGAGTGGGTGCTGCTGATCGCGCGCGGTCAGTTTGCCCTGACAATGGGCATGCACATTACCCTGGCAGCGCTGACGCTGGGGCTGGCCCCGTTTCTGGTGTGGTTTGAAGCGCGCTGGCTGTGGGGCAGACGGCCGGAAGCGCATCAGGCGCTGCACTTCTGGATCAAGGTATTCGCGCTCACCGTGGCGATTGGCACCGTCTCCGGCGTGATCATGGAGTTTCAGTTCGGCACCCACTGGTCGGTGTTTGCCAGCAAAGCGGGCGGCATTATCGGTCCGCTGATGCTGTATGAAGTGCTGATCGCTTTTTTCCTCGAGTCGGCGCTGACCGGCGTGATGCTGTTTGGCATCGATCGGGTGAAACCCGGCGTGCATTTCGCCATTACCTGTCTGGTGGCGCTCGGCGCGATTTTTAGCGCTTTCTGGATCCTCGCCGCTAACTCCTGGATGCAAACGCCGCGCGGTTTTACGCTCAACGACGCCGGCCAGTTCACGCCGGACAGCGCCTGGAGTTTGATTTCCGCGCCCTCGTTTGGCTGGCGGCTGGCGCACATGCTGCTGGCCTCGTGGATCAGCGTGGCGTTTTTGCTGGGTGGTGTCGCGGCGTGGCGCCTGCTGCGTAATGCTGGCGAGGCCGCCAGCCGGCTGATGCTGCGCAGCGCGCTGACGGTGTCGCTGTGCATCCTGCCGCTGCAGATGGTGGTGGGCGATTTGCACGGCGAAAACACCCGTGACTATCAGCCCGCCAAACTGGCGGCCATCGAGGGCAGCTGGCAGCCGCCTGCGCCAGGGGAGGGCGAGCCGCTGCGGCTGTTTGCGCTGCCCGATCAGGCGCAGCAGCGGAATCACGCCGAGCTGGCGATCCCGGCTATCGGTTCGCTCTACCTGCGCCATAACCTCAGCGGCCACATCAAAAGCCTGCGTGAGTTTCCGCGCGACAGCCTGCCGCCGGTGCTGCCGGTGTTTTTTGCCTTTCGCCTGATGGTGGGACTGGCGCTGCTGATGCTGCTGAGCAGCCTGGCGGGCAATGTGCAGCGCTGGCGCGGTCGCCTTGATCAGTCGCGGCGCGTGCTGCGTCTGCTGGCGCTGATGTCACCGGCTGGCTTTATTGCGCTGCTGGCGGGCTGGGTGGTGACGGAGGTTGGCCGGCAGCCGTGGACAGTATACGGCATGCTGCGTACCGCCGACAGCCTGGCGCCAATGTCCCTCGGCAGCAGCGTCGCCATTTTCGTGTCGGTGGTGGTGATTTACGCACTGAGTTTTGCCTTTGGCCTGGGTTATCTGCTGCGCCACCTGGCGGCGCCGCTGCCGGATCCGCAGGCGACGGCGGTAGCGGAAACCATACAGACGCCAGCCTGAGGAGGGTGAGGATGTTGGTCGAACTTTCTGCTGTGCTCCTGCTGTTTGCCCTGCTGATGTATCTGGCGCTGGATGGCACGGATAGCGGCGTGGGGATGCTACTGTACAGTTTCGACCAGCCAGAAGAACGGCAGTGGATGGTGCATAGCCTGCTGCCGCTGTGGGATGCCAATGAAACCTGGCTGGTGTTGCTGGCAGGCGGCATGCTGGCGCTGTTTCCGCCGCTGTACAGTCTGCTGCTACAGACGCTGAAGGTGCCGCTGTTTCTCTTCCTGCTGGCGCTGTTTTTGCGCGGGCTGGCGCTGGCGTATCGCGGTCAGCCTGACGAGACCGGGCGACGCTGGCTGGACCGGCTGCTGATGGTCAGCTCGCTGCTGGCGGCGTTTCTGCCAGGCTGGATGAGCGGGTTGATGCTGGTGTCGCGTCCGCCCAGCGGGATTGTGATTGATTTTTCGCTGGTGCCGCTACTGTGCGGCCTCGGGCTGGTGGCGGTTGATCTGCTGCTGGGCTGCTGCTGGCTGTGCTGGCGCATTGGCGAGCCGGTGGTAGAGCGGGCGCGGGCGCTGGCCATGCTGTGGTGGGTGGTGACGCTGGCCTGCTTTATTGCCGTGCTGCTGCTGGAGCCGGCGCTGTGGCAGCAGAGCTGGCCGGGAAAAGTGTTGCTGAGCCTGTTGCCTGCGCTGTGGCTGCTGCAGCTGCTTACGCTGTGGCGGGAAGCGATGGTGGCGTTATTGATGATCACGCTGGTGCAGACGGGCGTGGTGGTCGCGGCGCTGGCGTGCGGGCTTTATCCGTGGTTGCTGCCGTGGCAGCTGGAGATGCACCAGCAGGCCTCCTCGCCGGTGACGCAGGGGTTTGTGGTGACGGGTTTATTGATTGTGTTGCCGCTGACGTTGCTGTACCACAGCTGGGCGTTCTGGGTGTTTAAGCGCCAGCCGCAGGCAGCGCAGCGGTCGCCATAAATGGCGACCCTACAGGGACCATTCCCGGGGGCCATTAATGAATACCGGCATCGGATCTGAGGTCATCTGTAGGGTGCGCATTCATGCGCACCGGAATGGCTGCACAGAAATATCAGGGTGAACAGCACGGTTAATCCACCGCCGGAATGCGCATAAACAGCGTGCCGCGATAGGGGATCGGCAGGAAATCACGGAACAGGGTTTCCAGCGTCTGCTGCGGATCGATGTCGGCGAACAGCTGCGGATATAGCGTTTTTGCCATGAACTCGGTCACCGCAATGTGCCACGGGCTGAGATAAAAATTCATCCAGATGACCGCCGCATGGCCGTTGCGAATCGCTTTCAGCTCGCGCAAGCCGTTCTGCTGCGCGGTGAGCTGGCGGAAACTGCTTAGCACCGCGTCGGGCGCGACGTCCGGTCCGAGGCGCAGCAGGCCTGCGCTGGCGTTATCGCCAAAGCCGGTGGCAAAGTAATATTCAGGCTGGGCTGCGATCACCTGCTCCTCACTCAAACGGCCAAACACGCCGTGCTGGGTTTTGCCAGCAATATTGTCGCCGCCGGCGGCGTTGAGCAGCTCGCCCAGACTGCCGTTAATCGCCGTCACGCAGCACTCGTTGCGCCGTCCCAGATGCAACTGCAACAGCACCGTGGGTTTCGGCCCGTGATAGCGCGCCAGCCGTTCCTCGATCACCTGCAGATGCGCACTGTAAAAGCGGTTGAACGCCGCCGCGCGCGCCTGCTGATTCAGCACCTCACCAAAAATCTCTACGCTGCGCCGGGTGTTCTTTAACAGATGTACGCGCAGATCGATCTTCACTACCGGAATATGCGCAGCATTCAGGATGCTGACCAGCCTCAGATCGGCATCATCGTAGCGCGCCAGACTCGGCAGAATGACCACGTCCGGTCGCAGGGCGAGAATCTGCTCCGGATTGATCGCCTGAGGGCCGCCCGATCCGAGCGTCGGGATGTTCAGCATCTGCGGAAACCGCTGCGCAAAACTGTTCCACGTCTGGCTGTCATACTTTTGCAGATCGCGCGGCCAGCCGACGATGTGGCGGAACGGGTCATCCGGCGCCAGCAGTGCCAGGGTATACAGCATGCGGCTCTCACCCAGCACGATGCGCTGCGGATTATCGGGAATCTCCACCCGATTGCCGTCAATATCGGTGATCACCCTGGCCAGCGCGCTGGTGCTGAACGCCAGCAGCAGGAGGGCAGCCAGCCAGGCTCGCCACGTCAGCGGCTTTTTCGCTCGATCAGAATTCAACGCTGGCCTCGACCATCAGGTTACGGGTTTCCCCTTCGCGCACGCGCAGGTTGCCGCCGCTGGAGGTGTAGTAGTGCTTATTGAACAGGTTATTCAGGTTAAGCTTCAGCTGGGTTTTCTCGCCAAACAGCTGATTATTCCAGGCGATAAAGCTGTCGGCGACCACATAATCCGGCAGCGTAAAGCTGTTCTCCGGATCGCCGGCGCGTGAGCCAACGTAGCGCGCACCGCCGCCGACGCGGAAGTCACCGGGAATGCCGTTCAGCGTCAGGTTATGGCTCAGGTAAAGCGCCCCGGCGTGACGCGGTGCATTCTGCAGGCGGTTGCCATTGTTCGCCGGATTGACGCCATCGTCGACGATTTCGGCTTTATCGTAGCTGTAGTTGGCGCTCAGATCCCAGCCCGGTAGCACTTCACCATTGAGCTCAAATTCAGCGCCGCTCGAACGCGCTTTATTGATGGCGCGCGTGGTGCCGTTGATATTAAGCGACATATCGCGTTCGTCGATGCGGTACAGCGCTACGCTGGCAAACAGCCGGGGCGAAATCTGCCACTTGCTGCCCACTTCCCATGTGGTGCCCTGTTCAGGCTTGCCGACGTTGCCGTCATCGTCGACGTCAGTCGACGGCGTGAAGGATTTGCTCACGCTGCTGTACAGTGAGACATCCGGCGTCAGTTTGTAAATCAACCCGGCCTGCGGCAGGAACTTGTTGCCCTCGCTGTCCAGCGTTTGCACCACCGGATCGAAGCCCTTTGACGCGCGCTGTTCATAGTGCTGATAGCGTCCGCCCAGCACCGCAATCCAGTCGTCGGTGAGCGAAATGCTGTCTTTGGCGTATACCGAGCGACTGTGCAGGCGGTTAAGCAGGTTGGCGTTGGCGCTGTTTTCACTGCTGCTGTTGGTGATCGGTGCCAGCATATCGTATTGCGGATCGTACAGGTTGAAGGCGGTGTTCGCTTTGCCCTGATACTGGTGCGCACGGTAAGTCTGGTTCATTTCATAATCGGTGCCGAACACCACATCGTGCGTCATGCCAAACAGCTGCGGCGAACCGATCACATCCCATGCTACGTATTTGGTTTTATGGTTGAAGCCGCGGTTGGCATCGGCGCGGCGCGTCACCACGCCGGTGGCAGGATTGAGCGCCGTGACCCGCACTTCGTTGTTGTCGTACTGACGCTGGTTCCAGCCAAAAGTCAGGCGCGTGCTCCATGCCTCATTAAACTGCCAGTCGTAGTGCGCGTTCAGGGTTTTATTGTGGCCCCACGCATGGTTAGCTTTATCGTCAAGGCGATCTTTATAGCCAATCGCCACCGGTTGACCGTTAACAAACGCCGTGCCGCGATCGTAAGGAATATCGTACTGATAATCTTCGTAGCTGATGAGGAAGCTGGCCTGCTCGCCATACCACTGTAGCGAGGGGGCGATTAAGGTGTGTTTATCGCTGCCGAAATTGCGCCAGTAATCCTGACTTTGCTTTTCAGCAATCAGGCGAAAAGCAAAACCGTTGCCGAGCGGGCCGGTGACGTCCAGCGTGCCCGCGCCGCCGCCTTCGCTGGCCGCGCGACCGCTGACTTTGCTGTGCCAGGCATATTGCGGCTTTTTACTCACGATATTGATTACGCCACCGGGATTCTGGATGCCGTACAGCAGTGACGCTGAGCCCTTCAGCACCTCAACGCGCTCGGTGGTGGCGTCGAAATTCAACCCCTGGCTGCTGCGCACGCCATCACGGTAGATGGAGCCGTCCGAGTTGCTGCCAAAGCCGCGCCGGACAAAGCCATCTTCAGTGCCCGCCAGCGTGTTGCCTTCGCTCACGCCGCTGACAAAACGCAGCGCGTCGGCGAGGTTGGCGGCCTGATAATCCTCCAGCTGCTGTTGCGTCACCACGCTCACCGATTGGGCTTCATTGAGGCGCGACACCGGCGTTTTACTGGCGACCGAACTGCTGGTGGCGCTATAGCCGTCGTCACTGTTTTGCTGCTGCGCCGTCACGGTGAGGGTGCTGTTTTGTTCAGCGGCAAGGCTGTCAGTACTGCTGAGTGCCGTTACGCCGTAAATAGCGGCAAGGATAGCCGGATGGCACAGTAATTTAACCGCCCGCGGTGAGTTGTTCTGCATCGAATATAAACCTGGTGTAATTGCGGGATTATTTATTCCGCGCAACGAAGCTATCAGTAAAATGCTGCCGGTGACGAACAGGACATTCGCGGCCCGGCATTGTTATGCCATCAGTCAGCGGAAAAAGGCGGCTGAGATGTAATTGAGAATCATTCAAACATGAAAAAATGTAGTAGTAAACGTAAATGATGGTGTGGATACTACAGCAGAACGCGGCAGAAACTTTTGAACCGTTATTGTCATAAAATTTATTTACAATCAGTTAATTATGATTTTTCTGTGGTTTGAAGCTGGCCGGGTTAAGCCAGGCGCGAAGGGAGTGGGCAGCGGTAGCGGCGCAAATTTTTACTACAAGCCGGCCTGCCGACGCGGTTCACAACGATGCGATATTACTAACAGGCAACATAATGGCGGCAAATAACATTAAAAATCGGGTGGATGTATTCGGTGAACGCTACCGTGCGCGCGTCACGACATTATCGGCCAGCCTGCAAACGGTGGCGCGATATATCCACGAACATCGTGAGGCTATATTAGACGCGACTGCATTGGATATCGCCCAGGCCACCCAAACTTCTGACGCCACCGTGGTGCGCACCGTGCAGGCGCTGGGCTTTGCCGGTTTGCGCGATCTGAAAACCACGCTGGCCGCGTGGTTTGGCCCGGCGCAAAACTCGGAAGAGAAGATGAGCGCGACCATCAGCGAACTGTCGTGTGACATCAACTCCGGCATCGATTTTGTGCTGGGCGGCCATCAGCGCGCCTGCGAAGTACTGGCAGAACCGGTCAACCGCCAGGCGGTAGCGGCTGCGGTGACACTGCTGCTGGAAGCGCGTCAGGTGGCGCTGTTTGGCATCAACGCTTCCGGCATTCTGGCGGAGTACAGCGCGCGACTGTTCCGGCGCATCGGCCTGCCGGCGGTGACGCTTAACCGTGCCGGGATTGCGCTGGCGGAACAGCTGATAACGCTACAGCGCGGCGATGTACTGATCATGATGGCGCAGAAATCGGCGCACCGTGAGGGCATGACGACGCTGAAAGAGGCGCAGCGGCTGGGTATGCCGGTGATTCTGCTGACCCACGCGCTGGATTCGGCGTTTGCGCAGCAGGCGGATGTGGTGATTAACGTGCCGCGCGGCGGTGAAAATGGTCGCATGCCGCTGCACGGTACGGTGCTGGTGTGCCTCGAAATGCTGATTCTGGCGGTGGCCTCCGCCAGTTCGGCACGCACGGTTAAAACCATGAAACGCATTCAGGATCTCAATCGATCGCTGAAACCCACGGCGAAGAAGGCGGGATAACCGCACATCACTCAGGCGCGGCGGCGGGACGATTCACTCCGCCGTTCGCTTCCGGATCTATTTCACAGACTCGCTTGCAAGGCGCGCGTGGCTGTCGTTAATATTAAGGAAATAAACATTTCCTTAATGAGTCCGCGTTAACGGCGCGGTAGCGCAGAATCGCATCCAATAAGGAAACACTCTTTACCAAAATAACCGGAGAACGCTTATGTCACTGCCTGCCCTGGACGCCGCGCCGCGCTGGTCACAGCCCGTCGATCACCTGCCGCAATTTAACCATGCTTACGCCACGGTGGCGGGTGTGCGGCTGCACTACGTCAGCGGCGGCAATGTGCAGGGGCCAACGCTGGTTCTGCTGGCGGGCTTTCCGCAGAGCTGGTTTGCCTGGCGTAAGGTGATGGCGCAGCTGGCGGCAGACTATTTCATCATTGCGCCGGATCTGCCCGGCCAGGGCGACTCCGACAAGCCTGCCAGCGGTTATGACACCACCTCGCTGGCGCAAAGCGTGCAGGGATTGTTGCAGCAGTTAGGGGTTGAGCGTTACTACCTGGCCGCGCATGACGTGGGTGCCTGGGTTGCCTGGCCGCTGGCGATGCTGCACGGTGATGCCATCAGCAAACTGGCGCTGCTGGATGCCGGCATTCCCGGCGTGACGCTGCCGGATGCGCTGCCTGCGACGCCGGACAAAGCCTGGAAAACCTGGCACTTTGCTTTTCACCTGTTGCCGGATCTGCCGGAAGCGCTGATCGCCGGTCGTGAAGCGCTCTATCTACAGTGGTTTTTGCAGCGCAAAGCAGCCAGCCCGATGGTGTTTGGTGACGAAGAGATGGCGGAATATGTGCGGCTGCTGCAGCAAAACGGCGCGCTGCGCGCCGGCATGGCGGCGTATCGTGAGGTCAGCACCTCGGCGGAGCAGAATCGTCAGTTGTTGCAAACCCGGGGCAAACTGGCGATCCCGCTGCTGGCGGTGAGCGCCGATCAGGGTTCGATTGCCGATATGGCCCAGCCGCTGCGCACTTTTGCGGCCGACGTCAGCGGGATTCGTCTTGCGCACTGTGGTCACTTTATCCCGGATGAGCAACCGCAGGCGCTGGCCGACGCGTTACGTCAGTTTTTTGTGTAACGCATCACTCAACCCTGATTATCCACGCGTAAGCGGCCGCGCCGTGAAGGGGCTGCGGCTGACTTGCAATAGCCACTGCATTGCGGCTAAGATAGGAACCAATCAGTTTATAATCACAGGGGAGGGCAGTGATGAAGAACCTGACCGTCATCGGTCGCCCGCGCGAGTTTGAGCTGGAAGAGGCCGCCCGCAGCGCCATGCACGTTTTCTGGGATCGCGGCTATGAAGCGGCGTCGCTACCGGATTTGATCGCCGGGACCGGTTTATCGCGCGGCAGTCTCTACAAGGCGTTCGGCGATAAAAAAGGGCTGCTGCTGGCCGCGCTGGATATCTACATGACCGAAGGCCTGAAAGCCACCTCGGATATTCTGGCGCAGCCCGGCGCGGTTAAAACGGCGATTCGCGCCTCACTGCTGCGTTATGCCGCGCTCTCCAGCGGTGAGAAAGGGCGGCGCGGTTGTCTGGTGGTGTCACTCACCACCGAGATGGCCGCGCATGATGAACAGATTGCTGAACGCACGGGGCGCATGTTCCGGCGTTTGCAGCAGCTGTATGCGGCAACGCTGGTGCGCGGTCAGCTGAGCGGAGAACTGCCCGAGCGTGATGAGCAGGTGCTGGCCCGCTTACTGGTTTGCCAGATTGAAGGGATGCGCATCCTCGGTAAAACCGGGGCAACGGAAGCAGAAATGAACGCCGTTGTGGACTGCACAATGCGTCTGCTCGACTAATTTTTTTATCCATATTGGAACCAATCGGTTCCTTAGTGAGGTGTTGTGATGTCCGATCCGCACGCGTTAAATCCCGAGCCACGCCGCTGGGCGATGTTTATCGTCCTGCTGACAGGCGCATTTTTACCCCCGCTGGACTTCTTTATTGTCAATGTGGCGCTGCCGTCGATTCAGAGCGATTTGGCCACGTCCGGCTCGGCGGAGCAATTTGTCATCTCGTCCTATGCCGGGTTTTATGCCGTCACGCTGATCACCGGCGGTCGCCTCGGCGATCTGTTTGGCCGCGGGCGCATGTTCTTCGTTGGCCTGACCGGTTTTGCAGCGGCTTCTGCGCTGTGTGGCTTTGCCTGGTCACCGGGTGCGCTGATCGCTGGCCGCGTGCTGCAGGGCATCACTGCAGCGATTATGGCACCGCAGGCGCTGGCCTCGATTCAGGCGATTTTCCCGGAGGCGGAGAAATCGCGCGCGCTGAGCCTGTACGGCGCGGTATTTGGTCTGGCCTCGGTGATTGGCCAGGCGCTGGGCGGCATCCTGATCTCACTCAACCTGTTTAATAGCGGCTGGCGCGCCATTTTCCTGGTCAACCTGCCGGTGGCGCTGCTGGTGGTGCTGTTTGGCATCCCGTTGATTAAAGAGACGCGAGCTCAGCACGCGCGCAAGCTGGATTTTGGTGGAATGGGACTGTCGATGATGACGCTGGGTCTGCTGATCGTGCCGCTGATTGAAGGGCGGGAAGCGGGCTGGCCGCTGTGGGCGTGGCTATCGCTGCTGCTGGTGCCGGTGCTGGGCACTCTGTTCTGGCGCTATGAAAGCCGGCTGGCAAAGCAGGGCGGCGATCCGCTGATCGATCCGGCGATTTTCAGCGTGCCGGGGCTGGGGCTGTCCCTGCTGCTGGCGCTGCTGTTCTACTCGATTGGCGTATTCTTCCTGCTGTTCTCGATCTATTTACAGGGTGCGCTGCATCAGGGCGTACTGAGCGCCGGGCTGATCTTTCTGCCCTTTGGTGCGGGTTTTCTGCTGGGGCCGTTATCCACGCCCTCTGCGCGACGGCTGATTGGGCCTTACGTTAACGCCACTGGGATGGTGCTGGAAGTGGTCGGCCTGCTAGGCCTGGCGTGGCTGATGGCCAGCACGCCGGTTGGGATGTCACCGGCGGCGCTGCCGCTGGCTCTGGGACTGTTTGTGGTGGGGTTTGGCCAGGGGCTGGCGCTGCCGACGCTGATGCACATCGTCACCGGACGCGTGGCACCCGCCTGGGCCGGGATGATTGCCGGTATCGCCAGCTCCACCTTGCAACTGAGCACGGCGCTGAGCGTGGCCATTATCGGCGGGATCTTTTATGCCGTGCTGGGCACGGGCAAGGGGCCGGGAGAGATTACCCATGCCTTCATCGTGGCGATAGTGTGTATGTCGTTCTGCCTGGCGGCCGGCGCGCTGCTGAGCATCCGGCTAGCGCGCAGGCCTGCCGCACAGACGGCGGTGCTTAAAACACGCGGGAGTTCCAACGCGTTGCGGGACTGATGGTTGAAGACTGGGTGTGATCACCCCCATCACTTTACCCGATGGCGTCCATTCCTCAGAACGACATCGTGACACCGGCGTACCAGGCGCGGCCCGGTTCGTTATAGGTCGATGCCCCGGCATTTTCGCGATAAACGCGCTTGTCAAACAGGTTGTTGATACCGGCGTTGGCGCTCAGGTTTTTAGTGATGTCGTAGTTGAGGTTCAGTCCGACAATGGAATACGGGCTGATTTCACGCTGCGACAGACCACGGCTGGCCTCGAGGCTGGTTTCCGCATACTGACGTGGCTTCTGCCGCCCGTATTGCGTCCAGTTGATGTTGGCGCTGAGCGCCTCGGTCGCCTGCCATTCCAGCTGCGAATTGATGGTGAATTCCGGAATTACCGTCAGCGGGTTGCCGGTTTTTTTGCTCTCCGAGCGGAACATATAGGTGGCATTGGTGCGCCACTCCAGCGTGTCGGCGATCAGCGGGATGCTCAGATTGCCTTCCAGCCCTTCGACGATCGCTTTGCCGCCGTTTTCCCAGCGCAGCAGGTTATACGAGCCGGTTGAAGCCACCGGCGTGGTGCCGGAGATGATTTTGTTTTTGTAATCATTGCGGAACCAGGTGATGCCCGCGACATAGCCCTGATTACTGAACTCGATGCCCACTTCTTTATTCACGCTGATCTCGGGATCGAGGTCTTTGCTGCCCAGCAGGTAACAGCGTGACAGGCCAATCGGACAACCGTTGCCGCGCGTCGACAGGATATAGCCCTCAGTGGACTGATACAGGTTGGGCGCTTTAAAGGCGCGCGCAATTCCGGCTTTCAGCGTGAAGTAATCACCGAGGCCCTGCGACAGGTTGAGGCTCGGGCTCCAGTTAGCGCCAAACTGATCGTGATAGTCGAAGCGCAGGCCGGGAATCACTTCGGTGGAGTCGGTGGCGGCGATGTTGTCTTCGAAATAGAGCGAGCTGATGGTGGCGCTGTTTTTACTGTCACGCTGCGAACCGTCGCTGGAAACGCCGCCGAAATCGACGCCCGGTGCGCTGGTGGCCTGTACCGATGCCGGATCGTTAAGCTCATCGCGATTCCACTCAGCACCCAGCGTAACGGTTTGATCGACCAGCAGCTGCAGCGGGAAATTGATCTCGCCGCCGGCGCGATAGCTCTCCAACCGGCTGGTAGCGTACGTATCGCTGTTGATCATCCCTTCGGTGCTGCCGCCGGAGCCTTCTTTCAGGCGGGTGTTATTGGTTTTCTCATAGCTAAAGTTGAGCTTTGAGGTGCCCCAGTCCCAGATGCCGTTGTGCACCACTCCATAGTTCTGGCGATACAGGCGGTTGGTTTCGCTGCCGTACAGCGCTTCCACCAGCCCGTTGGCGCTGGCATTGCTGTTGCTGTTTTGCGTGTCGCCGGCATAAATATTGCCCTGGCGACTGTAGCCATAGCTGAAATCGACAATCTGCGTCGGGGTGATTTTCCACGACAGCACGCCGTTGATGTCTTTGTTACGCACCCCTTCGCGTCCGGCGGCATAAGCGCCATTTTGCGCGGTATTGATGTCGAAGGCGTCGGCATCCGTTTTGTTCAGGTTGCCGTACAGCCGCATGGTGAGTGCCTCACCGGCCAGCGGACCGCTGAGGTTGAAGTTCGCGCGGCGGGTGGCGCCTTCCTTGTCATCTTCTGGCTGGTTAGTGAACAGCGAGAGCGAGCCGTGCCAGTCATTGGTCGGGCGTTTAGTAATAATGTTGACCACACCGCCGGCAGCACCGGAGCCATAACGGGCAGCGGCCGGACCGCGTATCACCTCAATGCGTTCCACCATTTCCGGCGGTACCCAGTTGGTATCCCCGCGTGAGTCGCGCTCACCGCGCCAGCTGTAGCGCACCGAGTTACGGGAGGTGACCGGCACGCCATCGATCAGCACTAAGGTGTTTTCCGGGCCCATGCCGCGAATGTCGATCTGACGGTTGTTACCGCGGCTGCCGCTGGCGCCGTTACCGGTGAGGTTAACGCCGGGCATTTTGCGGATGATGTCCGCGAGGTCGTTAACGGGCGGACTTTTTTTGATGTCTTCAGCGGTAATGGTGGAAACCCCCGGCTGCTGCTTCAACTCCTGCTCTGCCGTCACAATCATCGACTCATCGTCAGCCAGCTTCTCCGTGGGTTCAGCGGCAAACACCGGTGAGGTTAACAGGCCCGCCAGGCACAGTGCGACCGGACGCTTTTTGCCACATACAGTTACATTCACTTATATCATCTCCCTGATGCGTTAACATTTGTAAGCAAATGCGCATGATAATGAGAATGGTTTGCATTGTATATTGATGTGCGACTTCTTTACATTCCTGCGCAAATCGCCTCGACGGGCCGCTTTTTTGTCAGTTTTTGTCAGCAGGGCGATACGCTGGCTTAGACAGGAACGTTATGGCTAATAAGCAAATCATTCAGCATGGCAGCATAAGCAGGTGCCTGATTTGCGGTAACAATCTGATTTTTGCGCGACGACAGGGCCGCATTCAGGCCAGCAAAGAACCCTATTGCCGGATTTCGGCAATAGATATCTGTTTTTCGCATTTGTGATCGCTGCCTATCTTCCAGAGAATGGCTGCGGGACGTTCAGAGGATGACAATCCTTTGCGCCGCGCGGCTTTACGCGACATGGGCAAAGGGAAAAATACATCGCTACCTCGACGCCTTTTCCCTGCCGGGAAACATTTTAAATATCAGGAGAAAGGTTCCAGTGAAATTCGCAAAAGGTATCACCCTTTTCGCACTCGCTCTCAGTGCGCACACCGCGTTTGCCGCCGAACAATCCGTCCCAACCGACAGCTCACTGCATGTACAGGCTGATGCCGCGCTGAAAAGCCTGGTGCCCGCCGACGTGGCGAAGCGCGGCTATATTGTGGCAGGAACCAACCCCAACACGCCGCCCACCACCTTCTATAAAGAAGACAACAAAACGCTGGCCGGCCGTGAAATTGACATTATGAACGCGGTCGGTGAGCGTCTCGGCATTCAGGTGCAGTGGCGTGACACCGGCGGCTTCGACAACATCATTCCGGGACTGAAAACCGGCCGCTACGATGTGGCCTTGTCCAACATCAACGCCACGCCGGCGCGCGCCAAAATTATCGACTTCGTGAGTTACTACGACGCCAGCCGTCTCGGCATTATTTCGCGGAAAGACGCCAACGTCGCGCCGTTCAAAACCCTCGACGAGGTGTGCGGTAAAGAAGTCGGCGCCGGTTCCGGCACCACCCAGGTGACCCGTCTGGAAGAGGCCAGCAAAGCCTGTGAAGCGGCCGGGAAAAAACCGATTAAAGTGTCAGTGTTCCCGGATCGCCCGGCGGGTGTTCAGGCCGTGGTCAGCGGGCGTGTGCCGATGTTCCTCGGTCCGTACGAAGGCCTGTTGTGGCAGGTGAAAGTGATCAAACCGCTGACCATGAGCGGCGAAATCACCGTGCATGATGCGCCGGTATCGGTCGCCTTCCCGAAAGATTCCGCGCTTGAACCTGCCGTACAGGCAGCGCTGAACTCGCTGATTAAAGATGGCAGCTACCAGAAGATCCTGGATAACTGGGGCATCGGCTTTGGCGCGGTTAAAGAGTCAAAACGTAATCAGGATATCTTTCAATGAGTGACTTTCACGACCACACCGACGATCTGAAAATCGTCGGTAAACGCTACTACGGACGCTGGCTCAGTGCGCTGGTGGTGCTGTTGTGCGTGGTGGCGATGGCGCATTCGATGATCAACAATCCGCGCTTCGAATGGGGCGTGATTGCGGAAAACTTCACCGGCGAGTCGATTCTGCAGGGCGTGCTGATGACGCTGCAGCTGACCGCGATTTCGGTGGTGCTGGGCTTTGCCTTTGGCACGGTGCTGGCGCTGATGCGCCTGTCATCCAACCCGGTGCTGGTCGGCGTCAGCTGGTTCTATACCTGGTTTTTCCGCGGCGTGCCGATGCTGGTACAGCTGTTCCTGTGGTACAACATCGCGGCGCTGTACCCGACCATTTCGCTGTCGCTGCCGGGTCTGGGTGAGATCTGGAATACCCAGTCTAATGCGCTGGTCAGTCCGTTCAGCGCGGCGGTGATCGCGCTGGTAATGCATCAGTCTGCCTATGCGGCTGAGATCGTGCGCGCCGGGATTCAGAGCGTTGGCAACGGCCAGCTGGAAGCCGCCCGTGCGCTGGGTTACCGTCCGGCGCAGATTTTCCGCCATACCGTACTGCCGCAGGCGATGCGCGCCATCATGCCGCCGGCCGGTAACGAAATCATCGGCCAGCTGAAAACCACGGCGGTGGTATCGGTGATCTCCCTGCAGGATGTGCTGTTTTCGGCGCAGATCATCTATCAGCGCACCTATGAAGTGATCCCGCTGCTGCTGGTGGCGACGCTGTGGTATCTGCTGATGACTTCGGTACTGTCGGTTGGTCAGTTCTACGTCGAGCGCTACTTTGGCCGTGGCGTCACGCGCCGTGAAAAGCGCAGTTTACTTAAGTCACTGCCCGGTTTCTCCGCGCCTAAAGCCGAAAGGAGCGTAAGCAATGGCTGAAGCGATCGCCTTACGTAAGGTGACCAAACGTTTTTCCGGCGTCACTATACTGGATGAAGTTAATCTTGATATCCCGGCTGGCTCGGTGACGGTGATCCTCGGACCGTCCGGCTCGGGCAAATCGACGCTGTTGCGCTGCATTAATCATCTGGAAAAACTGGATGGTGGCACGATTCGTATCGGTGGCGAGATCATTGGTTACAAACAGAAAGGCCAGGCGCTGCACGAGCTGAGCAGCAGCGAGATTGCGCGTCAGCGCGCCGAAATCGGCATGGTGTTTCAGCAGTTCAACCTGTTCCCGCACCGCACCGTACTGCAAAACATTGTCGATGCGCCGATGCGGGTGAAAAAACAGAGCCGCCAGCAGGCGACCAGCAAAGCGCTGTCGCTGCTTAAGCAGGTGGGGCTGGCCGGGCGCGAAGAAGAGTGGCCGCAGAATCTCTCCGGTGGTCAGCAGCAGCGCGTGGCGATCGCCCGTGCGCTGGCGATGGATCCCGGCGTGATGCTGTTTGATGAGCCCACGTCTGCGCTCGATCCGGAACTGGTGGGTGAAGTGCTGCAGGTGATCAAACAGCTGGCGCACTTCGGCATCACCATGGTGATCGTGACGCACGAGATCGGTTTTGCGCGCGAGGTGGCTGACAACATCGTGTTTATGGAAGGCGGGCGGATTGTGGCGGCGGGGCCGACGCAGCAGGTGCTCGACGATCCGGAAAACGGACGTGTAAGAAACTTTATTGCAACGGTGCTGTAAGCACCGTTTTTCATTTTTGACTCCAGGAAGCATGATGACGCAAAAACCGGTGATGCACAGCGCCCACTGGGGTGCTTTTACTGCCCGCCAGCAGGGCGATCGACTGACCATCGAACCGTTTCACGGCGATCCCGATCCCAGCCCGCTGCTGCAAAACTTTCACAATGTCCTGCATCACCCGGCGCGCGTGGCGCAACCGATGGTGCGCCGTGGCTGGCTGGAAAATGGGCCCGGCGCGGATCCGCGTCGCGGTAATGACGACTATGTGGCGGTGAGCTGGGAGCAGGCTTACACGCTGGTGGCACGCGAACTGCAGCGCGTCGGTGACGCGTATGGGCCGGAAGGTATTTTTGGTGGCTCATATGGCTGGTCAAGTGCCGGCCGTTTTCATCACGCGCAGAGCCAGGTGCACCGCTTTCTTAACACGGTGATGGGCGGCTATGTGCGCTCGGTGAACAGCTACAGTTCCGGCTCGGCTTCGGTGCTGTTACCGCATATCGTTGGCGACATGAATGAGATCGCCCGCCGCGGCGTCAGCTGGGAAGAGATCGCCCGGCATAGCGAGATCGTGCTGGCGTTCGGCGGCCTGGCGCTGAAAAACTCGCAGGTGGCAAGCGGTGGTCTGAGCGAACACACCGAACGCGGCTTTATGCAGCAGGCGGCAGAACGCGGCGCGCGCTTTATTTCGGTGAGCCCGTTACAGAGCGATCTGCCCGATGAGGCGCAGGGAGAGTGGCTGGCGCTGCGTCCTGGTACCGATGCGGCCTTCATTCTCGGTCTGCTGTCGGTGCTGATTGACGAGCAGCGCACCGATGAGGCTTTCCTCGCGCGTTACACCGTCGGCTGGCCGCAAATGGTCGCCTATATTCGCGGCGAAGAGGACGGTACGCGGCGCGACGCGCAGTGGGCGGCTGAGATTTGTGGCGTCAGCGCGGCAACAATCACCAATTTTGCCCGCCAGCTGCACGGCAAGCGCGTGCTGGTTACCGTGGCGCACGCGTTGCAGCGCGCGGAACACGGTGAGCAACCGGTATGGCTGGGGCTGGTGCTGGCGGCCGCGCTGGGCCAGCCGGGGCTGCCGGGCGGAGGCTACACCTATGCGCTCGGCGCACTCGGCCATTACGGTAAGCATCATAATCTGGTGAGTTTCCCGGCGCTGCCGCAGGGCAGGAACGGTATTGACCGGCTGATCCCGGTGGCGCGCATCGCCGATATGCTGCTGCATCCCGGCACGCAGTTTGACTACAACGGCCGGCGTCTGACCTATCCGCATATCCGTCTGGCCTACTGGGCGGGCGGCAATCCGTTCCATCATCATCAGGATCTGGCGCGGCTGCGGCAGGCGTTTTGCCAGCTGGATACGCTGATTGTGCACGAGACCGCGTGGACCGCCAGCGCGCGCCATGCGGATATCGTGCTGCCTGCCACCATGACGCTGGAGCGTGAAGATATCGGCGGTGCGCCGACCGATCGTCATCTGTTTGCCATGCAGCCGGTGGCGCAACCTTACGCGAAGGCGCAGGATGACTACACCATTTTTGCTGAACTGGCGCGTCGTTTAGGCCGTGAAGAGGCGTTCACCGAAGGACGCGACGCCCGCGGCTGGCTGCGCCATCACTATGCGCAGCTGCAGGAAAAACTGGCCGCGCATCAGGTGACGATTCCTGATTTCGACCAGTTCTGGCTGCAGGGCGTGATTGCACTGCCGCAGCTGAAAGATGGCGGGCGGATGATCAATGCGTTTCGGGCCGATCCGGCGGCGGCACCGCTACCGACGCCGAGCGGCAAAATCGAAATCTTTTCCGCCACCATCGCCAGCTTTGGCTATGAAAATTGCCCCGGCCATCCGGTATGGCGCGCGCCGCAGCAGCAGCCGGATGCGGAACATCCGCTGTGGTTGATCGCGAATCAGCCGGCCACGCGTCTGCACAGCCAGCTGGATTTTGGTGACTACAGCCTGAGCGGCAAACGCGAAGGACGTGAGGTGTGCAGCCTGCATCCGCACGATGCCGCCGCGCGCGGCATTACCGACGGCGACATTATCGAGTTGTACAATCAGCGCGGTCACGTGCTGGCCTGCGCTCGTGTCACCGAAAGCATTATGCCGGGTGTGGTGCAGCTGCCGACCGGCGCCTGGTACGATCCGGTCGATCCCACCGCGCTGCGACCGCTGTGTCGCCACGGCAATCCGAATGTGCTGACGCTGGATATCGGCACTTCATCGCTGGCGCAGGGCTGTAGCGGACAAATCACCGTGGTGCAGCTGCGCAAATACCGCGGCGAACTGACGCCGGTGCAGGCATTTATTCCGCCGCAGCCGGTCAGCTACAGCACTGAGATTATCTGAGGCCGTGCAGGGCTTCGCCTACCGCATCAAATAGCCGGTCCAGTTCGGCCGGCTGGGTATCAAACATCGGGCCGAACTGCAGCGTATCGCCGCCAAAGCGGACGTAAAAGCCGGCTTTCCACAGCGCCATGCCCGCTTCAAACGGCCGCACGGTCGCGTCACCTTCACGGGGTGCCAGCTGAATGGCACCGACCAGCCCGCAGTTGCGGATATCCACCACCTGCGGACAATCGCGCAGCCCGTGCAGCGCGCGTTCAAAATGCGGTGCCAGTTCGGCCGACTGGCTAATCAGCGCCTCGTTTTCCAGCACGTCCAGCGTTGCCAGTGCGGCCGCGCAGGCCACCGGATGCGCCGAATAGGTGTAGCCGTGCGCAAACTCAACCGCGTGCTGCGGCAGCGGCTGAGACATAAAGGTGTGATAGATTTCACTGCTGGCCACCACGCCACCCAGCGGAATGGCACCGTTGGTAATCTGTTTGGCGAAGTTGAGCAGATCCGGTGTGACGCCAAAATACTCCGCGCCGCTCCAGCGTCCCATGCGGCCAAAGCCGGTGATCACCTCGTCAAAAATCAGCAAAATATCGTGCTGCGTACAGATTTCACGCAGGCGCTGCAGGTAGCCGTGCGGCGGAATAATCGCGCCGGCAGAACCGGACAGCGGTTCAACAATCAGCGCGGCAATAGTCGAAGCATCATGCAGTTCAATCAGCTTCAGCATCTCATCTGCCAGCGCCTCGCCGCCCGTGGCGGGCTGGCCGGGGGTGAACGCCAGCTCTGGCTGCAGCGTATGCGGCAGGTGATCAACCTCCAGCAGCTGACCAAAGGCCTTACGGTTGCCGCCGATTCCACCAAGGCTGGTGCCGCCAATGTTCACGCCGTGATAGCCGCGCGCGCGACCAATCAGCCGGGTTTTATTGGGCTGGCCTTTGGCCCGCCACCAGGCGCGCGCCATTTTCACCGCAGTATCCGCCGACTCCGACCCCGAACCGGTAAAGAACACGTGGTTGAGATGGCCGGGCATCAGGCTGACGATGCGCTCGGCCAGCTGAAACGACAGCGGATGGCCATACTGAAAGCCCGGCGAGTAATCCAGCGTACCGAGTTGCTGCGCGACCGCCTGCTGGATTTCAGGGCGCGTGTGGCCCGCGCCGCAGGTCCATAAACCGGACAGACTATCGAAAATCTGGCGGCCGTCGCCATCGGTCAGCCAGTGGCCGTGCGCGGCGACAATAAAACGGGGGTCCTGCTGAAAATAGCGGTTAGCAGTGAACGGCATCCAGTGCGCCTGTAAATTCAGGTCGGCGGTATTGATCGGCTGTGACATCGGGTTTTCTCCGGCGGGTGATAAGCAGAGTTTGCAATCCGCCGCCGGTTAAGTTAAATGCTAATTAACTTGTCTTCACTTATGGATTTACTCACCTGAATGAAAAAGAAAACGCTGGCCCAGGTGACCGACTTTGACCTCAGACTGCTGCGCGTTTTCAAAACCGTCAGCGAGTGCGGCAGCTTTTCCGCCGCCGAAAGCCTGCTCGGCATTACGCGCTCGGCCATCAGCCTGCACATGAGCGATCTGGAAAAACGGCTGGGCATGCGCCTGTGCCAGCGCGGTCGCGCCGGGTTTGCGCTCACCGAGGAAGGGCGTGAAATTTTACGACACAGCGAGACCATGATGGCGGCGGTGGAAGATTTTCGCCAGCAGGTGAACCAGATGCATCAGCAGCTGCGCGGGGAGTTCAACATCGGCATCATCAATAATCTGGTGACGCAGCCGCGCATGCGTCTCACCCATGCACTGGCGGCGCTGCGGGAGAGCGGGGCAGGGATCCGTATCAACATCAGTATGTTAACCGCGGCGGATATCGAGCGAGGTCTGCTGGAAGGACGCCTGCACGTGGGCGCGCTGCCGATGGCGGCGCCGGTCTCCGGGCTGGCGTACGCACAGCTGTATGATGAACATGCGCAGCTCTATTGCAGCCACGCGCACCCGCTGTTTAACCAGGCGGAGCGGCCGGAACACCACGCGCTGGCGGCCTGCGATGCGATAGCGCCGCTGTTCCGCATGCCGGCGGAGGCGATTGCGCTGCACCAGCAGCTGAGCTGCAGCGCCACCGCTTCCGATCGCGAAGGGATCGCATTTCTCATTCTCACCGGGCGCTATATCGGTTTCCTGCCGGACCACTACGCCGCGCAGTGGGTGGAGAAAAAGCAGATGCGCGCCCTCGCGCCGCAGCAGTTCCATTACCACAGTCAAATCGCGCTCGTTACGCGCCAGGGCTCGCGTCACAACGCCATCCTGCAACGCTTTTTGCAGGCGCTGGCGCTGGACGAGCCCGGCGCTTAGCGGAGGCGTTTAGGCTATCTAGTTACAACATACTGTTAGTGTGCTACATCAATCCGGACGCCAGCACCGTGCGGCGCAAAGTCTGACAGACCTTAATGGCAGGCAGGGTGGCGAGAGAGAAGAGGGCGAAAAAAAGGGGAGAACCGTACGTTCTCCCCTGAGATATCACTGCTTTATGCGCGCAGCGGCTCGCCGCGCACCGGGCGATCGCCCGCCACGAAGTAATCCGCTTCGCTGCGCGGCAGCGGCTGGCGGCCACGAATGTTGTCGGCGATCTTCTCACCAATCATGATGGTGGTGGCGTTCAGGTTACCGGTGATGATCAGCGGCATAATTGAGGCGTCGACCACGCGCAGCCCCTGCAGGCCGTGTACGCGACCTTCGCCATCCACAACCGCCATCTCATCGCTGCCCATTTTACAGGTGCCGCACGGATGGTAAGCGGTCTCAGCATGGTTGCGCACAAACTCATCCAGCTGCTCGTCGCTCTGGCACTCCAGCCCCGGACTGATCTCTTTGCCGCGATACTTATCCAGCGCCGGCTGGTTGATGATTTGCCGCGTGATGCGGATGGCATCGCGGAACTCATGCCAGTCCTGCTCGTGCGCCATGTAGTTGAACAGAATCGCCGGATGCCGGCGCGGATCGCGCGACTTAATGCGCACGTGACCGCGGCTTGGTGAACGCATCGAACCGACGTGACACTGGAAACCGTGCGCTTCTACCGCATTCGAGCCGTTGTAGTTAATCGCCACCGGCAGGAAGTGGTACTGAATGTTGGGCCAGGCAAACTCTTCCCGGCTGCGGATAAAGCCACCGCCTTCAAACTGGTTGCTGGCGCCGATACCGGTGCCTTTGAACAGCCACTCGGCACCGATTTTCGGCTGGTTCCACCACTTCAGGGCCGGATAGAGCGATACCGGCTCTTTGCACTCGTACTGCAGGTACATCTCCAGATGATCCTGCAGGTTTTCACCGACGCCCGGCAGATCATGCACCAGCGGGATATCGTGCTGCTTCAGCAATGCCGCCGCGCCAACGCCGGAGCGCTGCAGAATCTGCGGCGAGGCGATAGCACCGGCGCACAGCAGCACTTCACGCCGCGCATGCACGGTGTGCGACGTATCGCTGGCGCCGTGCAGATACTGCACGCCGACCGCGCGTTTGCCCTCGAACAGAATGCGATCGGTGGTGGCGTGAGTGATGATTTTCAGGTTCGGACGCTGTTTTGCCGTATCCAGATAACCGCGCGCGGTGCTGGAGCGGCGGCCCTGCGGCGTCACGAAACGGTCCATCGGACCAAATCCTTCCTGCTGATAACCGTTGAGATCGTCGGTGCGCGGATAGCCCGCCTGCACGCCGGCTTCAATCATCGCGGCGAACAGCGGGTTGTTGCCAGGCTTACAGGTGGTGATGCTCACCGGGCCTTCGCCACCGTGATAATCATTAGCACCGATATCGCGCGTTTCCGACTTGCGGTAGTAGGGCAGGCAGTCGCGGTAAGTCCAGTTTTCCAGACCCGGCTGCTGCGCCCAGTTGTCGAGATCCATGGCGTTACCACGGATGTAGCACATGCCGTTGATCAGCGACGAACCGCCCAGCCCTTTACCGCGTCCGCACTCCATGCGGCGGTTGTTCATGTGTGGCTCAGGCTCGGTTTCGTACGCCCAGTTGTAGCGTTTGCCCTGTAACGGCCAGGCCAGCGCCGCCGGCATTTGCGTGCGGAAATCAAAGCGGTAATCGGGACCGCCGGCCTCCAGCAGCAGGACGTTCACGCTGCTGTCTTCGGTCAGTCTTGTTGCCAAAACGTTCCCTGCGGATCCGGCTCCGATAATGATGTAATCAAATTCCATTAGTCGCTCCTCAGGTTAAGCTTGATTAAAATACCGACTGAAAACGGGTCAGTTCGACCTGCACAGATTTCACCTGGGTGTAGCTCTGCAGTGTCATCAAACCATTCTCGCGGCCGATGCCGGAGTGCTTGTAACCGCCCACCGGCATTTCAGCGGCGGATTCACCCCAGGTGTTGATCCAGCAAATGCCCGCTTCAATCTGGTGAATGACGCGGTGCGCGCGATTCAGATCCCGGGTGACCAGACCCGCCGCCAGGCCGTATTCGGTGGCATTGGCGCGGCGCACCACTTCTTCCTCGCTGTCATAGGTCAGGATCGACATCACCGGTCCGAAAATCTCTTCGCGTACGATGGTCATCTCATCACGGCAATCGGTGAACACGGTCGGTTCTACCCAGGCACCGTTATCAAACGCTGCGCCGCTCAGACGTTTACCGCCGCACAGCAGGCGCGCGCCTTCGCTAATGCCGGATTCGATATAGCGCAACACATTGTCACGGTGCGGGAAGCTGACCAGCGGGCCAAAGTTGGTGGCCGGATCGTTGACATCGCCAGCTTTGATGCGCGACACGCGTTCAGCGATTTTTGCTTCAAACGCCTGCTGCAATGCCGTCGGCACAAACACGCGCGTGCCGTTGGTGCACACCTGGCCGGAGCTGTAGAAGTTCGCCATCATGGCGATGTCGGCGGCGAGATCGAGGTCGGCGTCGTCAAACACGATCAGCGGCGATTTGCCGCCCAGCTCCATGGTCACCTCTTTCAGCGTGGAGCCGGCCGCGTTGGCCATCACTTTTTTGCCGCTGGCCACGCCGCCGGTGAAGGAGATTTTGTCGATGCCCGGATGGTCAGTCAGCAGCTGACCGGTCACCGCGCCGCGCCCGTTCAGCACGTTGAACACGCCGTCCGGTACGCCGGCTTCGCTGTAGATTTCTGCCAGCTTCAGCGCGCTCAGCGGCGTCACTTCGCTGGGTTTAAAGATCATCGCGTTACCAGCCGCCAGCGCCGGCGCAGATTTCCACAGCGCGATCTGGATCGGATAGTTCCATGCGCCAATTCCGGCGACCACGCCAAGCGGTTCGCGCCGCGTATAGACGAAAGAGGTATCACGCAGCGGGATCTGCTGGCCTTCCAGCGCCGGGATCAGGCCGGCGTAGTACTCCAGCACATCGGCACCGGTAACAATGTCCACCGCCTGGGTTTCACTCAGCGGTTTACCGGTGTCGAGGGTTTCCAGCGCCGCCAGCTCATCGTTACGCTCGCGCAGGATATCCACCGCACGGCGCAGGATGCGTGAGCGCTCCATCGCCGTCATGGCCGCCCAGATTTTCTGGCCTTTTTGCGCGGCGGCGACCGCGCGATCGACATCCGCCTGCGCGGCTTCATGGACCTCGGCCAGCACTTCGCCATTGGCCGGGTTGATAGTCTGGAATGTATCGCCCGCTGCTGCGGCAACGTATTGACCATCAATGTATAAATGCTGCTCGGTGAATCGGGACATGGTTGCTCCTTCCTCAGTGATTCGCGGCGCCAGCCAGCTGCTGGCGAATGAATTGGGTGGTGAGCGTTCTGGCAATCGCCAGATCAAACGGTTTGCCGCTCAGCGCGGCGCGCAGCCACAGGCCATCAATCAGCGAGGCCAGACCGTGCGCGGCCAGCCGCGCCTGCTCACGCGGCAGCTCGCGGCGAAACTCGGCAGCGAGCGTGGAAAACAGGCGACGGCTGCTGACGCGTTCCAGGCGACCCAGCTGCGGCTGATGCATGCTGCTGGCCCAGAAGTCCAGCCACGCTTTCATCGCCGCGCTGTGCACCTGGGTGTCGTCGAAGTTACCTTCGACAATCGCCAGCAGGCGCGCTTCGGTGCCGGCTCCCGCCAGCGGTTTCAGTCGCGCTGCCACCGCATCACGCAGCTGACGCGTCACGTCGCGCATGGTGGCTTCCAGCAGACCGTTTTTGTCTTTGAAGTAGTGGCTGATGATGCCGGTCGAGACGCCGGCGCGCCGCGCAATCTGCGCAATGGTCGCGTCATTAATCCCGACTTCGTTAATGGTACTCAGGGTCGCATCAATCAGTTGCCGACGACGTATCGGCTGCATTCCCACCTTTGGCATGACTCCAGCTCCACCGCAATGTAAGACCCCTATTAAAACTTTTTTTGATTGCACGTTCAATATAAAAAAGAAAGTTGTTAGGATACTGTGCTTCGGTTGTTATAAAAGCGCAACGGGATGGTGAATGCTGAACCGTGCCGGACAATCAGGAGGGAAAACAGTAGAACTATACCGATAAGGCCGATCGCTACGGCCCTGCTACTTCATTGAATAATTACAGGAAATTAACCAGAGGTAACCGATGATTAATCCACCTGCCAGTGAAAAAGACAGAATCAATCCCGTGGTGTTTTACACCTCTGCCGGACTGATTCTGACATTTTCACTTGTCACCATTTTGTACAGCGATCTCGCTGCCGGCTGGATCCAGAGCGCCGTCAACTGGGTATCGTCCACTTTTGGCTGGTACTACATGCTGGCCGCTACGCTGTATATCGTCTTTGTCATCTATATGGCCTGTTCACGCTACGGCGCCATCAAGCTGGGCCCGGAGCAATCCAAACCCGAATTTAGTCTGCTGAGCTGGTCGGCGATGCTGTTTGCCGCCGGCATCGGCATCGATTTGATGTTCTTCTCGGTGGCGGAACCGGTCACGCAGTATATGCAGCCGCCGGAAGGGGCCGGGCAGACCCTGGAAGCGGCGCGTCAGGCGATGGTGTGGACGCTGTTCCACTACGGTCTGACCGGCTGGTCGATGTATGCGCTGATGGGCATCGCGCTCGGCTACTTCAGCTACCGCTATAATCTGCCGCTCACCATTCGCTCAGCGCTCTATCCGATCTTCGGCAAACGCATTAACGGCCCGATTGGCCACACGGTGGATATCGCGGCGGTAATCGGCACCATTTTTGGTATCGCCACCACGCTGGGTATCGGCGTGGTACAGCTCAACTACGGGCTGAAAGTGTTATTTGATGTGCCGGAAGGGCTGACGGCGCAGATGGCGCTGATTGTACTGTCGGTAGTGATCGCCACCATTTCGGTGACCTCGGGCGTGGATAAAGGCATCCGCATCCTGTCGGAGCTGAATGTCGCGCTGGCGCTCGGTCTGATTCTGTTTGTGTTGTTTATGGGCAAGACGGATTTCCTGCTCAACGCGCTGGTGCTGAACGTCGGTGATTACATCAACCGCTTTATGGGCATGACGCTCAACACCTTTGCGTTTGATCGTCCGACGCAGTGGATGAACAGCTGGACGCTGTTTTTCTGGGCGTGGTGGGTGGCGTGGTCGCCGTTTGTCGGCCTGTTCCTCGCCCGTATTTCCCGTGGCCGCACCATCCGTGAGTTTGTGCTCGGCACGCTGATTATCCCGTTCACCTTCACGCTGCTGTGGCTGTCGGTGTTCGGTAACGCGGCGCTGTACGAGATCATCCACGGCGATGCCGGTTTTGCCCAGGAAGTGATGGCGCATGCCGAGCGCGGGTTCTACAGCCTGCTGGCGCAGTATCCGGCGTTTAAGTTCAGCGCCTCGGTCGCCACCATTACCGGCATGCTGTTTTATGTTACCTCGGCGGATTCCGGCTCGCTGGTGCTGGGGAACTTCACCTCGAAGCTGAAGGATATCAACAGCGATGCGCCAAACTGGCTGCGCATTTTCTGGTCGGTGGCGATTGGCGTGCTGACCATGGGCATGCTGATGACCAACGGCATCTCTGCGCTGCAAAACACCACGGTGATCATGGGTCTGCCGTTCAGCTTCGTGATCTTCTTTGTGATGGCCGGGCTGTATAAATCACTCAAAGTGGAAGATCACCGCCGCGCCAGCGCCAGCCGTGATACCGCGCCCTATATTCCGGCGAGCAATGATCGTCTGAGCTGGAAAAAGCGGCTGTCGCGCCTGATGAACTACCCGGGCACGCGCTATACCCAGCAGATGATGGAAACCGTGATCTATCCGGCGATGCAGGATGTCGCCAAAGAGCTGGAGCTGCGCGGCGGTCGCGTATCGCTGGAGAGCGTTGCGCCGGAAGAGGGCCAGCCGCTGGGCTACCTTGATCTGCGCGTGCACCTCGGCGAGGAGCAGGATTTCGTCTATCAGGTGTGGCCGCAGCAGTACTCGGTACCGGGCTTCACCTATCGCGCCCGCAGCGGTAAGTCGCACTATTACCGGCTGGAAACCTTCCTGCTGGAGGGCAGCCAGGGCAACGATCTGATGGACTACAACAAGGAGCAGGTGATCATCGACATTCTTGATCAGTACGAGCGTCACCTGAACTTTATCCATCTGCATCGTGAAGCGCCGGGTAGCAATATCACTTACCCGAGCGTGTAACAGTGCGGGCAGCCGTGCAAGGCGGCTGCCCGTTTAATCACGCGGCGTTCCTCGCATAATTGCCAGCGGCAGCTAGACTCACTAGCTGACCTGAAGGGGAACATAATGAAATTGGGTTTTGCGTGTAAGTACTTTGATTCTGAGGCTAAACAGCCATTTCCATTTAAAACCACCACCCGCACACGCTTTCTCGATATGGAGCGTAACGCGGCGGCCACGCTGCTGCTGACACTGGCACAAAATAACCTGCAGAACCTCTCTCTAACGCTGGAACAGCTGGCGCAGCAGCCGGATGCATTACGCATGATGCGCATCGGCAGCGATCTGCTGCCGCTGTACACCGTGCCGCTGGCCACTGAACTGTATGGCGATATTCTGCCCGAGCTGCAGCCGCTGTTTAGCCGCTGCGGTGAATTGGCCCGCGCGCACAACATTCGGCTGTCGTTCCATCCCGGCCAGTATACGGTGCTGGCTTCGGATAATGATGACGTGGTGGATCGGGCGCTGGAGGATGTCGAATACCATACGCTGTGCGCGGTACTGATGGGCTACGGCAGGCAGTTTCAGGATTTCAAAATCAACATCCACATGAACGGCAAACGCGGTATTGAGGGTTTTTGCGCGGCGTTTATGCGTCTCAGCCCGGAAGCCCGCAATATGCTGACGGTGGAAAATGACGAAATTTCCTGCTCGCTGGATGACGTCTTGCAGGCGCGTGCGCTGTGTCCGGTGGTACTGGATATTCACCATCACTGGGTGAAAGAGAATCAGTTTATTCAGGCCAGCGATGCGCGCGTGGCGCTGATTCTGGAGTCGTGGCGCGGCGTGCGGCCAGTGCTGCACTATTCGATCGCCCAGGAAGGGCTGATCCCGGAGAGCGGCTTTCCCGATCAGGAGCAACTCGCCGCCTCAAAGCCGAAGCTGCGCGCCCATTCTGACTACTATTTCAACCAGACGCTGAATGACTGGGCGCTGTCGTTTGATCGCTTCGACATCATGTGCGAAGTCAAAATGAAGAACCTCGCACGCGATCGCCTGTATGACTATGCGCAGACGCGCTGATTAACCGCTTACGGCGCCGTGATCACAATGGCGACGCGGCGATTTTGCGCCCGGCCCTGCGCAGTGTTATTACTGGCGACCGGCGCGCTCATGCCCAGCCCGCGCGTCACGATGTTTTGCCGTGGAATCGCCGCGCCGGTGGCCCACTGATCGGCCACCGCGTTGGCGCGTTTCAGCGACAGCTGCTGGTTGTAATCCGCTTTGCCGTAGTTATCGGTGTGGCCGTCAACGCGCAGATGTTCAATGCCGGTGGCGGCCAGGCTTTTCGCCATCTGCGCAATGCTGGCTTTGCTGGCGGGCGTCAGGTCAGATTCATTGATGCCAAACAGGATTTTATCGGACAGGCCCAGTCCCCAGCCTTCGGCGTTTTCGCTGAAGCCGGCGTCGCGCATCGCTTTAATCTGCGCGTCGCTAAAACGCCCGGTTGACTGACAGCCGACACAGGCCAGCACCATAACCAGCAAACATGATTTCAGTTTCATACGCGTACCTTACTCATTCCTTTGTTTTTATACATGTGCATATCGGCGCGTTCCAGAATCGACGCCACCGAATCGCCATGCTGCGACCAGGCGTAGCCGATGGTCACCGATGTGGTGATCTGCGTGCCTTCCGAAATCACAATCGATTGCGCGATTGCGGTACGAATATCTTCCGTCAGCTGCTGCAGATCGGCTTCTGAGGTGCGGCTGGTGATCAGCATGGCAAACTCGTCGCCGCCCAGCCGCGCCACCAGATCGTCCTGATACGCCAGCGCGCTGAGGCGCGCCGCGATGGCCTTCAATACTTCATCACCGGCGGCATGGCCCCAGTTGTCGTTAATGCTCTTGAAACGATCGCCGTCGAGAAACAGCAGCACAAAATTCTCATGCGCCAGCTGCTGATCCAGCAACTGCGACAGGCGGCCAACAAACGCCGAGCGGTTGGCCAGTCCGGTTAACGGATCCTCCAGCGCTTTGGCCGCCAGTGAACGGTTATCGCGCAGCAGCGAGGCTTTTAGCGTCTGCATTTCACTCAGCAGCGAGTTGAGATCTTCAGAAAACAGCTGAAACTCTTTGGTCGGATTTTGCGGTACGCGCGTCGAGAAATCGCCAGAGCGAATCACGTAATGGATGGCGCTGGTGATATTGCGCAGCGAGCGCAGAATACCGCGATGCAGAAATTCACTCAGCAGGCAGGAAATCACCAGCACGCACAGCATACCGATGGATAAAATCATCACCGAATAGCGAATAAAATCGGCCGCACCGCTGACGGTGCCGGCCAGCATTAAATGGCCGACCTGGGTTTCGGCGTGATTAATTTCCACCGCCAGCGGCTGCTGATAGATCCAGCGACGCAGTAGCGTTTCATACCAGCCGCTCTCTTGCTGGCGATCGTGCCAGTCCACCAGTACGGTATTGCCCGCCGTGACCAGCTTCGCGGAGGCAAACATCCCTTCATTGCCGAGCAGGGCTATTTTGTTGCGGGCATCATAGCTGTCTTCAAATACCGTCGCGGCGGTCAGGCTGGTGCTGAGTGTGGCGGCAATGAGTTCGAGGTTTCTTTTCTCATAGCGTTTAATAAACAGTAAAGACGTCGATGTCAGCAGCAGCCAGCACAGCAGTAATATCACGGCGGCATTGACGGTGCTGATACGACGCAACTTATTGCGAATCGATGATTTATCTTTTTTTATGCTATCAAACTTCATCTTATTTGCTTCCTTTGCGGGACAGCAACAACACGTCCGGGCTCACTCTGACACCGCTGCGCGCCAGCGAGTCAAGGTTGACGGAAAATGCGGTGTGATCGCGGTTAAAGATCAGACAAAAGGCCGCGCCAACCGCACAGTCCTGGTTGTTTTCCGCGATGGACAGGACGGCTTTACCCTGTAGCATCGCCAGCAGTTCAGTTTGCTGCTGCGGCGTCTGATCGCCGAAGTAAATGGCATCGCAGCGCTGGCGGCTGAGTTCGCTGGTCTGGTTAATCCACACCACGCTGAACGGCGTCGGGCCCTGAGGCTGCGCAAGGTGCTGTGCTGAAGCGAATACGCACAGCTGTGGCGGCTGTGTTAACTGTGGCCAGTGGCTAAAACTGATGATGCCGCTGACGATGCGGTTAGCCTGATCGTCACGCTGAACCGCACTGTTTGCCGCCTGAGCAGCAGGAAAACAGAGGAGATAAATGAGAGAAAATACGGGAAGAAATGCGCGTAAGCCCTGCAATAAATAGAGCAGCTGGCTGTCGCCCTTCACCTTTAATTGTAGTTGTAACATAGCGCTATCTCTGAACAGCAACCGGGAAATAGTACCATCGCGCTGTACAAAAGAGTACCGCCGTACAGGCGCTGATACCGCGATCGGGCAGGGTAGAATAAATTCGTCAGGACCAGATTTAAATAGAGAGTTAAAAGAGTAATGAATAAAAACGCAGCAGAATAAGCCTATTAAGGCTGAATTCTGCCGGATATGCCCGCAGCAAAATTAGCGCAGCGGCGCGATTTTTCGCAAAATGATTTGCCCGGCGCCGCCGGATATTCCCTTTGTGGCGCAATGGCCCTGAATTGAACAATCATTCAGCGCCATTCACCGCATTTTTTTAATTAAAAATCCAAATCCCGGCCGTTGCTGGCAATGACCCGCTGATACCACCAGAAGGATTTTTTGCGCAGCCGGTTGAGCGTGCCGTTGCCGTGGTCGTCGCGATCGACATAGACAAATCCGTAGCGTTTACTCATTTCACCGGTCGACGCCGCGACCAGATCGATGCAGCCCCAGGTGGTGTAGCCCATCACCGGCACGCCGTCAGCAATTGCTTCACCCATGGCGCGAATGTGCTGTTGCAGGTAGCTGATGCGGTAATCGTCTGCAATTTCCCCGCTGGCATTGATTTCATCGTGCGCGCCGAGACCGTTTTCCACCAGAAACAGCGGTTTCTGATAGCGGTCGTACATCATATTCATGGTGATGCGCAGGCCAAGGGGATCAATGCCCCAGCCCCAGGCGCTGCGCGCCAGATGCGGATTGGTCAGTGACTTCACCACGTTGGCGGCGCTGCTGTTCTGTTCATTCATCTCTGCCGATGCGCAGCGTGAGGCGTAATAGCTGAAGGAGATGAAATCGACGGTATGGCGCAGCAGTTCGCTATCGCCTTCCGCCATGACAATCTCCACGCCTTTCTCGCGGAATACCCGGGCGGCATAAGCGGGATAAGCGCCGCGCGCCTGAACGTCGATAAAGAATAAGTTCTCGCGATCTTTCTGTAACGCGGCCCACACATCTTCCGGCTTGCAGGACCACGGATAAAAGTTGCCGCCGGCCAGCATGCAGCCAATCTGATTCTGCGGATTGATCTCATGGGCGATTTTGGTTACCAGCGCGCTGGCGACCAGTTCATGATGCGCTGCCTGATATTTCACCTGTTCGTGATGTTCATCCGGCGCGAACACCAGACCGGCACCGGAGAACGGGCTGTGCAACAGGATATTGATCTCATTGAAGGTCAGCCAGTATTTCACCAGACCATCAAACGCTTCGAAGCAGGTGCGGGCGTAGCGCGCGAAGAAATCGATCATTTTACGGTTGCGCCACGAGCCGTATTCGGTGACCAGATGCATCGGCACATCGAAGTGACACAACGTGACCAGCGGTTCGATGCCGTACTTGCGGCACTCTTCAAATACGCTGCGATAGAAGGCAATGCCTGCCGCGTTCGGCGTCAGCTCATCGCCGTTGGGATAAATGCGACTCCAGGCGATGGAGGTGCGAAACACCGTGAAGCCCATCTCCGCCATCAGGGCGATATCTTCTTTATAGCGGTGATAAAAATCGATGGCGTCGTGGCTCGGATAGAACTCATCGTCGCGCAGCGTATAGCGCGGCTCCAGCCCCAGTTTAACCGCCATGCGGTGCTCGCCGTGTGGAATCATGTCCACTGTGGTTAAGCCTTTACCGCCGGCGCGATAACTCCCCTCTGACTGGTTGGCGGCTAACGCGCCGCCCCATAAAAATCCCGCAGGAAATGTCACTTCAGACATCACTCACCTCAATCACAGTCCATTATTAATTCGCGCTGAGCGGCTTTGCCGCTTCCGGCTTACCGGGGCGCAGCGCGGTCTCCGTCACCGGAATATCTTCAAAGCCAAGAATTAGCGTCAGAATGAACGACAGCACCACTGACAGCACCATCACGCCAGCCACCCAGACGATGCTCATCGGGTTGGTGGGATCGAAAAACTGGACGCTGGTAAACAGGCCCGGTGAGGCCATCGAGTGGCTGGCGAGGCCGCCAATGCCGGCCACCGCGCCACAGATAAAGCCGCTGATCAGGCTGGCAATCAGCGGGCGCTTCAGGCGCACCGCCACGCCGTACAGCGCCGGTTCGGAAATGCCGGCGACGATGGCGGAAGCTGCCGCCGCGAACGCCGTCTGCCGCAGTTCCGGATTTTTGGTTTTGAATGCCACCGCCAGCGATGAGCCGCCCAGTGACAGGTTGGCGCCAATTTCCGACGGCATCACCATGCCTTCTTTGCCGGTCTCAGCGATGGTCTGAATGATGGTTGGGGTAAACACGCGATGCATGCCGGTCATCACCAGCAGCGGCCACAGACCGCCCATGATCGCCACCGACAGCCAGCCGAGATAACCGTGAATGGTGTACACCAGCGCCGAAATACCGCTACCGATCCAGATACCCAGCGGACCAATAAAGACAATGGCGATGGGGGCAGCAATCAGCACAATCAGCATCGGTTTAAGGAAGTTTTTGGTCACCGCCGGGGTAAAGCGATCGACCCAGTATTCGATGTGCGACAGAATCCACGTCATCACCAGCGCGGGGATCACCGTGTAGGTGTATTTCACCGCGGTGACCGGCACCGAGGCGAATTCCACCACCTGACCCTGCGCCGCTTTGGCCATCAGGTCGATAAAATTGGGATGCACCAGCACGCCAGCAATGGCAATCGCCAGCGACATATTGGTTTTAAATTTCAGCGCTGCCGAAGCCGCCACCATCACCGGCAGGAAGAAGAAGGCGCCGTCACCAATCACATTCAGGATGATCAGCGTCGACGAGCCTTTGGGCAGCACGCCGCTCATCTCCAGCATCATCGCCAGCAGTTTCACCATCGATCCGCCAATGATCGCCGGGATCAGCGGTGACATGGTGCCGACCAGCGCATCGAGAATGCCCGCGCCGATACTGCGCAGCGTGATTTTCCGTTTCACCGGCGCGCTGTCACTGTTGCCCGGCGTGCCGAGTTTCATCACTTCCTGAAAGGCGAGATTGACGTTGTTGCCGATGATCACCTGACACTGGCTGTCGGTGTGCACCACGCCCATCACGCCGGGAATGGCTTTCAGCGTGGCGTTATCGACGCGCGCGCTGTCTTTCACCACGAAGCGCAGGCGTGTCATGCAGTGGGTAACGGCTTCAATATTCTCTAATCCGCCGAGCGAGGCCACAATGGCTCGTGCGGCGTCAGCGTAGTTGGTCGCCATGAATGTTTGTCTCTGATTGTAGGGTAGAGGAAACGTCGGTTTCGTCTGGCTATTATGTGTTCATGAGAAACCGGTTTCACAAAATCATGAACAGGCGCATTCATTCAGACAAGAAAAATCGCTATCTTCGTTTTAATTTTGTGATGTTGATCGGCTGACGTGCGGCGGGATCTTCACCCGCAGGCGCAGGGCGACAAGAAAATTCCCCGTCTTATTCATCGCTTAGGTACACTGAGGCGATGAGCAGCGAAGCAGAGTGAAGCATGGCAACCATACTTGAGGTGGCAAAAAAGGCCGGCGTGTCAAAAGCGACGGTGTCGCGCGTGTTGTCCGGCAACGGCTACGTCAGCCAGGAGAAGCGCGATCGGGTGTACCAGGCGATTGCCGAGACCGGCTTCCGGCCGAATTTGCTGGCGCGCAATCTGGCGACTAAATCCAGCCAGACCATCGGCCTGGTGATCACCAACACGCTGTATACCGGCAGCTATTTCAGCGAAATGATGCAGCATTCGGCGCGTATTCTTGAGCAGCAGGGCCGTCAGCTACTGCTGGTGGATGGCAAACACAGCGCCGAAGAGGAGCGTGCGGCGATTCAGTTTCTGCTCGATCTGCGCTGCGATGGTGTGATCATCTATCCGCGTTTTCTCACCATCGATGAGATGGACAGCATCATTGCCCAGCACCGCCATCCGATTCTGGTGATCAACCGGCGGCTGCGTCAGCACGACAGTTACTGCATCTACTCCGATCAGCAGCGCACCAGCGCCGAGGCGGTGGCGCAGCTGATTGCACTCGGCCATCGCGATATCGCTTTTATCACCGGATCGCTTGACTCGCCGACCGGGCGCGAGCGCCTGGCGGGTTATCACGCGGCACTGGCGCAGCATCAGCTGGTGGCGGATGACGCACTGGTGGTGGAGGGCAAATGGCAGGCGCAGCACGGGGCAGCGGCAGTGGAAACGCTGCTGGCGCGTGGTAAACCGTTCAGCGCGCTGGTCGCCAGTAACGATGAAATGGCGGTGGGCGCGCTGAAAGCGCTGGCGGCGCATAACATTCGCGTGCCGCAGCAGGTGGCAGTGCTGGGTTTCGACGATATTCCGCTGGCGCCCTATACCATTCCGGCGCTGGCCAGCGTGCGCATGCCGGTGACCGGCATGATCGAGGAGACCATTGAACGCCTGGTGTCGATGCTCGACGGCGGCGAAATGCGTAACCGCAAAACCTTTGCCGGCGAGCTGATTATGCGTGAATCCATTGGTCCCGGCCCGTTTTACCCTGGCTGAAATCAGGCGTTCAGCAGCGCCTGCTTGAACGAATAGATGTGCACACGCGCGGCGTCTTCTGCCCGTGTTACGTCACCCTGCGCCAGCGCCGCAATGATTGCGTCATGCTCGGCAATCACCTCCTGCATGTGCTGTGCGCTCGACAGGGTGGTTGCCCAGAAGCGCTGCGCCTGGGCGTGGATGATGCTGAGAATATCTGACAGACGACCGTTACCGGCGATGTCAGCCAGCACCTGATGAAATTCACGGTCCAGCAGCATCATCTGCTCACGATCGCGCGCCACGCTGGCGGCGGCGATGCGCTGATTCAGCGCCTGTAGCTGGGCAATCTGCGCCGGATTCACGCGCTGCGTCGCCAGCCGCAGGCACAGCGCTTCATTTACCAGCCGCACTTCAATCAGCTCCAGCGCATCGTCAATCGACAGCGGTGCCACCATCACCCCTTTACGCGGGATAATCTGCAGTAACCCTTCGGTCGCCAGCCGGTGTACCGCCTGATTAACCGGCGTGCGGCCCATTGCCAGATCCTCCATCACCTGCGCGGTATTGAGATATTCACCTGGCTTATAGCGCAGCGTAATCAGGCGATGCCTGAACGCCAGATAGGCCTGTTCATTCAATGAAACGCTTTTTTGTCCGGCCTGTGACTTCACATTTTCAGCAACTGAATCACTCATCACGCAGATCCTTATTAGGGTACTGAGACATCTTACACAAAAACCTGGCATGAAAATGGCTATCTTGAAATTGCAGTGAAATTTCACACGCATTTTTCATCAGGAGATCATCGCATGCATTTACGCTTTACAACCGACTCACAAGCCGCCCCGGTGCTGGATGTCGACATTAAGCAGCTGGTCATTGCCGGGTGGGTAGGCCGCGACCAGGCGGCGGTGCTGCACCATATCAGGGAGCTGAAGGCGCTGGGCGTGCCCGCACCTGGTGCAGTCCCGCTGTTTTATCGCGTAGCCACCCAGCAGCTGGCGCAGCACAGCCCGCTGGAAGTGGTGGGCGAGCAAACCTCCGGCGAAGCCGAGCCGTTTGTGTTTTTCCATCGCGGCGAATACTGGGTGTCGCTGATTTCCGATCACACCGACCGTCACCTGGAAACCTTCAGCGTGGCACTGTCGAAGCAGGCCTGCGTTAAGCCGGTCGCCGGTCATGCGTGGCGTATGGCAGAGGTTGAGCCGCACTGGGATCGGCTGGAGCTGCGCGCGTGGATCAAAGTCAACGGCGACTGGGTGACTTATCAGCAGGGCACGCTCGACTCTCTGCTCACGCCGATGGATCTGCTGGCGCGCTACTTTGGCGATCGCCCGGTCAGCGAAGGCTTTGCGATGTCATGCGGCACGTTGAGCGCGATTGGCGGCATCCGTCCGGCCAGCGAGTTCCGCATGGCGCTGCACGATCCGCTGCTGAATCGCACGCTGGAACACCACTATGTCACCGGCACGCTGCCGGTGATTGCCTGAGGAGACGCGTATGACCACCTTATGGCAGGCGAGCCAGCAACTGCGCGCCGGAGACCTCACCGCAAGCGCCGCGACGCAACAGGCACTACGCGCCGCTGAGCACCCGTCGGGCGAAGGCGCACGCGTGTTTACGCGGACCTACGCCAACAGCGCCGTTCAGCAGGCGCAGCAGGCTGATACGCGCTGGCAACAGCAACAGCCGCGCAGCCCGATTGATGGACTGCCAATCAGCATCAAAGACCTGTTTGATGTGGCGGACGAACCCACCTGCGCCGGCTCGCGCGTGCTGGCGGATGCACCGCCCGCTGCGCGCGACGCGCATATCATGCAGCAGCTGAAACAGGCCGGTGCCGCTATCGTCGGCAAAACCAACATGACCGAGTTCGCTTTTTCCGGGCTCGGTATCAATCCGCACTACGGCACGCCCGCTAACCCATGGCAGCGCGGCGAAAAACGCATTCCCGGCGGTTCTTCATCCGGCGCGGCGGTGGCGGTGGCCGACGGCATGTGCCTCGCGGCGGTCGGCACGGACACCGGCGGCTCGGTGCGGATACCGGCGGCGCTGTGCGGGCTGACCGGCTTCAAACCCAGTGCCAGCCGCATCAATCAGGCCGGCACGCTACCGCTATCGGTGGCACTTGACAGTATTGGCGTAATCGCCCATGACGTGCGCAGTTGCTGGCTGCTCGACAGCGTCATCGCCGATCGGCCTTTGCAGCTGGCAGAGCGTGATATCACGCGGGCGCACTTTGCGATTCCACAGACCCGGGTGCTGGACGGGCTGGATCTCGCGGTCAGCCAGGCGTGGCACCACGCGCTGGCACAGCTGCGCGCGCAGGGTGCCACGCTCACCGAGCTGCCGCTGTCTGAACTGGCGGAACTGGAAACCATGAACGCCCGTGGTGGCATCACCGCCTGGGAAGCCTGGCAGTGGCATCAGTCGCTGCTGCAGTCGCTGCTGCAGTCGCACGCGACGGGTTATGACCCGCAGGTACGGATGCGCATTGAGCGCGGCGCGTTGCTGAACGAGGCCGACGCACAACTGTTGTATCAGCAGCGCGCCGACTGGCGGCAGCGGGTGGAGCAGGCGGTGGCACCGTACGATGGTCTGCTGCTGCCCACTGTGCCGCTGATTGCGCCGACCATCGCCGAACTCGACGACCCGGAGCGCTATCGTCAGGTCAACCTGCTGATGCTGCGCAACACCAGCGTGATCAACATGCTGGACGGCTGCGCCATCTCCCTGCCTTGTCATCAGCCCGGCAGTGCGCCGGTGGGTCTGATGCTGGCCGCCACCCATGGCCACGATGCCGCGCTGCTCAGCTGGGCGCTGGCGCTTGAATCCATCCTGCAACGGAGTCTCTGAAAATGACACATCCTCACGGCATGCTGTTTGTCGCCACCAACGTCGCCGCTGAAAACGAAGCTGATTTCAATCAATGGTATGACCATGAACATGTCGCCGAGCGCGTCGCCATTGACGGCTTTCTCAGCGGCACGCGCTATCAGGCGCTGGAGGCTGAACGCAAGTACCTCGGACTGTATGAAACCCGCTCGCTGGAAACCTTCACCAGCGCCGATTACTACGCCGCCTTCACGCGCCAGACGCCGTGGTCGGTTAAAAACCTGGAGCGGATGATCGAACCGATGCGCCGCGTGTGCGCCATCACTCAGCAGCACGGTCAGGGCAGCGGCAGCCACCTTGCGGTGCTGACGCTACAGGCTGGCATTGAAACTGCAACGCTCAACGCCTGGCAGCAGCAGGTTGCCACGGTGCCGGGCTATATCGCCTCGCGCTTACTCACGCCGGACACCACGCTGAGCACGCCGCTGCCGCAGGAAGATCGGGTGCAGCGCGCCATGCAGCCGATGCTGCTGCTCAGCTGTTCGTGCGCCGATGCCTGCCAGACACTGGCGGCCGCCGCGGCACAGGCGCTCAATGCCCGCGCTGAATTTTATGCGCTCAGCTGGCAGCTCACTAAACAGGAGATGGCTCATGGCGAATACTGATTCTACTCTGCCGCACGCCGCGCGTGCCGCAGCAGGGAAAACCCACACCGGACGTCTTGCCGCGGCCAGCTCCATCGGCACCGCGCTGGAGTGGTACGACTTTACCGTTTACAACATCATGGCGGCGCTGGTGTTTAACCATGTGTTTTTCCCCAGCTTCGACCCGCTGGTCGGGACCATTCTGGCGTTTTCAACTTACGCCGTGGGTTATGTGTCGCGTCCGGTGGGCGGTTTTATCTTTGGCCATCTCGGGGATGTCGCCGGACGCAAGGCGGTCTTGATCACCACGCTGGTGATCATGGGCGTGACCACGGCGCTGATGGGCATGCTGCCCGGTTATGCGCTATGGGGCATCTGGAGCCCGATTCTGCTGGTGGCGCTGCGCTTTGTGCAGGGCATCGCGCTGGGCGGCGAATGGGCCGGCGCGGTGTTGCTCTCCATGGAGCACGGCGAAGCCAGTAAGCGCGGGCGTAACGCCTCGTTCGCCCAGGTCGGGCCTTCCTGCGGTACGCTGATTGGCACCGGCTTTATCACTTTAGTGACGTTGTCACTCAGCGGCGAACAGTTTCAGGAGTGGGGCTGGCGCATCCCGTTCCTGCTCAGTCTGCTGCTGGTGATGTTTGGCCTGTGGCTGCGGCGCGGCGTGGAAGAAACCCCGACTTTCGTGGCGATGCAGCAGGCGGAGAAAACCAGCCACACGCCGCTGAAAGAGGTGTTCCTGCGCTATCCACGTGAACTGCTGATCGCCGGCGGCTCGCGCATCGGCTCCGACGTGCTGTACGCGCTGGTGGTGGTGTTCACCCTGACATACGTCACCACCGTGCTACAGCTGCCGCGTCCACTGGCGCTGATGGCGACGATGGTCGGCGCGATTGGCAACGCGTTGACGGTGCCGTTGTTTGGCGCGCTGTCCGACCGCCTTGGCCGCCGTCCGGTGTACATTGCCGGTGCGCTGCTGGCTATCGTCTGGTCGTTTGTGTTTTTTGTCCTGCTCGACAGCACCCAGCCGTGGCTGATTGTGCTGGCGGTGGTGATTGGCCTGCTGATTCACGCCATGATGTACGGTCCGCAGGCGGCGTTTGTCACCGAGCAGTTCCCGAGTCACGTGCGCTATGCCGGTTCGTCACTGGCCTATACGCTGGCCGGCATCATCGGCGGCGGTTTTGCCCCGCTGATCATTACCTCGCTGTATAAAGAGCTGGGCAGCACGCTGTGGGTGTCGCTATATGTGACGCTGGCGCTGGCGATCACCCTGTTTGCCTTATGGAAAGCCAAAGAAACCGCGCACCAGTCGCTGTAATCACCTCTGGCGAAGGATCGCCACCTTTTATCAAATATTCATGTGCAGCGCCGGTTCACTCTGCGGCGGCTCGGTCGAGATTTGCGGCAGCGGCAGCGGTCGTCCGATGTAGTAACCCTGAATGGCATCGCACGCCAGCTCCTGCAGCTGCGACATTTGCACCGGCGTTTCCACGCCTTCCGCGGTTACCGAGAGGGAATAGGCTTTGCCGAGTCCAATCATGTTTTCCACCACCTGGCGCGCCTGGGGCGAATCGGCCAGCGGAAAAATAAAGGATTTATCGATTTTGATGCCGTCGAACGGGAAGGCGCGCAGGTAGCACAGCGACGCATAGCCGGTGCCAAAATCATCAATCAGAAATCTCACCCCCAGCGCTTTTACCGCCTGCATCACCGCCAGGGTTTTATCCGGATCGCTCAGCAGCGCGTTTTCCGTGACTTCAATTTCCAGCCGCTGGCTCGGCAAGCCGCTGAGCTGCAGCACCCGGGTGATGCGTTCGGCTAAGGCGCTATCCTGCAACTCGCTGGCGGAAATATTCACTGAAACCGCCATTTCCGGCCGGTAACGGGCGATATCCTCGCAGGCATTGAGCAGCACCCAGTCGCTCAGTGCGCTGATCAGGCCGGTCTCTTCGGCCAGCGGAATAAACTGATCGGGCATCAGTAAGCCCAGCCGCGGATGCTGCCAGCGTACCAGCGCCTCGACCGCGCTGATGTGCTGCGCGATCAGGTCATAGCGCGTCTGATAGACCAGCCGCAGCTGGTTCTCCTGCAGCGCTGCGCGCAGCTCATGCTCCATTTCGCGCCGCTGCACAATTTTCTCTTCCATGTCACGGTCGAAAAATATCCACTGGTTGCGGCCGCTGTTTTTCGCTTTATACAGCGCGATGTCGGCGAAGCGCAGCAGATCGCTGGCGTTGTCGGCATCCTGCGGGGCCAGCGCGATGCCGAGACTGCCGCCGATGTGGATGTCGTTGTCGTACACCGGGAACGGCAGATTGAGCTGGGCGATGAGCTGCTGACACAGCGCGTCGACCTGCTCGCGGCTGCCCGCCTCCGGCAGAATCACCACAAACTCATCGCCGCCGAGCCGCGCCACCAGGCCGTTGCCGTTCAGCGTGCGCCGGATACGATCTGATACCGCATGCAGCACCTGATCGCCCGCCGCATGACCGTAGAGATCATTGACCGGTTTGAATTTATCCAGGTCGATCATAATCATCGCCAGTAGCGGCTGCGCCGGCAGCGGCAGGCTCAGCTGCCCCGTGAGGAATTCGCGCATCTGCACGCGGTTGGCCAGTCCGGTCAGTTCATCGAAGTGCGACAGATAGTGCGCGCGCGCCTGCGCTTCAACTTCCAGCGTTACGTCGCTGGCGCTGCCGCGAAAGCCGCTGACGCCATGCGCCAGGCTGACGCGCTTGAGGGTCAGATTGCAGTAGCGCGGCTGATGCTGAGCGGAGAGATAGCGGCAGCCGTTCAGCGTAAGCTGACCGCCAGAGTCTGCCAGCTGCAAAAGCCGGGCGCGCTGGTGTTCATCGCACAGCAGGAAATCCAGTAGCGTGCGCTGCAGCCACTCCTCGCTGGTAAACCCGGTAACTACCGGGAAACGGCCGGAAACCCAGCTGAAGCGCAGCTGTTCGTCCATCTCCCAAATCCAGTCGGTGGTAATTTCGGCGATATCACGGAAGCGGCGTTCGCTGGCGCTGAGCGCCCGCTGGCTTTGCGCCAGCAGCAGCGTATTTTCATCATTGAGCTGCGCTTTACGCAGCGCGTTGCGCATCAGCATGATGGCGCCATACAGCGTGATTAGCATGGCGATCACCAGCAGCGGCAGCAGGGCGGTCAGCAATTTACCGCCGGGGTTGCTGCTGGTCCAGCGCAGCGTGGAGTCATGGCCGTCGGCGGCGAGGCGCAGGCTTTCCGCCACTGGCGCGCGGGGTGCAGCGAATTCCACCCGCAGCGCGTTGATGCCGTATTCATGCCCCAGCTGCAGCAGCTTGTCCGGCGTCAGGCGATCGGCAAAGATCATCAGCGATGGCGGGCCGGGCTCCTGCGGCACGCTGTTATCGCCACCGGTGGTGATCCATGCGGCGCACAGCAGCACCAGTTGCTGGTTTACCACCACAAAGCGCGACAGCGCCTTACCGTCATTGTGCTGTAACTGCTGACGCAGCGCGGGCAGTTGCTGGCGACCGAGCCAGTCGGTGAAATCGCGTTGCTGCAGCTGACCGTCGATCACGCTGTAAACCGTATCGCCGCGCGGCGCGATGACAAACACGCCCTCGTAGGCAAAGGTCTGGAACAGCGACTCACCCAGATTCTGCCGCGTCCACGCCCAGTCGGTATTCAGCGTGCGGTGCAGGTTTTGGTAGGCTTCGCCCCATTCTGCATTATCGGAGAGGTGAAACTGCATCACTTCCTGACGCGTCTGCAACGCCTTCTCCAGCAGCAGGCGGTTTTGCCGCGCCTCCTGCTGGTTGAGATCGCTGGCGATAAAGCACAGCGTCACCAGCGCCACCATAAAGGAGAGAAAAATCAGCAGCACCATCAGCAGCATCGGCTGGCGCATCAGTCCGCGCATTCGACCATCGGTCGGGAAATCCATCAGTGAACGTTTCGCCATCATAGACTTATCACAAACCAGTAAAATGATATTTCATAAGTACGTTATGAGTATCGGCATGACTGCGCCGAACCTGGGCGAAAAAGTAAAAAAAGCGTGAGCGGAGCGGCAAAAACAGATCGCATATTCGGCCAGAAGCCCGACGATGCCGTGGCGCAATCAGATCTGCATAAGGTCTGTTAATAAAAGGCCCTGCCGCTGCGTTTGCACCAGGGCAATTCGGCGAATGCCGGTAAATTTTTCCCGTTGCGCTAATAGCTTAGTGTTTATTTCATGCTGATGACGATAAATATATTACAGCCATAATTTATCAGAGCGTGATTTAACGTTCAGGACTTAAAGAATTTCCTGGTTAAATGATGGTGCGTTATCCAGGACTATTCTTGTTGAGTGTAAATCTTTGTCAGTGCTAATTTGCTGAAACCCATCTGCTCCTCTTTCCAGAGACCACTTATGCAACCACGTATCACGCATCTTGATGGCATGCGCGGATTAGCGATCCTGCTGGTGATTGCTTATCACGCCTATGCCCGCTGGCCCGAACTGTTGCCGTATGCCGCCACTACCCAGCATATTCCGCTGCTGGCATTTGGTTGGGTTGGCGTGCAGTTGTTTTTTATGATCTCCGGCTTTGTCATATTTATGACGCTGGATAAATCGTCCGGCTACCTCAGTTTTCTCAAAAAACGCTGGCTGCGCCTGTTTCCGGCAATGCTGATAGCCAGTCTGCTGCTGTACGTTGCCGGCGGCTTTTTTCCGGAGTGGTCGCTGATGACACCGGAAAGCCGCAACCTGCTGCCCGGTCTGATATTTATTAATCCTGAGACGCTGACGCAGCTCACCGGCATTGAATTCCGCTCCATGGCCGGATCGTTCTGGTCTCTCTATGTTGAAGCGCTGTTTTATCTGATTATTGGCGCGGTTTATTTTACCTTTGGACGTAAATATTGTCTGCCGGCGCTGATTGTGCCGATGTTATTACTTTCCGCCTCATCGGTATTGAAATCACTCGGCCATCCATTATTAATCGATGTAATTTCAAAATTCGGTTTTATTCACTATGCCTGGTTTATGGTCGGCTGTCTGGTTTATGAACGTCTGCATGGGCGCGATAAACGTTATCACTACGCGCTGACCGCGCTGGCCTTGCTGATTAATTTCAGCTACTACGTTAAAAACAGCGGCGTGGTCGCCGTGGTGCCGCTGTTACTGGTAATGCTGTTTTTTATCGCCAGCTTTTATTCCAGACAGATTGAGCGCTGGCTTTCCCTGCGCTTTTTCACCGCCATCGGATTTGTCAGTTACGCCCTGTATCTGATTCATGAAAATTTAATGATCGCGATATTGATAAAGCTTAATGGCTATATCAAAAATGAAGCGGTGATGACGATGCTGCCGGTGGTGGTGGCCAGCGTACTGTATTATGTTGCCTGGCTGATCAGTAAATATGCGGAACCGGCGCTGCGTAATGCGCTGAAGTGGAAGCGGCAGCCCGCGCCGCAGGCGGGCAGCGGGCTGTAATCGCGCGGGAGCCAGCGCTCCCGCGTACTCTGTCACACATCCAGCCGGTGAATGACGTTCACAAACTCGTGTACGCCACTGTTGATTTCCCGCAGGCTGCGCGACAGCACGCTGATCTTCTCCTGTTCAGTCACCACAAATTGCCTGACCTCATCCAGCTGCTGATACATCTGCTGGATCAGGTCGGCGTTTTGTTCCACGACCACGGATATCTGTTTGGTGGCACTGGCGGTCGAGGCCGCCAGGCGGCGCACTTCACCTGCCACCACGCTGAAGCCACGTCCGGCCTCGCCGGCGCGTGCGGATTCGATGGCGGCATTCAGTGCCAGAATGTTGGTCTGTGAGGCAATCAGGTTGATGGTTTCCACCACGTCGCTGATGCTCCTGGCCGAGGCGGTGAGTTGCGCGCCAATTTCGGCGGCGGCATTCACCTGCTGCGCCACCAGTCCGGAGTTACGCACCGTTTCATCCAGCACTTCATTAGCGTTATCGGTAATTTGTGAGGTCTGCTCAGAGGTGGTCAGTGCGATATCCGCCACGCGCTTCGCCGCCTCGACGCGCGCGGTGATATCCGAGGCGATCTTAATCACTTTGTAGACCTTACCATCGCCGTCAAACACCGGGTTGTAGCTCGCCTCCAGCCAGATGCGCTCGCCGCTGGCGGTCTTACGCTCAAAACGACCGACAAAATGCTGACCATTGCCAATTTTGCGCCAGAAGTCCGGGTTCTCGCGGTAAAAATTGTCGAAGCAGAACAGGCGATGATGCTGGCCGGCGATGGCTGGCAGGGTATAGCCCATGTGGGTTAGGAAGTTGGCGTTGGCGGTAATGATGTGACCGTCCGGCGTGAATTCAATCACCGCCATCGAACGGTCCAGCGCCGTTATCACCGCCTCTTTATGCTCCAGCTCCTGATGGCGCGCGGTGATGTCGCTCGCGACCTTGATCACTTTGTACACTTTGCCGCGCTCATCGCTCACCGGAAAATAGGTCGCGCTGAGCCAGAAGCGCTGATGCTGCTTGTTGAAACGCTCAAAAATGCCGTTCACCGATTCGCCGGCGGCCAGCGTTTGCCAGAAGGCGTAATAGTCGGATGACTGGCTGTAAGCAGGGCTGCAGAAAATCCGGTGATGCTGTCCCTGAATTTCATGCAGCTGATAGCCGGTGACCTGTAAAAATTGTGCATTGGCGCTGAGGATTTCACCGGCCGGTGAAAACTCAATCCACGCAACATGCTGCTTTATCGCTTCAATATCCTTAGCAATGTCGCCACTTTTGGCAAATGGCAGAGAAAGGCTCGATTTTTTCACCCCGAACATGAGAGACCTCAGGCGCTTGGTATGCTGTTGAACGAAATGCAGGCGCAGATGCGCGCGTGCTAACGCATTCGGCGCCTCCAGTGGAGGGCACCGCATGATTACCCCGGTTGTCCATTACAGCCGTGCCACAGGCACCGGCTGCTGTCTCGCTACGCACCGATGTGCGCAGGTGGGGTGTGTAATAGTGTTACCTGCCTGATGTTGTTACAGCGCAAGCTGAAAGCTGTTTTTGCTATGCAACTTTGATTATCGACCGTGGCGTTAAAAATGTGAGAAAAAAGTGATCAACGCCGCGCGTGCGGGTAAGAAAAGTGTCCAGCGGACTTGTTAAAAGATGCATGTTAAATGTATGTTAATGCCCGAGACGTGACGCAATCAACGCCCGATGACGGGTTGGAGAAAAACCACCATGACGACCGCGCTGTGCCAGCTGTTAAAACTGCAGTATCCGCTGATTCAGGCACCGATGGCCGGTGTCGCCACGCCGCAGCTGGCCGCAGCGGTATCCAATGCCGGGGCGCTGGGATCGATTAGCGTCGGCGCGGTGACGCCGCAGCAGGCGGCAGACATGATTGCCCACACCCAGGCACTGACGAGCGAGCCGATCAACGTCAACGTATTTTGTCACGCGCCGGCAAGGCGGGATGCCGCGCGCGAGGCGGCGTGGATCAGCCGATTCAGCTCGCAGTTTGCGCAGTACCAGACGGCGCTGCCGCCAGCGCTAACGGAGATCTATCAGAGCTTTTTGCACAATGAGGCGATGCTGGCGGTACTGGAGCAGGCGCGGCCGGCGGCGGTCAGTTTTCATTTCGGCCTTCCCGATGCCACGGCCATCGCCCGGCTAAAGCAACGTGACATTGTCACGCTAGCGACCGCCACCAGTCCGCAGGAAGCGCGGGCAATTGCACGCAGCGGTATCGATATCATTGTGGCGCAGGGTTATGAAGCCGGTGGCCATCGCGGCCATTTTGATCCGGGCGCGCCAGACCAGCAGCTTTCGACCGTTGCGCTGGTGCAGGCGATTCGGCAGCACACCACGCTGCCGGTGGTGGCAGCGGGCGGCGTGATGGACGGTGCCGGCATCGCGACGATGATGAAACTGGGTGCCAGCGGTGTACAGCTCGGTACGGCGTTTGTGCTGTGTCCCGAATCGGCAGCCAGTGCGGCCTATCGTCGCGCGCTGCTGGCAGCTGGCGAGCGTGGCACGGTAATGACGGCGGCGATCTCCGGGCGTCAGGCACGCTGCGTGCGCAACGCATTTTGTGAATTGTGCCATGACGTAACGCCGGAGGAGATTCCCGACTATCCGCTGGCCTATGCGCTGGGTAAAGCCCTGGCGGCAGCGGCGGCTGCGCACGGCGAGGACGGCTTCGGTGCGCAGTGGGCCGGTCAGGGCGTGGCGCGGGTGCGCGCGCTGCCAGCGGCACAGCTGGTGGAGACGCTGGTTGCAGAGTGGCAGCGGGCGTAAAAGCAGGCTGCTGCCACATACTTTGTAACGTTACAGACCGAGCGCGCGCGTTACCGCTTCCGGCATTGACGGGCGCCCATTGGCGAGGCAGGTGGCGACAAACGTGGCCTCGGCATACACCACGCCGTCGACCTTGATTTGCTGCACGAAGTTCACGCGGTTGCGCTTCTCATTCTGCTCCAGCGCGCAGGTGACTTCCACCTTATCGCCTTTCACCAGGCTCTTGCGGAAGCGCAGCGTGTACTCCAGCACCATGTAAATCTTGCCCTGACTGAACTCTTCTTCAATGTCGATACCCAGCGCCTCGCGCATGTAAGCGTGGCGCGTCCACTCCATGTAAAACGGGTAGTACAGCCCGTCGACCACGCCCTGAAAATCGATATGGCTTTCATCTACGTCATAGTGCTTTACGAACATTTTTGCATCCTGATAAGCGCGTTATGCGGTGAGGCAATGGGTATACCGCAGAATGACGCCGCGGGAAAACGGCAAGATGTTGCAAAGTAATTCCACTGTCGCCTGACGGAATGAATGCTGGTATTTTCCCGTGCTGCAGCAGAAACTGACAGCTGCATCACATATCCATAATCAACTGGCTACCTTTTTGTGACAAATCACGCAGCCCGGACACATTTTTCTGCGCAGGGTCGCGCGGCCAAACATAATGGTTTTACTATGTACACACATGTTGTACAGAGTAAAACAACAACTCTGGCCGATTTGCGTTAAGCCATGACTCTGTGAGGAACTCTATGTCTGACAAGATAACCCGCGCGGCCGCTGTGCCCGATATTGAGCAGCAGACCGTAAAACGCGTCATCTGGCGCATTCTGCCGTTTCTGATCGTCTGCTATCTGATCGCCATTATCGATCGCGGCAACATCGGCATGGCGTCCCTGCAAATGAATGAAGATCTCGGGCTGAGCAAAGCGGTGTTTGGCCTGGCAAGCAGCCTGTTTTTTGTTGGCTATTTTCTGTTTGAGGTGCCAAGCAACCTCGCGATGCAGAAGATTGGCGCCAAAATCTGGATTTCGCGCATCATGGTGACCTGGGGCATTGTCTCGGTGTGCACCGCGTTCGTCAGCAGTGCGGAAATGCTGTACGTGCTGCGCTTTCTGCTGGGCGCCGCCGAAGCCGGCTTCTTTCCCGGCGTGATCCTTTATCTGACTTACTGGATTCCGGCGAAATACCGCGCGCGCGTGATTGCGACTTTCATGGTGGCGATCCCGGCAGCCAACTTTATTGGCTCGCCGATCTCGGGCGCAATCCTGACGATGGACGGCTGGTTCGGCCTGCGCGGCTGGCACTGGCTGTTTATCATCGAAGGATTCCCGGCGATTGTGCTGGGCGTGCTGGCTTTCTTCCTGCTCAGTAACCGTCCGGAAAATGCCCACTGGCTGACCAGCGAACAGCGCAACTGGCTGAGCGGCAAACTGGCTGAAGAGAATGCCCAGCGCAAAGCGATTGGTCATATCACCCTGTGGCAGCTACTGCGCCACAAGCATATCTGGGTGATGGCGCTGATTTACGCCGGCGCGTCGGCAGCGGGTTCGACGCTGAGCGTCTGGTCACCGCAGCTGCTGAAATCATTTGGCCTGGATAACTTCACCACCGGTTTGATGAATGCGATCCCGTACGGTCTGGCATCGATTCTGATGATTGTCTGGGGCCGCAGCTCTGACCGCAGCGGTGAGCGTCGCTGGCACACCGCGCTGACGCTGTTCCTGATTGCCGGTGGACTGCTGGCGGCGTTCCTGACCGATACGCTGGCGGGCAGCGTGGTGATTCTGTCACTGGTGCTGATTGGTGCTTACTCGATGAAAGGGCCGTTCTGGGCACTGGCCTCGGGCTGGATGTCCTCTACCACCGCAGCGGCCGGTCTGGCTGCTATCGGCGCGATGGCCAACCTGATTGGTGGCGGGCTGATGGTGAACGTTTACGGCATCATCAATGAGAAAACCGGCAGCCATGCGATGGCGATGATTCCTCTGGCACTGCTGTGCGCGGCGGGCGGCATTGCGGTATTGCTGATGGGACGCAGCAAAAAGCTGCACGTTGAAGCGGAACAGCCGGTGGCCAGCACCGGGAAATAATCTCATGAGCCTGTGCCAGGGAGGGCACGCATCTGGCTCATCACGTCTGACGTTATCCTGCTTTCATCCTCTAAAACATCCGTTTCCCGATGCGCCACAGGCACACCGGGAAACGCGGCGTTATTATCTCTGCTCAGCGCTGCGCTGGCGCCACGGATCTTTCACCATGGCGACCGCCAGTGCGCCAATCATCAGGACTGCCGCCACCGCCAGCAGCGCCCACATAAAGCCGCCGGTAGACTGACGCACATAGCCGATCAGCGACGGGCCGAAGAAGCCGCCGAGATTACCAATCGAGACAATCATAGCTAAGCCGCCTGCCGCGGCATTGCCGGTCAAAAAGCCGGAAGGCAGCGCCCAGAACGAGGCCTGAAACGCCAGAATACCGCTGACGGTGCAGCACAGTGCCAGCATTTTGATCACCGGCGCATCGCTCAGCGCGCTGCACATCAGGGCTAAGGCGGCGATCACCAGCGCGCCGCTGATCCAGCGAATACGGTGCGCTGATGCATTAGCGCGGCGCGCCCACAACAGCATGCTCACGGCACCGCAGACATAGGGCAGCGCGGCAAGAAAGCCGGTTGCCGTATGGCTCACGCCGAGCTGTTTGATGATCTGCGGCATCCACAGTCCCACGCCGATCGAACCCACAATGCCGCAAAAGTTAATAAACGCCAGCAGATACAGCAGCGGATTGCGCAGCGCGTCGCGCATCTGGGAACCGTGCGTTGCCGCGATTTGCTGCTGCTCATCAGCCAGCCGCCGGCTCAGCAACTGCTGTTCACGCGGCGCCAGCCAGCGCGCTTTCTCCGGCCGGTCGCTCAGCACAAACAGGCACATGACGCCGAGGATCACCGCCGGTAAGCCTTCAATCAACAGCAGCCACTGCCAGTTACGGATATGCTCATGGCCGGTGATCTGCATCAGCGCGCCGGAAATCGGTGAGCCGATGATATTGGCCACCGGAATGCCGACCAGGAACGCGGCGGTGATTTTGGCGCGCCAGCTGCCGGGGAACCAGTAGGTAAAGAACAGATAGATGCCGGGGGTAAAGCCGGCCTCTGCTACGCCGAGACAGAAGCGCGCAACGGCAAAGCTGACGGGGCCACTGATGAACGCGGTCGCCATCGAAATCAATCCCCACGAAATCATGATGCGCGCGATCCAGATGCGCGCGCCCACTTTTTGCATGATCAGGTTGCTGGGAATTTCAAACAGGAAATAGCCGATAAAAAACATGCCTGCGCCGAAGCCAAACTGTTCGGCGGTGATGCCGAGATCGGCGTTCATGCCCAGCGCAGCAAAGCTGACGTTGGTGCGGTCAAGGTAGCTGACCACATAGCAGATAAAGATAAACGGCAGAATGCGACGAAAGGCTTTGGCGGCCGCCTGCTCACTGTCCTGGAAATCCTGTTCACTGAGCGTTTCATGGCGGGGTGGCACCGCAGCCGGCTGAGCCGGCGCAGGGCTGGATGTTGAGTGCAGGGTCATAGTAATCTCCGGTGCGTTCGGATGACGCAGAGTTGTAGTCAGAGAAACGAGGTATCGATGGCCGGCAACGCGCGGCCTGGCGTGTTCTGGGTACAGGTCAGGATGCTGCCGCTGACCGATTCGGTGATAAACAGCTGGTTAAGGTCGGCCCCGCCGAAGCACAGGTTGGTGGTGGAGCGACCCAGCGGACTAAGCAGAATCTCTTCCGGTTCAGCCAGTTCGTTAAGACGCCAGACGCGCCCCAGGCCGGGATTGGCGATCAGCAGTTCGCCGCGCTGATTGATGGTCAGCCCGTCCGGCCCGCTGGGTCCGTGCGAGGTAAAGAACAGTCCAACTTTGCTCACCGAACCATCCGCCAGCAGCGGCACGCGCCACACGCAGTTGCCGCGCGTCATCGCCACGTAGAGGATTTTCTCATCCGGCGACAGAACCAGGCCGTTCGGGCTCGGGCAGTTATCCAGCAGCAGATCCAGCCGGCCATCCGGGCTGAGCCGATAGACGCGTCCGCTGGCATCGTGCAGCCCGGTCTGGCCCTGATCGGTGAAATAGAGATTGCCGCGGCTGTCGGGGGTTAAATCGTTGACGCCGCGAAAGCTTTCGCTGTTACGCCGCGTCAGCCACGGCGTGATAGTGGCGCTGCTGATTGACAGCTTCATCAGGCCGTTACGGTAATCGGTGATGATCAGCGTGTCCGGATCGGTCAGCTTCATGCCGTTGGGCTCACCGTCATACTGCACCACCAGCTCCCAGTTGCCGCTCATATCAACGCGAAAGATGCGGCCATAGGGAATATCGGTGACATACAGACAGCCGGAGGGATGCCACACCGGGCCTTCGAGAAAGGAGTCGGTAAGCTGGCCGCCGCGATTGGCGGCAGCCCAGACATTGCCGGCGTCCGGCCGGCGAAACGCTTCCGGCAGGCGCGAAAACAGCGTTAACTCGCGCACCTCCGGTACGGTGAGCATGGTCATGATACCGCCTCCTGCTCCTGCAGAACCTGCAACGCGTTGCGCGCGGCACCGGTGCCCATGCGCACGTAAGCATTGTCGCTCACACCGCCAATGTGCGGCGTAATAATCACGTTGTTGAGCGACTGCCACAGATGCGGTGCAGTCAGCGGCTCGCTGGTGAAGCTGTCCAGTCCGGCGGCACGCAGCGTGCCGTTTTGCAGCGCGGTCGCCACGGCCTGATCGTCAATCAGTCCGCCGCGCGCGGTGTTGACCAGAATCGCGCCAGGCTTAAAACGGGCGAGGGCGGCCGCGTTGATCATCTGGTGATTGCTGTCCGTCAGCGGACAGTGCAGCGACACCACATCGGCACGGCTGTACAGTTCATCCAGTGATTCAACCGCTTCACAGCCAGCCGGCAAGGTTTGCGCATAAGGATCGTAGGCCAGCACCTGCATACCGAAGGCCTGGCCGATGCGCGCTACGCGGCTGCCGATGGCACCCAGACCGACCAGGCCGAGCGTGCGTCCTTCCAGCTCCAGCGATTTATGCTGCGCTTTATCCCAGTGCCCGTCGCGCATCCGGCGGTCCAGCTGCGGCACCGATTTAGCACAGGCGAGGATCAGCGCCCACGCATGCTCCGACACGGCGGCGGCATTGGCGCCCACTGCCGCGCGGACCGCAATCTGGCGTTCCGCCGCTGCCTGCTGATCGATAACGTCAATACCGCTGCCGTGCTTGGAGATCACGCGCAACGCCGGCGCGGCGTCCATGATGCGCCCGTTGATTTTGCCGTAGCGCACAATGATCGCCTGAGGGTTATGGCGCTCACACAGCGCGATCAAATCGGCTTCCTGCGGCTGGCGTCCGGCATAAATCAGCTGATAGTCCTGCAGCAGCTCGACGGCTTCAGCAGCCAGGTCGCTGCCGGTGATGAGGATAGTTTTTACGTTGCTCATTACAGCGATTCTCCTTCTGCTAACATACCTGCCGCGCGCAGGGCATCTTCCAGCCAGCCCGGACGCAAATCGCCCTGCTTAATACCCGCGATGCGGCGCGTTTCGGCGTCCAGCTTCTTCGCCGCCAGGGCAATGATGCGTTCCACATCCTGTTTAGCGATCACCACCACGCCATCGGCATCGCCGACCACCAGGTCGCCCGGCTCAATCGACGCACCGGCCACCGACACCGGATGGTTCACGCGTCCGGGAATACTTTTGGTGGGGCCGCTTGGGTTGAGGCCGGCAGCAAACACCGGATAGCTGCCCTGCGCGAGGGCGTCAGCATCACGCACCGCGCCATCAATGATGATGCCGGCGATGCCGGACGCTTCGGCCTGGGTTGCCATGATTTCACCCAGCAGCGCGCAACTGATGTCGCCTTTGCCGTCTACCACCAGCACATCACCCGGCTGGGCGATAGCCAGCGCCGCGTGAATCGCCAGGTTATCGCCCGGACGGACTTCCACCGTGATGGCCGGCCCGGCGACTTTCATCTGCGGCGACAGCGGCTTAACGCGGCCATGCAGAGTGCCGCGACGACCGGCGACATCGGCCAGAATCGCCGCCTGGAATGCGGCGGCCTGGCTGACGGACAGGGCGCTGACGCGCTCGATGTTGCGGTTGATCAGGTTATTTGCAGACACAGACATAATTCACCTCGTGGTTTGTTTTACCTGGTACAACAATGTTGTACAATATAAAACAACTATATCGACGATCTGACGCCGCATGCCAGTGTTACGAAGGTGTTTGTGATGTAAACACGATGTGACTCACAGTTTTCAGGTACACTCAGGACGGCACAAATCAGGAGGAAAAAATGGGAAATGAAGGCGTTAATGCGGTGGAGAAGGCGTTGTCCCTGCTGGATTGTTTTAAGCCGGGCGAAGAGAGCCTGTCGCTGACTGCGCTGTCGCAGCTTTCCGGCTATCACAAAACCACTGTCTATCGTCTGATGAACTCGCTGGAAAGGATGGGCTATGTGGTGCGCAGTGACAGCGGGGTCTACACGCTCGGCCCGCGTCTGTTATACCTCGGCAAGCTTTATGAGCAATCATTCCATCTGGCCAGCGTGGTGCAGCCGGAATTGCAGGCGCTGGCAACGGCGACCAACGAGAGCGCCAGCTGGTACGTACTGGATAACGGCCAGCGTCTGTGCCTGTTTCGTGCTGAATCGTCTGATGGCCTGCGTCATACGCGCCTGCCGGGGACAATTTTTCCGCTCGATAACTCAGCCATCAGTAAGGTGCTGCGTTTCTGGGGCATGAATGAAAATCTCTTCGATGCGCTGCCGTCGCTGCCAATATTCAGCTCAGGCGCGCGCGATCCGCACATCGCGGCCTTTGCCGTACCGGTATTCGCCGAAAATGACCGGCTGACCGCTGCGCTGGCGCTGACCGGCCCGGTTTCGCGTCTGACGCTGAATCGCAAAGATGAAGAGTTAGGCGTGTTGATGCGCGAAGCGGCTGCACGCCTGTCAGCCAAACTGGGCGCGCGCAAAGCATTTTGTGATGCGGTTTATGCGGCCAAATAAGGCTGCGCATTAATCACTCACCGGCGGGCCAGCAGGCCTGCCGCACTCCTTCGGATTTTTCAAAGCAACACCTCAGTTAATGCTGTTTTCCCTGCTGCGCTAAGCCCGGTATACCTTGCGGAAACCAATTAAACGCTGGCAGGCATCATGAGCACCCATACCCGCATCCGCAAATTCAACACCAAAGATACCTATCCTAATCAGTCGCTGGACAACGACCTGTGTCAGGCCGTGCGCGCCGGCAACACCGTTTACGTGCGTGGACAGATTGGCACCGACTTCGAAGGCAACCTGGTGGGGCTGGGCGATCCGGCAGCGCAGGCCGAGCAGGCGATGAAAAACGTGAAGCAACTGCTCGAAGAAGCGGGCAGCGACCTGTCGCACATCGTGAAAACCACCACCTACATCATCGACCCGCGCTATCGCGAGCCGGTGTATCAGGTGGTGGGCAAGTGGCTGAAAGGCGTGTTTCCCATCTCCACCGGTCTGGTGATCTCGGGACTGGGCCAGCCGCAGTGGCTGATGGAGATCGACGTGATTGCGGTGATCCCCGACGACTGGCAGCCGCAATAAGGAGCGCCGCATCATGACGTTATCGATTGTTGGACGCTGTGCGAAAACCGGCCAGCTGGGCATTGCGGTCAGCTCGTCGAGTATTGCGGTCGGCGCACGCTGTCCGTGGCTGCGCGCCGGCGTCGGCGCGGTCTCCACACAGAACATCACGCTGCCGGCGCTGGGCCCGCGCATCCTTGATCGGCTGAGTCAGGGCGAGACGGCGCAGCAGGCGCTGCAGAGCGGTCTTGCCAGCGATGACTTTTTTGATTATCGCCAGCTTACGGTGCTGGCGGCCGACGGCAGCAGTGCCTGCTTTAGCGGAACGCACACGCTGGGGGTGAATCACGCGCTGTGCGGCAGCGACTGCGTAGCGGCCGGTAATTTGCTGGCGAATCCCGAGGTGATTGCGGCGATGGTCAGCGCGTTTACGCAGCAGCCGGGCGAACTGGCCGCACGGTTAATCGCGGCCATGCAGGTCGGGATGGCCGCCGGAGGCGAAGCCGGGCCGGTTCATTCGGCGGCGCTGGCAGTGGTGGGCGAACCGTCGTGGCCGCTGGTTGATCTGCGCGTTGACTGGACGGAGGGCGATCCCATCGCGGAACTTCATCAGCTGTGGCTGGCCTATCAGCCGCAGATGCAGGATTACCTGACGCGCGCGCTCAATCCCACGCTGGCACCCCGTTACGGCGTGCCGGGTGATGAATAAGCGTGAGGAGACGCGATGTTGACCAGCCGTAACCTGCTCGAACATCTGGTGGCTTTCGACACCACCAGCCGCGAATCCAACCTGGCGCTGATCGATTTCTGCTGGCGCTACCTCAGCGGGCTGGGCGTGACCTGTGAACTGATGCACAACGCAGAACGCAGCAAGGCCAATCTCTATGCGCGGCTCGGGCCAGCCGGCAGCGGCGGGGTGATGCTATCGGGTCACAGCGATGTGGTGCCGGTTGATGGCCAGACGTGGACGGTGCCGCCGTTTGCGCTCACCGAACGTGACGGCAAGCTGTACGGACGCGGCACGGCAGACATGAAAGGCTTTCTCGCCTGCATGCTGGCTGCGGTGCCGCATTTTCTCGCCCAGCCGCTGCGTCAGCCGCTGCATCTGGCTATCTCCTATGACGAAGAGGTGGGTTGCCTCGGCGTGCGCTCGCTGGTGGAGGCGCTGGCGCAGCGCAGCGATCGACCGGCGATCTGCCTGATTGGCGAGCCGACAGAGCTGCGTCCGGTGCTGGGCCACAAAGGCAAGCTGGCGATGCGCTGCGAAGTGCATGGCGCGGCCTGCCACTCGGCGTACGCGCCGCAGGGCGTCAATGCGATTGAATACGCCGCGAAGCTGATCCAGCGCTTGACCGTCATCGGTGAACGTCTGGCGACGCCGGAACGACAGGATGCGCGCTTCGATCCGCCGTTTACCACCGTGCAAACCGGGGTGATCCACGGCGGACGCGCGCTGAATATCGTGCCCGACGCCTGCAGTTTTGATTTCGAAGTGCGCACGCTGCCGCAGGAGGATGCGCAGCAGGTGGCAGAGGAGCTGGTGGCGTATGCGCAGCAGACGCTGGAGCCGCAGATGCGCGCGGTGCAGCCCGCCAGCGCCATCCGCTTCTCGCCGCTCAGCGCCTATCCAGGACTGGATACCGCCGCGCACAGTGCCGCGGCACAGCTGATTGCCCGGCTGAGCGGCAGCGACAGCTTCGGCACCGTGGCGTTTGGCACTGAAGGCGGACTGTTTGCCGCCGCCGGCATCCCCTGTGTGGTGTGCGGTCCCGGCAGTATGGAGCAGGGCCATAAGCCCGACGAATTTATCACCCTCGCACAGCTGGACGCCTGTGACAGCCTGTTACGCCGGCTGGCGACCTGGATGTGCGAATGAACCCGCGACGAGCCACCCCGTCCGAATCCGGAGATTGTATGGTCAGTGCAGAAGTAACCCCGTTTCCGCAGCCGCTGTCATCGGCGCCGCATAAGGCCAACGTGGCGGTGCAGCTGGATGGCGTCCTGAAGCGCTTTGGTGATGCCATCGCGCTGCATAAAATTTCTCTCACCATCCACGAAGGTGAGTTCATTACGCTGCTCGGCCCGTCCGGCTGCGGTAAAACCACGCTGCTGAACCTGATGGCCGGCTTTGCCGAAGCCGACGGCGGTGAGATTTTTATCGATGGCGACCTGGTAACGGAAATCCCGCCCTATCAGCGCGAGATCGGCATCGTGTTTCAGAACTACGCGCTGTTTCCGCACATGACGGTGGAGAAAAACGTCGGCTACGGCTTGCGTATGCGCGGCGTGCCGAAAGCGGAAATCGCCGAGCGGGTCGGGCAGGCGCTGGCGCTGGTGAAGCTGGCGGGTTACGGCCAGCGCAAGCCGCGTGAACTGTCCGGCGGGCAGCAGCAGCGCGTGGCGCTGGCGCGTGCGCTGGTGATTCGTCCCAAAGTGTTGCTGCTGGATGAGCCGTTCTCCGCACTGGACAAAAATTTGCGGTTATCCATGCAGGTCGAGCTGAAAGCGATTCAGCGCAAACTCGGCGTGACCACGGTCTTTGTTACCCACGATCAGGGCGAAGCGCTGAGCATGAGCGACCGCGTGGTAGTGATGTCGGCCGGTCACGTGCGCCAGATTGGGCCGCCGGATGAGATCTATCGCCGCCCGCAGGATCCGTTTGTCGCCAGCTTCGTTGGTGACGTGAATATTCTGCCGGGCCGCTACGCCGGCCGCGACACCAGCGCGCTGCTGGAGCTGGGCGGCAACACGCTGCGCCTGCCGGCCAAACGGGTGCAGGCCAGTGTCGGCGACCGGCTCGATGTGTATGTGCGTCCGGAAAATGTGCAGCTGGCGCCGCTCGGTCCGCAGGCGCTGCTCAGCGCCACGGTGCTGACGCACGTGTTTCAGGGCGATCACGTTGACGTGCACCTCGATATCCCGGCGCTTGGCAGTGCCTCACTGTTTGCCCGTCAGTCCGGACTGGACGCGCTGACGCGCTGGCCGGTCGGCAGCGTGGTGGGGCTGACTTTTGATGACGAGGGCGTTTGCGCCTTCGCCAGCGACGCACAGGGTTAACGCATGGCAACGGAAACCATGACGGCGATCATCGCCGCGCAGCCGGGGGGTGCAGAAGTGCTGACTGCGGTGCAGCGCCCGGTGCCGCAGCCGGGACCGGGCGAAGTGCTGCTGCGCGTGGTCAGCGCAGGGGTTAACCGGCCCGATATTCTGCAGCGCAACGGCATGCCACCGCCGCCAGGCTGCAGCGATATTCTCGGACTGGAAGCGGCGGGCGTCATCGTTGCGCCCGGCGCAGGCGTCAGTGAACTGCAGCCGGGCATGGCGGTGATGGCGCTGCTGAGCGGCGGCGGTTATGCACAATACTGCGTGGCGCGCGCCGACCTGTGCCTGGCGGTGCCGGACACGCTGCCGCTCAGCCACGCGGCGGGTTTTCCCGAAGCCGCGTTTACCGTCTGGCACAACCTGTTTGAGCTGGGGCGTCTGATGCCGGGCGACAGCGTGCTGATTCACGGCGCGGCCAGCGGCGTGGGCACGCTGGCGATCCAGTGCGCCCAGGCTTGTGGCGCGCGGGTGATTGCCACCGCCGGCGGTGCGGAAAAAATTGCCGCGCTGCAGCAGCTGGGCGTGTGGCGCGCCATCGATCGCCATAGCGAAGATTTTGTGGAGGTGATTCGAACGCTGACCCGGGAACGCGGCGTGGATGTGGTGCTGGATAACGTCGGCGGCGACTACATTGTGCGCAACCTCAGCGTGCTGGCAGCGGGCGGGCGGCACGTCAGCCTCGCCTTTATGCAGCGGGCCACGGTAGAGATCGATTTACAGCTGATCATGCGCAAAGGCTTAAGCCTGACCTCTTCCACGCTGCGACCGAAAAGCGCGGCGGAAAAAGCGCGTCTGGCGCAGTGCGTGCGCGCCCATCTGCTGCCTTTACTGGCCGCCGGGCGCATCACGCCGCAGGTGCACCAGCGATTGCCGCTGACGGCCGCCGCGCAGGCGCACCGCATCCTCGAAGCCAATGCCAATATCGGCAAAGTGCTGCTGCTGCCAGATGCGGAGGCTATGCCATGATGGAACTCTATTACGCCTCTACCTCGGCTTACGTGCGAAAAGTGATGGTGTGCGCCCGGCTGCTGGGTCTGGCGCCGGAGATCACCCTGCTGGCGTCGGCGGCGCACCCCATCGAGCGCGATGCGCGCATTGCCGCGTTTAATCCGCTGGCTAAAGTGCCGGCGCTGCGCACCGAACAGGGACTATGTTTATACGACAGCCGGGTGATCTGCGAATACCTTAACCAGCGCGCCGCGGGCCAGTTGCTGCCGGTAGACGGCGAGGCACGCTGGCTGTGCCTTACGCGCCAGGCGCTGGGTGATGGGCTGCTGGACGCCGCGCTGCTGGCGCGCTACGAAACCAGCGCCCGCCCGCTGGAAAAGCAGTGGTCAGCGTGGCGCGATGCGCAGCTGACCAAAGTGGCGGCTGCGCTGGCGGCCATTGAGCAGCAGGCGGAGGCGTTCAGCCGCACGCCTAACGATCTCGGGCTGATCGCCATCGGCTGCGGATTGGGCTACCTCGACTTCCGTTTTGCTGAACTCAACTGGCGCGCCACGCATCCGCAGAGCGCCGCCTGGTTTGCCCTCTTTGATGCGCATCCGGCGATGGCCGCGACGCGCCCGCACCTGTAACGGAGCCGCCATGTCTCAGATTTTCTTTCTCAATGGGCCCAATGCCAATCTGTACGGCATGGATCGCCACGGTACTTACGGCAGCGACAGTTTCGCCAGCATCGGCGAGCGCTGTCAGCGGCGCGCCGACGCGCACGGCCTCAGGCTGCAGTTTCGTCAGAGCAACCATGAAGGGGTGCTGGTGGACTGGATTCAGGAAGCGCGCCAGCAGGCGGACGGGCTGATCATCAATGCCGCCGGGTTGTCGTATCGCTCGGTGCCGATTCTGGATGCGCTGCTGATGTTTGATGGCCCGATCATCGAAGCGCACATGAGCAATATCTGGCAGCGCGAGCCGTTTCGTCATCAGTCGCTGGTGTCGAAAGCCGCCACCGGGGTGATCGCCGGGCTGGGCGCGCTGGGTTATGAACTGGCTATCGATGCGCTGGCGACGCTGCTACAGGAGCCCAGCGCATGACGACGCTGGTGTTTTATAGCGAGTTCGACAGCTTCGAGGCGTGGTCGGCGCTGCTGGCACCACAATTACCGGATGTCACTATCTGCCGTGCCGACCAGGTCGAGGATGCCGATAGCGTGCAGTTTGCGCTGGCGTGGAAGCCGCCGCGCGGTTTTTTTGCCCCGTATCGCCAGCTGAAACTGCTGGTGAATCTGGGCGCGGGCGTCGACTCGCTGGTAGGGCGCGACGACCTGCCTGACATCCCGATCGTCCGGCTATCGGACCCGGATATGGCGCGCATGATGGCCGGTTACGTGCTGTTTGCCGTGCTGCGTTACGCGCGTGACATACCGGCATTTGAGCGCGCACAGCGTGAACGTCGCTGGCATTATCTGCATCCGCGCGAGCCGGCGTCGATTCGCGTGGGCGTGTTGGGGCTGGGCGAACTGGGTGCGTATGCGGCGCGCGAGCTGGCTCGTCAGGGCTTTGACGTGCGCGGCTGGTCGCGGTCGCCCAAAGCGCTGGACGGCATTCACTGCGTCAGCGGTGCGCAGGCGCTGGATGCGTTTCTGGCCAGCAGCGACATTCTGGTGGTAATGCTGCCGCTCACGCCGGAAACCCACGGTTTGCTGGATGCGCAGCGTCTGGCGCGGTTGCCGCCGGGCTGCGCGCTGATCAACGTGTCGCGCGGCGCGATTGTCGATCAGCCCGCGCTGACCGCGGCGCTGCAGAGCGGACAGATCGCCCACGCCACATTAGACGTGTTCGATCGTGAGCCGCTGCCGCCCGACGATGCGCTGTGGGGCATGGAGAATGTGCTGATCACGCCGCATCTGGCGTCGGTAGCGATCCCGGCCAGCGCCGCGCGTCAGGTGGCTGATAACATCCAGCGGGTGATGCGCGGCGAGCCGGTGCTCAACCAGGTGTTTCCCGCGCGGGGTTACTGAGCGCGTCAGGCGACGCGCACCACCTGCGGGTCGAAGTAGCTTGGCGCGGCCATACCGGGAATGTATTGATCGGAGATGAACATGCGGCAGCGTTCGGCGAAGGCGTTGACCACCATCGACTGCTGCACGTGGGCCACCGTGGCGTATCCCAGCAACATCGGCCGGTTCACGCCGGCAAGGCGCACGCGGATCACCCGTTTGCCATCCTGCGACAGATTGGCTTTGGGCCGCACATTGGCGATGCCAAATCCCACGCCGTTGGCCACCATCGCGCGTACCACTTCCATATTGCCGGAGCGCATCACAATGTTGGGCGTCACGCCCGCTTCGCTAAACAGGCTGAGAAAATATTCGCGGCTCCACGGCATATCCAGCAGCACCATCGGCACCGTAGCGAGATCCTGAATGGTCACCGCAGACTGACTGGCAAACGGATGATGTTCGCCGACCATCACATACGGTGGCAGCTGCGCCAGCGACTGAAACGCGATGTCGCTGGCCGGCACCAGATCGTAGGTCAGCGCGATATCGATATCGGCGGCGCGCAGCTGTTTCAGCAGCTGTTCATGATTGCCCTCCACCAGCGTGATGCGCACGCCGGGGAAGGCGCGGCCAAAGCCAAACACCAGCTCCGGCGTCAGCATCGGGGTCAGCGTGTCGAGACAGCCGACGCGCAGCGGGCCGCGCACGTTGTTCAGCGACTCTGAGGCGATGGTATACAGATTCGACATCTGTTCCAGGATCAGCTTCGCCTCTTTTAATACCTGATGGCCAATGGCGGTGAGCGACACGCCCTGCGCGTGGTGGCGCACAAACAGCTGCACCCCCAGCTCGGATTCGATGTGGGTAATGGCGGCAGAGATCGACGGTGACGACACGTGAATACGTTCGGATGCGCCAATAATGCTGCCGGCTTCGCCGGACGCGACGAAGTATTCCAGCTGGCGCTGGGTGATGCGACTGAGCATGCAGATTCTCCTGGTGTCGCCAGCGCGATCTTGTCGCGCCGGCTTTTCTATTTACCCCTGTTTCCATGCATTTATCATGCCGGACAGCGAATAGCAGCATAATCCCCTGCCTGACCCTTCACGCCCATTCGCTTCTGCCTCACTAAGGCTTAAGAAAATCCGTTGCAAAGCAGCGACTTTTTTAGCGTCAGAAATTCCGATGCAACGGCGAGGAAAAGGCTGTTTTACCGCAGCAGCGGCCAGCGGCAGAATCGCTGTGACACCTGCTTTTCACTTTCGCACTGTTTTGGCGCAGCGCGCCGTGGCGAATCAACGGTGGTTCAGAGCAGCGATAACAGCCTTTTCATTCACTGGGGACAAAAATATGTTGCGTAAGATGTGTGCCTTAACGTTGTTAACCACGGGAATTCTGAGCGCAGGGAATGCCATGGCCGCCGACAAGCTGATTGTCAGCACCTGGGGCGGCAGCTTTAAAGATCTGATCGATCAAACCATCGCCAAAGAGTTCACCAAAGAGACCGGCGTCGAAGTGCAGTTCGTCACCGGCGGCACCATCGATCGCCTCAACAAAGCCAAACTGGCGGGCGGGTCGCCGGAAACTGACGTGACCTTCACCACCGCGCACGTCGGCTATCTGTATGCCAACAGCGGCCTGTTCGAGAAACTCGACATGAGCAAAATCCCTAACGCGGTCAATCTGGTGCAGCAGGCGAAAGTTAGCCCGTATCACCTTGGCGTGTGGGGCTACGTCTACACCATCGGCTACCGTCCGGATCTGGTGCCGAAAGGGGAAACCTTCACCAGCTGGAACGACCTGTGGAAGCCGGAGCTGAAAGGCACGCTGGCGCTGCCCGACTGGGATCCGAGCCACATCATCGCCGTGGCCGCCAAACTCTCCGGCAGCGATGCGGCGCACTGGCAGCAGGGCCAGGCGAAGCTGAAAGCGCTGATTCCTAACATCAAATCGTTCTACACCGATGATGCCAACAGCCAGCAGCTGATCTCCACCGGAGAAACGCCGGTGCAGGTGATGCTGTCAATGAACGCCTACAGCATGATTGCGGAAGGGGTCAACATTAAGCTGGCGATACCGAAAGAGGGCGCGATCCTCGGCGTGGATACCGTCGGCATCAATAAAGGCAGCAAACATGCCGATCTGGCGTACAAGTTCATCAACATCGCGCTGAAACCGGAAATTCAGCAGCAGGTGGCGAAGATCTATCGCGGTAGCCCGACGGTGACCAACGCGCATATCGATCCGGAGCTGGCGAAGCTGCCAGGCATGCTGACCACGCCGGCGCAGTGGAATGCCACCATCAATACCGATCCGCAACTGCGCGCGGAGAAAACCGCCGAGTGGCGTCAGTGGTTCTCTGAAAACATCATGTCTCACTGATTGTCCTGGTGCTGCGGCGGGGCGGGTGCCTCGCCGCAGCCGGTAACACCTATGCAGGCAGTAACGTCCATGACGAAAAAACCGACATTTTTACCCTGGTTCATTCTTCCCGCCACGCTGACCGCGATGGGGCTGGTCGTCGCGATGTTTGCGGTGATGCAGTTCAGCGTGCGCGCGTACATCCCCGGCTCGCTGGATGTCGGCGGCTTTACGCTGGCCAATTTCAGTGGCCTGTTCAAACGCATCTACGGCGATGCGTTTCTCAATACCGTGCTGCTCAGCGCCAAAACGGCCTTATTTGGTTTGCTGATGAGTTACCCACTGGCCTATGCGCTGGTGCGCACCCGCACTGCGTGGATCAAATCCACCATTCTGATCATCGCGATTACTCCGCTATTTTTGGGGGAAGTGGTGCGCACCTATTCGTGGATTATCGTGCTGGGTAACAGCGGCTTTCTTAATAGCCTGCTGCTGGCGCTGGGCATCATCAGCCAGCCGATCCAGTTTATGTTTACCCAGACCGGTGTGGTGGTCGCGCTGGTGCATGTCACCATGCCGATCATGGTGCTGATGCTGGCGACGGCGCTGTCACACATCAATCCGGACTACGAAAAAGCCGCCACCAGCCTTGGTGCCGGACCGGTACGCGCGCTGCTGACGGTGACCATTCCGCTATCCATTCCCGGCATCATCGCCAGCCTGACCACCGCGTTTGCCTGGACCTTCAGCGCTTTCGCGACGCCCCAACTGATTGGCGGCGGGCGCGTCAGTACCGTGGCTACGCTGGTGTATCAGCTGGGCTTCTCCTCGATGAACTTCCCGTTTGCCGCAGCGCTGAGCATTGCTGGCCTGCTGCTGACCATTCTGCTGCTGCTGGCGCTGAAGCGCATGACGCGCTTCCTGCACGCCATGGGAGGGCACTGATATGACCCGTTCTCACAACGACAAACTGATCGCGCTGCTGGGTAAACTGCTGGTGATCGCCATTCTGACGTTTGTCATGTTGCCCACCGTCGTGGTGTTTATCTCGTCGTTCAGCAGCACCTCCGTGCTGTTCTTCCCGCCGAAAGGCTGGTCGCTGCGCTGGTTTGAGCGGGCGCTGAGCTACGACGATTTTCGTCACGGCTTCTGGTCCGGACTGATTGTCACAGCATGGGCGTCAACGCTGGCGGTGATCATCGGTGCCACGCTGGCGATTGCCATCGAGCGCTATCGCTTTCCCTGCAAGCAGGTGCTCGAAAGTATTCTGCTGTCGCCGCTGTTTATTCCGCATTTCACCATTGGCCTCGGCCTGCTGATGCTGGTGTCGCAGCTCAATCTGGGACGCGGCTACGCGCTGGTGATTTTCTGCCACGTGGTATTAGTACTGCCGTTCGTGCTGCGCAGCGTCTATGTATCGCTGAAAAATCTTGAGCAGCGGATAGAACTGGCGGCGGCCAGCCTCGGCGCATCGCCGCTGCGCGTGGTATGGACCATTACCGTGCCGCTGATTCTGCCGGGCCTGTTTGGTGGCTGGCTGTTCGCCGCGATTCTCTCTTTCAATGAATTTACCGCCTCGCTGTTTATTACCACCCAGGCGACGCAGACGCTGCCGGTGGCGATGTACAACTACGTGCGCGAATTTGCCGACCCGACGCTGGCGGCGCTGTCGGTTATTTATATTGTGGTGACCGCCGCGATGTTAATTATCGCCAATAAATTTTTCGGGCTGGGAAAAATATTAAACGTTGAGGCCGGGCATTAATTTCGCTGTGCCATTAAGCCGCCGTTAAACATGACAACCTGGTGTTAATCGCCAGCGGCGCAATATTTGCGCCGCGCTGGTGGCATGCCAACTATTCGGGGATGACCTATGTCAGTAGAAAAAATCAATACCGTGATCGTCGGAGCGGGCCAGGCGGGTATCGCCATGAGCGAACATCTGGCGCAGATGCAGATCCCGCATGTGGTGCTGGAGCGCAGCCGCATTGCCGAGCGCTGGCGTTCCGAACGCTGGGATTCGCTGGTGGCCAACGGTCCGGCGTGGCACGACCGCTTTCCTTCGCTGAAGTTTGATAACATTTCACCGGAGGCGTTTCCGCCGAAAGAGCGCATGGCGCAGTATTTCGAGGATTACGCAAAGATGCTCAACGCGCCGGTGCGCACCGGGGTTGAAGTACAGCAGGTAACGCGGCTGCCCGGACGCAGCGGCTTCCGGGTGGTGACGTCGGTGGGAGAATTCGACGCGGACAACGTGGTGGCTGCCACCGGGCCGTTTCAGAAGCCCGCGTTCCCGGCCATCGTGCCTGAAGGCGCGGTGCCGCAGCAGATCCACTCATCGGCGTACAAGAATCCACAGCAGCTGGCGCCCGGTGCGGTGCTGGTGGTGGGTGCGGGTGCGTCCGGCACCCAGATTGCCGAGGAGCTGCGTCAGGCCGGCCGCGAGGTGTTTCTGTCGGTCGGCGAGCACTACCGCCCGCCACGCGCCTATCGCGACCGTGATTACTGCTGGTGGCTTGGCGCGCTGGGGCTGTGGGACGAAGTGAAAATCAAGCCGAAGAAACAGCACGTGGCCTTTGCCGTCAGCGGCTATGAAGGCGGTAAAACCGTGGATTTCCGCCGGCTGGCCCATATGGGCATTACGCTGGTCGGCATCACCGAGCGCTGGGATAACGGCGTGCTGCGCTTTGCGCCTGGGCTGGCAGAGAATATCGCCGAAGGTGACAGAGCCTATTTCGAGGTGCTGCGCGATGCGGATGCGTACATTGAGCGCAACGGGCTGGATTTACCGGCCGAGCCGCAGGCGTGGGAGCTGTTGCCGGATCCGGACTGCCTGTTAAATCCGCTGATGCAGCTGGACGTGCAGGCGGCGGGCATCAGCACCATTATCTGGGCCACCGGGTTTAAATTTGATTTCAGCTGGCTGCAGGTGGATGCCTTCGATGAACAGGGCCTGCCATTCCACAAGCGCGGTATTTCTGCCGAGCGCGGTATTTATTTCCTTGGCCTGCCCAATCTGGTCAACCGGGCGTCGTCGTTTATTTACGGCGTGTGGCACGATGCGAAATATATTGCCGACCACATCGCGCTGCAAAATGCCTATTCGGATTACGTAAAATCGTAATTATTTTCCAGGTGCGCATGAATGCGCACCCTACGGAGAACGTTCACCCTTAAATTGTATCACGTAGGGTCGCTATTAATAGCGATCCGCTGTAGCGACTGAACCGTATTTATTCTGGCTCTGCTGGTGGATGAGGCAATCGGGAAGATGACGTATAGCTCTGATAGAGCGCTTTGATATCTGGATCGTCAACCGCACCGTAGTAAATATCTTCTTTATCTAAACCGTCCAACCCTTTTATGCCACTAATCATTGCCGGCCATTCGCTTCTACTGGCAATATCAACAACGCAGGGGAGTAAATAATTATCCAGATGGCCTTTAGCGGGTTCACGAATCTCAGCGCTGAGTGCGCTAAGATACGCATCTTTTTTGGTTCTTGCCCATTCAATGGCAAAGCCAGCACGGTAGGTCATTTCCATAAATAGCAACAGCAACGTTCGACCATTACCATCCAGAAAAGGATGGGCAAAAGCCAGTTGTCCCATAACCTCACCCGGTTTTTTTCTGAACCGCGATGAGTCGCTGGCAAGGCGCAGAGCATAATCAACGGCGAGCTGAATCGAGTGGGGCTGCTCAAACATGGTAAATTGAGCATCTTCTGGCATGCCTTTAAACACAGCAAGATGAGGAACTAACTCGTTGCGATCTTTACCCGCCCAGGGATAAAAGTCAGAAAACAGAATTTTATGAACTGACAAAAAAGTGCTGTAAGTGATTGCAGGTTGAAGTGCCAGGAAATGAAGCGCATCTTCGACGCTCGATTCAAAGGCCAGATGCTCAGCTTTTTTTACCTCATCCGCATCTTTAAGCCCCAACGCGTTTCTCAGGTAGCCAGAAGTAGAAAAATCGCTGAAAGGATCAAACGTCATGCGCTGAAGTTCTGCTTGTGCTCACGTTTTTCCTGCAGATAAGAACCCTGAAGCTTCAGCGTTTCTGCTTTAGTCAGTACACCTTTTCTTTTGAGATTAACCAGCAATTGTTCAACGTAATCCAGTTCTACTCTGTCGCCTGCCAGATGAGTAATCGCAGCAGCCATCAGGCTGACACCGTCACGCTCTGCGGTGATATGGTTAGCCTTCGCTAAATTCTGGATCTGGCTGGCAATACTCAGAGATGCATTTCTGCTCATAATTAATCTCCCGTCAGAAGTTCAATTTTAGCACGCTGCATCGTCAAAGTCAGTGGGAAGAGACGCTGAACCACAGGGCATCTCTCAGCGGTAACACTGGTGAAGTCTGACACAGCAATCATCAGATCCCAGACAAAAAAATGCCGGTGGGCGATGGCTCGCGCACCGGCATCGGTTCGATTGACTCAGCGATGGCGTATTACAGCGCCATATCCTGCTTCGCGGACTCTTCGCGCGGTTTGGCCTGCGCAGGTGCCGACTGCTGATCGTCCATGTTAATCACTGGCGGTTTGGTCAGCTGCAGCACGGATGCGGTGTTATCCCATACCTGCTGGGTCAGCGCGGTGTTGCCGTTCAGCTTCTGGCCGAAGCTTGGCACGATAGCGCGGATCTTCTGCTGCCACTCTGGTGACGCGAACTGCTGTGGGAACAGCTTCTGCATCACGTTCAGGGTGATCGGTGCCGCGGTAGATGCACCCGGTGAAGCACCCAGCAGGGCCGCCACGGTTTTCTGCTGATCGGTCACGATTTCGGTACCCAGCTTCAGCACGCCGCCTTTCTCAGCATCTTTCTTGATGATCTGCACACGCTGGCCGGCCTGAATCAGTTTCCAGTCCTCTTTACGCGCGTTCGGGTAGTACTCCTTCAGCGCGGCAAAACGGTCGTCATCGTTCAGCATCACCTGACCAATCAGGTATTTCACCAGGTCAAAGTTATCGATGCCCACGTGCGTCATCGGCATGAAGTTGCTGGTGGTGGTGGCGCTCAGCAGATCGAACAATGAACCGTTCTTCAGGTATTTGGTTGAGAACGTGGCAAACGGCCCAAACAGCACCACTTTCTTACCGTCGAGGTTACGGGCATCGATGTGCGGTACCGACATTGGCGGTGCGCCTACGGAAGCCTGACCATACACTTTCTGCAGGTGACGGCTGGTGATTTCCGGGTTTTCGGTCATCAGGAACGAACCGCCCACCGGGAAACCGCCGTAGTTATCGGCTTCAGGAATACCGGTTTTTTGCAGCAGCTTGATCGCCGCACCGCCCGCGCCGATGAATACGTATTTCGCATCCACTTCACGGTTTGCGCCGCTCTTCACGTCTTTGATGGTGACGTGCCAGGAGTTGTCGCTGTTGCGTTTGAAATCGGTGACTTCAGAGGAAGTTTCCAGCTTGAAGTTCTGATCTTTCTGCAGGCTGCCGATCAGCTGACGGGTAATTTCACCGTAGTTCACATCGGTACCCACCGGCGTCCAGGTGGCGGCCACTTTCTGATTCGGATCGCGACCTTCCATCACCAGCGGTGCCCACTGCTCGATCTGCTTGTGATCGGTAGAGAACTTCATGCCCTGGAACAGGGTCGTTTTCTGCAGCGCCGCATAGCGTTTGGTCAGGTATTCGACATTTTTGTCGCCCCAGACAAAGCTCATGTGCGGGGTGGAGTTGATGAACGAACGCGGATCGTGCAGCACGCCACGCTGTACCTGGCTGGTCAGGAACTGGCGGGTAATCATGAACGATTCATTGATTTCCAGCGCCTTGCTCACATCGATGGAACCGTCTGCACGCTCTGGCGTGTAGTTCAGCTCCATGTTGGCAGAGTGGCCAGTACCGGCGTTGTTCCAGCCGTTGGAGGATTCCAGCGCGACGCCGTCGAGACGCTCAACCATCAGTTGTTTCCAGCCCGGTTGCAGCTCCTGCAGCCAGGTACCGAGCGAGGCGCTCATGATACCGCCGCCAATCAGCAGCACGTCGGTTTTTTCTGGTGCGTTCTCAGCGTGAACCGCTGAAGAGACAAGCAGTGCCGTCAGCGAAAGCGCGGACACAAGTTTTTTGGTCTGAGTCATGCCAGTCCTGTTTATTCTTTGCAGATGAACGTTAAAAATTCGGTTGGCAAATTAAAAGATTGTTACGAAAAGATTAACTTGTTTTTAGTTAATTAACTATTGATGGCAATTAATTAACTTTCATAAAAGCGGGATGGCGAAATAAACGGCAGGAATACAGCAGCAATGCGGGAAAAAGCAACAATATATCCGCTAACGGAGCGCGGTTATTATTTATAACCACGGGCACGACTTAGGTCAAATTAAATCCGCTGCCGCGATGACAAATCATGCACTATCACTGCACGGAGCGTGTTGATGATCTGACGCCGAATGGGTTTACCCTAAGGTCTCTGATGGCTTGTTTAACTTTCGCGTGGACATGAGCATGGCGGGCAAAACCCTGTATGAAAAGCTGATCGAACAGCATGTGGTACGTCACCTGGACGATGAGGGGCACGTGCTGCTCTACATCGACCGGTCAATCCTCAATGAATACACCAGCCCGCAGGCGTTTAGCGGTCTGCGCGACCGGTCGCGGCGCGTGCGCCATCCGGCCACCATTCTACTCAACGTTGACCACGTGAACCCGACGCGGCCGGTGCGCGATGCGGCGATGACCGACGCAGGCGGTCAGCTGCAGGTCGATTACTTCCGCAAAAATGCGGAGCACTTTGGCATTGAACTGTTTGACGTGCTCGACCCGCGACAGGGCATTGAACATGTGGTGGCGCACGAGCAGGGGCTGGTGATGCCGGGGATGGTGATTGCCGCCGGCGACAGCCATACCACCACTTACGGGGCGTTTGGCGCGCTGGGGTTTGGCATCGGCACCTCGGAAATCGAGCACCTGCTGGCGACACAGACATTGATTTATCGCACGCTGAAAACCATGCGCGTTGAAGTTACCGGCGAGCTGCCGTTTGGCTGCGCCGCCAAAGACATCGTGCTGGCGTTGATCGAACAGATTGGCGCATCCGGCGCTACGGGGTATGCGATTGAGTTTACCGGCAGCGCGATCGATGCGCTGAGCATGGAAGGGCGTATGACGCTGTGTAACATGGCAGTGGAAGCCGGTGCGCGCGGGGCGATTATCGCGCCGGATGACAAGGTCTACGCTTACATTGCCGGCAAACCGCAAATGCCGGTGGGCGAGCTGTGGCAGCAGGCGCTGGCCGAGTGGCGCACGTTGCGCAGCGATGATGATGCGGTATTTGACCGGCAACTGACCATTGATTGCAGCGATCTGGAACCGAAAGTCACCTGGGGCATCAGCCCGGATCAGGCCTGCGCCATCAGCGGCCACGTGCCCAATCCGGCTGACGAACCCGATCTGGTGAAACAGCAGGCGATTAAAAATGCACTGCACTACATGGGGCTGCAGGCCGGCACGCCGCTGGCCGACATTGCCATCACCCACGCGTTTATCGGCTCCTGCACCAATGGGCGCATTGAAGATTTGCGCGCTGCGGCAGCAGTGATTGGCACCCGAAAAATCGCGCCGCACGTGCGCGGCATCATTGTTCCGGGCTCAACCCAGGTGCGGCAGCAGGCGGAGGCGGAAGGGCTGGCGGCCATCTTTATCGACGCCGGCTTCGAGTGGCGTCAGTCGGGCTGCTCGATGTGTCTGGCGATGAACGAAGATGTGCTGGCACCGGGCGATCGTTGCGCATCGGGCACCAATCGTAACTTTGCCGGCCGTCAGGGCGCGGGCGCGCGCACTCACTTAATGAGTCCGGCGATGGTCGCCGCCGCTGCGCTGGCGGGCCATCTGGTTGATGTTCGTCACTATCTGCAATCCGGGGTTTAATATGCAAGCTTTCACTACCATCACCGGCAAGCTGGCACCGCTGCCGGCTGCTAACATCGATACCGATGTGATTATGCCCAAGCAGTTTCTCAAAGGCATTGACCGGCAGGGGCTGGATCGCGGCGTGTTCTTTGACCTGCGCTTTCTGGCCGACGGTGCACCAAACCCTGATTTCATCCTCAATCAGCCGGGCTGGCAGAACGCGACGTTTTTGCTGGTCGGCGCCAACTTTGGCTGTGGCTCCAGCCGCGAACATGCAGTGTGGGGGCTGAATCAGCTGGGCATCCGCGCGATTATCGGCACCAGCTTCGCCGGCATTTTTGACGACAACTGCCAGCGTAACGGCGTGCTGACGCTGAGCCTGAGCGAGGCGGATTATCAGCGTCTGAGCGCGGTGGCCGCCGATGCGCAGCGCAACACCATCAGCGTGTCGCTGGAGCAGCAAACCATTCAGTTCGCGGATGAAGTGATTCACTTTACGGTGAGTGCCCTGAAGCGCGAAATGCTGATCGGTGGCGGCAGCGCGGTGGACTGGACGCTGCAATATGAAGCGGATATCAGCCAGTTTGAAGCGCAGCACTTTGCGCAGCGTCCGTGGCTGCAACGCACCAGGGAGCAACCATGAGTAAGATTATCGATCGCGGCCCGTCGCCGTTTATCGCCGGTTTTACCCTGCAGGATGTGACGCTGGATAATGCCGTTACGCTGCGCGTGGCCAGTGGCGGCAAGGGCACGCCTTTGCTGATGCTGCACGGCCATCCGCAAAATCATCTGGCCTGGCGTAAAATCGCACCACAGCTGGCGCAGCACTATCAGGTGATCCTGCCGGATTTGCGCGGCTACGGTGACAGCGACAAGCCCGCCAGTGACGCTGAACATCTGCCGTATGCCAAACGCAGCATGGCGCAGGATATCAGCCAGCTGATCGACGCGCTCGGCCTGCAGCGCGTGGCGTTTGTCGGCCACGATCGCGGCGGGCGCGTCGGGCACCGGCTGGCGCTCGATCACCCGGAGAAAGTCAGCTGCTGCGTGTTTGTCGATATCGCACCCACTGCCACCATGTACGCGCTGACCGATCAGGCGTTCGCCACGCGCTATTTCTGGTGGTTCTTCCTGATTCAGCCGCACCCGCTGCCGGAGACCATGATTGGTCACGATCCGGCGTTCTTTTTGCGTAAACACATTGATGGCCAGCTGAAAACGCCGGGTGCGACCGAAGCGGCGATATTCGAAGATTATCTGCGCTGCTATCGGGATCCGGCGATGATCCACGCAGTATGTGAAGATTATCGCGCCGCCGCCAGCATCGATTTGCAACACGATGCCGCTGACAGCGACCGGCGCATTGCCTGCCCGCTGTTACTGCTATGGGGCGAAAAGGGCACGGTCGGTCAGCTGTATGATGTGGTGCACACCTGGCAGGACAAGGCGCTGCGGGTGCAGGGCGAGGCGTTACCGTGCGGCCATTCACCGCAGGAAGAGGTGCCAGAGCGGTTTCTGCACTCGCTTCAGCGCTTCCTGGGATCTGTGTTATAACCACGTGGCGTTCACTCACCATGTGCTGTTATGAAAATACTGCTTGCCGGAAAAAGTTATCAGAAGCCGTTACAGGGTTGGCCGTCGATTGAAGACCTGTACGTGTTTATCAGCGTGGCGCGGCATGACGGTTTCGGCCGCGCGGCGATTGAGCTGGGTCAGTCACCGTCTTACATCAGTAAACGCATCGCCATTCTGGAAAAACAGCTGGAGACGCGGCTGTTTTTCCGCACTAACCGCGTGATGCGCCTGACGCCGGAAGGTGAAAAAGCGCTGGAGGGCGCGCTGCAGGTAGTGCAGGAAATGGATGGCTTTCTCAATAATTTCCGTCAGTGGCGCGGCGAGCTGACCGGGGAAATTACCGTCGGCTGCTCATTTGGTTTCGGTCAGGACTATTTATCGGATGCGGTTTCGGCATTTATTCACCAGCATCCGTCGCTGAATATTAAACTGATGCTAAGCGATCGGGCATTCGACCTGCTACAGAGCGGCACGGATGTGGAAATCTGCGTTGGCGACGATCTCAATCCTTCCTATATTGCCCGCCGGCTGATTGCCAACCGGCGCATTTTATGTGCCGCGCCGGCGTATTTATCCCGCGCCGGTATGCCAGCCTCGCTGGATGCGTTAATTCATCACAGCTGTCTGATCATTAATGAGCGCGATAATTCATTTGGTAACTGGGCACTGACCAATGGCGAGCAGCAGGTGTTGTGTCGCCTGAACAGCCATTACTCTTCCAATAGCGGCAAGGTGATTCTGCACTGGGCGTTGCAGGGGCATGGTATTGCGCTGCGTTCAGCGTGGGATGTGGCGCCGTATCTGGCCACGGGCGAGCTGGTGGCGGTATTACCGCAGTGGTATCAGGAAGCCAATATCTGGGCGGTGTATACGCAACGCGCCGCAGAATCGCAGCGTATTAAAGTTTTTCTCGATTTTCTCGCCGCCTATTTTAATGAAAAAAGCCTGCCAGAAATGACGGGCAGGCCATAAAAATTAAAACGCGTTAATCCCAGCATCAGCCGTAAGCCACTTTGTCATTGATGTGATACAGCGTGGCAGTGGCGGCCATCACGTGCTGGCCGTCGTGGCCCGGCTCATGCGATTCAACGTCGGTGATGTGATAACCGACGGCTCCGGCCGCCTGGGCTTTTTTCACAATGGCGTCTGTTAACTCTTCCATTGACGTGGCCCAGCTTACAGTAGTGACACCCGCCGGATGGATTGAAGATAATTCGCGGTGCGTTAAATCGGCGCGAATTAAAACCGGTTTAACATTTTGCGGCGTAAAAATGGAAATCACATCGTTAATTAACGCTTTCATGGTATTACTCCTCAAAAATAACAACAGAGCCGGAAGTGAATTAACCGATCCTGAGATCGTGGTTTATTGGTTTATACATTCCGGCAAAGCGCACGGTGAATCATCATGCCGGTAGGGTTAATAAACACCTTTTGAGGTTATGCGTTTTAGCTTTAATTGCTAATCAGATGTTAAGAAAAGTTCCGCCACAACTCAGGTAATGTTTCGCTACTATTTTTTCATCTGCTTACATTTACCGCGCAGAATAAAAGGCGGGAGGAGCAGGCCATCCGTGGCCTGAGGTTTAAAATTCGCGCTGACCGCCCAACTCAATCACCCGGTTGGGCGGAATATGAAACTGCTCATGGGCACGTAATGCATTGCGCTGGCAGAAGTGAAAAATTCCGCCGCGAATGCGCGCCAGGCCGCGGCGTTTTTTCATCACCAGCGTATCGTGCGCGGTAAAAAATGACGCTTCATTCACCGTGCAGCCAAAACCTTCCAGTCCGCACAGATGCAGAATCTCGGCCATCGACGGCACTTCACGCCAGCCGTAGGCGGCAGTGACCTGCCAGAACGACGGCGACAATTGCGTAATGCTGATGCGCTGCTGATTATAGACGCGCGGCGTGTCGGTGGTGCGGATATGCAACAGCACCACGCGGCGGTGCAGCACGCGGTTATGCTTGAGGTTGTGTAACAGCGCCTGGGGAATTTCAAACTCCTTGCGCGCGAGGAAGATGGCGGTGCCCTCGACGCGGTTCGGCGGATTGCTCTCCAGCGATTTCACCAGCGCCAGTAAACCGTCCTGATCGTTATTCAAACGGCGAATCAGGCGGTTACGCTCGCTGCTCCAGATCAGCATCAATCCCATCATGGTCAGCGCCAGCAGCACCGGCACCCAGCCGCCGGACAGCAGTTTCATCAGGTTGGCGATGAACAGCGGCACGTCGACCACCAGCATACACAGCAGGAACAATAGCGCCAGCGGCAGCGGCCAGCGCCAGTTACGCAGCGCCACCACGCCCGCCAGACACGCAGTGATCACCATGGTGCCGGTCACCACGATGCCGTACGCCGAGGACAACGCCGACGACTGACGGAAAGCCAGCACAATCAGCATCACGGCGGTGAACAGCAGCCAGTTAACCACCGGAATGTAAATCTGCCCGGACTCGGTATGCGAGGTAAAGATGATGCGCATCGGCGGTAAAAAGCCCTGGCGAATGGCCTGATGCGTCAGGGTATAGACGCCGGAAATCACCGCCTGCGCCGCGATGACCGTGGCCAGCGTTGACAGCACAATCAGCGGAATCTGCGCCCAGCCGGGAGCCAGATTAAAGAACGGATTGTTCAGCGCCTGCGCATCGGCGATCACCAGCGCGCCCTGGCCGAAGTAATTCAGTATCAGCGCCGGCATGGCAATCACCAGCCAGGCGAGACGAATCGGCGCTTTGCCCAGGTGGCCCATGTCGGCATACAGCGCTTCCGCGCCGGTCACCGCCAGCACCACCATGCCCATCGCCGCGAGCGAGAGCGCCTTGTGGCTGAGCAGGAAGGTCAGCGCATAGGACGGACTGAGCGCGTGCAGCACTTCCGGGTTGAGCAGAATACCGCGTATGCCAAGTGCGCCGATGGCCACAAACCAGACAAACATCACCGGGCCAAACACCCGGCTGACCTTTTCCGTGCCGTGTTTCTGGATAATGAACAGCAGCGCGAGAATGGTGAGCGCCAGCGGCACCACATATTTTTCCAGCCCGGGCGAGACCACCTGAATCCCTTCGATGGCCGACAGCACCGAGATGGCTGGAGTGATCACGCCATCACCATAGAAAAATGCGCCGCCAATCAGACCGGCCAGCACGATGATATGACCGGCTTTGCGGCCAACGTTGCGGCGTGCCAGTGACATCAGGGTGAGTATGCCGCCTTCGCCGTCGTGGTCGGCGCGCATCACGAAGCAGACATATTTCAGCGTGACGATGAGCGTCAGCGCCCAGAAGATGAGTGACAAAAAGCCCATCACCGCCAGCGCCGACGGCGCGCCGCCCGGCAAAATCGACAGGCATTCTTTCAGTGTATACAGCGGGCTGGTACCGATATCACCAAACACGATGCCGGCGGCGGCCAGCATGCCAGCAGGCAGAGACTGTTTCTCTGATTGACTCATACATTTCCTGTTTTTTCAGGGAGAAAGGGCGAGCGCCATCAACCGCACTGGCGTGTCGCAATCACCCACTTTTATGCTGGCGAAGATAGCGTTTCAGCGGCGTAATCGGTAGGGGTTGGCGTTTTTTTGTACACGATTTTTATACCAATCGGCCAAATTTTTACGCCATTTTTACACCGCTGCGGCTTTTTCAACCTGAAGTGTAGACGATTCAGACAGCAGCAGAAGCGGGCTGGCTGGCAGAAAATGGGATGGGGGAGTGCAGGTAGCGAGATGATTAAAAATGCAGGAAATAGCGATGCTAAGACTTTGTACCAAAAATTATGTCCGTACCCTCTGACCGCACAATATGTAGCGGCGCGATTTATCGCGCTAAGTTAAACATTTCACAGTTGCCGGAATGCGCAATGAATTGCGCCGCTACGATCCGTGCGGCATTGTATTTCGGCACCGCCATCCTGCACACATTGTAGCGGCGCGATTTATCGCGCTGAGTGAAACACCGCACAACTACCGGAATGCGCAATGAATTGCGCCGCTACGATCCGTGCGGCATTGTATTTCGGCACCACCATCCTGCACACATTGTAGCGGCGCGATTTATCGCGCTGAGTGAAACACCGCACAACTGCCCGAATGCGCAATAAATTGCGCCGCTACGATGGGTGCGGTAATCCTGTTCCTGCCTGCATCAACAGGCAGGTAATCCTTACCAACCCTTAATAATATCGCCTTTATAAATCTCGTTGGCTTTATCCAGTACCGGCTGGGACTGGAACGCTTCTTTCAGCTTCTGCACGTTCGGGCTGTCTTTATTATCTTCGCGCGCCACAATCGCATTCACGTACGGCGACGCTTTGCCTTCCATAAACATCCCGTCACGCGAGGCGGATAAATTCACCAGCGCGGCAAAGTTATTATTAATGATCGACAGATAAACCTGCGGATCGTCCAGCGTGCGCGCCAGCTGTGGCGTATCCACTTCCACAATCTTCAGCTTTTTCGGGTTATCGGTAATGTCCAGCGTGGTCGGCAGCAGACCGGCTTCAGGTTTCACCTTCAGCAGGCCCTGCGCCTGCAACAGCAGCAGGCTACGCCCCAGAGTGGTCGCTTCGTTAGACACGGTCACGGTAGCGCCATCCGGCAGATCCTGCAGTGATTTAATCTTGCGTGAATAACCGGCAATCGGGAATACGAAGGTATTGGTCACGACGGCAAATTTATATCCGCGCTCTTTGGACTGCATCTCCAGATAAGGCAGGCTCTGGAACGCGTTGGCGTCCACATCTTTATTGAATAGCGCTTCGTTCGGCTGCACGTAATCGTTAAACGCCACCACATCAACATCGAGCTGATATTTATCGTGTGCCACCTGCTTCACGGTCTGCCACAGCGCCTCATCCGGTCCGGTATTGATCGCCACTTTGATTTTGTTGTCGTTGTGGTTGTCACAGGCGCTGAGCAGGGTGACAGAGGCCGCCAGCAGGGCGGTAAGCCATGTTTTTTTCATTGTTTGCAGGTTTCCTTATGTTTGCAGGAAACCGACTATAGTATACGTCCAGACGTCTGTACATCCGTGTGCGGTGCGATCGCCTGGTATTTATCCAGCGCGGCTGTGTAAGCGCTACGGCTGTGGATGTTGCAGACAGGCCAGATAGCGGCGGCCCGACTGCTGCACTGCCTCATCGGCACGCGCGAGAATTTCGCGGCCGGCAAACGCGCCGTACAGGCGCGTAAACTTCACGCCCTGCAACCGCTGCAGCATGGCCGTCACCGTGGCGCCGGCCAGCGGTAACATATTGGGATAGCTCCACATAAACGAAACCGCACTGGCACCGGGCGTTACCTGCAAGATATCGCCGCTCAGCAGCACGCCGCCGTCGTGCGCCCAGTGCAGCACCGTGCCGCCGGCAAAGTGACCGCCGAGACGTAACAGCCGCACGTCCGGTAGCAGATCACAGCTGTCGCCGTGCCAGGGCTGCAGACGGGGCGATGCGCGCATGATCCACTCGCTGTCGCTGGCGTGCAGATACACCGGCGCGTCGAAGGCGTCGGCCCAGTCCTGCATGGTGCTGTAATAATGGGGGTGGGAGATGGCGATGGCGTGCAGGCCGCCGAGCGCGCGCAGCAGCGTGACGGTGGCGTCATCCAGATGCGCGATGCAATCCCACAGGATATTGCCGTGCGGCGTTTGCAGCACTAAGGCGCGCTGGTTGATGGCAAAATCCGGTACGGTTTGCAGGCTGAGCAGCCCGGACTCCAGCTGTTGCCACTGGTTTTGATGCGAGGCGCGCAGCGCAGACTGATCGATCCACTGCTGCCCGCCGGGCGACACAAACTGGCGTTCATCCTGACAAATGCGACACTGCGTAAGGGCAGGTTGCTGCTGCTGATAAGACGTGCCGCAGGCGGTACAAATGGTGATCATGTTTTCTCCTCACAGTCCGGTGAGGATCAGTTTAGGCAAGGTACGAAATTAGCGCGCGATGACCTGCTGTGGTTGCAGCTGATAAATCCACGCCGTCCGCTGCTGGCCGTCGGTCGTGGTGACCTCAACCGGCACCCGGTCGTAGCCATCTTCAAACTCATCCAGCATCGGCCAGTGCAGCGCCAGCCGGTCCGAGATGAACAGATAACCCGGCACGCGCGCGCCGTGCTCATCCAGTACGATGCCGGGAAAATCAGCGGCCGCGCCCCAGCCGTTGGCATAGTAAGTGCCGGCGACCGTCCCTGCCAGCCACTCACCGCCGATATTTTCCAGGATATGCGCATTGCACTGGCCCGGCTGCAGCGTGCCGTAAACGAAAAGCGTGTTCATTTTCCCTCGTAAAATCATGCAAAAGCGCTACTTTACCTGCCTGCTGCCGCCCTGTCATCCGCCAGGGAAAGGCCATACCGGCAGCGAAATTCTGCGTTACCGGTGGTGCGATGGCTCGTAATGTGAGGACGCGCGCGGCATAAAACGGTTAACGTAGCCGCAGATGTTTACCGCTGCTGCCAGCCAGCTTTCTCATTTTCGAGGTATCCGCGCTATGTTGAAGGGTTCCAGCCTCTGCCGGGGTGCAATCAGGGAGTATCCGCACTCTGCTCAGTTTGATGGCAAAAAGTTTCGCAATGTCCAGCCGCGTCAGTCGCTGAGCTTTGGCGACTACCGCAAAATGCTGTGGGATTTCCTGTTCAATAAACCGAAAGATACCCAGCCGCCGGCCGCGCTGCCGGTGCAGCCCATCACGGCCGCCGCGCTGGCACAGGCCGCGCCCAACAGCGTCTTTCGCCTCGGCCACTCTTCGCTGTTGCTGAAGCTCAATGGCCAGTTCTGGCTGACCGATCCGGTATTCGCCGAGCGCGCGTCGCCTTTTAAGCGACTGGGACCAAAGCGCTTTCAGCCAGCGCCGATTGCCGTGGCCGAGCTGCCGCCGATCGAAGGCATTATTTTGTCGCACGACCATTATGATCATCTCGATTACCACACCATCGTGCAGCTGAAAGATCGGGTGAAGTACTTTCTCACGCCGCTCGGCGTCGGCGATTTGCTGATTAAGTGGGGTGTTGCGCCGGAGAAAGTCATCCAGCTCGACTGGTGGCAGTCGCGGGATATCGGCGATATCCATTTTGTCGCGACGCCGTCGCAGCACTTTTCCGGACGCGGCCTGTTCGACAGCAACAAACGGTTGTGGTGTTCGTGGACGCTGATTTCTGATCAGTTCCGCCTGTTTTTTGGCGGTGACTCCGGTTACTTCGACGGTTTCAAAGCGATTGGCCGGAAATACGGTCCGTTTGATGCGGCGTTTCTGGAAAATGGCGCTTACGATGCGCGCTGGGCCGACATTCATATGCTGCCGCAGGACACGTTGCGCGCGTTTCAGGACCTCAACGCGCGCTGGCTGTTTCCGATTCACAACGCGGCTTTTGATTTAGCTTTTCACCGCTGGGACGATCCGTTTACCCAAATCGTCCAGCTGGCGGCGGAGCATCAGGTTGCACTGTGTCTGCCGATGCTGGGCGAGGGCATTGATCTGTTACAGCCGCAGCCCACCGCGGCCTGGTGGTAAAGCACGCAACCCGATGGCCGTTTGGCTATCGGGTCGCGCAGGTCAGGCCGTGAGTTCGTCGTACAGGCTGCGCAGCCGGGTGCGCAGAAACAGAACCGCTTTATGTTTGCGCGACAGCAGCGCCTGCACGCTGTCGCCGCTTTCAGCGGCCAGATCCTGATAGCTGAAGCCGAGCAGCTCGGTCTTTTCAAATACCTCGCGCTGCGCAGCAGGCAGTTCCGCGAGCGCATCGTCCAGCTCTTCCCACAGCAGCGTCTTCAGATACTCATCCTCCGGCGTCTGCGCCACGCCAAACAGCGTTTCGGCAATTTCATCCTCGGGAAAATCCTCGTCTCCGGCGGCGTTAAACAGCGAGAGCTCGCGTTTTTTTCGTGATCGATCGGTGATCTCGTTGCGCGCGGCGCGAAACAGCCAGGCGCTGACGTTCTCCACCGGCTGTTCCACCTGCAGCAGTTTCCAGCTGATCTCCTGCAGGATATCTTCGGCCTCATCGTGCCGCTCGCTGCGGCCGCGAATAAAGGCGCTGAGCTTAGTGCGGCAGGCGCTGAGGGCCGCCAGCAGCCGCGAATCCTGCGCCATGCCGTTTACTCTGCATCCGGGGATTTGGCGGGCGCATCTTCCGCGGGCGGGCGCGGATCGTCACGCTGGCTACGGCGATCGTGCCAGTCACAGCGTCCGCCATGATGACCACGGCCGCCAAACCGCTCGCGCCGCTGCTGCATAAAGGCTTCACGCTGCTCCGGCGTCATCTGCATCCAGCGTTCATGCATGCGGCGGCGTGCCATGCCAAACATGCCGGGATGGAAGCCCAGCCCGCCAAACAGGATGCGACACAACACCAGCAGTCCCAGCGCCTGCCAGAAGCCAATACTTTTTACGCCGGTCAGTTCCGGCAGCAGCGCATTCCACAGCGACATCACCAGCAGGCCAAGGGCAGCAAACAGCACCACGCCGAGCAGCAGCGGTTTCGCCATGCGGTGATGACCAAAACGGTGACCACGTGAATGCTGATGTCTGTCAAAATCTCTCATTGGGGTTCCTCATTACGGTGATAAACAGGGTTGGTGATGAGGTAGACGAATCAGCGATGAAAATATTGCTGAACAAATGAAAAAAGTGCGCGCCAGGCCGCTGGCTTGACTTCTTCCCTGCCTGTCAGTAGGTTGACCGATCTCTGTTGTTCTACCGGATTGCGTTATGACTGCCCGTTCCTCTAAAGCCCGCGAAATCATGGCCTGCACCCGCCAGTTGCTCACTGCCGGCGGCTATAAAAGCTTTAGCTATGCCGATATTGCCGCCCAGGTGGATATCCGCAAGGCCAGCATCCACCACCATTTTCCCGGCAAAGCCGATTTGGTGAAAGCGGTGGTAGAGGAATATCGTGCTGAAGCGCAGGCGGGCATGCAGGCGATGGATGAACAGATCAACGATCCGCTGAACGAAGTAAAAGCCTACGTCGATTACTGGGCGCACTGCATTAAAGAGGGAACTTCGCCTTTCTGCATCTGCGCGATGCTGGCGGCGGAAATGCCCACGCTGCCGCCGGATGTCGCTACGGAAGTCAGCGGCCACTTCAGCGATCTCTCCGGCTGGTTAGCGCGCCAGCTGAGCAAAGGCGCCGCCAGCGGCGTTTTCCAGCTCAGCGACAGCGCTGAAAACGAAGCCAAAACGCTGATGGCCAGCGTGCACGGCGCGATGCTGGCGGCGCGGGCATTTAATAACGCCGGGATGTTTGAGCAGATTACTCATCCGCTGCTGCATAAGCTGATCAAAAACGCCTGACGGCGCGCAATCAGTGCGCGCCGGCCTGGGCGGGTGTGGTTTGATTTCGGAACGAAGCTTCCATCCTGTCCACCAGCGTTAGCGCTTCCCGTAAATGCAGCAGGATAATTTCCCGGTCCTCCTGCATTTCCGCCAGCTCTTCCAGCATTTCGCACTGCTCCGTCAGCTGACGGATGCCGGTGACGCGCAGCGATCCGGTGATGCGATGAAACAGGCTGGCGGCAGTGGCGAGATCGCCGCTTTGCACCACGTCAATCGCCTGCGTCAGATCGGTGCGTGCTTCATTAATCACGATGTCGAGAAAATCCGCGATAGCGCCGGGGCTGTTGGGCATATATTTCTCGATTTCGGCGATGTCGACCCAGTCAGAAAAATCATCACCGACCGACAGCGCGCTGGCGCTGTGAATCTGGCTCAGAATCGTGGTTAACTGCGCCAGCTTAACCGGCCGGAACACGCATTCGTTCATCCCCGCTTCGAGACAGCGCTGACGTTCGGACTGCTGCGCGTTGGCGGTGATACCGATGATGTAGGTGCTCTTATCTTCCCGGCGGATGTTGCGCGTCATGTCCAGACCGTTCATCACCGGCATATTGCAATCGGTAATGATCACATCCGGCTTCTGCTGCCGCCACTGCGCCAGGCCTTCTTCACCGTTGTTCGCTTCGCGGAAACTATGACCTAACAGCGTCAGCTGACGCGAAATCAGCAGGCGGTTGGCCGGATGATCGTCAATGATCAGCACATTCAGCGCCACCTGCGGCGCAGCGGGCAACGGTTCCGCGACCGGAGACGGCAGCGGGGTAGCGATATCACGCACGCTGACCGGCACGGCGACGTTCAGCACGGTGCCGACGCCGGGTTCGCTCTCCAGTTCGATGCTGCCGCCCATCAGGCGGGTGATCTCCTGGCAGATAAACAGGCCCAGCCCGGTGCCGGCGTTATCCGACAGGCCCGCCTGTTCGAACGGGCGGAACAGCGCATTTTGCGCCGCTTTATCGATGCCGCGTCCGGTATCGGCTACCTGAATCCGCAGCTCGGTATGACTTTCCAGCGGCGTCAGACCCACCGTCACCTTCACTTCACCCTGATCGGTGAACTTAACGGCGTTACCGACCAGGTTAGACAGCACCTGGCGTACGCGGCTGGCATCGCAAAACAGATCGTCATCGCCGACCGGCAGCATCAGGTTCAGGTTGATGCCTTTTTGTCGCGCCAGTCCGTCAAAGGCACAGATCACCGGGCGCACCAGCGCATGCAGGCTAACCCACTGCGGCTGCAGCGTCATGCGGCCGGACTCAATTTTCGCCATATCCAGAATATCGCCAACGATATCCATCAGGCTGACTGCCGCTTCGTGCGCCACGCGAATCAGTTCGGTATCGGCGCGGCCTTCCTGCGTCTGCAGTTCCAGCAGGCCAATCACTGCGCTAAGCGGCGTGCGAATTTCATGGCTCATGGTGGCCAGGAAGTCGCTTTTGCTCTGGCTGGCCAGCTCGGTGGCTTCGCGTGCCAGCGAAAGATCTTCCAGCAATTGCAGGTAGTCGGTGACATCCTGCCAGCCGCAAATCAGCCCGCCGCTGCCGACTTCATCGCCGGTGTACGAAGTCATCCAGTGGCGGATATGGCGCTTCTGCCGCCCGTCATCAATAACAAATTCCGCCTCTTCCGGAATGTCGCCGGGCTGGATGTTTTTGTCGATTTGCTGCCACACGTGATACAGCGGATGGCGACAGTCATACAGCGAATAGCCCAGATGGGTTTGTTCTTCCGGGGTGAAAAACTGGGTAAACGCCGGATTGGTGTGCACGATCATCCCATCCAGCGAGGCCACATAAAACGGCCGCGGCGGACCATTGATCAGGCGATCGCGCAGCTGAATTTCCTGGCGCAGCAGCGCTTTGGTGCGGCGCGTCCGTTTGACCTGCCGCATCAGCAGCACCGCCCAGACAAAGGTGACGGCGATGATGGTGGCTGCGCCCAGCGCGCCGACATAAAACTCTTTGCGATACAGCTTCCAGGTGTCGAAATGCGCGGCGGGCGTGGCCTGCCAGTGGGTTAATACATCGGTCATCATGCCAGCCGGAATGGCGGCCAGCGCTTTGTTCATGATGTCCTGCAGTTCCGGCTCGCTGCGGCTGACGCCAAAGGCGATAGCCGCTTCCTGCGCCGGTTTCAGCTCAGTTAAGCGCAGTTTGCCGGGATACAGACCTTCAGAGAGATAGCGCGCGCCCACCAGCGTATTAATGGTGGCGTCGGTTTGCCCATCCGCCACCCACTGCATCGCCAGGCTGGGATTGCCAACATAATCGACTGACACATCAGGATATTTTTTCAGGAACCAGTGGGAGGCATCCTGCTCGCGCACCAGCGCGGCGCGCTTTGGCGGCGCATCCTGCGCGGCGGTGTTGGTCACCAGCACTTCCGGCGTGAACATAAATGGTGTGGTCATCAAAAAGTCACGGCTGCGCTGCTGGCTCCAGATCAGCGGTGCGGCAATCGTCACATCGCCGCGTTTCATCCGCGCGGCCAGATCGCGACTGTCGCTGATCTCAACAAAGTTGAAGCTCAGCCCGGTGCGCATTTCGATCAGGTTGAGCAACTCCGGCACGATGCCGGTGATTTCGCCCTGCGCGTTTTTGATGAAGAACGGTGCCACCAGGTCCGTGACCGCCATGTTGATTTGGTTATGCGTCTGCAGCCAGGCCTGCTCGGTGGGCGTCAGCGCCAGCGGCGTGGTGACAAAGCGCGTGATGTTGGCGATATCCCAGCGTGCGGCAATGATCTCACCGGCCGCGTGGCGCTGCAGGGCGTCAAACGCAATGCGCATCGCCCGCGCCAGCACGTGTTCTTTACTGTTGACCACAAAGCGATACGGCGAGCTGAGATCGGGCAGAATGTGATCGATGGTCAGCGTATTCAGATAGTTGCGTTCAATCAGGTAATAGGCTTCCACCGCCGGCACATCGGCATAAGGCAGGGTGCCCATCGCGACCTGCGGCAGCTGGCTGTAGGGAGAGGTTATCGCCGGGCCGGGTAAAAACTCCTGACCGGCCAGCGGGTTACTGCTGCTGCGTACCACCCGAACCGGGCTGGCTTTCAGCGCGGTTACGCTGATGGTGTCGTTAACATGCGCCGGCACCGCTTCACCGGCCGGCACAAATATCATATCCAGCTCTTCGCGCGCCAGCGCGGCAAAGGCTTCGGGCGCGGTGTCATAATGTTTGACGCGAAAACTGATACCCAGGCTGTGCAGCGCAGCGTAAGCCGCATCGGGAATGTAGCCAAACACTCTGCCCTCAGGATTGGTGCGCAGCATCGGTGGCCGATCCGGCCCATAGATGCCAATCACGCTGTCGCGCTTTTGCCCCAGCCAGTGCCAGTCGGCGTCATTGAGCATCGGCGCGGGCATCGCCGGCAAATCGTTGGGCTGATAGTTAAGCTGCTGCACCGCCGCGCGCAGTGGGGCGACCAGCAGCAGCGCGCAGCACAGCGCGCACAGGGAAAAAAGTCGCATCAGTTAATCTGGTTCCGGCGAGTGAAATCGAGTAAATCCTTTTGATTTTTCAGCGATAACTTTTCCATCAGTCTGGCTTTATAGGTGCTGACCGTTTTATTGCTGAGTTTCATGCGGCTGGCGATTTTAACAATCTCGGTGCCTTCGCCGAGATAGCGCAACACTTCATATTCGCGGTGCGATAACAGCAACAGCTTGTCGCTATCCTGCACCATCTGATCGCTCTCCGCCTGATGACTCAGGCGCAGCGGGAAAAAACTATAGCCGGAAAGCACCGCGTCAACGGCTTGTGCCAGGTCGTTCAGATTGTTCTTTTTACTGATAAAACCATTGGCACCGGCTTTTTTACTCTTATAGGCGTAAAATTCCGCGTTTTTCCCGCTCATGACAATCACCGGAATTAATGAGCCCGCGGTGCGAAGATTCCTGACCGCTTCAATACCATCAATGCCGGGCAGATCTATATCAATAATTGCCGCATCGGCGCCATTCTCTTTGATCAGGCTAAATATATTGTCGCCGTCGCCAGCCTCTGCTGAAACACGATGCCCGGCATTTTCCAGCACCAGTCTTATCGCCACGCGCACAATGGGATGATCATCAACAATAACAAAGTTAGCCATACGCACTGCCTTTCTCTTAATTAAACTGAGTACGCTCGTTCAAAAGCACACTTATATAATGTCATCTTAATCAACTCAAGATCATTCTGTACATGGGCATTTATTTTTAAATGTAGTCCATAGCTTACAGCTGATTACTGGCTGTCTTATTTACAACGATAAAATCTCGCCTGCGACTTTTCTGCTTAGCATAAAGATTATTCACTAAGGATAAACGGCGCGAATTTATTAAACTTAAGTGCTGAAGATTAAAGGTTCGTAAGTTTTTAAAAAGTTAACATGGCAACAGAGGGTGGCAAGGTTAGCGCTTTAATAACAGCGACTTACCGTAACCCTTTAAATGTTTGATGTTATGGGTAAGTTATGAGATCTGCATCAGATGAATTATTTGATAAATAAATTAGCCGTTGTTGTTGTATTTAGGTGAAAAGCCGGACGTGCAGTAATTCGGGTAAATGAATAAACGCTGAATTAACCACGCTGCATTGCAGGTTGCAAAGGGAGACGTGGCGTTTATTCTCTGCGCACTCAGGTTGCGCTGATGCATTGTTTTTGAATTATTTAAATTTCAAGGTGAGTAAACCTGTAGTCCTCAGCCTACAGCGTAACCTGATGGTTTTTATTTGTCTGGCGATTGGTTTTGAGACAGGTCTTAAAGAGGTTAAGACCTGTCTCAACGTTAGAATTCAGCCCAATCCCGTAGCTTTAATTATTTTGCGGCATCAGGTGAAGGAGAAAATTCTTATCGCATCGCCGCCGTTTAAAACGTTACGTCGTATCCGTCAGGGTTCGACATAATCAGAATCAGGAAAAAAGCATGAACAAAAATTATCGTGTTATCTGGAATTACGCCCAGCAATGTTATGTCGTGGCCTCGGAACTGGCGCGCGGCAAAGTGAAGTCTTCCTGCTCTGGTGCAGCGACAAATAAATCATCACTGATTATAGGCGCGCTGGGTTCAGCGCTGCTGCTGGCCGGTTCACCGGCGGCGCTGGCAGATAATGGCGCGACTGCAACAGGACCGGAACAAACTCTGAATCTCAGCAACCAGACGTTACAGGCGACGGGTAAAGATCATTACGGGTTGCTGGTTGAGAGCGGCGCTAAGGCCAGCGCCACGGATGTAACGGTATTAACTGATGGCGCTGATGGCTACGGTGTATTCTCCACGCTCGCTTCTTCTGATATTCAGATGACGCGCGGCAGCGTGCAAACCACGGGCGATGGCGGCTACGGCGTGGTCGCCAGCCTGACCGGCGCATTTAAACTTGATGGCACCCGTGTAGAAACCAGCGGAAAAAACGCCTACGGCGCATACGCTTCTTCGGCCGGAATCATTAATAGCCAGAACGCAGACTATATAACTCACGGTGACAGTGCTTATGGTGTTTATTCCCGCGCTGCGGGTACGCTGATCGATATTACAGGCGGCAGCGTCACCACCAGTGGCACTAAAGCTTATGGTCTGGTGGCGGGTTCCGGCGGCAGACTTAATGCCAGCGATGTGACCGTTATTACCCAGGGTAACGATTCATCGGGTGTTTTTAGCAACCTGGCCCGCACGGAAGTCACTCTGCAAGGCGGCAGCGTCACCACCAGCGGCACTAAAGCCTACGGTCTGGCGGCGGGTTCCGGCGGCAAACTCAGCGCCAGCGGCGTGCAGGTGAACACCAGCGGTGACCAGTCGAATGGCGTAACTGCCAGCAATGCCGGTACGAAAGTGAATCTGGATAACAGCAAGGTTACTACCGCCGGAGCCAGTGCATTTGGTCTGTATGCCAGTGGTGCTTCAACGTTGGATGCCAGTAATGTGCAGGTCACTACCAGTGGTGATAAGGCCTATGGCGTAGTGTCCGAAAGTGCCGGCACTGCACTGACTTTCACGGGTGGAGAAGTGACGACTGGCGGACAAGGTGCATATGGCTTATATGCCAGAACTAATTCAACTCTTAACGTCGGCAACGTGATAGTCAACACCGCTGGCAAAAATGCGCACGGCGGCTACGTTACTGGCGAAGGCTCTGTACTGAATGTGGACAACAGTTCGTTTATTGTCAGTGGCGCAGAAGCTAATGGCCTGCAGGCGGACGGAAAATCGACGCTTAATGCCACAAACACCGCGATTGAGATTACGGGCGACGGCTCAGGCACTTACGCATCGGGAACAGGCACGGTGCTGAACCTGTCCGACAGTCACATTCACATGGGGCAGAATGCCGGAAACGCAGCACTGGGGAAGTATAACAGCACGACCAACCTCAAAAATGTTGAAATCATCACTGACGCCAGTAATGCTGCTTTGGCAGTGGGTTATGGCGCTACATTAAACAGCGATAATGTTAACGTGCAGGCGCGCAGCGGGGGTTTTGGCATTCAGGTCCAGGATGGCAGTACTTTCAGCGGTAATAATATTACAATTCAAAAAAGTGGCACGGACTCTGAAGGGTTTAATGCTGCAATAAATATGACGAATTTATATTATCCTGATGCACGGAATACTCTTTCCCTGAGCGATTCAGATATCAATGTATCCGGCGAAAATGCCACCGGCATTCTTTCCAGACGACAGGCCACGCTGGCGGACATTAAGCTTGCGAATACCACCATCACCGCCACTGACGGCACCGCCGTCAACGTGCTGACCGGCACCGATATGAATATCGACGCCGACAACTCGCTGCTGAGCGGCAGCACGCTGCTGAAAACCGGCTATGACACAGCAGATGGTTCGACCGCCGGCTCGGTGGTGCTGAACGGCAGCAACCACTCGCTGTTCGTCGGTGACGTGGACATTGACCGCAGCCAGACGCAGGACAGCCAGATCAACCTAAGCGGCAGCTCGGTGTGGACTGGCGCCTCCAGCGACCTGCAGACGCTGACGCTCAGCGACAACAGCCAGTGGAATATCATGGACAACAGCAGCGTCGATGCGCTGACCGCGAACAACAGCGTGATCAACGTAGCGCACAATACCGCGAACTTCACGGTGCTGACCGTCAACGGCAACTACACGGCGGACAACGCCACGCTGGTGATGAATGCGGCGCTGGGCGGCGACACCTCGGCCACCGACCGGCTGCACGTGCTGGGTGACGTGAACGGCAACACCGAGGTGATGGTAAACAACGCCGGCGGCAGCGGCGCGCAGACCATTCAGGGCCTGCAGCTGATTCAGGTGGACGGCGCGACCAACGGCGAATTCCGTCAGAAAGGGCGTATTGTCGCCGGTGCCTATGACTACAACCTGGTAAAAGGCGCGGATCAGCACGGCTGGTATCTGGTGAGCGACAAAAACGGCAGCGAGACCGATCCGGTTAACACCGATCCGGTGACCGCACCGGGCGAAGGCACCGGCGGTGACATCATCGCGCCGCCGGTGGGGCAGCACAATATGATCGTGCGCCTGGAAGCGGCGAGCTACAGCGCCAACCTCGCGGCGGCCAACACGCTGTTCGCCACCAGCATGGACGACCGCCCGGGCGTCACGCAGTACACGGACGCGAACGGCCAGCAGCAGCACACCCGCCTGTGGCTGCGCAACAGCGGCGGTCACAACCATCAGAAAGACAGCAGCGGCCAGCTGAAAACCGACACCAACCGCTACGCCATCCAGCTGGGCGGTGACGTGGCGACCGGCACGCTGCACGGCACGGACAGCCTGCGCCTCGGCGCGATGGCCGGCTACGGCAACGCGCAGAGCAAATCGCGCTCGGCGGTGAGCGGCTATCAGTCGCGCGGTCAGGTGCACGGCTACAACCTGGGTATTTACGGCACCTGGCAGCAGAACGCGGCGGCGCGCAGCGGCGCGTTTATCGACAGCACGCTGAGCTACAGCTGGTTCGACAACAGCATCAAGGGCGAGGACATCGGCGAGGAGTCCTACAAGTCTAAGGGCATCCTGGCGTCGCTCGCCGGCGGCTACAGCGCCGAAGTGGCGACGCTCTCCGAGTCGACCGGCTTCTGGCTGCGTCCGCAGGCGATGCTGAACTGGCAGGGCGTGAAGGGCGATGACCTGACGGAAGGCAACGGCACCCGCGTGCGCGGCACCGGTGAAAATAACCTGCAGAGCCACGTCGGCGTGCGCGCTTCACTGCGCTCTGCGCTGGACCAGGGGCGCAGCGTGGAGCCGTACGTCGAGGCCAGCTGGGTGCACAACACCCGCGCGCTGGGCACCTCAATGAACGGCGTTACCATCCATCAGGCCGGCACGCGCAACGCCGGTGAGCTGAAGCTGGGCGTCGACGCCACGCTGAACGCCAACGTCAACCTGTGGGGCGGCGTGGCGCAGCAGCTGGGGAATCACAGCTACAGCGACACTAGCGCCATCGCCGGCGTGAAGGTCAGCTTCTGATGAACAACGGCTCCCGCAACGGGGGCCGTTTTTTTATGCCCGCCCGCGTTCTCCGCTTTTTTACTGCTCACCTGACGTGTTAACACCTAATTAATTGATCTGGAACATAGCGCGGCGACTTACTTTTTGTAGTCCTGCGACTACAGCCGTATTCCGGTGCTCTCATATTCACCCTTCCGCGATTTTGCGAATATTTTCCCATCAGCCGCTCTGGCAGAGATTAATTAAGGCCGGTCAGACAGCGAGTCACCGTAAATAGCGTGATGGCTGTGTATTCCGCGCCTGTCCGTTAATAACCGCTTATTCCGCTTATTGCCGGAAGGGATTGATTTAACCTGAATCAGGAAAAGAATATGAACAAGAGCTATCGCGTTATCTGGAATTATGCCCTGCAATGTTATGTCGTCACCTCGGAACTGGCGCGCGGCAAAGTCAAATCATCCTGCTCCGGTAAAGCGGCGAATAAATCAGCACTGATCGGCGGCGCGCTGGGCTCGGCGCTGCTGCTGGCCGGTTCACCGGCGGCGCTGGCGGCCAACGGTGCCACCATCAGCGATCCGGCGCAGCCGGTTGAACTGAATAATCAGACGCTGCAGGCGACCGGGGACAAAGCTTACGGCCTGCTGGTGCAGAACGGTGCGAAAGCTAGCGCCACCGACGTGACGGTGCTGAATGCCGGCACCAGCGGCTACGGTGTGTTTTCCACCGCCGGCGCTGCCTCTGCGGAGATGACGCGCGGCAGTGTGACCACCACCGGCGCCGGCGGCTACGGCATCGTGGCCAGCCTGACCGGCGCGGTGAAGACCAACGGCACTAAGGTGGAAACCTCCGGCCAGAACGCCTACGCCGCCTACGCCTCTTCTGGCGGTATCATAAACAGTACTGATACGGACTATATTACCCACGGCGACGGCGCGTTCGGTGCTTATTCCCGTGCAGCGGGTTCGCTGATCGATCTGACCGGTGGCAGCGTTACCACCAGCGGCAACAAAGCCTACGGCCTGGTGGCGGGTAACGGTAGCAAACTCAACGCCAGCGGCGTGCAGGTTACCACCAGCGGAGATCAGTCCAGTGGAGTGGTCGCCAACAATGCCGGCACGGAAGCCACGCTGATGGGCGGAACCGTGAACACAACCGGTAGCAAAGCTGTCGGCCTGGCGGCGAATTCCGGCGGCAAACTCAACGCCAGCGATGTGCAGGTAAGCACGACCGGTGCAAACGCTTATGGGGCCTATGCCGCAAGCGGTGCAAGGCTCAGCATTTCAGGAACAAAGCTAATCACTTCAGGTAATGATGCTGATGGTGTTTATACCAGTGGTGAAGGCTCTCTTCTGAATGTGAGTGACAGTACGGTTGCAATCAGTGGTAACGGGTCTAATGGCCTGAAGGCGGACGGGAAATCGACGCTGAATGCCACAAACAGCGCGATTGAGATTACGGGCGACGGCTCAGGCACTTACGCATCGGGAACCGGCACGGTGCTGAACCTGTCCGACAGTCACATTTACATGGGGCAGAATGCCGAAAACGCAGCACGGGGGATGTATAACAGCACGACCAACCTCAAAAATGTTGAAATTATTACTGACGCCAGTAATGCAGCTTTGGCAGCGGCTTTTGGCGCTACATTAAACAGCGATAATGTTAACGTGCAGGCGCGCAGCGGGGGTTTTGGCATTGAGGTTCAGGATGGCAGTACATTCAGGGGTAATAATATTACAATTCAAAAAAGTGGCACGGACTCTGAAGGGTTTAATGCTGCAATAAATATGACGGATTTATATTATCCTGATGCACGGAATACTCTTTCCCTGAGCGATTCAGATATTAATGTATCCGGCGAAAATGCCACCGGCATTCTTTCCAGACGACAGGCCACGCTGGCGGACATCAAGCTTGCGAATACCGCTATTACCGCCACTGACGGCACCGCCGTCAACGTGCTGACCGGCACCGACATAAAAATCGACGCCGACAACTCGGTGCTGAGCGGCAGCACGCTGCTGAAAACCGGCTATGACACAGTAGAAGGTTCGACCGCCGGCTCGGTGGTGCTGAACGGCAGCAACCATTCGCTGTTTGAAGGCAACGTAGACATTGACCGCAGCCAGACGCAGGACAGCCAGATCAACCTGAGCGGCAGTTCGGTGTGGACCGGCGCGTCATCCGGCCTGAATACGCTGACGCTCAGCGAAAACAGCCAGTGGAACATCACCGGCGACAGCAGCGTTGATGCGCTGAGCGCCAGCAACAGTACGCTGAACTTCACCCACGACGGCGCCGGCTTCAGCACCCTGACGGTCAACGGTAACTACATCGGCGACAACAGCACGCTGGTGATGAACGCGGCGCTGGGCGACGACAACTCGGCGACGGATAAACTTCACATCCTCGGCGACAGCAGCGGCAGCACCGACGTGGTGGTCAACAACGCCGGCGGCAGCGGCGCGCAGACTATCCAGGGCCTGAACATCATTCAGGTGGACGGCGCTAACAACGGCGAGTTCCGTCAGAAAGGGCGTATCGTCGCCGGTGCCTATGACTACAACCTGGTGAAGGGCGCGGATCAGCACGGCTGGTATCTGGTGAGCGATAGAAACGGCAGCGAGCCCGATCCGGTGGTGACGCCGGGCGAAGGCGAGGGCGGTGAAGTCGTCGAGCCACCGGTGAGCCAGCACGACATGATCGTGCGTCCGGAAGCGGCGAGCTACAGCGCCAACCTCGCGGCGGCCAACACGCTGTTTACCACCAGCATGGACGACCGTCCGGCGGAAACCGTCTACACCGACGCCAGCGGCCAGCGGCCAGCGGCAGAGCACGCGCCTGTGGCTGCACAACAGCGCCGGTCACAGCCGGGTGAAAGACGACAGCGGCCAGCTGAAGTCCGACACCAACCGCTACGCCATTCAGCTGGGCGGCGACGTGGCGAGCGGCACGCTGACCGGCAGCGACAGCCTGCGCCTCGGGGCGATGGCCGGCTACGGCAACGCGCAGAGCAAGTCGCGCTCGGCGGTGAGCGGCTATCAGTCGCGCGGCCAGGTGAACGGCTACAGCCTGGGCGTGTACGGCAGCTGGCTGCAGAACGCGGCGGAGCAAAGCGGTGCGTTCGTCGACAGCTCACTGAGCTACGGCTGGTTTAACAACAGCGTGAAGGGCGACGACATCGGCCAGCAGTCGTATAAATCCAAAGGCATCGGCGCGTCGCTGGCCAGCGGCTACCGCGCACAGGTGGCGACGCTGAGCGACAGCACCAGCCTGTGGCTGCGTCCGCAGGCGCAGCTGAACTGGCAGGGCGTGAAGGCGGACGACGTGAAAGAGCAGAACGGCAGCCGCGTGCAGGCCACCGGCCAGGACAACCTGCAGAGCCGCCTGGGCGTGCGCGCCTCGCTGCGCGCACTGCTCGACCCGCAGTCGCAGAGCGCCATCGAGCCGTACGCCGAGGCCAACTGGCTGCACAACAGCAGGGCGTTCGGCACCGCGCTGAACGGCGTGAACATCCAGCAGGCGGGCACGCGTAACGCCGCCGAGGTGAAGCTGGGCGTGGACGCGCGGCTGAACGCGAACGTCAATCTGTGGGGCGGCGTGGCGCAGCAGCTGGGCAACCACAGCTACAGCGACACCAGCGCGGTGGCGGGCGTGAAAGTCAGCTTCTGATAAGTGACATATAATAGAACCGGTGGGGCGTGTCGCCTCACCGGTTTTTTTGTATCTGCAATGCGGAGGTAAGGTGTCATCATCCGTACAACCCGAGTCCGGCCAGCCGATCATTCTTTATGATGGACAATGCAAGCTGTGTAATGCCTGGGTGATTTTTCTGCTGCGCCACCGCTTGCCGCGCGATTATCACTTTGCGGCGATCCAGAGCGAGCGCGGCAAACAGCTGCTGCAGCGCGCCGGATTACCGCACGATAACATCCGCACTATCGTGTTACTGCGCGATGGGCAGCACTGGCTGCGCGCGCAGGCCATCTGTCGCATTATGTACTCGCTGCCCTGGCCGTGGCGCGCCTGTGGCGTTCTGCGTTATCTGCCGGACGGGCTCACTAACCTGATCTACAACCTGATTGCCCGCAATCGCTATCGCCTGTTTGGCCGTTATGACCAGGTACACGCGATTGAAGCAGATTATCCCGGACGATTTCTGACCGACTAAAGACTGACGCGCCGGCCCTGCGCATCAATCACCACCTCACCATCCTCTTTAGTAAACGGACCGCGCTGCGCATCGGGCAGGATATCCAGCACCTGCTCAGAAGGACGGCACAGACGCGTTCCCAGTGGCGTCACCACAATCGGGCGGTTGATGAGAATCGGCTGCGCCAGCATGGCATCCAGCAGTTGCTCATCGCTCAGCGTTTCACGTACGGGCCCCAGCGCCTGCCAGGCGTCGGTGTTTCGACGCACCAGCGCGCGCAGACCAATCCCCATGGCGTCGATCAATTGCTGCAGCGTTTCACGCGTGGGTGGCGTAACCAGATAAAGCACAATGGTGGGCTCGACGCCGCTGTTGCGAATCAGTGCCAGCGTATTGCGCGAGGTGCCGCAGTCCGGGTTGTGATAGATGGTAATGTTAGTCATTGTCAGTCTCTTAACGGTCAAAGGGAAAGGCGCAGCGCCAGAGCTGCCAGCGTCACGGCCAGCACCGGTAACGTCAGGGTGATGCCGACGCGAAAATAGTAGCCCCAGCTGATGCGAATCTCTTTTTGCGCCAGTACGTGCAGCCATAGCAGCGTTGCCAGACTGCCAATCGGAGTGATTTTCGGACCCAGATCGCAGCCGATAATGTTGGCGTAAATCATCGCCTCGCGCACTACGCCCTGCGCCGTGCTGGCATCAATCGCCAGGGCGCCCACCAGCACCGTCGGCATATTATTCATGATGGAGGAGAGCAGGGCGCTGAAGAAGCCGGTGGCAAACGTTGCGCCCCACAGGCCAGTGGAAGAAAAATCGTTGAGCAAGCCGGTGAGCCAGACGGTCAGCCCGGCGTTGCGCAAACCATACACCACCAGGTACATGCCGAGCGAAAACACCACAATCTGCCACGGAGCGCTGCGCAGCACTTTACGCGTATCAATCACCTGACCCCTCCGCGCCACCAGCCACAGCATCAGTGCGCCTGCGGCGGCCACGGCACTCACCGGTACGCCCAGCGGCTCAAGGGCAAAAAAGCCAGCCAGCAATAAGAGCAGCACCAGCCACCCCGCGCGGAAAGTAGCTCGATCCCGAATTGCCGCCGCAGGCGACGTCAGCCGGGCGCGATCGTAGCTGAGCGGTAGCTCTTTGCGGAAAAACAGGTGCAGCATCAGCAATGTCGCCAGCACCGCCGCCAGCGTGACCGGCACCATCACAGCGGCGTAATCGCCAAAGCCGATCCGGAAATAGTCGGCCGAGACGATGTTAACCAGATTGGACACCACCAGCGGGAGGCTGGCGGTATCGGCGATAAAACCGGCCGCCATGACAAACGCCAGCGTGGCCCCCCGGCTGAAACCCAGCGCCAGCAGCATCGCGATCACGATAGGCGTCAGAATCAGCGCGGCGCCGTCATTGGCAAACAGCGCGGCGACTGCGGCACCCAGCAGGATAATAAAGGAGAACAATTTTTTACCGCTGCCACCGCCCCAGCGCGCCACGTGCAGCGCCGCCCAGGCAAAAAAGCCGGCCTCATCAAGCAGCAGGCTAATGATGATCACCGCAATAAAGGTGGCGGTGGCGTTCCAGACAATCTGCCACACCGCCGGGATATCGCCGGGATGCACCACGCCCGTCAGTAGCGCCAGAAGCGCGCCGGCGCTGGCACTCCAGCCAATGCCCAGCCCGCGCGGTTGCCAGATCACCAGCAGTAAAGTAATGGCGAAAATAGTCCCTGCCAGTAACATGTTTCCTCCGGAAAGTCAGGTTGTGTTCGTTTCATATATGGTAAATCGAATATGTATGGGTAAAATTTTTTACAGACACACCGCCCGGCCATCGGTGGTCAGCTGGTCACGCTGCACCGGCAGCAGCAGGGCATGGATCGCATCGCGCTGGCATTGCCATGCCTGTTCGATCACCGTCGCTGCCCACACCGGCATATGTGGCGAAAGGCGATAGTGGATCCACTTGCCGTCACGACGATCGCTCAGCAAACCGCTGTTGCGTAGCAGCGCCAGATGACGGGAAATCTTCGGCTGCGGCAGTTGCAGAATGGCAGACAGCTCGCACACGCACAGCTCCTGACGTTCTTTCAGCAGCAGCACCAGCGTCAGACGCGTCTCATCGGAAAGGTTTTTAAACAGCTGCAGTGGCGTTAGCGGCGACATAATCCCTCCTGAATGGAAAGCAAACAGTGTGGTGCGGCGACGTGATGAAGTCAAATACATATGCGAAAAAAAAGATGTGTTTATCCTGTGATGCGCCAGGCTCACCGTGAGCGGCTTGAAGCTGGTCACAAATCTGTATTGTGGTGCCCGCGGGCCTGAGCGGAGTAAAAACGGGGCTGGCTTTGTTAACTCATTGTTAATATTGAGGGTGGCCCGTTGCCGGCAGCGATTAATGCGCCGCACGCATCACGCCATGCGTTTATTGCGCTTATTAACCTTAACGTTCTGATCCAGTCTTCCGAAGCAGGCGCGATTGATAACAGCGCCAGGGACAAACTGGAGATACTTATGCATTCCTCTGCCTTACCGATGACCACCCGAGCCCGGGTTGGCGCTATTTTCCGCGTCACCTCCGGCAACTTCCTCGAACAGTTCGATTTCTTCCTGTTCGGTTTCTATGCCACCTATATCGCGCACACCTTTTTCCCCGCCAGCAGCGAATTCGCGTCGCTGATGATGACCTTTGCGGTGTTCGGTGCCGGCTTCCTGATGCGGCCGATTGGCGCGATTGTGCTGGGCGCTTATATCGATAAGGTTGGCCGGCGCAAAGGGCTGATCGTCACGCTGTCGATCATGGCGGCGGGCACCTTCCTGATCGTGCTGATCCCGTCGTACCAGTCGATTGGCCTGTGGGCGCCGCTGCTGGTGCTGATTGGCCGTTTGCTGCAGGGCTTCTCGGCCGGGGCAGAACTGGGTGGCGTGTCGGTTTATCTGGCAGAGATTGCCACGCCAGGGCGCAAAGGTTTCTACACCAGCTGGCAATCCGGCAGTCAGCAGGTTGCCATCATGGTCGCGGCCGCAATGGGCTTCGCGCTCAATGCTGCGCTGGAGCAGAGCGCCATCAGCGCCTGGGGCTGGCGTATTCCATTCCTGTTTGGCTGCCTGATCGTGCCGTTTATCTTTATTCTGCGTCGCCGTCTGGAGGAAACGCAGGAGTTCAGCGCGCGCCGTCATCATCTGGATATGCGTCAGGTATTTAGCACGCTGTTACAAAACTGGCCGGTGGTGATTGCCGGGATGCTGATGGTGGCGATGACCACCACCGCGTTCTACCTCATTACCGTCTATGCACCTACCTTCGGCAAAAAAGTGCTGATGCTGAGCGCCTCGGACAGCCTGCTGGTGACGCTGCTGGTGGCGATCTCCAACTTTATCTGGCTGCCAGTTGGCGGTGCGCTGTCGGACCGCTTTGGGCGTAAACCGGTGCTGCTGGCGATGACGCTGCTGGCGCTGGCGACCGCCTACCCGGCACTGACGCTGCTGGCGCAGACGCCGACCTTCAGCATGATGCTGAGCGTGCTGCTGTGGCTGTCGTTTATTTACGGCCTGTATAACGGTGCGATGATACCGGCGCTGACTGAAGTGATGCCGGCAGAAGTGCGCGTCGCCGGTTTCTCGCTGGCCTACAGCCTGGCAACCGCGCTGTTTGGCGGCTTCACGCCGGTGGTGTCTACCGCGCTGATCGAATACACCGGCGACAAAGCGTCACCGGGTTACTGGATGAGCTTTGCGGCGATTTGCGCGCTGCTGGCGACGCTGTACCTGTATCGCCGCCGCGCGCTGACGTTGCAAACCGCGCGTTAAGCGTGCTGAGACTGTTCGATAATCAGCTTTTCCAGCTCCGCAGCGACGTAAGATTGCATACGTCCGCTGCGGCGAATTAATCCTACCGAACGGGTGACCTGCGGATCGGTCAGCGCCAGCTGGCGCAGCAGCGGATGCCCGTTCGCCGGCATCGACATCGCGGGCACGGCAGCAATGCCGATGCCCGCTTCTACCATCCCCAGCAGCGTCGTGACATGGCGCGTTTCGCAGATACTTTGCCGGGCGGGCGTAAGATGCGCCAGCGCACTGTCCAGCAGATTGCGGTTACCGGACACCTTATCCAGCGCCACATAATCCTGCAAAAAATACTCCTGCCAGCTGAGCTGCTGGCGCGTCGCCAGCGGATGATCGTGGCGACAGGCGGCGACGTAAACATCCTCCACCAGCGGCGTGAAGGTGAGCTCCGGCGGTAAATTGCGCGCAAAGCAGATACCGAAATCGGCCTGTCCGCTGCTCACTGCATCCATCACGTTGCCGACGCTGCTATCAATCAGCTTGATGCGCACGCGCGGGTAACGCGTCTGAAAGCGGCGGATCACCTCCGGCATAAAATAGTAAGCGCCTGAGGGCACGGTAGCGACGGTGATCAGGCCAGTGCGATCCTGGCTGGCGCGCTCGACGTCGGCCAGCATCGATTCGACATTATCCAGCAACTGCTCCGAGCGCTGAGCAAAGTTCTGACCATACAGCGTCAGCGTGACGCGCCTCGTGGTGCGGTCAAACAGCCGGGCACCGAGCGCCGCTTCCAGCTTCTCAATTCTGCGGCTGAGCGCTGATTGCGACAGGCAGATTGACTCCGCCGCCAGACGAAAGTTGCCGTACTCCACCAGCGCGCGGAAGGCGTAGAGATCGTTGAGGTCAAAATTGACGGGCATAACCGCGACTATCCTGCGTAATAACGCCAGCACACTGCGCCGCTGACGTTAAAAAGTTGTTATAGCCGACGAGTGTAACAGGCTGCAGGGCGTTTCCGGCGGCGCAGAGGGAAAAAATCCGCTTTTAGCGCATCAGCGGCACTCAGCGCATCCATTCAGCGATGAGCTGCCCGTAAATCTGCTCAGCCTCGCTCAGACGGCTCACCAGGCAGTATTCATCAGTCTGGTGCGCCAGCGTCGGCTCACCGGGACCGAGAATAATGCAGGGCGGATCGCTGAGCGCCGGCAGCAGCAGCGAGGCATCGGTAAAATAGGGCACGATACGCGCTTCCGCAGGTTCCTGCGTCACGGCTTCGCAGGCACGGTACACCGACTGAATCCACTGGTGCCGCTCCGGGCTCAGCACCGCCGGCAAATCGACCAGCGTGCTGATGTGCACGCTGTCACCGAGAAAGGTCGCCAGCTGCTGGCGAATCACCGCGTGTTGCAGGTTGGGCGCGCTGCGGATATCCACATCAAACGCGGCGCGGTCCGGCACCGAGTTAATGTTGAGGCCGCCCTCAATGCGGCCGACGTTCAGCGTCGGCTGTTTCATCAGCGGATGCGGCGCGCCCGGTGAAAAGTGACGAATCTTACCCAGCGCATCGGCCGCCAGATAGATAGCGTTGATGCCCAGCTCCGGCATGGCACCGTGCGCGGTTTTGCCACGCGTCTCGCAGCGCAGCCACAGCGCGCCTTTGTGGCCGATCACCGGCTGGTTGGCGGTCGGCTCGCCCACGATCAGCGCGCCAACTTCAGGCAACTGCCCGGTCGCGATCAGCGCCTGGGCACCGTGGCAGCCGGTCTCTTCACCGCCGGTCAGCAGCAGTACCACGCCGCGCCCGGCGGCAATCGCCGCTTTGTGCTGCACGCAGGCCAGCACAAACGCTGCTATCGCCGCTTTCATATCGCTGGCGCCGCGTCCGTACAGCCGGTCGCCATCAATGTCGTGACCAAACGGATCAAACTGCCAATGCTGATTACCCAGCGGCACGGTGTCCAGATGGCCGGTAAAGGCCAGCGGTTTGCCCGGCATCTGGCCCGGCAGGCGGGCGATCAGGTTCGCGCGCTGCTCGCCAAACCCCGTCAGTTCGACCACAAAGCCCTGCTCCTGCAGCCACGCTGCGAGGAATTGCACACAGGCCAGCTCATTGCCCGGTGGATTGATGGTGTCAAAGCTCAGCAGCTGCTGCGCCAGAGGCAGTGAGCGCGGTGCCATCAGTCACGCTCCGTCAGCCAGTCGAGACAGTTGATCCACAGCTGGCGATAGCCCGGCCAGCGGCTGAACTCTTCCGGCAGCCAGTGGGCTGACATGTCACTGGTCCACACCAGCGAGCGGCCTTGCTGATATTCGCGCACCGCCAGCAGCGGATGACCGGTGCCCGCCACGGTGGCCAGCAGCGTGCCTTCCGGCTGCATCTCCACTTCGTTATAACCGAGCAGCCACGGCCAGTCGCCGGCAAGATCGGTAACCACTTTGTGTGACGTTGTCACCTCAGCGTAACTGCCTTCCGGCGTTTCGATGCGGTCATCCCAGGCCAGACAGCGCACCGGCAGCACTTTCTCCACCAGCGTATTGCGATAGCGTGCGCCGCCGTTAATTCCCTGAAAACTGTAATAACCGCCTACCATCATCAATGCGCCACCCGCGGCAACATAGTCGTGAATCAGCGACAGGCGATTGGGCGTGCGCCGGCTTTTCAGCCAGGTGTCCGGATGCAGCAGCAGGGTATTGGCACCGATATCGGACAGAATAATCACATCCCAGCGCTGCAAATCCTCCAGCGTCTGCGGAAAATCAGTGGCGGCGGCGTGGGCCGGCATATGCGTCACGGCATAGGCGCTCTCCTGCAGCGCGGCAAGAAAATCCGCCGCACCGCTGTGCCAGGTGGCGGTAGCAAACTGATCAAAGCCTTTTACGTGCGTTGCGGTACTGGTCCAGGATTCACCGACCAGCAAGACGTTCTTTTGCATGCCAACTTCTCCGTTTATCCGCCAAACACCCGTTGCGGATTAGTGATCATCAGGGTTTCGAGTTGTTCGCCGCTGACGCCATGACGTTTCAGGCGCGGCACAAAATGTTTGAGGATGTAGCCATAGCCGTGACCGCCGTAGCGCGTCAGCATGGTTTTCAGGAACACGTCCTGGGACAGCAAAATCTGCTGCAGATAACCGTCGTCGATCAGTGCGCAAATGGCGCGCGCGTTCTCCTCATCGGACGGTGACTGCGCCGATTCGTCGGCGTAGTAGTAGCTCATGCCGATCATGTCGTATTCGAGGAACACGCCGCGATCCGCCAGCTCGCGCTGGTAGGTTTTGTCGGCAAAGCTGGGGTTCATGTGACACAGCACGGTGTGGCGCAGATCGGCGCCTTCCTGCGCCAGAATATCCAGCACCTTATGGCCGAGCCGCTCCCAGCCCGGCAGATGCACCTGAATCGGTACGCCGGTGGCCGCACTGGCGCGCCCGGCGGCACGCAGCGATTTTTCTTCATCAGGCGTGAAGCGGCTGGAGATACCGATTTCACCGATCAGCCCGGCCAGCACCTCCGGCTTGTCCGGCAGCCCGCCCAGGTCATAAATCAGCTTGTCGGTCAGCTGTTCCACGCTGATGTTTTTTACCCACTCCGGATGCGACGGCTCCAGATACAGGCCGGTACCCATCACAATATTCAGGCCGGTAAGACGAGCGATGCGCTGCAGTGCTTTACCATCGCGGCCGATGCCGATATTGGTCGGATCGATCACCGTTTCGCCGCCCAGCGCGCGGTATTTCATCAGCTCGTCAATCGCGGTATCGACGTCAAACAGCTGGCAGTTGTCGCGACTCATCAGCGGGTTGAGCGACAGCTCGCCGAGGTTCTCGATGCGCACCGGCATTTCAGCAATGTGGCGGTCGCTACAGCAGCAGGGCGGCACCCATTTACCGGAGGCATCCAGTAAAATATGCTCATGCATCAGCGTTACACCCATCTCCGCCACCGGCAGCGGACCGAGCACCGTCATCACCTGACCGCTGCTGACGCCGAGCGGCAACGGATCCGCATGGCGAAAAATTGATCCTTTCATGGGCTATCCTTTGGCGGGCGCGCGGCTCGGGTTGAGAATGCGGGTGTTGAGCCAGATGGCGAGCAGAATGATGGTGCCAGTGGCGATCTGGGTATAAAACGGCGAGATATGCGACAAAATCAGGCCGTTCTGGATAATGGCAATCGACAGCGCGCCGAGCAGCGTACCGATCACGGTTCCAAAGCCGCCAAACAGGCTGGTACTGCCCAGCACCACCGCCGCAATCACCTGCAGTTCAAAACCTTCGCCCTGGTTAGAAGAGCCGCTGCCGAGGCGCGCGGTGATGATCATGCCAGCCAGCGCCGCCGCCATACCGCTGAGAATGTACACTTTCATGGTCACCGCTTTGGTATTGATACCGCTGCGGCGTGCGCCTTCCGCGTTGGCACCGATGGCGGTGACGTAGCGGCCAAAGCGCAGGTGATTAAGCACAATGTGACCGGCCAGCAGCACCACGATGCCGATCAGCGCCGGCATGGGAATCCCCAGCACCCAGGCGCGACCCATAAAGGTGAACAGGCTGTCAGCCGGCACCGGAATCGAATAGCCCTGCGTCACCAGCAGCGCGATGCCGCGCACCACTGCCAGCGTGGCCAGCGTGACGATAAATGCCGGTATCCCTTCCCAGGCGATAAAGAAGCCGTTGATGGCGCCCACCAGCGCGCCGAGCAGCAGCCCGCCAATCAGCACCACCGGCCACGGCAGGCCCCAGTTATTGAGCGCAATCGCCGACAGCGCGCCCACCAGCGCCAGTGTTGAGCCGACTGACAAATCGATGCCGCCGGTAGTGATCACCAGCGTCATCGCGGTAGCGACGATCAGCAGCGGGGCACTTTGACGGATGATATTCAGCCAGTTGGTGCTGGTGAGAAAGTTGCTGGTGATCAGCGAAAACACCACGCAGCAAAAGACAAAAAACAGCGCGATGCTCACCACACCCGAATGGTTATGCAACAAGCGGCGCGGCAGAGAGTGCTGGATCATGCGTGAACTGCCTAAATTCATGATGCTCATCCTGTTACCTCAGTGTGCTGCCGCGGACTGCGCGGTAAATTTCTCACCCACGATCAGGTTGACGATATCGCTCAGGCTGGTGTCCGCCACGCGGCGATCGGCCACGTTAGTGCCCTCGTACATCACCATGATGCGATCGCACACCAGGAACAGATCCTGCAGCCGATGGGTGATGAGGATCACACTGACGCCACGCGCCGACACGCGGCGAATCAGCTCCAGCACCGCCTCGACTTCCGCTACCGCCAGTGCGGCAGTGGGTTCATCCATAATCAGCACTTTAGGATCGAACGCGGCGGCACGGGCGATAGCAATGGCCTGGCGCTGCCCGCCGGAGAGGTTACGCACCAGCAGACGGGTATCGGGAATCGAGATGCCGAGGCCTTTCAGCATCTCACGCGCCTGCGCATGCATTGTGGCCTGATCGAGAAACGGCACGCCGAGGATGCGTCTGGTCGGTTCGCGGCCCATGAACAGGTTACCGGCCACGTCGACCGTGTCGCACAGCGACAGATCCTGATAAACCATTTCGATATGGCAACGGCGCGAATCCGCCGGATTGCTGAAGTGCTGCTGTTCGCCATCAATGCGGATCGCGCCGCTGGTGGGGATCACCGCGCCGGACAGCACTTTGGTCAGCGTCGATTTGCCGGCACCGTTGTCGCCCACCAGACCGAGCACTTCGCCGGGGGCCAGCTGCAGATTGACGCCGCGCAGAGAACGAATTGAGCCGTAGGTTTTGGTGATGTTAATCATCTCAACCCGGGCCGGAAGAGCTTGTAATTGCTGCATTGGATCACTCCCATCAACGCCTGTGGGAAATGTTTAGCCGGTCGCGAAAAAGAGGCTATCTGACACGATTTACAATCTAGTAAACCGGTTTACCTGTCAGATAAACCCTTAATTCACAGCAACAGGGTAAACGCTACAATGATATTTACTCGCCAGGTATGACATTGCAGCATCCATGCCAGCCTGAATAACAGGCACTGCACTCGCGGCTAACTTGTTGTAATACATCGTATGTTATGTAATCAGCAAGTAAACCGGTTTACTCACTATACCGCTAACGGAAAAAATCGCTCACTTTTTGCGCCATAATTGTGCGGTTTTGCCTCATTTTGGGACATCGCTAACAAATCCCACCGAATCGCGACCAATCCATTCCACCGGTAAACGTGTCTCCATCGGGATGCTGCTGTCGTTGTTGAGCAGGCGCAGCATGATGCTCACCGCCGTGTGGCCCAGCTGGCGCGCTGGCTGGCGGATGGTGGAGATGCGCGGCTGGGTCAGATCGCTGTAGTTGGCGTCATCGAAGCCGACCAGCGACAGCGCCGCCGGTGCCTGCAGGCCGATGGCGCGCAGACCGTCGAGCAGTCCCAGCACCAGATAGTCACTGGCGGCGAACACGGCGGTAGGGCGCGGCGTGCAGCGGAACAGGTGCTGCAACGCCTGCTGACCAAATGCGCGTTCGTAGTTGCCATACATCACCCATTGCGGCGGTACGGTTAAACCGGCCTGCTGCATCGCGGTGCAAAAGCCAAGATAGCGTTCGCGCACGCTCATCAGCTGCTCCGGGCCGCCGATAAACGCAATCTGCGTGTGCCCGGCGGCGATCAGCTGCTCGGTGGCCATGCGGCCACCCTGCACGTTATCCGCAAAAACCTTCGGCACGTTACTGCCGGGAATGTCTTCATCCAGCAAGACCACATGGCGCTGGCGCTGAATTTCATCGCGCAGCAGGCCGTTGTCCGGCCGGTTGGTGGTGAACAGCAGGCCATCCACCTGGCGCGTATCCAGCCAGCGGATAAACTGCGCCTCTTTGTCCGGGTTGTTACGCGTGATGCACAGCACCAGACTGTAACCGTGCGCTGACGCCGCTTCTTCGGCGGCATCCGCCAGTTCGGCAAAGAATGGGTTAGTGATATCCGGCAGCACCAGGCCCAGGGTTTCGCTGCCGCCTTTGCTTAAACGCCGCGCAAGAGAATTACCGCGATAGTCCAGCGTGCGGATCGCGCTTTCAATGCGGTCAACGGTGTCCTGCGGCAGCACAATACTGTGATTCAGATAGCGTGACACCGTGGCTTTTGACAGGCCAGCCAGCTTTGCCACGTCAGATAACAACACGCGTTTTGTACTCATCCATTTCGCCATGTTTGCCGGGGTGGCTTATCTGTAACACAGTTAAGCGCGACTAATACAGCGCTTTCCCGATTGCGTTGCTGGAGAAATAAACACTTGACAAAAAAATTCGTCGGGCGAATTGTATAAAGCGTTTACCGCAGTACCGGGATTAACTTCCCAACCCGACATTGTTTTTTTTCACCCCGCACTCCCAGTGGATGGGATGCCGAAAAAGACAACGCCGGCGGCATCAAAACACGGCATTATCGCCGTGCTCAGAATCATTGAACTGATATTTACCTGCCAAAAAAAACGCTCAGCGGTACGTCGCTGAGAAGCGCTGGTTATTATTATTCCCGACGAGGAACTCAATGATGTCATCTTTCAGCGGAAAACTGCGTTCACTGTTCATTGCGAGTGGTTTACTCGCCGCAGGTTCATTATGCGTTCAGGCTCACGCCGCACCCACTTATGCGTTAGTCCAGATTAATCAGCAGGCGCTGTTTTTTAACCTGATGAATCAGGGCGCACAGGAAGCGGCCAAAGCCAGCGGTAAACAGCTGGTGATTTATAACGCCAACGATAATCCCGTGGCGCAAAACGATGCGATTGAAAACTATATTCAGCAGGGAGTGAAAGGCATTCTGGTGGATGCGATTGATGTCAACGGTATTATGCCAGCGATAAAAGAAGCCGCAGCGGCGAATATTCCGGTGATTGCGATTGATGCCGTATTGCCTGCCGGTCCGCAGGCAGCGCAGGTGGGGGTAGATAACCTCGAAGGTGGAAAAATCCTCGGCAAATACTTTGTCGATTATGTTGCGAAAGAGATGGGCGGCAAAGCGCGACTGGGAATTGTTGGCGCGCTCAATTCGGCCATCCAAAACCAGCGCCAGAAAGGCTTTGAAGAGACGATTAAAAGCAACAGCCAGATAACGGTCGCCGATGTGGTCGATGGCCAGAATATTCAGGACAACGCCATGACCGCCGCCGAAAACCTGATTACCGGCAACCCGGATCTCACCGCGATCTATGCCACCGGCGAGCCGGCGCTGCTGGGTGCCATTGCCGCAGTAGAAAACCAGGGGCGGCAGAAGGACATCAAGGTATTCGGCTGGGATCTTACGGCAAAAGCCATCAGCGGCATTGACGGTGGCTACGTTACCGCCGTGCTGCAGCAGGATCCGAAGAAAATGGGTGAAGAAGCGCTGAAAGCGCTGAATAGCCTGACGGCCGGCAAAACCGTGAGCAAAACCATTCTGGTTCCGGCCACGGTGGTGACCAAAGCCAACGTCGATAGCTACCGTTCGCTGTTTAAGTAACCGCCAGGCGCAGACGCGAACGTCTGCGCCCAGGCTTAGCGCTGCGCCAGAATACGTTGTAATTCATCAGCATCGGGAAACGCGTTCAGCGTGCCAGTGCGACTGACGGTGATCGCCGCCGCCGCGCTGGCATGCTGCAGCGCCAGCAGGTCGGGCGCGACGCCGCGCAGCAGGGCAGACGCCAGCAGCACGGCGAGGAAGGTGTCACCGGCGCCGGTGGTATCGACGGTCGCGACGTTCATCGCCGGGCAGTACACGCGCTGATTGCCGCGCATCAGCAGCGCACCGGCAGCACCCTGGGTAATCACCAGCGTGTTAACGCCGGCGGGTTGCAGCAGATCGGCTTCCGGTTGATTGACCACCGCGATGTCAATCAGTGGCCAGAGATCGGCGAAGTCCGGATTGACCGGTGAAGGATTAAATACCGTGGTTAAGCCATGCGCTTTTGCCCAGCTAAATAACCGGCGGGTTTTCTCCGCAGAAAAATTGCCCTGCTGCAGCAGAATATCGCCGGCAGCGGCATCGGCTAAGTAAGCCAGGATAATATCCGCTGCCAGTGCGTCGGCCGCGGCGGTGGTAGTAATAATGGCATTATCGCCATCGCTGCTATTAAAAATAATTGAGGTGTCACTGTGAGCAGACAAAAACTGAGGCGGCAGTAAGGTTAATTTCTCGTGCCGGATGCGTCCGCGGATCCACTGGCCGTTAATATCATCGCCGGTGGCGCTAATTAAGCGCGTATCGATGCCGCAACGCGAAAGTATGATTGCCTGATTGGCGCCTTTGCCACCGATATCCTGCGCAATTTTTTTGCCATGAATTGAGGCGCCTTTTTCAGGGAGTTGATCGATGGACCAGGTTTCATCCACCACAATATTGCCTGCAACATAGACACGCATAGTTTTCTCGTTAATAAGGTGAAAGAGATGGCTTCTATATCAGCAGAAAAAAGTAACGCAATACAAGATATTTTTTCACGCAGTAAAGCGGTGATTGGTGTTATTCACTGCGATGCCTTTCCCGGCTCGCCGAAATATCGTGGTAAACCGGCGAGTGAAATTATCGATTGCGCCCTGCGCGATGCGGATAATTATCTCGCTGGCGGCGTGCACGGTTTAATCGTTGAGAATCATGGCGATATTCCCTTTGCCAAGCCCGACGATATTGGTCCGGAAACGGCGGCATTTATGGCGGTGATCACCGATAAAATCCGCGAGCGTTTTGCTGCACCGCTGGGAATTAACGTGCTGGCCAATGCGGCAATCCCGGCAATTGCCACGGCATTAGCCGGCGGGGCGGATTTTGTGCGCGTTAACCAGTGGGCCAATGCCTATATCGCCAATGAAGGTTTTATCGAAGGGGCAGCCGCTAAAGCGCTGCGCTATCGCAATCAGCTGCGGGCCGATCATATCCGCGTATTTGCCGATAGCCATGTTAAACACGGCAGCCACGCGATTGTCGCCGACCGCTCAATTCAGGAGCTGACGCGTGACGTCGACTTCTTCGAAGCCGATGCGGTGATCGCCACCGGCCAGCGCACCGGCGACAGCGCCACGCTGAGTGAGATCGACGAAATCCGCGCCGCAACTGCCTTGCCGCTGCTGGTGGGCTCAGGCGTGACGCCGGACAACGTCTGCCAGATCCTTGGCCGCACGCAGGGGGTGATTGTCGCCAGCACGCTGAAAGTCGATGGCGTGTGGTGGAACCCGGTGGAACTGGCGCGCGTGAAGCACTTCATGGCGGTGGCGCAGGCTGCGCTGGAGGAGGCGTAATGGAAAGCTTCAGCGATCGGCTGCTGACGCAGCATCAGGCGCTATGGCAGGCGATGCAGCAGCACCGCTTTGTCGTCGACATTGAGCACGATCGGCTGCCGGACAGCGTGTTTAATCGTTATCTGGTGTTTGAGGGTAACTTCGTCGCCACCGCCATCGCTATTTTTGCGCTGGCGGTGAGCAAGGCGCCCGGCATTCGTCAGCAGCGCTGGCTGATTGGCGTGCTCAATGCGCTGGTGGATACGCAAATCGCCTGGTTTGAGGCGGTGCTGGCGCGGCGCGGCATTCAGCCAGCGGATTATCCGGACGATCTGCCCGGCGTCAGCGCATTCCGCGATGGCATGCTGAAAGTCGCGCAGCAGGGCAGCTATGCGGAAATCATCACCCTGATGTTCGGTGCCGAGTGGATGTATTACCACTGGTGCCTGCGCGTCAGCGCGCAATCGCAGCAGGACGCTGACGTGCGCCGCTGGGTAGAGATGCATGCTGAAGACGAGTTCCATCAGCAGGCGCAGTGGCTGAAAACCGAACTCGACCAGTGCGCACTGACGCTCAGCGCGGCGCAACAGGCGCAGCTGTCGCAGCTTTACGCCCGCGTGCTGCAGTGGGAGATCGATTTCCACAGCGCAGCTTACCCGGAGAGCGCCCATGACTAGCTGTTTCATCGAAGCGCGCAACATTGGCAAACGCTTCGGCGCGTTAACGGCGCTTAGCCAGGTCAATCTGTCGATTCATCGCGGTGAAGTGCTGGCGCTGCTGGGTGACAACGGCGCGGGCAAATCCACCTTCACCAAAGTGTTATCCGGCGCGTACAGCGCCAGCGACGGCGAACTGTGGGTGGATGGCAGGGCGGTGAAATTCACTTCTCCGCGTCAGGCCGCCGAGCACGGTATTGCCACGATCTATCAGGAGCTGGCGCTGGCAGAAAATCTGTCAATTGCCGAGAACGTGTTTCTCGGCCGCGAGCTGAAGCGCCGCGTGCTCGGCATTCCTTTTCTGCGTCGCCGCGCGATGCGGGAAACGGTAGATCGGCTGCTGACCGAGCTTGATGCGCACATTTCCGATGCCGAAGCGGCGGTCGGCAGTCTGTCCGGCGGCCAGCGTCAGGCGGTGGCGATCTGTCGCGCGCTCAATCTCAACGCACAGCTGGTGATCATGGATGAACCCACCGCCGCGCTGGCCGTGGCGGAAACGCAGAAAGTCCTGCAGCTGACGCGCCGCCTGGCGGAGCGCGGCTGCGCCGTGGTGCTGATCAGCCACAACATCAGCGATGTGTTTGCCGTCGCCGATCGCATGGTGGTGTTTCGTCGCGGCCGCAAAATTGCCGAGCGCCGTCACGCGGACACCACGCCGGATGAAATCGTTGCACTCATTACCGGCGCGCATCCTGATGCGCGCCTTTTCGAAAACACCTAAGCACGCACACCAGGGGAAATCATCATGCATCGCATTGCAACTGCTGTTTGTTCGCTGTCACTGCTGGTATCGGGTTACGCCCTCGCGGCGCAAAAGGTGGCCTTTGTGCCGCAAATTATCGGTATTCCTTATTTTCAGGCGATGGAGGCGGGCGGCAAGCGCGCCGCGCACGATCTCGGCGTGGAGTTTGTCTATAGCGGTCCTGTAGATACCAACCCGATGGGTCAGCTGCAGATCGTGCAGAACCTGATTGCGCAGAAGGTCAATGCGATTGGCATCAGCGTGCTGGATGCCTCCAGTATTGCGCCGGTGATGGCGCAGGCGCAGGCGAGTAATGTGCATCTGTTCACCAGCGACAGCGATGCGCCCGACAGCGGCCGGCCGGTTTATGTGGCGCAGGCCACCGATGAGGGACTGGGCGATACGGTGATCGATGAGATGGTCAAACGCGTCGGCGAGCGCGGCAAAATTGGCATCGTCTCCGGCGAAGCCACCGCGTCCAACCTCAACAGCTGGATTGGCTTTATGCAGCAGCGGGTGAAAAGCAAATATCCGCACATTACGCTGCTCAAACCCCAGTACGCCGGCGGCTCCGCCAGCCGCGCGGCGCAAATCACCACCGATTTGATGTCCGCTAACCCCGATCTGAAAGGGGTGATTGCCATGGCGTCCACGACCTGTCCGGGCGTGGCGCAGGCCATCGAAACCGCTGGCAAAAACGGCAAGGTGATCGGCAGCGGTTTCTGCAGCCCGAACACCGCGCGCGCCTACCTGAAAAGCGGGGCGTTTGGCTACACCGTGCTGTGGGACCCGGAAAAGCTTGGCTATCTGACGGTGTGGGCGGGCAAACAGCTGATCGACGGTAAAGCCTTTGCCGCCGAAAATCACGTTCCCGGCTTTGCCCAACCGGTGACCTTTGACAGCAAAACCGGTGTGCTGCTGCTCGGCAAGCCGGCGGTGTTCACCAAAGATAACGTCGACCAGTTCAAATTCTGACGAGGCCTGTGATGCATATGACTTCGCGGGAAATCGTTCTGCTGGCGATCGCCGTGCTGGCTGGCGCCTGCTTTACGTGGTTTTCGCCGTGGTTTGCCACCGCTGACAACCTGCTGACCATTCTGCGCAATAGCAGCGAACTGCTGCTGATTGCGCTGGGTATGACGCTGGTGATCGCCATGGGCGGCGTCGATGTGTCGGTCGGCGTGGTAATGGGCGTGGCCGCGTGGGGCGTCGGACAGCTGCTGATGTTGCAATCTCCGCTGCTGGCGGCGCTGGCCGGCCCGCTTATTGGCCTGCTGGCAGGGCTGATTACCGCGCTGGTGGTGGTGATTGGCCGCATTCCGGCAATTGTCGGCACGCTGGGGCTGTTCGGCGTCTGGCGCACGGCGCTGTTTGTGCTGCTGGGCGGGCAGTGGCTTTCCGGTCTGCCGGGCGATCTGACGCATGCGCTGATGCGGCCTTTGCTGGGGCTGCCGCTGATGGCCTGGCTGATTGTCGCGGCCTGGGCGCTGGTGTGGCTGGCGCTGCGCCATACGCCGTACGGGTTATGGCTGCTGGCCGCCGGCAACTCCGAAGAAAAAGCGCGGCTGGCGGGCATTCCGGTAACCCAGGTGCGTGTCGCGACCTTTGCCCTCAGCGGCGTGCTGTGCGGCCTGGCCGCCACCTGCTACATCGCCACCTATCGTAACGTGGAGATGACCGTCGGCGGCACGCTGGCACTGGAGGCGATTGCCGCGGTGGTGCTGGGCGGCACGCGCATTACCGGCGGCTCCTGCAGTCTGCTCGGCACGCTGCTCGGCGTGCTGCTGTTGCGCATTCTGCAAAATGGCCTGCTGCTGATTGGCGTGCCCTCGCTGTGGCAAACCGTGGTCACCGGAGCGGTGCTGTTGCTGGTGCTGAGCAGTGAAGCAGCCAGTGGGCGGCTGTTATCGCTAAGGAGGCTGGCATGAAACTGTGGCGCAAAGCCCCCGATCTGACGCTGCTGCTGGCGCTGTGGCTGTTGCTGCTGGGCGCCATCGCGATTGCGCTGCCGCAGATGCTGGCGGCATGGTCGCTGACCTCCATCCTGCAGTTTGCCACGCTGCTGTCGCTGGTGGCGCTTGGGCAGTCGCTGGTGGTGATGACTGGCGGCGGCGGCATTGATTTGTCGGTTGGCGGTAACGTTTCGCTCTCGGCGGTCATTGGCATGCTGGCACTCGATCAGGGCATTGCGCCCGGCTGGCTGCCGCTGATTTGCCTGCTGAGCGGTAGCCTGGCCGGCGCGCTGAACGGCCTGCTGGTGGCGCGCTTACGCCTCTGGCCGCTGATCGTTACGCTGGGCAGTTTTTATCTGTTTTCCGGCCTGGCGCTGGCATTAACCGGTGGCGCGGCGGTGGCCGGCGTGCCGACGCTGCTGACGCAGTGGGGCCGGGCGGCCATGCTGTCCGTTCCGTTGCCTTTCTTAACCTGTGTCATCCCGGCGTTTCTGCTGGCGTGGCTGATCCTCAGCAATAGCGCGTGGGGCAAATGGATCTACGCCTGCGGCTTCAACGAGCACGCCACGCGGCTGGTGGGCATTCCGGTCGATCGCCTGCGGCTGCTGGTTTACTGCCTGAGCGGCGCGCTGGCGGGCTGCGCCGGCTTTATTTCCCTGTGCTGGCTCGGCAGCGCCCGCCCGGAAATCGGCGTCAATCTTGAGCTGGAATCGCTGACCGCCGCGCTGCTGGGTGGCGTGGCGATCTTTGGCGGGCGAGGCAGTGTCATCGGCGTTCTCGCCGCCGCGCTGATGCTGGTCACCCTCAAAACCTGCATGTTGCAGCTGGGGCTGAACAGTGTGTGGCAACTGGGCGTGGTGGGCATGCTGTTAATTATGGTGTTAATGGCACAACGACTTTTTATCTATCGGAGATAACACATGAGTCTGACTGAAAAAATTAGCGCACACGTCGATGCCAGCGCGCAGCGTATCGCGCAGACATTGTGCGACCTGCTGGCGTTTCCCTCGGTGGTGAAAGTCGATCCGCGCGAGGCCGGGCCGGGCGAGCGCGACTGCCAGCACTATCTGCAGCAGCGGCTGATGGCGCTGGGCATGGACACCGATCTGTGGGATCCGGATGGCCCCACGCTGTACCAGAAGTATCAGGGCCGCCCGGGCGCCAATAAAGGCCGCACCTTTGAAGGCCGTCCCAATCTGGGCGGCACCCTGAGCGGATCCGGTGGCGGCAGGTCGCTGATGCTTACCGGCCATATTGACGTGGTACCACCGGGTCCGGCTGAGCACTGGCACAGCGATCCCTTTGTGCCGGAGATCCGCAACGAGGCGGTGTATGGTCGCGGTGCGGTGGACATGAAAGGCGGCGTGGCCTGCATGCTGATGGCGGTGGAGCTGCTGCAGGATCTCAACGTGCAGCTGGCCGGCGACGTGGTGTTCACCACGGTGGTGGATGAAGAGATCGGTGGCATGGGCTCGCTGGCAATGGTGGATCGCGGCTTCAAAGCCGATGCCGGTATCATGACGGAGCCAACGGCCAATCGCATCGCGCCGATTTGCCACGGCATTTTGTGGGCGCGCATCATTCTGGATGGCATCGGCGGCCATGCGGAATTAACGCCGAACAGCTGGGACAGCAGCGGTCCGGTTGATGCCGTAATGTTGTGTCGCCAGATGCTGGACGGGCTCGATGTGCTGAACCGCCGCTGGCAGACGCAGCCCGACAAAAACCATCCACTCATGGATCTGCCCAACCAGATTATCGTGACGCAGCTGAAAGTGGGCGAGCACCCGGCGTCGATTGCCGGCCGCGCCGAGATCGTCATCGACGTGCAGTATCTGCCGGCAGAAAAGGATGAGATGGGGCTGGGCGGTAAGGTAAAACAGGAGATTGAGGCGCACGTGGCGAAGGTGTGCGCGCTGGATCCCTATCTGGCAAAGCATCCGGCGCGCGTGGAGTGGATACTGGATGCCGACTGCGCCGAGATCCCGGCCGATCATCCGTTTGTCAGCGCTTTTCAGCAGGGTGTCAGCGCCGCGGCACTGAATCCGCAGCTGGCCGGCTTTGGTGCCCACAGCGACATTGGCCTGCCCAGCACGCTGGGCCAGACGCCGACGGTCAACTTTGGTCCCGGCGATCCGGCGTTGTCGCATCAGCCTAACGAACATGTGCCGATTGCCGATCTGGTGGCCTGTACCAAAGCCATTGCGCTGACGCTGGTGCACTGGTGCGGGCTGGCGAAGGAAGCGGGGCGCTGAGAGCATTAACCACCGCAGTGACGCTGGCCGCAGAGGGCCGGCGTCATGCGTTAGCGCATTCTGTCACTGGCAAGGTGATAAACGTCACTGCGCTCGCGTTTACCCACCGCGACCACGGCGATGATCAACTGGTCATCAATCACCTGATAAACCAGGCGAAACCCGGAAGCCCTGAGTTTAATTTTGTAGCAGTCTTTAATGCCACGCAATTTGGCTGAGGGGATATGAGGATTTTCACAACATTTTTTGAGCTTTTTGGCAAACTGCTGCTGAATGGCTTTATCCAGCTTATGCCACTCCTTCAGGGCTTCTTCCCTGAACTTAACTGTCCATGTCACAGAAAGCTGTCCAAATCCACGTCAATCAGCGGCTGCTGTTGGCGTTCAGTTACCTTTTTAACCAGTTCCTGATCGTCCAGCGCTTCCAGCATTTGCTCGTAAAGTTGTGCGGGAACACAATAAAAGGCGGGCTGATTACGATTGAGAATCGCCACCGGCAAGCCTTCTCCCGCATTGACGGTCGCCATAGGATTCTTTTTTAATTCACTGACGCTGGCGCTCATATCGCTGAGAATGATGTTTGGCATACGTCTCTCCAGACTGGTTAACAGGTCTCAATATTATCAGCTTGATGACCTGTTAACCAGTCCTGACGGCTTAGCCATTCACATTTTTCCCCCCTCCGCCAGCCCGCATGCATTGGCGGAGGGGGCCTGCATTACGGCTGGTCAGGCAGCGCGGCGAGTAACTTATCCAGCGTCACCGGATAGTCTCTCACCCGGACGCCGGTTGCATTGTAGACCGCATTAACCAGCGCAGCACCGACGCCACACAGCCCCAGTTCACCGACGCCTTTGGCTTTCATCGGCGAAGAGACCGGATCGGTGTCATCGAGGAAAATCACCTCCTGCTCAGGCACATCGGCGTGTACCGGCACTTCATAGCCTGCCATGTCGTGATTGACGAAGTAGCCGAGCCGGGTGTCCACCGCCAGCTCCTCCATCAGCGCGGCGCCGAGGCCCATGGTCATCGCGCCGATCACCTGACTGCGCGCGGTTTTGGGGTTGAGGATGCGCCCCGCAGCACACACCGCCAGCATGCGCCGCACGCGCACTTCACCGGTGGCGCTATCGACCGCCACTTCGACAAAATGGCCGGCAAAGGTGGATTGCTGGAAGGTTTTGTCAAGATCGCCGAATTCCATGGTCTCTTCCGCCATCAGCGGACCCGCCGCAGTGAGCGGCAGGCGCTGCCCGTTGGCGTGAATGTGCCCATCGGCAAACTCTGCACTTTCCGCATCCAGACCCAACTGTGCGGCAACCTTCTCGCGTAGCCGGACGCAGGCCGCATAAACCCCGGCCGTGGAAGTATTGGCTCCCCACTGGCCACCCGAACCCGCCGAGACAGGAAACGCCGAATCGCCGAGCCGCACGCTGACCTGCTCAATCGGCACGCCCATCATCTCGGCTGCCGTCTGGGCGATGATGGTATAGCTGCCGGTGCCGATATCGGTCATGTCGGTTTCGACGGTGATTGTGCCTTGCGCATCCAACTGCACGCGCGCGGCGGAGGGCGCCAGCAGGTTATTACGGAAACCGGCTGCCACGCCCATGCCCACCAGCCAGCGCCCCTCGCGCCGTTGCCCGGGTTTAGCACAGCGCTCCGCCCAGCCAAATTTGCTGGCGCCGGTGCGCAGGCATTGCACCAGCTGGCGGCGTGAAAAGAAGCGCTCCGGATGCAGCGGATCGACCTGTGTATCATTGATGATGCGAAACTCAACCGGGTCGATACCGGCGATGGCGGCCATTTCATCCATGGCGATCTCCAGCGCCATCAGACCGGGCGCTTCACCTGGCGCACGCATTGCGTTGCCCTCGGGCAGATCGAGTTCGGCGAGGCGCAGTCCGGTAAGCCGATTGGCGGCGGCGTAAAGTAATTCAGTCTGCTGCACCGCAGTTTCCGGCGTTCCGCCCGGCAGGTTACCGGACCAGCTTTCATGGGCAATGGCGGTGAGATGGCCTTGCGCATCGCTAGCTAATCGGATGCGCTGCCGCGTTGCTGGCCGGTGCGTGGTGTTGTTAGGGATCATCGGGCGCGGCACCATCACTTTCACCGCGCGTCCCACGGCGCGCGCACCCAGAGCCGCCAGCAGCGCATCGCTTCGTAGAAACAGTTTGCTGCCAAAGCCACCGCCGACGTAAGGAGAGAGCACGCGCACCTTTTCCATCGGCATGTCGAGCGTGTGCGCCAGGTCGGTGTGGCACCAGTTAATCATCTGATTCGAGGTCCAGACCGTCAGGTGATCATCCTGCCACAGCGCCATGGAAGCGTGCGGTTCCATTGCCATATGGCTTTGATCGGGCGTGGTGTAGGTGGCGTCCAGCGTAAAGGCTGCGCTGTGCAGGGCAGCATCGACGTCGCCCAGTGTTTTATCCGGTTCACCTTCGGGTGACGTTGTCACTTCAGGCTGGGCCGCTTCAAGATCGTAAGCCCCCGTTTCAGCCTGGCAGTTAACCTTAACCAACTGCGCGGCCGCACGTGCCTGCTCGAAAGTCTCCGCCACCACCAGCGCCACAGCCTGGTGATAGTGTTCGATTCTATTATTTGCCAGCAGCGTCGCGGTGTTGCGCTCTGCCTTGTTGAGCTTGCCGGCGGTTGCTCCGGTGACGATGCCGAGCACGCCCGGTGCCTGTGCTGCGGCGTGGGTGTCAATCGAGAGAATATTGCCTTTGGCAACTGGCGCGCCGACCACATAACCGTAGGCCGCATCCGGTGCTTCAGCGTGCCATTCATAGGCGTAATGCGCCGAGCCGGTGGTTTTTAACGGCCCGTCGATGCGCGCCAGCGGCTGGCCGACGACGCGCTGCCGATCGATAGGATTGGCGGTTGCTGGTGTGTCAAATTTCATGCGTTGCTCCTCGCTTCCGCGATCGCTGAGGCGAGCGTACGCTGCGCCAGCAACAGTTTGTATCGGTTGGCTTCAGTGGGACGCGCATCAGCAAACAGCACATCGCAGACCGCCTGCGCCCCGTGAGGAAGTTCGGCATCCGCCGCCGCGCTGCGCCACGGCTGATGGGCCACGCCGCCGACGGCCACCCGGCCGCTACCCTCAGGCAGGATAACCGTTGCCACCGAGACCAGCGCAAAGGCGTACGAAGCGCGATCGCGCACCTTACGGTAAATGTGCGTGCCACCCAGCGGTGCAGGCAGGGTAACCGCGATGATCAGCTCACCCGGCTGCAGCACGGTTTCGATATGCGGCGTGTCGCCCGGTGCGCAGTAGAATTCAGCGATGGGAATGGCCCGCTGGCTGCCATCAGGGCTGACGGTTTCAATCACCGCATCCAGCAGTCGCATAGCCACCGCCATATCGCTGGGATGGGTGGCAATACAGGCTTCGCTGACACCCACTACCGCATGCTGGCGGCTGAATCCCTCGCGTGCGGCACAGCCCGTACCCGGCTGACGCTTGTTACAGGGTTGATTAACATCGTAAAAATAGGGACAGCGCGTGCGCTGCAGCAGGTTGCCGGCGGTGGTGGCCTGATTGCGCAGCTGGCCTGAAGCGCCAGCCACCAGCGCGCGCGTCAGCACGGCATAGTCGCGCCGGATGCGCGCGTCTGCCGCCAGATCGGTATTGCGCACCAGCGCACCAATACGTAAGCCGCCCCCGGCGGTGGGTTCAATGCTGTCCAGCGCCAGTCCGTTAACATCAATCAGGTGCGATGGGGTTTCAATTTCCAGCTTCATCAAATCGAGCAGATTGGTACCGCCGGCAATAAAGCGTGCGCCCGGATGCTGCATCGCGCTGCTGGCAGCCTGTGCGGGCGTCGCAGCCCGTTCAAAGGTAAAGGCTCTCATGCTTTCTGGCCTCCGGCGTACTCTTCAATGGCGGCAAGAATGTTGGCATAGGCGCCGCAGCGGCAGATGTTGCCGCTCATGCGCTCACGAATTTCTTTATCGCTCAGCGCTGGCGCGGCGGTCAGATCGCCCGTGACATGGCTGGGAATGCCCGCCGCAATTTCCTGCAGCACCGCCAGCGAGGAGCAGATTTGCCCCGGCGTGCAGTAGCCGCACTGATAGCCGTCGTGGCGGATAAAGGCGGACTGCAGCGGGTGCAGATCATCAGGCGTGCCGACGCCTTCAATGGTGGTCACTTCGGCATCCTGCTGCATCACCGCGAGAGTGAGGCAGGCGTTGATGCGGCGGCCATTGACCAGTACGGTACAGGCACCGCACTGACCGTGATCGCAGCCTTTTTTGGTGCCGGTCAGGTGTAAATGTTCGCGCAGCGCGTCCAGCAGCGTGGTGCGGGTATCGACGTTAAGCTGCTGAGGTTTGCCGTTAACCTGCAGCGTGACCGGCACTGTGACAGGTGCCGGCGCGGCGGAACCGGCACCGGCCGTCAGCCGGGCTCGCTCTGTCTCTTCCTGCTGCGGTGAATACCGCTGCGTCTTCTCATCGCGTGGGTTGCTCATGCCTTTGCCTCCGGACAAGTGGCGAAATGAAATCTCAATGACACCGATTTTTATAAGGTTTTGGAAAACTTTAAGCATAGACGTCAATACGCAGACGACCATGCGGCAGGGGGAAACGGATCCCAGCAACGGACAAGTCTGAAGCCTGTCGGACTGTTCACGGTGACAAATACCCGTATTCATGATTAATATGCCTGCTTTGCTAAACCGTTTTAGCGATCAAGTGAGACTGAATCATGATGAAACGTATCTGGTGTCTGGGTGATGCCGTAGTGGATTTGCTGCCTGATGACGCAGGCCGTTTGTTGCAGTGTCCCGGTGGCGCACCCGCCAACGTGGCAGTGGGTATCGCCCGGCTGGCGGGCAGTAGCGGATTTATCGGACGGGTGGGCGACGATCCTTTTGGCCAGTTTTTGTGTCGCACGCTGGCGCAGGAAAAGGTGGATGTTTCCCATATGCGCAAAGATGCGCAGCAGCGCACCTCCACGGTGGTCGTGGCCCTGGATGAGCAGGGCGAGCGCACCTTCACCTTCATGGTGCGCCCCAGCGCCGACTTATTTCTCACGCCAGACGATTTGCCGCGGTTTCAGTGTGGCGAGTGGCTGCACTGCTGTTCGATTGCGTTACTCGCCGAGCCGTCGCGCACGGCGGCGTTAACCGCCATGCGGCGCGTGCGTGAGGCGGGCGGTTTTGTCAGCTTCGATCCCAATATCCGTCTTGATTTGTGGTCCGATGCGGCGGAGTTGCTGCAATGCCTCAGTGCGGCCCTGCAACGGGCGGATGTGGTGAAGCTCTCCGTGGAAGAACTGGCCTTTATGACGGACACCGCCGACATTGACAGCGGCATCGCGCAGCTGGCGCAGCGCTTCTCCGTAAAATTGTTGTTAGTCACACAGGGCAGTGCTGGCGTGCGTGCTTATTTTGATGGCCGGCAAACTCACTATCCCGCGCGTGCGGTGATCAGCGTGGATACCACCGGTGCCGGCGATGCCTTCGTGGCGGGACTGCTGTGGGAACTGGCGCAGCGGGGTCTGCCGGCGGATGAAGCGCAGCTGGCGGCCTGCCTGCGCACGGCGCAGGTGTGTGGGGCGCTGGCCACTACCGCCAAAGGCGCGATGACCGCGTTACCCAACTATCAACAGCTACAGCAGCACAGTATCTGACCCCGCCGTTTTCCCTGTTTTGCGATGTATCTCACATCCACTAAATCGGTTTAGCAAAATCCATTGCGCTTTAAAAATCGGCATCGCTATGATGCGGTGCCTAAACCGGTTTAGCAAAAAAATACATCTGATGATAGCCTTGCCTCAGGGATGCAAAACAGTGAAAAAAAGCATAATCGCTATAACCCTTAGTACCGTATTAGGCTCAGGCTCAGCCTGGGCGGCAGACGACATGAGCAGTATTGAAGCGCGCCTGGCGGCGATGGAAAAACGACTGGCCGCGGCTGAACAGCGTGCCAGCGTGGCGGAGCAGCGCGCGCAGGCGGCGGAACAGCAGGTGCAAAAGCTGGCTGCGGTGCAGCAGCAGAACCCGACGCCAGTTGCCGTCGCACAGACCGAACCGCGCGCCGCTCAGCCTGTGGCGCCCGCCGCCAGCAGCGAGTCAGAGGGCTTTGAGTTTCATGGCTACGCGCGCTCCGGCCTGTTGATGAACAGTTCCGCCGCCAAAACTCAGGGCGGGCCCACCCTCACGCCGGCCGGTGAGACCGGCGGTCACGTCGGGCGGCTCGGCAATGAGCCGGATACCTACGTTGAACTTAACCTCGAACATAAACAAACGCTGGCCAACGGTGCCACCACGCGCTTCAAGGCGATGCTGGCCGACGGACAGCGCACCTACAACGACTGGACTGCCGCCAGCAGCGATCTCAACCTGCGTCAGGCGTTTGTCGAACTGGGGCAGCTACCGACCTTCACCGGTGCGTTCAAAGACTCCACGGTGTGGGCCGGTAAGCGTTTCGACCGCGATAACTTCGACATCCACTGGATCGATTCCGATGTGGTGTTTCTCGCCGGAACCGGGGCCGGTATTTACGACATGAAGTGGGGCGATGACGCTCGCAGCAACCTGTCGATTTATGGCCGCACCTTCGGGGACATCGAAAATAACGACAACACCGCGCAAAACTACATCCTGTCGCTGAATAACTTCGTCGGGCCACTGCAGCTGATGGTGAGCGGCATGCGCGCGAAAGATAACGATCAGCGCACCGATATTGACGGCAACCGCGTGAAAAGTGATGCCGCCAGTGACGGTGTGCACGCCCTGGTCGGATTGCACAACGACAGCTTCTACGGCCTGGGTGAAGGTTCAGCGAAAACCGCGCTGCTGTACGGTCATGGCCTCGGCGCAGAAGTGAAGAGCATCGGTTCCGACGGCGCGCTGTTGCCGCAGGCGAATACTTGGCGGCTGGCCAGCTACGGAATGACGCCGCTGGGCGCTGGCTGGCACATCGCGCCGGCGCTGCTGGCGCAGAGCAGCAAAGACCGCTATGTCAAAGGCGACAGGTATGAGTGGGCCACCGTGAACCTGCGCCTGATTCAGGCATTTACGCAGAACTTTGAGATGCAGTATGAAGGCTCATATCAGTACATGGATCTGCGGCCTGAAGGCTATAACAATCGCCAGGCCGTCAGCGGCAACTTCTACAAGCTCACCGTCGCCCCCACGCTCAAAGCCAGCGACGTGGGCGAATTCCTCAAGCGTCCGGAAATCCGCCTGTTCGCCAGCTGGATGGACTGGGATCATCGTCTGGATAACTACGCCAGCGATGACGCCTTTGGCAGCACCGGCTTTAAGTCCGGCGGCGAGTGGAACTTTGGCGTGCAAATGGAAACCTGGTTCTGATGAAACGGCCCGCGTGCGGGCCGCTTAGCGCATGATGGCATAACAACCAAAAACAGAGGTTACTATGGATTTTGTTACTCTTTCCCGGTCGCTGCTGCCGCTGCTGGGAGGCCGGGAAAATATCGCCAGTGCGGCGCACTGTGCCACACGTTTACGCCTGGTGCTGGTGGATGACGCCAAAGCCGACACCGCCGCGATTGGCAAACTGGAGGGCGTGAAGGGCTGTTTTCGCAATGCCGGACAGCTGCAGGTGATTTTTGGCACTGGCGTAGTGAATAAAGTGTATGCCGCGTTTATCCGCGAAGCTGGCATCAGTGAAACCAGCAAATCGGAAGCGGCGGATATCGCCGCGCGTAAGCTCAACCCGTTCCAGCGCATTGCGCGCCTGCTGTCGAACATTTTCGTGCCGATCATTCCGGCGATCGTCGCCTCTGGTCTGCTGATGGGCCTGCTCGGCATGGTCAAAACCTACGGCTGGGTTAGCCCCGACAACGCGCTGTATATCATGCTGGATATGTGCAGCTCGGCGGCCTTTATCATCCTGCCGATCCTGATTGGCTTTACCGCGGCACGCGAGTTTGGCGGAAACCCGTTCCTCGGTGCCACGCTCGGCGGCATTCTGACCCATCCGGCGCTCACCAACGCCTGGGGCGTGGCGGCCGGCTTCCATACCATGAACTTTTTCGGTATCGAAGTGGCGATGATCGGCTACCAGGGCACGGTGTTTCCGGTGCTGCTGGCGGTGTGGTTTATGAGCGTGCTGGAGAAGCAGCTGCGCCGGGTAATTCCGGACGCGCTGGATCTGATCCTGACGCCGTTCCTGACGGTGATTATCGCCGGCTTCGTTGCGCTGCTGGTGATTGGTCCGGCAGGGCGGATGCTGGGCGACGGTATTTCATTCGTCCTCAGCACGTTGATTGCCCATGCCGGCTGGCTGGCCGGACTGGTGTTTGGCGGGCTTTACTCAGTTATCGTGATCACCGGCGTGCACCACAGCTTCCATGCGATTGAAGCCGGGCTGTTGGGCAATCCGGCGATTGGCGTCAACTTCCTGCTGCCGATTTGGGCGATGGCTAACGTGGCGCAGGGCGGTGCCTGTCTGGCGGTGTGGTTTAAAACCAAAGATGTGAAAATCAAAGCCATTTCGCTGCCGTCCGGCTTTTCAGCGCTGCTGGGTATTACCGAGGCGGCGATTTTCGGTATCAACCTGCGCTTTATGAAACCCTTTATCGCCGGCCTGATTGGCGGCGCGCTGGGCGGGGCCTGGGTAGTGTCGGTGCATGTGTACATGACAGCTGTCGGTCTGACCGGGCTCCCGGGCATGGCGATTGTGCAGGCCAGCTCATTGCTTAATTATGCCATTGGCATGGTGATTGCCTTCAGCAGCGCATTTGTGATCTCTTATCTGCTCAAATACAAAACGGATGCGGAATAATGGCGGCTTCTACATTGTTACCCGATATTTTACAGGCGGTGATGCGCGGTCAGCCGCGCGCGCTGCGCGACCCGCATTATCCGGGCTGGCATCTGGCGCCCGTCATCGGATTGCTTAACGATCCGAACGGCTTTATTCACTTCGCCGGGCGTTACCATCTGTTCTATCAGTGGAATGCGCTGGGCTGTCAGCATCAGCATAAATGCTGGGGCCACTGGAGTTCCGCCGATCTGCTGCACTGGCAGCATGAACCCATAGCGTTAATGCCGGATGAAGAGTATGACCGCAGCGGCTGCTATTCGGGCAGCGCCGTTGATGATAATGGCGCGCTGACCCTGATCTATACCGGCAACGTGAAGTTTGCCGATGGTTCGCGCACCGCCTGGCAGTGTCTGGCGGTGCAGAATGCGCAGGGCGGCTTTGACAAACTCGGGCCGGTGATCGCGCTGCCCGACGGCTATACCGGACACGTGCGCGACCCGAAAGTGTGGCGGCATGGCGAGCACTGGTTCATGGTGCTGGGTGCGCAGGATCAACAAAAGCAGGGCAAAGTATTGCTGCTGCGCTCGGCGGACCTGCGTGAGTGGCACAATCTGGGCGAGATTGCCGGCAGCGGCCTGAACGGGCTGGCGGCAGCCAGTTACATGTGGGAATGCCCGGACATGTTTACCCTCGGCGATAGCACCTTCCTGATTTGCTGTCCGCAGGGGCTTGCCCGGGAACAGCATCGTTTTCTCAATGCACATCCGAGCGCGTGGCTGTCCGGCGATCTTGATTACGCTAACGCCCGCTTTAGCCATGGCGAATTACATGAGCTTGACGCCGGTTTCGAATTTTACGCGCCGCAAACCACGCTAACCGCCGACGGACGCCGGCTGCTGGTGGGCTGGATGGGCGTGCCGGACGGCGAGGAGATGCTGCAGCCCACGGTGGCCAATGGCTGGATCCATCAGATGACCTGCGTGCGCGAACTGGGCACGCGCGATGGCCGGCTGTTCCAGCGTCCGGTCACTGAACTGCAGGCGCTGCGCAGCGCTGAACAGCACTATCAGGGGCCAGCCGCCGATGCGCCGGTCATTGATGCGCAGCGGCTGGAGTTACTGCTGAGCGGGCAGGGCGACATCACCCTGAACTTCGCCGACCAGCTACGGCTGGAGTGGCGCGCCGACGGGCTGCGGCTCGCGCGGCGCAGTCTGGCAAACGGCGAGTGGCAGTTCCGTTACTGGCGCGGCGCGGTGAATCAGCTCCAGTTACTGTGCGATCACTCAAGCGTCGAGATTTTCATTAATGAAGGGGAAGGGGTGATGAGCAGCCGCTACTTCCCGGCGCATCCGGCGCAATTAACCCTGACCGGACACGCAGAAGTGACGGCGCGCTACTGGTCGTTGCGGCCGTGCATGGTAGAATAAGTCATTGTTTCCTTAACCGATGCACTGACGTGAGAAAAACCAAACGCGTTACCATAGCGGATATCGCCGCGCTGGCGGGGGTGTCCAAAGCCACCGCCAGCCTGGTGCTGAATGGCCGTGGCAAAGAGTTGCGCGTAGCGAAAGAGACGCGTGAACGGGTACTGACGCTGGCGCGCGAACATCACTATCAGGCCAGTATCCACGCGCGCTCGCTGCGCGATAATCGCAGCCATACGCTGGGTTTAGTGGTGCCGGAGATCACCAACCATGGTTTTGCCGTGTTCTCGCACGCGCTGGAAAATCTGTGTCGCGAGGCGGGCTTACAGTTGCTGATCTCCTGCACTGACGAAAACGCCGGGCAGGAGCGGGTGGTAGTGGATAACCTGGTGGCGCGTCAGGTGGATGGGCTGATTGTGGCGTCCAGCATGTTAAGCGACAGTGACTACGTTAAACTGAGCGATCAGCTGCCGATCGTGCTGTTTGACCGCTACGTTAATGATACGCAACTGCCGCTGGTGATGACCGATTCGGTCACGCCGACTGCCGAGCTGGTGGAACGGCTGGCGCGCGCCAATCCGGATGAGATTTATTTCCTCGGCGGTCAGCCGCGTCTGTCACCCACCAAAGATCGTCTGGCCGGTTTTATGCAGGGTCTCGAACGGGCAGGTGTGACGCCGCGGCCGGAGTGGATCATTCACGGCAACTATCACCCGAGCAGCGGTTATGAAATGTTTGCCGCACTGTGCGCCCGGCTGGGGCGTCCGCCCAAAGCGATTTTTACCGCCGCCTGCGGTCTGCTGGAAGGGGTGTTGCGCTACATGAGCCAGCATCACCTGCTGCACAGCGACATCCGCGTGGCCAGCTTTGACGATCACTATCTGTATGACTCACTGACACTGCCGATCGATACCGTTGAACAGGATGTGCCGCGCCTGGCGCAGGAGTGTTTTACGCTGCTCACTACCATGATTAACAGCGATGAACCCATCAGCCAGCATACCGTGCTGCCGGCAACGCTGCGGCTGCGCTTTGGCAGGTAGCGCAGCCGCATTGCATTTGATGAATTAATCGGTTTCTGGCTCACACACCTGCCATCTGACCGAGCTGACGCCTTTTTCCAGGCTGATGCGGCTGACCAGATTTTCCAGCTGATCGGTCAGGCTGGGTTTACCCAGCACTTCCGCATTTACCGCCATGCGGTGTGAGGGTTCCAGATCCTCACTGTGCAGGGATTGCAGCCGCAGACCGCTGCCTCCGAGGCTGTGCAGGATCAGGCTGCGCACCTGCACCTCATCGGCCGCCAGACAGATGATCTGCACTTTGTAATACTGGCTGGCGTCTTCCGCAGTAATGATGCTTTGCCGATTGATGCCCTGTGCCAGCTCGCGCAGCAGGATGTTGGCGCACAGAATAACCACGCAACCGATGCCTGCCTCCAGCAACAAGCCCATGCTGCATAACACGCCAATCGCCGCGGTACACCACAGCGTGGCAGCGGTGTTAAGACCGCGCACATTCAGGCCATCGCGCATAATGACGCCACCGCCGAGGAAGCCAATGCCGGAAACCACATAGGCCGCCACGCGCGAGGCATCTGCGGCAATTCCCGGCACGCTTTGCGTCATCAGTACAAACAAACAGGCACCGGTGCTGACCAGCGCATTGGTGCGCAGCCCGGTCAGGCGCTGGCGCAGCTGGCGCTCGCTGCCAATCAGCGCGCCCAGAATCAGCGCGACCGTGACGCGCAATAAAAAGATTTTCCAGTCCATGTCAGACCTCACTCCATCACCGCCGGGCAATGGATATGCAGAGTTATAAGAATGGATTACAGCGGGGCCAGACAGAACGCAGGAAAAAGGGGGAGGAAAATCCACCGTCTTAACGCAGGGCTAAGACAGCGATGAGGCTATCTCAGCATCGGCACCGATTGTAATCGTGTGGGACAGGTGTCCAATTGTGTATCCTCATCAGTAAAAATTTCGCCGGCATTGTAGACGCTTTGATGCGCCAGAGCGAAGACAAATCGCGCATCGTTTAAGCGGGGTTAAACATGCGCGGTATAATTATGCGTCTTTGATGATGTCAATATAAACAACGTTATTGTGGGGATCGGCATAGTTATTGAAGGTGAAGCCTGTCAGATCACCAAATAGCGTGGTTAAAGACGACGTGTCGCGATAAATCAGGTGCCAGTCCATTATCAGTTGTAAATAGCCCCGTCCGGAACTGTCGGGGCTGAAATTGCCAACCACCAGACGTCCTCCAGGTTTGAGCATATTTTTCAGTGACTCACTGAGTGCTTTGGCGTTGCGCTGAGGCAGATAATCATACAAGCCGGCGGAATAAATAAAATCATAGCTCTCCTGTTCAGTGCGTGATGTCTGCAGTAAAGCGTTGATGCCTGCAACCTGCGTTTTTACTCTGCCACCATAAGCACGATTAACTTCAGCGCAGGACTCTGCATCCTGATCGAAGGCGACGATCTCGCCTTTAAATATATCCGAAAGCGCCAGCGTATTTTCAAACTCCCGGCAGTGACCGGAGGCAACCGATAATATGCGTGCCTGTGGATGGTTTAGCACCGTTTCATTGATATAGGCAGTTAACAAGTGTCGTCTGAATAAAACCGATAACCCCATCGAACTCGCTGTTGTGCAGGCAAAGATGCCACGACCATGCAGTGTTGTCTCCGGTGGTACAGCACCCGAATAAATATAATCCAGCATGACAGCATCGCCCGCATAGCCGCGTGGTTTGCTAAACGCTCGGGAGGTGTAAGGATCCTGCTGGCAGAGCATAAAGAAGGGATGTTGACGGGCCGACAGCCAGTAATCATCTGAAGAGCTAATGTTTATCCTGTCGCAGAGCCGAGTGAGTTTTTCTCCGCTGAGTTGAAAAGCAGAAAAGTAATCGCCTCTTTCACAATAAGCCAGCGCGCAGTCCAGTAGGGAATGTAGCTGTGTCTAAAGAGAATCTGATTTTGTTTCAGAGAGTTGCATGTGTATCCCACCTTAAAGGGTAAGTAGCGGATAACGCATAGAGACAGACAAAAATGAGCTTAGCATTCATAAATGAATTTACTAGATCGAGCCGCTACGCTTTTTTGTAAATGTCAGATGGAGGGGTATGGAGCGGGGCAGAGCTGACAGGTTTTCTCAGTGCCCGCAGCAAAAAATGACCTCTACGGTCTGAATCAATTGATAGCCTGTTATATCTGATAGCGATACTATTCATCATCTTCACCGGTATTCACCCAAATGCTGTAAGGTCTGACATGCAACCACTAAGCCTGCAAAACAGATATCGTTCTGCAAACGAAAACACCATCGCGTTGTGGGCGAAAAATGCAGGCATCGGAAACATCCGTGAAGAGAATTACTACGATCCGGTAAAACTGGCGCTTGCCGCAGGGATAAAGCCGTCAGTTTCCTTACCGGTGTTACGTCTGATTGATGAATTGCAACGACTCACACAGGCTGATCCGCTTGCTGATACGCTGCCAGCGCAAGGCCTTCATTTTACTTTTTTGCCTCTGACTTTACCGCTGTATAACGTCAACGAGCCTTTACCAGCGAAAGCGGCACAATTGACCACAATCTGGCAGGAATTTGCTGCGAAAAAAATCGTTATCCGGGATCTGCGCTTAGTGGCGTTGCCCAGTCAGTTATTGCTTGCGGGCATACCTGATACGCCTGCGATTGCCATGCGTCAGTCATTCTGCGACAAGGTTCAGGATTCAGAGTGGAAAAATGAATTGCTGATGCGGCATGACAACAGTCCGTTTCCGGCACCATTCTGGCACAGCACGTTACTGCGCTACAGCGCTGAGTTTTTACCCGCAGTTTTGCGTCAATTCTTTTATGAACGTCAGGACATCAATTTTGGTGCGGTGGCGGGAGAACTGATGCTGGCGAAGACTAACTACAACTGGACGAAGTGTTATCCGTTATTGCCGGCGAGGGTTTAAATATGGTGAGTGCGCCATAATTGGCAGCCATTAAACAAATGGGGCTGTGTGCGGATGTTACTGATTTACCTCTCAGGCTAATGTTAAAGCTAAGCAGAGATGGCCGGGTTCAGGCAAACCTGAGATGTCCAATATATACAATGTAGATGCTCAATGGATTTATGTTAAATAAAGTTTCTTTCAGTGCGGTGCCATTTGCAATATGTGTGGCAGTCCTCAATTATTATCGCTGGTAATCAGCCTGCGAGGTAACTGTGTCTGTAATGAAAATTGACCATATTCATCTCTATGTGAATAATCTAGAAGTGGCCGAGGTTTGGTACAAAGAAGTGCTGGGATTTGTTCGTGATGAGTCCTTGTTTTTCTGGTTTACTCAGGGTGGACCTTTAGTTCTGAAGAATAATGAAGCGGCGCTTTCACTTTTTGAAAGACAGCACCAGTCTCCGGGGCATACCGTGGCCTTCAGTGTTAAACCTTTTTATTTCAGTAATCTGATGAAAACACTGTCGTCTCATTCTATTTCATTTACCGTCAGCGACCATCAGGTCTCCATGTCTGTTTATTTTGAGGATATAGCGGGAAATAAAATTGAAATGACGTCTTATGAATATCATGAGGCTCGAAAGAATATACAGAGTTATTATGCAAGGCATTAATCTGAATGCTGCGGAAATATATCCTGATCCTAAGCCTGAGCCTGAGCCTGAGTCTGTAAATCGATCAGAGCTTCAATCAGATCATCTTCGTCTAACGCACGCTGCCGCTTTTTAGCCGGATTTTTCTTGGCACTTCTGCGACTTGGTCCGTTACCAGCCGGCAGAGCCTGAGACCGAGTATTATCGCGCTTTTCCTGCATCAGCTGAGCAACAGCCAGCGCGTGGCCAAGCCGCTTGTTATCCACGATCGCCCCCTGATCTACTTCAGACAGCCGGTCGTAAGCCGAGTAGGGAAGAACCGTACCGTTGCTTCTGAGTTCAACGCGGCCGTCTGGGTACTGCCAGGCATCCAGATATTTTCCCATCGCGCGGCGGCTGTCATCGTTATCCTCAAGCAGCAACAGCATCTTATCGTAGCGGACCGTAAGCGCTTTTGAGACCTTACGTAGCTCGCGCCAGGTAAATATCTGGTTGAGGTCGTCGTCAGCATCGAGCGGACGATGAACATCAAAATCGTGCCTCGGTGCCTTCGCGAAACGGCGGTTGTAGTCCGCCATAAACTCAGCGGCAAACGCGTTAGCCGCATCCGGCGTACTGATATCACGCAGCCTGAGCTCCTTGACCAGCCGATCCTGCAACGTGAGATGCGCACGCTCCACGCGGCCTTTGGCAGAGCTGGTATTAGCGCAGATGCCGGTGATGTTCAGCTCGTTCATCGCGCGCCCGAACTGCGTCTGACCGTCGCCGCCAGCCGCATTTTTGTTGTTGATGCGGAACACGCTGGCCTTGTCGCTGTAAAATGCCAGCGGCTTGCCGTGCTGCTCCAGGTAGCCGCGCGTGGCTTCAAAGTAGGTGAACGTGGACTCGGAGCGGACGAAGTGAAGCTGCATCAGGCGGCTGGTCGCATCATCCACGTAAACCAGCAACGTGCAGGCCGGGCCGCGCTCTTCAAACCAGCGGTGATCGCAGCCGTCGATCTGTATCAGTTCGCCGACGCAGGCGCGGCGGTAACGTGGTTGCTGGATTTTTGGTGCACGATGCCTGCGCGGGATCCAGAGGCCAGACTGCATCATCAGCTTGCGCACGGTCTCTTTAGACAGCGTCACGCCGTGCAGCTCGGCCAGCTTCTCGCAGGCGAGGGTCGGGCCAAAATCAGCGTAGCGCTCACGGATGATCTGAATCGCACGTTCAGCAAGGCCCGCCGGCAGTTGATAGTTGCTGGGCTTGCCACGGCGGCGGTCAGCCATACCCAGCGGACCGTCTGTACGGTAGCGCTGAAGCAGGCGACGGCAGTGCCTGTCGGAAATCCCGAGACGCTCAGCAGCGAGATGGGTTGTCAGCCGCCGGTCGACAACGTCCTGAATAACTTTAAGCCGGTTAACTTCGTTCATCGTGAAAAACTCCGCACCAGAAGCCGCCATATCAGGATCCTCAGCAGGTAGCCCCAAGCGGCCAGGTAAGCTTAGCTCAGAACGGCCAGGTCAGCTTTGCCTCTATAGCTAAAGTACGCATAATCATGATTATGTTAAATAAGATATCTGATCACGTATCTCAATCCTTCAGTTTCGCCCTTCACGCCTCTTAACAGGCCCACAACTCATTCCACCACGGCGATACTATGTGAAAACTTATCCCACCGGTCCGTTTGATGGACACCACGGCGATATCCTGGTGCGCATCAATGCGCACCCTACAACAGACTGTCCGCTGCCCCCTCGCGCTGTCGTTAGGTTTCGCCCTTCACGCCTCTTACAAGGACCACAACTCATTCCACCACGGCTACACTATGTGAAAACTTATCCCACCGGTCCGTTTGATGGACACCACTGCGTTATCCTGGTGCGCATCAATGCGCACCCTACAACTGAATACCCGGTTAGCTTCGCCCTCGGTGCTTCAACTATCTCTTTAGCTCATCCACAATGACAACGCTACGCGAAAACATCCCGGTTATCCCTCAGCGCTTTCGTCAGATTTCACGTAGCGCTATCGATTTGTTTGCTGGATATAGCTAGTTATTTTCAGAAGGTTTTAATCCAGGCAGTTTCTTATTTCATTACAACAATTTCGTTGTCTTTTTTGTCTTCACATTTACCCTTTCTTTTCTCTAATGTATTGACTTCCTTGCCCGGGTTTATATATTCATAGTCAAAAAGTGATTTAATCTCACTATGAAGCATTTTACAAGAATTTTTATCTAAATTTGTGATAATGTAAGCAAAGTATTTCACATCTTTAGATTTACCATCAAGAGGTGGGATTTCTTTTATAAATAAATTTTCCGGGATTTTCATGTCGATATAAAATCTCTTCAACCAGTCAGACCCTTTGCTCTCGTAACTGATATAACTTTCTTCAAGGTTGTTATAGTATCCATTGGACGGTGAAGATATTAAAGCGACAATTTCCGCTGGTTTATAAATGGCTTTTACTCTATTAATTCCTTCGAAGGTGTGATTTATATTTGATACTGTTTCAGCCACCTCAATAGCCATTAACGGCGAAGCAGAGATGGAAAATGTCGTTAAATTAACTCCTAATAATATTGCACCAAATCTGCACCCAAATGATTTCAATTTTTTATCAAGCGAAAAATTCATCATGGAATCCTCTTTGTCTAAGTTAAAGTTTATGCTTACATACCTGAATAATATATCAAAAAAGTAAAGTTAATCTTATTTTTCAGTTAAAGTTAAATTTATTCAATAAGTTAAGATCGCGCTTCTCGATAATGTTTAAGTAAAAGGATCGGTGTCCGGGCGCATATCACAAATTCACCCTGTCGGCACCGCGAGCCTGAATCGGTGCGCGTAGTTCCTATACTCCAGATCCGGCTTTGCGAGAGGTGAAATGTAGCCCGCGCTGCAAAACAGTCGAGTTCGGGAAACGACATGGCCAGCGATCGCTGGTGCTGGCCATCGAGGCGTATTTCGTCGCGTTTCCTTTCTAGCACCGGAATAACCAGCTCATTAGTCGATAAATCCTGTTCGGTTAAAATGCCCGACTGGTAATATAACCCCGCTGCATGCTGTGGCCTGCGGCGCGGCAGCGTTCCACAGCGCGTCTCGCTGCTGCTGGTCTTACTGCAGTCGCTGTTGCTGCTGGTTCTGAATATAGTCGCGGTCGCCGGGATTCAACGGTGCGGCCAGCGCTGAAGCAGTAAATAAGCTGACGCTTAGCGCCAGTAACTTCCCTGTATTTGCCATCATAGAAGACTTAAGTGAAATTGATTGTAAATGTTTTGTAAGTCTGCTTGCGCAGAATATCACTTAAACAATCAGAAAGTTCCTGATGGAGAAATAAAACGAGAATGATTCTTTGATAGCATTTAATTTGATGTGGTGTGCTGCGCTAACTCAAATCAAAAGAGAGTTATTTTATAATTACTGGCAAGCGCTGAAATTCATCCGGGGTTATTACAACTATCTCATTAATCATAGCGCTGGATTTAAAACTTACCCACTCTGACAAATTAATGAAACGAGGGTATCTCCTTGATTACGCCTATGCAGTGCTATCCAGGTGCGCATGAATGCGCACCCTACGAGATATCGCACAATTTAGTGTTTATGCGGTGCGCATGAATGCGCACCCTGCGAGGCATCACACAATTTACTTTTTCTCTGGCGCGTTTTAAGAAACAAAACCGCGCGGTTTTCTGTAGGGACGCCATTCATGGCGACCAAAAAAAGCAGGGAGAAATTCCACAAGCTCGCCGCGGCGCATGGTATCACCCGGCCGGCGGGTTTTCCCCCACCGAGCCGCGCACCACCATCCAGCTGTCAAACGCGGGTAAAGCGCCGGCGGATTGCTGGCGGATATGGCAAATCAACCGGCGCGCGGCTTCGCGCCCCATTTCATACACCGGCTGGGCGACCACGGTTAGCGGCGGTGACATCAGCTCGGTCCAGGGAAAATCGTCGTACATCACAAAAGAGATATCTTCGGGTACGCGCAGGCCGCGTTTGGCCAGACCGCGCAGGATGCCCATCGCAATCAGGTTATCGGAGGCAATCAGCGCGCTGGGTGGTTCGGCGAGCGCCAGCAGTTCAGTCAGGATCTGCTCAATGATGGCTTCGCTTAGTGCATTAAGCCGAATCAGCGCTGGATCCAGTTCCTTACCTGCGGCCCGGTAGGCATCAATCATTCCACTAACACGTTGCGCCACCGGCGTGGGGCCCAGCGTGATTGCCGGCGAATACGGTGCAGCGCTGCGCATGCTGGAGAGATAAGCAATACGCTGATGCCCGGCCGCCAGTAATAGCTCCGTCGCCTGTTTGGCCACTGCGACAAAGTTCGCCTGGATGGTCTCCACTTCCATCCCCTGCACTGCCCGGTCGAACATCATTAATGAACGCCCTTCTGCCAGCACCTGGCGCAGATGTTCATTATCCTCAAACAATGAGCTGCATGGCGCGACGATGATGCCATCGACGCGCTTATCCAGCATCACGCGCACGGCTTCCCGCTCCTCGTCCAGCGTTTCATCGCTGTTGCTCAGCAGCAGGTGAAAGCCCGCCTGGCGCGCGACGTCGGCCATGCCGCGCAGCGCGAGGCCAAAGTGCGGGTTTTCGATGTCGCCGACAATCACCCCGATGGTATTGGAGCGGCCGGTGTTCATGCTGCGCGCCAGCTCGTTCGGTCGGTATCCCAGCGCTTCAGCAGCCTGATTCACCCGCGATTGCACATCTTCACTGACGGAACCATACCCGCCCAGCGCGCGTGCCGCCTGAGCTTTGGAAACATTGGCGGCGCGGGCGACGTCTGCGACGGTCGGACCGCGTGAACGAGCATTTTCATTGGTCATAATTATTTCGAATCACAAGTTGATAACAACATAATTGACGCTGCTGATAGCGTGTGCTTAATATCAGTATATCCGAATGAGACCGGTCTCACAACCAGAGCCGGTTTCATTTTGCCCTGCGTTGAGACCGGTCTCAATAACAATAAACCGGCTTGGCGAACTCTGAAGTTTCACCTGCACAGACGGAAGAGCCTTATGACATCGCACAAACGTTTCAATCACCTGACCGCCGCCCTGTTCGGCACGGCAATGCTGGTTTCCGCCAGCTGGAGCGCCCATGCCGCCAGCGATAGTAATCCCTGGGGTTTGATCGAACCCGGTCATCTCCGCGTTGCCAGCCTCGGCGACGCGAAGCCCTACACCTTCACCGATAAAAACGGCAACTTCACCGGCTTTGACGTCGAATTCTTCAAAAATGTGGCGCATCGCATGGGCATCGATCAGGTGGATTTTATCGGTCAGGACTTCTCCGCCATTCTACCGGCGGTGGCAAATGGCCAGTATGATGCCGGCGTCGCCGCGATTGGCATCACGCCGCTGCGCGAAAAAACCGTCGATTTCTCCACCGGCTATCTCGCGGGCTACCTGACAGTGCTGACCCGCAGTGATTCCGGGGTGAAAAACGTAGAAACCCTGGCGCATAAACGGCTCGGAGTGATTCAGGGCACGCTGCAGGAGAACTATGCGCTGCAGCACTTCAAACAGACCGATCTGGTGCGTTTCCCCGATAACAACGCAGCGGTGTCCGCGCTGAATAACGGCACGCTGGATGCCATGTTCCTCGACTACGAAGCCGCCAAAGATTATGCCACCCGCTTTAAGCTGGTCACGGCGGCGAACATCCCTTCATTTGACGCGCCTGCGGGTGTCGCCATCGCCAAAGGCAAGCCGGAGTTCAAAGCGGCGCTGGATAAAGCCATCAAAGCGGCGATGCAGGATGGGACCTGGAAACAGCTGTACCAGAAGTGGTTCCCGGGTTCGCCAATGCCGCAACAGTATCTGCCCGGCGGCCAATAACCCTGCGCATCGTTATGCGTGAGACTGCATCCGGTGACGGCGCATGTCCGTCACCCGCAACCGAGAATCGGCTATGGATCTGATCACTATTCTTTCCCGTACGTTTTTTGATATTCCATCGATGATGGACGTCCTGCCACAGCTGCTGGCAACCGGACTGGTGAACACCATCATTATCTCCGTGGCGGCCACCGTGCTGGGCACGCTATTCGGCCTGATACTGGCGCTGATGGGCATCTCGCCCTCGCGCTGGCTGCGCGTGCCCGCGCGGCTGTATACCGATCTGTTTCGCGGCTTGCCTTCCATCCTCACCATTCTGTTGATTGGTCAGGGCCTGGCGCGTTTTAGCTATCAGCTATTTGGTCCGACGCCGTATCCGCTCGGCATTTTTGCCCTGAGCCTGATTGCCAGCGCTTACATGGGCGAGATTTTCCGCTCCGGTATCCAGAGCGTGGAACAGGGACAGATGGAAGCCTGCCGGGCGCTGGGAATGAGCTATGGCCGGGCGATGCGCCAGGTGATCATTCCGCAGGGCATCCGCCGCGTGTTGCCTGCGATAGTCAATCAGTTCATCGCCATCATCAAAGACTCGTCGCTGGTTTATCTGCTGGGTCTGATGACCGGTCAGCGTGAGCTGTTCCGCGTCGGTCAGGATGCCGCCGTGCTGAGCGGCAACCTGTCACCCCTGATGCTGGCCGGGCTGTTCTATCTGGTGATCACCGTGCCGCTCACCCACGCCGTGAACTACATCGACGTCCGCTACCGTACCGGACGTCGCCGCGCCACCGCGCCACAAAGCGGCCTGAAGGAGCTCGATGAAGTGCAGCAAAAGCGCAACGTGGTTCCGGCGGTCTCCCTTACCAGCGAGCGAGGACACTAATATGGCCATGCCATCTGCATTTCACGGCGCCAGCCTCGAGCTGCGCAATCTGACCCTGGCATACGGCCCGATTGAGGTGCTGCGTAATGTGTCGCTGAGCATCGAACCGGGCACCACCACCTGCATTATCGGTCCCTCGGGATCGGGAAAATCCACCTTACTGCGCGGCATCAATCGCCTGCATGAGCCGAAGAACGGCGATGTCTTACTGGCCGGGCGTTCTGTCCTGAAGGACAAGCCCGATGCGCTGCGGCTGAGAATTGGCATGGTGTTTCAGCATTTCAACCTGTTTCCCGATCACAGCGCGCTGGAAAACGTGGCGCTGGCACCGTGGAAAGTAAAAGGCCGTCCGAAAGCCGAAGCACTGGAGATTGCCCGTCAGCGGCTGGCAGAAGTGGGCCTTGCTCAGCGAGCCGATCACCGTCCGCGCGATCTCTCCGGTGGCCAGCAGCAGCGCGTGGCAATAGCGCGCGCGCTGGCGATGGAGCCGGAAGTGATGCTGTTCGATGAAGCCACCTCGGCACTCGATCCTGAGCTGGTGAAAGGCGTTCTGACGCTAATGGCCGATTTGTGCCAGCGCGGCATGACCATGGTGGTCGTGACTCATGAGATGGGCTTCGCCCGGCGCGTGGCCGACCAGGTGGTGTTTATGGATGAAGGCGAAATCGTGGAAGCCGGCACGCCGGAACAAATCTTTGACCGTCCGCAGTCCGCGCGCCTGCAGCGTTTTCTGTCGGAGGTGCTGTAATGACACATCTTCAGGTTAGCGGCCCAGTCCGCACGGCGCTGGTGGGATTTGGCGTCGCCGGCAGCGTGTTTCATGCGCCGCTGCTGGCCCATAACGCCGACTATCGTCTCGACGTTATCGTCACTGGCGATGCCCAACGCGTAGCGACCGCGCAGCAACGTTACCCCCAGGCGCGCGTGCTGCCGGACTGGCCAGCGCTGCTCAAGGCCATTGATGGCGGCGAGATCGGCATCGATCTCATCGTGCTGGCCACGCCACCGGCGCAACACGCGGAGCAGGCTGTACAGGCCAGCCAGCGCGCGATCCATCTGGTGGTGGATAAACCGTTCGCACCAGACGTGCAGGCGGCAGAAATGATGATCGCCGCCGCGCAGCAGGCCAATACCTTGCTCACCGTGTTTCATAACCGACGCTGGGACGGCGACTTTCTGACGTTGCAGCGCCTGGTGCACCAGGAAGCCTTCGGCACCGTAAGGAGTTTTGAGTCGCGTTTCGAGTGGTGGCGACCGCAGGGATTCGGCAACTGGCGTGACAACGTCACGCTGGCGCAGGGCGGTGGATTACTGCTGGATCTCGGCAGCCATCTGATTGACCAGGCCATCCAGCTCTTTGGCCCGGTAGAACACGCCACGGCAGAGCTGGCGCGCCATTCCGGCCCGCAATCGGACAGCGACGAGGACTGTTTTGTCTCATTGCTGCACCACAACGGCGTGCGCTCGCGGCTGTGGATGAATGGCCAGGCGGCACTGAATGCGCCGCGCTTTCACCTGCTGGGCAGCAAAGGCGCCTTCACCCACTGGGGGCTGGACAATCAGGAGCCGCAGCTGGCGGCGGGCATGTCGCCCGGTGATAGCCAGTACGGCGTCACGCCGGCAGAAAACTCTGCCCGGGCCGGCACGGTCGGGGCAACCACAACGGTGCCGATTGAACGTGGTCACTACCCCGCTTTCTATCAGCTGTTAGCTCACGCGCTGGTACATGGCGGGCCGCCGCCGGTTGATGCGCGTGAAGCGCTCGGCGTTTTACAGCTTATTGAGCAGCTCCATCGGCAGCATCGCGTACGTATTGCCTGAAGGGCGAACATTTTTTAACAGAAGGAATGAATGATGTCTGACAAAACCGTGGCAAAAACCGTCATCGTGCTGGGTGGCGGCATCCTCGGCGTCTCAACCGCCTGGCAGCTGGCGCAGGCGGGCGCGCAGGTCACGCTGGTGACGGAAGCGGCACTCTGCTCCGGCGCCACCGGCCGATCCCTCTCCTGGCTCAACTCCGCGGGCGAGCGTTCGCAGCCTTACCATGCGCTGCGCATGGCGGGTATTGACCGCTATCGCACGCTGTTTGCCCGCCATCCGCAGCTCGACTGGCTGCGCTTCGACGGCGCGATTTACTGGGCCGCTGACGATGACGCGGGCACCAAAGCGCGTCATCACTATGAAAAAGCGCAGGGCTACGACTCAAAGCTGATCAATCGCGCCACGGTCGGTGATGTCGATGCGCAGGTGAATCCGGCCAGTCTGAGTCAGGTGGCGATTGCCAACCCCGGTGAAGGCTGGGTCAGCCTGCCGCATCTGGTTGAGCATCTGGTTCAGGCATTGCGCGCGCTGGGCGGAGAGATCGTTGAGCACGCCGGTAAAGCCAGCGTGATCACCAAAGACGGCCGGGCCAGCGGCATTCGCAGCGAAAAACGCGGTGAGCTGCTGGCCGATCGCGTACTGGTAGCGTGTGGCCCGTGGACGCCGGAAGTGGTTGCCCCGCTCGGCGTGCACATCCCCAACGGTTCCCCGGTCTCTATGCTGGTGACCAGCCAGCCCGGCGATCACCGGCTGCAGGTGGTAATGAATACGCCGCGCGCGGCGGTCCGGCCTAATCCCGGCAACACCATCGCCGTCGATCATGACTGGTATGAAGAGCACATCGTCGCGCAGGCCGACGGACAGTACAGCATTGATACCGCAGTCATTAACCAGCTGATGGCGGAAGCGGGTAACCTGATCGCTGACGGCGCGCCGCTAAAAGCCAACAGCTGGAAAATCGGTCTCAAGCCGATTCCTGGCGATGGCGAACCGGTGGTCGGTGAGCTGCAGCAGGTTCCCGGCTGTTTTGTTGTCTTCACCCATTCCGGCGCTACGCTGGCGTTGATCCTCGGTGAGATACTGACGCAGGAGATACTCACCGGCGTTAAACACCCGATGCTGGCGACCTTCCGCCCGGAAAGATTCAGCTAATGTCAGGACCAGCGCCACAATGATAGTGGCGCTGGCTACGCGCCCTGTTGTCTGTCACACACCTCTCGTTTGCCCGATCCCATCGCTTCATCCACGCGCCCTTTCCGCTTCCCTGCTGGTCTGATATCCGCTTATTGCCGGTTTCTTTTCCGATGACAACCGCCAGGGCCAGATAAACTAAGAGTCCGCTATTGAGGCCACAAAGCTTCAGCGGCGGAAAATGTCACATTTTTCACGCAAATCACGACAATCTGAACACAGGAAACCCCTTATGCGTATCGCCATACTCGCCCTGGAAGGCAGCGTACTGTCCGCCGTTGCCGGAATGACCGACCTTTTCTGGATAACCAACAAAGCGATTGCCTCTTCCCCCGTGCACGCCGCACGCTTTCCCGATAAAGCTTTTGAAACGCTGATTGTCAGCGCCAACGGTGACCCGGTGTGGGATACCGAAGGCCGCCTGATTCACATCGACAGCTCGTTTCAGGGGGCCGGTGCGGTTGATGTGGTGATTGCGCCCGGCATGTTGCTGGGGCCCGACCTGCAACCGATCAACCTTGACAGTATCCGTCAGGCTGCCGGCTGGTTTAACAAACTCTATCAGCAGGGTGCCTGGGTGGCTGCTGCGGGCACCGGTGGCGTGATCCTCGGCGAGGCGGGTTTGCTGAATGACCGTTCCTTTACCACCACCTGGTGGGTCAGCCATATGCTACAGGCGCGCTATCCGCAGGCGCGACTGGCGAAAGGCAAAACGCTGGAGGAAGACGATCGCGTCATTACCAGCGGTGGCTGTTTTTCGTGGATATCTCTGGCCCTGTATATCATTGAAAAAAGCGCCGGCAAGGCGGTGGCGGATCTCACCCGGGAGATGTCGCTGGCCGATAACCCTGTGCTGCACACCCACCTTCCCGGCTCGCCGGGTGCGGGGAAAAGCAGCACGCCGTTTCTGGTACGGGCGCAGGAGATCATCCGCCTGGAAAATCCTGCCATCAATGCCGCGCAACTGGCAGCCGCACTCAACGTTACCGGGCGCACCCTGCAGCGCAGAATGAAAGCCCTGTCGCAGGAGACGCCAAAAGAGTTTATTACCCGCATCCGCATTGAACTGGCCTGTACCATTCTGGCCAGCACCGACGTCAGCGTGCGTCAGACCGCCATGCAGTGCGGCTACAGCGAAGACACCGCCTTCCGTAAAGCCTTCCATCAGGTGATGGCGATGACGCCGGCTCAGTATCGTGAGTGGATAGCACACCGTAAGGCGCAGGTAATTAGCGCCAAATAATACGCCACGCATTTTGAAAGTTTTTTAATTACTTCAAAATTAATGATCCTGAGAAGTTAATTTATTCATATTTTTTGAAATAACCTTTTGTGATGTGATGCCGATTAACGCTGAGTTGTTGTGTTCTTCCTTTTAAACTTTTTTCCAGGTAAACAGATGATGAATATTACTCAAAGACTTACCCTGGCTTTCATTTTGCTCTCAGCTTCACTGGTGGTGACGGGTATTATTTCTGTGCGACTGCTGGGCGGTTTTCAGGACCGTTTTGAATACGTACAGGCTAACGCAATTCCTTCTATTCGCGATTTATCCGAGCTGATCGATCGCAGCAATAAACTCTCTCTGTCGCTATATAAGCATCAAAGCCAGACTGACAATGCGCGCATGCCGCCGGTCGAGAAAGAGATCGCCCAGCGCCTGGCCGATATTAAAACGCTGGCAGAATATTATTTAGCCAATGATATCTCCAGCGACGAAGACAAGCAGATCACCATTAAAGGCCTGGCGACGCTGCGGCTGGTGGAGTCGCGGTTGCCGGCGTTTCTTGCTGCTTCACATGCTCATCAGGATGACGTCACGCTCGGCATGCTGGAAGCCGAAAGCGGTATTGGCGGCGCCATCAGCCGGTTAAAAAATGATTATCGCCAGCAGATGGCGCTTAATTTGTCGCTGGGTGACGGCTTGCGCGTGGTGAACCAGGAGATTTATCACCGCACATTCTGGGGATTGAGTGCCGGGGTCGCGGTGACACTGCTGTTACTGGGTACGCTCACCGCGTTAACCCTGATGCGCATTCGTCACAGCCTGAAAGCAATTGGGCAGGTGATGGATCACGTTGGCAGCAGCCTTGACCTGAGCGTCACCGCCGATGACAGCAAAAAAGACGAAGTCGGCAACATGGCCCGCGCCTTTAACCAGCTGCTTGACCGGGTTGGCAGCGCGCTGGCGCAGGTCAGTACCGCTTCTCACGCCGTCAGTTCGGCGTCGGCACAAATCGCCGCCGGCAACGAAGATCTCTCCTCGCGGACGGAACAGCAGGCCGCCTCGCTGGAACAGACGGCGGCCAGTATGGCGGAACTGAGCGAAACCGTGCGTCAGACGGCCGACAATACCCGCCAGGCTAATCGTCTGGCCGGTAACGCGACAGAACTTTCAGACGCCAGCGCGGTGTCGCTGGGCAATATGCTCAACACCATGGCGGAGATTCGCTCCAGCTCGAAAAAAATCACCGAAATTGTCACGCTGATCGAAGGCATTGCCTTCCAGACCAATATTCTGGCACTGAATGCTGCCGTCGAAGCGGCGCGCGCCGGCGAACACGGAAAGGGCTTTGCGGTGGTCGCGGGTGAAGTGCGCAACCTCTCGCAGCGTTCAACCCAGGCAGCCAGGGAGATCAAACAGCTGATTGATACCTCCTACAGCCTGGTGGAATCGGGTGCGGTACAGGCCGAAGCGGTGGAAGAGAACATGGCCGGACTGAAAACCGCGTTCCGCCAGGTGAATGATTTAGTTAGCGAAATTGCGGCGGCTGCGGAAGAGCAGAATAGCGGCATCTCACAGGTGCATCTGGCGATTAATCAGATGGATGATGTCACGCAGCAGAATGCGGCGCTGGTAGAGGAGGCTTCTGCCGCATCCGCGTCATTGCAGGATCAGGCGCAAACTCTGTCCGGCCTGGTGAATCAGTTTTCACTGGCCGGGTCCGCGCGACCTGCTGAGCGCCCGAAAACGGTCTCCGCGCTGAAACATCCGGCTGCCGTGCCGGTGGCCGCCGGGCATGGCATGGATGCGGACTGGCAGAGCTTTTAACCCCATCCGCCCGGCCAGACCTTAAATTGCGTTATTGTTCCGGACCGCCGTGATGTTCACGGCCGGTCCGGCTTCGCCTCCGCTCACAGCAGCTGGCTGAGGTGCAGCTGCCCCATCAACAGCGGGTTATCGCTGTAATCTACCGGGATGGCGACCACAGCCGGTCCTTCCACCTCCATCGCCCGCCGCAAAGTGGGTTCCAGTTCAGCTGCGCTGTTCACCGAAAATCCAGCGGCACCAAACGCCTGCGCGTAAGCTTTGAAATCCACCGGCCCGAAGTTCACACCGGACACGCGCTGGTATTTCTTCTCTTCCTGAATCGCCACCATGTTATAGCCATTGTCGACCCAGATGATGTGCAGAATATTGGCCTTTAACCTGACGGCGGTTTCCAGCTCCATGCTGGATTGCAGAAAGCCGCCGTCGCCCGACACTGAAACCACTTTACGGGATGGATCGACCAGCCAGGCGCCAATCGCCCACGGCAGCGCCACGCCCATGGTTTGCTGCCCGTTGGAAATCATGATTTGCCGTGCCCGGAAGCTGTAGAGGTAACGGGCAATCCAGATATGAAAACTGCCCATGTCGACCGTCAGGCTGACGTCACTGTTAATGATGTCCTGCATCGCCCGGACGATACGCAGCGGATGCAGGGCGAACTGATCGAGGCTGGCACCCTGCATCGCCAGCAGCTGACGCTGTTGCTGACGATCCTGCAGAATGGTGGCGGCAGCGTCGCTGAGCTGCAGCGGCGACGTGATTTGCGCGGCGATTTTGCGCACTGTCCCGGCGATATCGCCCACCAGTTCAGCGTCGGGTTGATAGTGGTTATCGGTCTCGGCGGGCAGCACGTCGATGTGCACCAGCAAGGCGTTGCTGCTGTTCCACATGGCCGGTTCATACTCCACCGGGCTGTAACCAATGGTGATAATCAAATCCGCCTGCTGGAGCAGGCGGTCACCGGCCTGATTGTTAAACAGGCCAACCCGCCCGGCAAAGCGTGAGAAGTGCTCCTGCCGCACCGCGCCCGCCGCCTGATAGGTGCTGGTCACCGGAATACGGCTTTTGCTCAGCAGTTCATGAATCGCCGCGCTGTTCTCCGGCTGGCTGGCCATCAGGCCCAGCAGAATCACCGGATTTTTCGCCCGCGCAATCTCGCGGCTGACGGCATTCACCAGCGCGTCGGGCGCAGCGCCCAGCGTGATGTGTCCTGAACGCTGTAACAGGCTGCCTGACACCGGCTGGTCAACAATGTCCTGCGGCAGACTGAGGAACGATGCGCCGCCGCGCCCGTTTTCGGCATGGCGAAACGCGTTCGATACGCACTCCGCGAGCGCCGAGGCATCAGTGACTTCTACGGCAAATTTGGTCACCGGGCGAAACATCGCCACCGTATCCATACTTTGATGCACCTGTTTGGCACTGTCGGAGCGCTTAACCGCCCCGCCGATCGCCACCACCGGATCGCCTTCGCTGGTGGCGGTGGCCATGCCGGTCACCAGGTTTGAGCAGCCGGGCCCGGAAGTCACCAGCGCTACGCCGGCGTGGCCGGTCAGACGACCCATTGCTGCGGCCATAAACGCCGCGTTAGCCTCATGACGCACCGGAATCAGCTGAATGGAAGAATCTACCAGCGAATCAAACACCTTGTCGATTTTGGCACCGGGAATGCCAAAAATATGGTTTACGCCCTGCGCTTCCAGCTGAGCGACAACCAGGTCTGCACCACTGTTCCACAGCGTCTGGGTTTTAAGCTGTTTCATGATCACCTCTGCGATTAACTTTCGACGGAACGGATCGCGGCATCCAGATCCTGTGGATTAAGATCGGCCTGTAAAAACTCGCGATCCTGCGGCAGGTCGACCACCAGCTTGCTGATGGCACCAAACGTCAGCGTGCCCTGCTCCAGCACATAGTCGAGGATATGCCCGCCGCCCTGACGATCGTCGGTGATGAAGTGCTCGTGATAGCCGGCGACGTTAATACCCTGCATATATTGCGGCGTGCGGAATCCAATCAGCTCACCGTCGCGCTGGCGAAAATCAAAGGTGGGCTGATTGCCGAGCACTTCCGGCATAGAGCGATACGGACGGCACTGGCAGGGCACGGTGCGCGTCTGTACCGAGGCAAAGCGGCCGCTCAGGCGCAGCGCGCAGAAATGGTTATCGGAGGTGATGATGCGATCAATCACCTGATGGACGTCATCGCGCGTAGCGGTATGCGCAAAGCGGTGCTGATGTTCCGGTTTGAAGAAGGTCATCACGGCGAACGGGGTTTGTTGTTCAGGCCGGGCCGGGCTGGCACTGCCATCGGCGCGCAGCTGATATACCTGCCGGTCAAATGCCACCAGTTCACCATCCAGCTGATTGAACGTGCCGAGGCCAAAATCGCCCTTCTGCAACAGCTGCGCGACGGTGGTTGAACCGTCATAGACGCCGTTGAGCAGCGCACTCATCAGGGAGGTCTGATAGATAACCTTTTCTGGTGATTGCTGTCCGAGTTGAGTGACGGATGCCTTTAGCTGATCTTCGCATGAACAATCAGATACAAAGTTACACATTTGCTGCCTCACAATCAGATAGTTAAGCCGTGTTAATATCATGGTGGGCTACATAGCTCACAGAATCCAATAGTGAAAACTGCCAACTTCGAGACGTTTTTGATATGGAACTTCGCCACCTGCGTTATTTCGTTGCCGTTGCTGAAACGCAGCACTTTACCCGCGCCGCCGAATTGCTGGGCATGTCGCAGCCACCGCTCAGCCAGCAAATCCAGCGGCTGGAGCACGAGATCGGCACGCCGTTACTGAAGCGTCTGACGCGCGGCGTGGAACTGACCGATGCGGGGCGCGCGTTTCTGCCCGATGCGATAGCGATTGTGCAGCTGGCCGATATGGCACTGGAAAAGGCGCGCGGCGTGGCGCGGGGCATGAGCGGCCAGATGTCACTGGGTTTTGCCAGCTCGGTGGCGTTTGGCGCGCCGGTATTTGAGCTGATTCGCGCCTTCAAAACGCGCTACCCGGCGATGGAGCTCATCACCCGGGAAGAGAACATGGCGCTGCTGATGCAGGACTTAGGGGAAGGTTTGCTGGATGCGGCGTTCATTCGTCTGCCGTGTGAGAGCAGTAAGGCGTTTAACCTGAAAGTGATCGCCACGGAGGAGATGAAAGTGGCGCTGCCGGCCAGCCATGCGCTCAGCCAGCAGCAAAGTGTTGCGCTAACGCAGCTGGCCGAAGAATCACTGATTATTTTCCCGCGCGAGGTTGCGCCCAGCCTGTACGAATTAATCGTCAGTGCCTGTCTGCGCGCCGGCTTCGATGCAACACGCTTTCAGCAGGCTCCGCAGATTACCTCCTCGCTCGGCATGGTGGGCGCAGGCTGCGGGATTGCGCTGGTGCCGGCTTCGCTGTGCTGCGTCAACAATCCACAGCTGGTATTTCGTGACATTGAAAACAATACGCTGTTCACCGACATTGCCTTTGCCTGGCGGCGTAATCATCCGGCCAAAACGGTGTTACACCTGCTGAGTTTGATTAACGGGGAATAATTTGAGGGGGAAATCTGATGTCTGTGGTGACAGAGCGGAATGAACAATACGCTTATATAACATTAGCCGGGATAATAAATATACCGGCAGGTGCGTTTTTTATCAGGATAATAATACGCAGCGATACTATTATTTTGCTCATCAATCACTAAAAACCAGCATTATTACCCGACTCATCCCTGCCAGAAATTAATAACGTCTTCATTGGCAATGTCTAATACCTGCACCTTCTACTTAATTAGAGTTAGCAGTAAGGACGCGTAACCTGTTATCAATCAGACTGATAAAAATATTACGATAAATTATCAGAATCGTCGCTGCTTAAAAATTTCGTTAAAGAAAATAAAAATGACAGATGCCGGTGTTAAGCCTACCATGAGAAAGACCATTATAATATTTACGCTTATTAACCACGCCAGCGGCAGGGTGTTGCAGGCCGCATACTGTACTTTTTGCTGTTAAATTTCGCACCGGAACCAGGCCGGCGCGGAGGAAATTATGCTGATGAATTTCAACGGTGACGACGATCGCCGCGCACGGGCATTGAAGGCGCTGCGCAGTCGCGACGAAAGCCGTGACGACGTATTACAAAACTTTGTCCGGCTGACCAGTCAGGCACTGGGTATTCCAGGTAGCTTTGTCTCCGTTCTGGATGATGAACATCAGTATATCTGCGCCGCCCATAATTTTGCGCTGAAGCACTCGTCCCGTGACGACTCGCTGTGCCGCCACGCCGTGGACAGTGACGGCGCGGTAGTTATCTCCGACACCCTGCTGGATGCGCGTTTTGCCCGCCATCCGCTGATCATCGGTGCCCCTTTTATCCGCTTTTACGCCGGTGTGCCGCTCAGGCATCGCGATGGCTATGTGCTGGGCACGCTGTGCGTCACGGACGTGGCGCCACACGCGTTCAGCGCTGATCAGGTGAAGATATTACAGCTGCTGGCCGATCTGGTGATGTCCTTCCTCGAAGCGTGGCACTGCGCCGGCTTCACCGATCCGGTCACGGCACTGCCTAACCGCCAGCGCCTGATTCGCGACCTGCAGCGGCTGGCCTCCATCGGGGACCGGACGCCGCAGCGGCTGATCCTGATCGACTGCATTGATATGCCGCGCGCCTACGAGCTGGCGCGCTCCATGGGCATGGGGCCGGTGGAAAGCCTGCTGAAGCACGTCACCACGTTACTGCCTTTGCGCCTGCAGCCTGGTGCGGACGACATCATATATACCGTCGCCACCGGGCGCTTTGCGATTCTCACCATGGATAACAGCCCGCTGACCGCCGCATCGGTGGCGGAAAACCTGGCAGGGATCAGCGCGGATTTGGACGCGGGCATCTCTGTCGCCCTCAGCTGCTTTACCGGCGAGGTCATTTTCACGCCAGCAGAACTTCGCGCGCAGGAAGTGCTGCGCCGGGCGGTAAGTGCCCTGCATGAGGCGATTGGCAACCGGGTGCCTGCCATGAGCTTCAGCCTGGTAGCCGATCAGCGCCGCACTCAGGACTTTCTGTTGATGAACGATCTGGCTGCGGCCCTGCAACAGGATCAGGGCCTGTGGCTGGCGTTCCAGCCGAAGATCTGCCTGAACAGTGGCCGGCCCGTTGGCCTGGAGGCACTGGTGCGCTGGCGGCATCCGCAGCGCGGCGAACTCGCTCCCGATCTGTTTATCCCGCTGGCGGAACAGACCGAGCTGCTCAGTGCCTTAACCAACTGGGTGACCGACAAGGCCATCGCCAGGTTAAAACGCCTGCAGCACAGCTCCCTCCAGCTGCCGGTGACCATCAATATCAGCAGTCGCGACTTCTCTGATCCCGGCTTTGCCGATGCGCTGGAAATGAAAATGCTGCAGGCCCGCCTGCCGACCTCGCTGCTGGGCATTGAATGCCTGGAGACCGAGCAGATTATTAACAGTCCCGCGGCGCTACAGGGGCTGGAGATGCTGAAGCTGCGTGGGTTTGGCATCTCGCTGGATGACTTTGGCACCGGCTACAGCAATATCGGCTATCTGCGACGGATGCCGCTGGATGTGATCAAGCTTGATCGTGCGCTGATCAGCGAAATTGCCTCAGACACCGCGTCGCGGATTATCGCGCGCAGCATCATTACCATGCTGAAACAGCTGGATTACACCGTACTGGCTGAAGGCGTTGAGAATGTCGACACCGTTGCCGCGCTGGCGGAGTACGGCTGCGATCAGGCGCAGGGTTACTTTTATGCGCGCCCGCTGCCGGAAAGCGAGCTGGATGCGTGGCTGACGCGCCAGCTTGCGGCACAACGCTGAGGTGTGGTTCAGTGTACGCCGGGGAGCGTCTGGAGCAGAGTCGTGGCAATACGATGACTCTGTTAGCTTAAAGCAGAATGATACTTCAAAGGTGAAACAGAAATACCCGGCTTAGTTTTAGAGAATGCGCTTCACGGCCTCGTTATAAACCTCCGCGCGTTCTCTTTTACCAACCGAAATCACGAAAACCACCACCTTCTCGTCTATCACCTGATAGACAAGGCGATAACCTGAAGACCTGAGCTTTATTTTGTAACAGTCAGGCATACCGCGAAGCTTGTTCGCTTCAATACGGGGTGCCTCAAGTACTTCAGCCAGCTTTTTTTTTAATTGTTCACGTACCGTCGAGCCCAGCTTTCGCCATTCCTTTAGTGCCCGCTCGTCAAAATCCAGAAAATAGGCCATCAAAGGTCATCCAGCGTCACACGAACTGGCTTAGGATTGCGAAGCCGCTCTTTCACTATTTCGACCAGCTCAGCATCTTCGTCGCTCAGCAGTGTCTGTTTGAACGGTAAACGTTCATTTTCGGCGATATACTCAAGCATGAGACGAAGCGCTTCAGAGGGAGTCACCCCCATTTTTTCAAGCGCAGCGTAAGAACGTGCTTTGAGTTCATCATCAATACGCAGGTTGATGCTGCCCATGTCCTACACCTCTTGTACATACAAATGTCATTACAAGTATTTCACTCCCTCATGCATATATCAAGTCATGCCCAGCGTTATACGCGCTCTGCGAGGTGATGAGATCCACCGCCACACGACTTCTGCCTTAAACGTAGCCCATCAGTTTCAGCATTGACTGTGCCTGGTGCATCGCTTCGGCGCGATGGGTGACGCCCAGCTTCTGGTACAGATTACGGATATGAGTTTTGATGGTGGTCGCCGCGACGTCCAGCTCGCCGGCGATCTGATCGTTGCTGTAGCCGGAGTAGATCAACCCCAGCACCTGCCATTCGCGCTGGGTCAGCGGGCTGGTGCGAATCAGCTCCGGCACATCCGGGTGGTTCAACAGCCGGCTGACGAAGCCCTCATCGAAATGGGCAAACTTATGCCGGTGATACTTATTGATCTCACTGAGAATGCGCCGGGCCCGATGCTGATCGAGTTCGCTCAGCGTATTGAGCTGAATTAACTGGCGCAGCTGCTGCGCCATCATTTCGCCCTCAATCACGAAGTGGCTGACGAAGCCGGTGCTGCGTGCCAGCTTCAGCGCTTCGATAAGCGCCTGCTGCGCCTCCGCTTTGCGCGCGGTTTGCCAGTAGATTTGATTTAGCAGCAGCAGGTTACGGTTTAAATCACTCATCAGCCGCAGCGCATGCGCATTTTCATTCAGCTCATCGAGGATCACTTCGGCCTGGCTGAGATTGCCCAGCAGGATCTGCGCCCGCGCCACATTGCGCCACTGGCCCTGCAAAAAATGATTGTTGGCAAAGGCGGGTTTATCGGTATGGCGCATCCAGTGGCTGGCGCTCTGCGCATCGCCCGTCATCTGCCAGTAGATCAGCCGCACTTTGTCGGCGTTGGCAATCCAGTCGCTGTGCAGCACGCCGTTATTCATCAGATTCTCCAGCCGGCTGAGATAGCTGCGCGCATTATCCAGATTGCCGCGTGCCAGCGAGCACTGAATCAATAGCCCAAGGCACTGGATTTGCTGCTGGGGCGGATAGCCTTTCAGGACTTTGATGCCTGCGCGCGCGGCGTGTTCGGCCTCATCCAGCCGGCCCCACGCCCACATCAGCTGCGCACGGATGCGCAGTAAAAACTCGTGCAGCGGGATGTTCGCCAGATGCTGTTCACTCACCAGCACAAACGCTTTTTCCTGAATCTCCCACGCAGACTGTAAAAAGCCCTGCGCGAACAGGATTTCGCTTTGCTGAATCAGGCTCCACAGCGCGTAGTGCCAGGCTTCATCGCGGCGCGCCATCTGTTCGGTTTGCCGCATCAGCGCCAGCGAGTTGGTCAGATCGCCTTTGCAATGCATCACTTCGCCGTGCACTGAAGTGGCCACAATGCGGCTGTAGCGACGCGTTTCCGGCAGCGTTTCCAGCGCCAGCCGTGCCAGCCGCTCTGCTTCGTCGGCGTTGCCGTGATTGATGGCCACCTGTGCGCGCACCGCATTGAATTCGCCCTGCAGCGCGGCGTCAATTTCGCAGTCGCAGCCTTCCTCAAAGCGCGCCAGCAGCCGGTTAACTTCAGAAAAGCGATGCTGGCTCTGCATCAGCCAGGCCTGCAGCAGTACCAGTTTCGGACTGGCCAGCAGCGTGCGCCACGGCAGCGCATTCAGCGACTGCTCCAGCAGTGCCAGTTCGCTGCGGTTGAACAGCGTCCACGCATGCTGCAGCAGCACGTCACGCAGCATATCGGTATCGCCGGACGCCAGCGCATGATGAATCGCTTCGCCGGGAAAACCCTGCGCCATCCAGCTTTGCGCAGCCGCGCGGTGAATGGCCGGTAGCTCGCTGGCCAGCTCCCATTCGCAGCGCTGACGCAAAAAGCTGCCGAACAGCGGGTGATAGCTGAACCACTGTCCTGAATCATCCATGCGCTGAATAAACAGCCCCTGACGTTCAATTTCTTCCAGCCGCATGCGCCCGTTGTCTTCACCGGTCACGCAGGCGACCAGCGCATCATTCATCGACTGCAATAACGCGCTCTTCAGCAAAAAATGGCGCGTGGCGGCATCGACGTTATCCAGCACTTCCTCGACCAGATAATCGGAAAGGTGGCTGGCATTAATACCGGAGAGCCGGCGAGCGGAGTCCTGCGCCGATGCCGCGCCCTGACGGGTGGACAGTGCGATCAGCTGTAACGCGGTCGCCCAGCCTGCTACATCATCACACAGACGGTTGCTCTCATCCGGCGCGAGCGGCGCACTCAGGCGGCAGTCGAAGAACTGTTTCGCCTCCTGATGGGTGAAGGCCAGCTGCTGGCTGCCCAGCTCCAGCAGTTGTTCACGCACGCGCAGATTAGCAATACCCAACTGCGGCAGATTGCGGGACAGCACCACCAGCGTCAGGTTATCCGGCTGATGGCGCAGGAAAAAGCGCATCGCTTCATGCACGGCGGGATTAGTGATGTGATGATAATCATCGATGATCAGCCACAGCGGCTGCTGCCACGCGGCCAGCTCATTGAACAGCTGGGCGAACAGCGCATTGAGGTTCACGTACTGACGCTTTTGCGCCAGCGTCTCGCTGCGGCTGCATGCGCCGCGGGTAGCCTGCTGCAGCGCGGCGATCAGGTAATCGGCGAAGCGCTCCGGCTGATTGTCGCCCTCGTCTAATGAATACCAGCCCAGCTCGGTTTTATCAGCCGCCCACTGCGATACCAGCGTGGTTTTGCCGTAGCCCGCCGGGCTGGCAATCAGCACCAGCCGGTAATTCGCCGCTGCGCTGAGCTTTTGCAGCAGACGATCGCGGGTAACCGTGCTTTCAGGACGAACGGGACGACTCAGTTTTGAGGGTATCAACATGGGCGCACGCTTCTCCGTTAACGTTCAGCGCATCATTTTTTTACGCTTCGTAATTAATAGTCATACACGTTCGGAGATTCGGTTACTGAATGCAAGCGAACTGATTAGTTACGCTTTACAAAAGCGAGTGTTATCACACTCCTGCCGCGCTTTCAGATTTACCTCAGCCTCTCCACCCTCCCTGTCCTCCCCGTGGAATTTTTTACAGGAGGAGGTAGCCGCCTGGCGGCAGCGTCACACTGCCTGTAACCCTATTTATTCGACTGGAGTTTCCCTATGGCACTGCCCACATTTGACCCTGACCGTTTTTCTGCCGCGCTGGTGCGCCAGAGGCAACGTTTTGGCCTGCCGGATGCGCAGGAAATGAGCCCCGACCAGTGGTGGCACGCGCTGAGCGGCGCGCTGGCCGAACTGCTGGCGGATATACCGGCGCAGCCGGCCGCTGGCGGACAGCGCCACGTTAATTATCTGTCGATGGAGTTTCTGCTGGGCAGGCTGACCGGCAACAATCTGCTGAATCTCGGCTGGTACGACGGCGTCAAAGCGACGCTTGCCGCAGCTGGAGTGACGCTGAGTGACGTGCTGGAGCGTGAAACCGATCCGGCACTGGGCAACGGCGGTCTGGGACGGCTGGCCGCCTGTTTTCTCGATGCGATGGCGACCACCGGCCAGCCTGCGATCGGCTATGGCCTGAACTACCAGTACGGCCTGTTTCGCCAGCATTTTGTCGGGGGCGCGCAGCACGAACAGCCGGATGACTGGCAGCGCGATCGTTATCCCTGGTTTCGCCACAACGCGGCGCTTGACGTGCAGGTCGGACTGGGCGGCAGTGTGACCACCATTGACGGCGTGACGCACTGGCAGCCTGCTTTTGTTGTGCAGGGTGAAGCCTGGGATCTGCCGGTGGTCGGTTTCCGCAACGGCATCACGCAGCCCTTGCGTCTGTGGCAGGCAAAGCATGCCCGTCCGTTTGATCTCCAGCGTTTCAACAACGGCGATTTTCTGCGTGCGGAACAACAAGGCATTGAGGCGGAAAAACTGACCAAAGTGCTTTATCCGAATGACAACCATCAGGCCGGCAAAAAGCTGCGTCTGATGCAGCAGTATTTCCAGTGTGCCTGTACGCTGGCGGATATTCTGCGCCGTCATCAGGCTGCGGGACGATCCATCGAAACGTTAGCGGATTATGAAGTGATCCAGCTGAACGATACGCATCCGACGCTGGCCATCCCGGAGCTGTTGCGGCTGCTGCTGGATGAGCACCAGCTTAGCTGGCAGGACGCATGGCGCATCACCCAGCGCACCTTCGCCTACACCAACCACACGCTGATGCCGGAAGCGCTGGAGTGCTGGAACCTGCGCCTGGTGCGTAGCCTGCTGCCGCGCCATGTGATGATCATCAATACGCTCAATGCGCAGCTGAAACAGCAGGTTGAGGCGCGCTGGCCGGGCAATCAGGCGATCTGGTCAAAACTGGCGCTGGTGCACGATCAGCAATTGCGTATGGCGAACCTGTGCGTGGTCGGCAGCTTTGCGGTCAACGGCGTGGCGGCGCTGCACTCGCGGCTGGTAGTACAGGACCTGTTCCCCGAGTATCACGCGCTGTGGCCGGAGAAGTTCCACAATGTCACCAACGGCATCACGCCGCGTCGCTGGATCAACCAGTGCAATCCGGCGCTGGCGGCGCTGATCAACAAAACGCTGCAGCGTCCGTGGCTTAACGATCTTGATGCACTGCAGGATCTGACGCCGTTCGCCGATGATGCCGCCTTCCGCGCCGAATATCGCGCCATTAAGCAGCACAACAAGCAGGCGCTGACGCAGTGGATCGCCGACCGAACCGGCATTGCGGTTCAACCTGATGCGCTGTTTGACGTCCAGATTAAGCGGCTGCACGAATACAAACGGCAGCACCTGATGCTGCTGCACATGATTGCGCTGTGGCAAACGCTGGTCAGCGATCCGCAGGCCAATCTGGCTCCGCGCGTGATGCTGTTTGGTGCCAAAGCGGCGCCGGGTTATGCGCTGGCAAAAAACATCATCTACGCCATCAATAAAGTGGCGGAAACCATCAACCACGATGCGCGCGTTGGCGATCGGCTGAAAATTGTTTTTATCCCTGATTACAACGTGTCGGTTGCCGAGCACCTGATCCCGGCCGCCGATCTCTCGGAACAGATCTCGACTGCGGGCAAAGAAGCATCCGGTACCGGCAATATGAAGCTGGCGCTGAACGGCGCACTCACCATCGGTACGCTGGATGGGGCCAACGTTGAAATCGCGCAGCAGGTGGGTGAAGAGAATATCTTCATCTTTGGCCATACCGTAGAGCAGGTCAGCGCGCTGAAACAGGCCGGTTACTCGCCATTGAACTGGCGCAGCAAGGATGCGCAGCTGGATCGCGCGCTGACCGCGCTGGAAGATGGCACCTTCAGTAACGGCGACCGCACGGCGTTTAGCGATCTGGTCAACAGCCTGGGCGCGCAAGGCGGCGATCCTTATCTGGTACTGGCTGATTTTCGCCACTATCTCAACGCGCAGCAGCAGGTTGAAGCGCTGTGGGCCGATCCTGAGGCCTGGACGCGCGCCGCAATCCTCAATACCGCGCGTTGCGGCATGTTCAGTGCCGATCGCGCCATTCGTGACTATCAGCAACGTATCTGGCAGGCCAGCCGCTAAGGAACGCCATGAAACCCAAAGATGCTCTTGATCGCCGTGCTGACGCGCTTATTGCTGCGGAATATATTGATGCGCACGGAAAACCGCGGCAGATTTCTGCTCTTACCCATCAGCGTCTTGCTGAGCTGATGCAGGCCCCTGCAAACGGCTCCGCACCGCTGCCGCCGGTGGTGATTTTTTATGTCGGACAGCCACTGAGTCTGGCACCGCTGCTCAACGCCAACGCGGAATGGCAGCTGACGAGCGAAAGCGGCGAAAGCTGGTCCGGGCGCTGCCAGCCGGGTCAGGCATTGGTGTTGCCCGCGTTGCCCGCCGGTTATCACCAGCTGACATTGACCCAAGAGTTACAGTGTCACCGTTGCCCGGTTATTGTGGCACCCCGCCGCTGCTACGAACCTGCGAAACTGCTGGCGGGCGAATCGCTGTGGGGCAGTTGTATTCAGCTGTATACGCTGCGCTCTGCGGCTAACTGGGGCATCGGGGATTTCGGCGATCTGCGGCAGATGATCGCTGAAACCGCGCGGCGCGGCGGCGCGTTTGTCGGGCTCAATCCGCTGCACGCGCTGTTTCCTGCCGCACCGGAGAGCGCCAGCCCTTACAGTCCCTCTTCCCGGCGCTGGCTCAACATCCTCTATATCGACGTAAGCGCCGTGGCAGATTTTGGCCTCAGCGACGCGGCGCAGGCCTGGTGGCAAGCTGAGGAGACGCAGCAGGCGATTCGGGCAGCGCGTGACGCCGCGTGGGTGGATTACACTGCCGTCACCCGGCTTAAGTTGCAGGGACTGCGGCTTGCCTGGCAGCAGTTTCGCCGGCGCACGGCAGATGATGCACAGGCGCAGGCGTTTGCGGAGTTTGTGCGTGCCGGGGGCGACAGCCTGCTGCATCAGGGACTGTTTGATGCGCTGCACGCGGCGCGCGGCGCGCAGGATGGCACGGGCTATGGCTGGCAACACTGGCCGGCCGAATGGCAGCAGGCGAACAGTGCGACAGTGCTGGCGTTTCGCATTGAGCACAGCGACGAGGTGCGTTTCTACATGTGGCTGCAGTGGCTGGCGGCAGAGCAATTCGCCGCCTGCTGGCAGCTGTGTCAGCAGCAGCAGATGGCGATCGGGCTGTATCGCGACCTGGCGGTGGGCGTGGCGGCGGATGGCGCGGAAACCTGGCGCGATCGGCAGCTTTACTGCCTGGACGCCAGCGTTGGCGCGCCGCCGGATATCCTCGGTCCGCTCGGTCAGAACTGGGGATTGCCGCCGATGGACCCGCAGGTGATGGCCGCGCGCGGCTATGAACCATGGATCGCCCTGCTGCGCGCCAGCATGCGCGACTGCGGCGCGCTGCGCATTGACCATGTGATGGCGCTGCTGCGTTTATGGTGGATACCGAAGGACGAAAGCGCGGCGCACGGCGCCTATGTGCACTATCCGGTGGATGATTTGCTGGCGATTCTGGCACTGGAGAGCCAGCGCCATCGTTGCATGGTGATTGGCGAGGATCTGGGCACCGTGCCGGAAGCCATCGTTGATAAACTGCACGACGCCGGTGTGTACTCCTACAAAGTGCTCTACTTTGAGCAGGAATCGCAGCGCCACTTCCGCGCACCCGCGGCGTGGCCGCGTCAGGCGATGGCCGTTACCACCACCCATGATATGCCGACGCTGCGCGGCTGGTGGCAAAGTGACGATTTGCGGCTGAGCAGTGCGCTGGGGCTTTACCCCGATCGGGCGATTCTCGCTGGCCTGTATCGCGATCGGCGCCTGGCTAAACAGGCGTTGCTGCGCACGCTGCTGCGCAGCGGTGATCTGCCGCCGCGCCGCCGCTTCCGGCGGGCCAGCGTACGCATGAGTCATCAGCTTAGTCAGGCGATCCATCGCTATCTGGCCCGCAGCCAGTGTGCGCTGCTCGGTTTGCAGCCGGAAGAGTGGCTGGATATGGCACTGCCGGTCAATGTGCCGGGCACCGTCGATCAGTATCCCAACTGGCGACGTAAGCTAAGCGTAACGCTGGAAGCGATGGCGGAAGATGACAGAATCGATGCGTTGCTGACGGCGGTACAATCACGTCAGCGTCAGCGTAAGTAGCACGAAACCGACCTGCTGCGTGCAGGTCGGAGTGCCATAAAAAAGGTGCGCCGAAGCGCACCAGGTGGGGCAACTCAGCACTGTCGGGGCAGTTTCACCCCTTGCCTTTAACACTGCTGATAAAGGTTTGCCGCGCCGAGGTCGAACCCAGACGCTCCGCTTCATCCAGCAGCTTCAGCGCTTTATCGATATTGCCCTGTTGCACCGCCTGACGAATGCTCTGATTGAAATAGCTTTCCGTCTCATTCACCAGCGGTGCCGGTTCAGGCGCTGGCGCGCGCGCCGTCGTGGCGGCCATGGCCGGCCGGGTGCTGCCAACGGTGACAGCGGCAGGCGCGGCTGAGCCAAACAACGGGCCAACCAGAATCGACGAGCCGGAACTGGTTGCTACTCTCAGTTTGATTTTGCCGTCGCGGCTGTGACGCGCCACCGGATCGGGAATATCCGGTACCGCATGGCCGGTGCCTTTGGCATAAGCTTTGGCTGGATCCAGCAGCGTCGTGGTCTGGGTTAAATCCTGGTCGGTGGTGAACACCAGCAAATAGATTTTCTGCTGGCCCGGCACCGGCGTCAGCTTCATCACCCCTTCCAGCCGGTCGGCGCTCATCACGCCGGGCTGCTGATAGCTAAAGAAGCGGCTCGGAAACCACGCGGCCGGCTGCAGGTTTTCATCCAGTACCAGCACATTAGGGGCAAAGACCTGATTGTGTACCACCTCGCTGCTTAGCGTAACCGTCAGCTCGCCCTGATTGGCAGGCAGGCTGTAAGCCGCGATGGCCCCCGTGACGCCACGTACATCCAGCGGCGTTGCACTTTGTGTCAGCGTGGTGGTTTGTGCACGCGAAGCATCTACCGGCTGCCAGCTGAGCTGCTGCAGCCGCGCTGTGGGAATGGACGGCGCCGCGGAAAGATCCTGCGGTACCAGATTGATGTCGGCCTGGACTGGCATAATGACGCCGGTCAGCAGCGCGCTGCTCAGGCAGAAGGCAATAAGATGTTTTTTCATTGTGATATCCCAACAAGCTGTCAGACAGCGGCGTGGACCAGGCAATGGCCGCCGCTGTCCGAAAACGCCATGCGTCTGACGCACGGCGGATGTTTGCTTAACCTGCGCAGCGCCTTACCACCAGATTTCCATCTGTGCGCCGAAGGTCCACTCATCGTTGTCGCCACGGCTGTTGGTGAACAGACCGTTGCCGCTGCTGTCCGCCGCGGCCAGCGACGTGATATCGCCGGAGGCGTCTTTGCTGTAGCCCCACTTCTCATCCCATTTGGCGTAGGTGGCGAACAGGCGCAGCGCAGGACGTGACCAGATGCTGTCGCCAGCCTGCCACTGCTGCGCCAGGGTAATTTTGTACTGGCCGTTGCGTTCGCTGACCTGCTGTGACTTAACGTTGTCATAGCCTACTTCCAGCAGGGTGCTCATGATCGGCGTCCATTTGTACATAGGACGTACGCCGACGGTGTACCACTCGGTTCCGCGGTTGTTATCCAGATCGACGTTCTGGTACATCGCCACGTACATCAGATCCCAGCGATCGGCCAGCGAGATCGCGCCGTGATCGAGGATGCGGTACATCTTGCCGTTGTTATTGATGTTGCTGCCCTGTGGCAGGCCTTTGCCCTGCGAGGTCAGCGCATCAGTGGCGTACTGCAGCACAAACTTGTTGTAGCCTTTCAGCATGCTCTGCGTGTGTTCCGCGGTGAACATCCAGCCATCTTTCGACGCGCCGTCATCTAAGCGATAGCCGTCACGCGCGTTGGCGCGGCCATAGTCGACACCCAGTTCCAGCACGCCATTGGGGTTAGTTTCCAGGCCGGCGAGACGCACATCAAAAACGTCATTGGCGGTACTGGTGGCGTAATCACGAATCTGGTCACTGGAGAAAGTGTAAGAGCCGCCCGCTTCGGAAGAGCGCGTCGCAGCGAACGAGAGCTTACCAAACCCGAGATCGACATCTTCCAGACCGGCACCCGGACCGGAGATATCCCAGTAGTAGAAGTCGATCATGTGAACATCGTGACGCTGATAAAAGCGTTTACCGGCCCAGAGGGTGGAACCCGGCAGCGCATCGATCAGGTTTTTTCCTTTCACGTTGGCTTCACGGAAGGCCGGTGAGGTCGCTTCCCAGTCATTCTGCTGGGAAACGGAATAGGCGACGTTGGTATCGAAATAGAAACTTTTATCGCCCTCTTTCCACACTTCCTGGCCCAGTTTCAGTTCAGCATAGGTTTCACATTCGTTGCCCAGACGGTATTTGCTTTGCGCGCCGGTAGCCTGAAAGCACTGTTGCTCGCCGCCGCTGCCGGTCCAGCCGATACCCGAACGGGCGTAACCCGTAAAATCGACCGCCATGGCTTGAGCGGAGAGCGTACCCGCTGCGATGGCAATCGCGATGGGAAGTTTGCGCAGAGTTAACATTTTCTATCTCCTGAGGTCATTGCTTTTATTGTTTTGCAGGGCTAAACACCGGGTTCCTGATGCAGCCTGCGGCAGGCGCTCCCGTCCTCGCGGAACAGGTGACAACGCTCCGGCGGCAGGCCAATACCCATCAGGGCGCCCTCTTCTACCAGCACCACGTCCTCCTGGCGATACACCAGGTTCTGACGAATGGCGGGGATCTGGATATGGATTTGCGTCTCGTGGCCGAGTTGCTCAACCACCTGCACTTCGCCCTCCAGCGTGACATCGGCGATGTCGCTGGAGAGCAGATGTTCCGGACGAATACCCAGCGACATGTTGCTGCCGATCTGGACGCCGGCGCTCTCCACCGGCAGCCATACAAGCTGATCGTTGGGCAAACGCACCTGCACCTGATCGATGGCGGTGGCGGTCACTTTGACGGGCAGAAAATTCATGCGCGGCGAGCCGATAAAACCGGCAACGAAGCGGTTAGCGGGATAGTGATAGAGTTCGAGCGGCTTGCCGATCTGGGCGATGCGACCGGCGTCCAGCACCACGATCTTGTCGGCCAGCGTCATCGCTTCGATTTGATCGTGCGTCACGTAAATCATGGTGCGCTTCAGCCGCTTATGCAGGCGTGAAATTTCAATGCGCATCTGCACGCGCAGCGCGGCATCGAGGTTGGACAATGGCTCGTCGAGCAGAAACACACGCGGTTCGGCCACCAGCGTACGCCCGATGGCCACGCGCTGCCGCTGTCCGCCCGACAGCGCTTTGGGTCGCCGTTCCAGCAGATGCGCCAGCTGTAACACCTCCGCCACCTGATTGACGCGCTGCTGAATTTCAGCGCGCTTTACGCCCGCCAGCTTCAGGCCAAACGACATGTTTTCGGCCACCGAAAGGTGGGGATAAAGGGCGTAAGACTGAAACACCATGCCGATGCCGCGCTCAGCGGGCGGAACATCGTTCATGCGCTGACCGCCAATCAGCAGATCGCCGCGGGTGATGGTTTCCAGGCCAGCGATCATGCGTAACAGCGTTGATTTGCCGCAGCCGGAGGGACCGACGAACACCACAAATTCCCCTTCGCCGATCTCCAGATTGATGTCTTTTGATACCTCAGTATCGCCCCAGGCCTTGGTGACATGGTGTAACGCAACGCTCGCCATGATGCTTTCCTCTTCGCAGGCTCATGCTTGCCTGCAGCACCGCAGGCAGACTCCGGCGACCACTATGGGCAGGGGCAGACGGCGCAACATCCTCCACCGTGTGGGTTTTTACTGGGGGATGAGGCGGGAGGAGGAGTACACGTACGCCAGCCGCGCCGGCGCGACGTTCACGGCAATTTTGTGAGCTGTCACGCAGAGCTGACGCGTCAATAGTGTGCGCCAGCGCGTATTAAGGCGCTGTTTTGCAAGCGCGATCACGGCTTAGTGCCGTTGGGCGTAGAGCGCAGGAGGATGAGGAAATGGCATAACGCCGCACAATGATGCCACTAGTGATTTCCGCTTCCGCTAACAGGATGGAGTTATGACAATGAAAACCGGCGCACGCGTTCTGGCCCTTTCCGCCCTTACGGCCGTACTGTTTTCGGCTTCGGCCGTGGCCAAAATTGAAGAAGGTAAACTGGTCATCTGGATCAACGGTGATAAGGGCTATAACGGCCTCGCCGAGGTAGGCAAAAAATTCGAGCAGGACACCGGTATCAGCGTGACGGTCGAACACCCTGACAAAATGGAAGAGAAATACCCGCAGGTCGCCGCGACCGGGGATGGGCCGGACATTATCTTCTGGGCGCACGATCGCTTTGGCGGCTATGCCCAGTCAGGGCTGCTCGCCGAAGTCACACCGGATCAAAACTTCCAGCAAAAACTGTTTCCGTTTACCTGGGATGCGGTGCGCTTCAACGGCAAACTGATTGGCTATCCGGTGTCGGTGGAGTCGCTGTCGCTGATTTACAACAAAGATCTGCTGCCCACCCCACCGAAAAGCTGGGAAGAGATGGCGGCGCTGGATAAGCAGCTGCGCGCCAAAGGCAAGAGCGCCATCATGTTTAACCTGCAGGAACCCTATTTCACCTGGCCGCTGCTGGCCGCCGGTGGCGCCTATGCTTTCAAAAAGACCGATAGCGGCTATGACGTGAAAGATACCGGCGTCGACAACGCCGGCGCGAAAGCAGGCATGCAGTTCCTCGTCGATCAGGTGAAAGCCAAAATCCTTAATGCCGATACCGACTATTCGATTGCCGAAGCGGCCTTCAATAAAGGACAAACCGCGATGACCATCAACGGTCCGTGGGCGTGGAGCAATATCGACAAAAGCGGCATTAACTACGGCGTTACGCTGTTACCTACGCTGAACGGCAAGCCGACCAAAACCTTTGTCGGCGTACTGAGCGCGGGCATCAACGCGGCCAGTCCTAATAAAGAGCTGGCCAAAGAGTTTCTGGAAAATTACCTGCTGACTGACGCCGGTCTCAATGCGGTTAACAAGGACAAGCCGCTGGGCGCGGTCACCCTGAAGTCTTTCCAGCAAACGCTGGAGAAAGACGCGCGCATCGCCGCCACCATGAACAATGCGCGCAATGGCGATATCATGCCTAACATCCCGCAGATGGCGGCCTTCTGGTATGCGATGCGCACCGCGACGCTGAATGCACTGAACGGTCGTCAAAACGTCGATGCGGCGCTGAAGGATGCGCAGGCGCGTCTCAATAAGTAATGCTGTTACGGAGCCGACGGCTGTCGGCTCGCCACTGGCTGTTAAGGAACACCGTATCATGTCAGGAATACCGCAAAAGAGACGGCACAGCCTGGTGCTGCGCAGCCTGCTGGTCGGGATCGGCTGTCTGCTGGTCGGCTACCTTCTGGTGCTGATGTATGCTCAGGGTGAATACCTGTTTGCGCTGGTCACGCTGGTAGTCAGCGCCGCAGGCCTGTGGATTTACACCAACCGGCGCGCCTATGCCTGGCGCTATGTGTATCCGGGACTGGCCGGCATGGCGCTGTTCGTGCTGTTTCCACTGGCCTGTACCGTCGCCATTGCCTTCACCAACTACAGCAGCACCAATCAGCTCAGTGAGGCGCGCGCGCAGCAGGTGCTGCTGAGTCGCCAGTATCAGGCCGGGGACGCGATGAACTTCGCGCTCTATCCGCAGGGCGATCGCTGGCAGCTGGCGCTCAGCTCGGGCGAAAACAGCTTCCTGTCTGTGCCGTTTACGCTGGGTGGTGAACAACAGCTCAGCCTCACGCCAGCCGCGCTGCCCGCCACCGCGCGCGCCAGCTTAAAAATCATCACCCAAAACCGTCAGGCGCTGAGTCAGTTAACTGCCCGACTGCCGGACGGTCGCGAGCTGGTGATGAGTTCGCTGCGCCAGTTTTCCGGCACGCGGCCGCTGTATGTGCTGGACGCACCGGGACAGCTGAGAAATCAGCAAAACGGTGCTCGCTATCAGGCCAACCGGGACACGGGGTTCTATCAGCAGATCAATGCAGATGGCAGCTGGGCCAGCGAACAGCTCAGCCCCGGCTTTACCGTTGGCGCGGGCTGGAAAAACTTTGCCCGCGTGTTCACCGATCAGGGCATCCAGAAACCGTTCCTGGCGATATTTGGCTGGACGATGCTGTTTTCGCTGTTGACCGTGCTGCTGACGGTCGCGGTGGGCATGGTGCTGGCGTGTCTGGTGCAGTGGGAAGCGCTGCGGGGCAAGGCCATCTATCGCGTGATGCTGATTCTTCCCTACGCGGTACCGGCATTCATTTCGATACTGATTTTCAAGGGGCTGTTTAACCAGAGTTTTGGCGAAATCAACGTCATGCTCAATGCGCTGTTTGGCTTCAAGCCAGCGTGGTTCAGCGATCCGACGCTGGCGCGCGCCATGCTGGTGATCGTCAATACCTGGCTGGGTTATCCCTACATGATGATCCTGTGCATGGGCTTGCTCAAGGCGATCCCGGACGATCTTTATGAAGCGTCCGCGATGGATGGCGCCGGGCCGCTGCAGAATTTCTTTTTGATTACGCTGCCGCTGCTGCTGAAACCGCTATTGCCGCTAATGATCGCCAGCTTTGCTTTTAACTTCAATAACTTCGTGCTGGTGCAGCTGCTGACTAATGGTGGCCCCGATCGACTCGGCACCACTACGCCGGCGGGCTACACCGATCTGCTGGTCAACTACACCTGGCGCATCGCTTTTGAGGGCGGCGGCGGTCAGGACTTCGGCCTGGCGGCAGCCATCGCCACGCTGATCTTCCTGCTGGTCGGTGCGCTGGCGGTAATTAACCTGAAAGCGCTACGCATGAAGTTTGATTAAGGAGACGTTATGGCCATGGTACAACCGAAATCGCAGAAGCTGCGTCTGCTGCTGACGCACCTGCTGCTGCTGCTGTTTATCGCGGCAATTCTGTTCCCGCTGCTGATGGTGATTGCCATCTCGCTACGCAGCGGCAATTTCGCCACCGGCAGTCTGATCCCGGAACAGATTTCATGGGAACACTGGCGGCTGGCGCTCGGGTTCAGCGTCACCCATGCCGATGGTCGCGTGACGCCGCCGCCCTTCCCGGTGCTGCTGTGGCTGTGGAATTCAGTGAAGATCGCCGCCATCAGCGCGCTGGGGATTGTGGCGCTCTCGACCACCTGCGCCTACGCGTTTGCCCGCATGCGCTTCGCCGGTCGCGCCAGTTTGCTAAAGGGCATGCTGATTTTTCAGATGTTCCCGGCGGTGCTGTCGCTGGTGGCGCTTTATGCGCTGTTTGACCGGCTGGGGCAATATCTGCCGTTTCTCGGCCTCAATACCCACGGCGGCGTAATTTTCGCCTATCTGGGCGGTATCGCACTGCACGTCTGGACCATTAAGGGCTATTTCGAAACCATCGATGGTTCGCTGGAGGAAGCGGCGGCGCTGGATGGTGCCACGCCTTGGCAGGCGTTTCGTCTGGTATTGCTGCCGCTTTCGGTGCCAATCCTCGCGGTGGTGTTTATCCTGGCGTTTATCGCTGCGGTCACCGAAGTACCGGTCGCCTCGCTGCTGCTGCGCGACGTCAACAGCTATACCCTCGCGGTCGGGATGCAACAGTATCTTAATCCGCAGAACTATCTGTGGGGCGATTTCGCGGCGGCGGCGGTGCTGTCCGCCATTCCCATCACGCTGGTGTTTTTACTGGCACAGCGCTGGCTGGTGAGCGGGCTGACGGCGGGCGGTGTAAAAGGTTAAAGATTCATCAGTACCACTGCTTCCTCAACGGCAACCACCTGTTGAGGTTTTGGCGGCCAATGGCCGCCGTTTTTATTGCAGGCATAAAAAAGTGGGGCACCGTGGCCCCACTTTGTTGGTTTACTGCGCTGGGTTATTCCGGCAGTGCGTAAACCACCACCTGATCGCCCACCTGATCCTTCAGGATGGTGTTACCACCGGCGACAAAGGCAACATACTGCCGGCCTTTGTATTCATACACCGAGGGGTTGGCAACTGCGGGCGCTTCAACCTGATCGGACCACAGCTCTTCGCCGCTATCCAGTGAATAGGCGCGTACTTTGGCATCCATTGAGGCACCGATAAAGATCACGCCGCCGGCGGTGACTGCCGGACCGCCAATGGTTGGCGAGCCCCAGCTTTCCGGCATGAAGAAGCCGTACTGCTGCGACGCGCCGACCGGTCGACGCCATTTCACATCACCGGTGTGCATATCGAGCGCAACAATCTCGCCAAACGGCGGCTGCCAGCACGGCATGCCTAGCCAGTTATTCGCCACCATCAGGCGCAGGCCGTAAGGCGCGCCTTCCTGCGGGGCGAAACCACTCTCGTTACCCGAGCCGTTATCGGCCTTGTCGTAATCGGCGCGGCTGTAAAGCTTCACGTATTGCACGATGTGCGAAGTATTCACGATGGCGATCTGTTTTTGCGGATCGAACGCCACGCCGCCCCATTGCACGCCGCCCGCGCTGTCCGGATAGGTCAGTGCGCCTTCGCCTTGGGTGGTTGGTGGTGTGTACATGCCGTCATAGCTCAGATTGTCCCACAGGCGTGAGCACTGACCGGCGCCAACAATATCGGCCAGCTTCCAGATCGCCGGTTTTTTGGATTGATCCAGCAGCGGTGCCGGTTTGGTCGGGAATGGCTGGGTTGGCGACAGTTTCTCGCCCTGCACTGAACCATCGCCCTGCGGCACCGGACGCTCCTCAATCGGCCAGACATCTTCACCGGTCAGGCGATTGACCACAAACAGGAAACCCTGCTTGGTGGCCTGAATCAGCGCCGGAATCTGCTTCCCGTTCACGGTAATGTCCATCAGCGTCGGTGCTGAGTTGATGTCGTAATCCCACACATCATGATGCACCCACTGTCGCGACCACACCACTTTGCCGGTATTCACATCCAGCGCAGTCGTGGAGGTGCCGAGCGGAATTGGATCGACGCGGTTGCCGCCCCAGTAGTTTGGCGAAGGTGATGACACCGGCAGATAAACCAGGCCATGCGCTTCGTCGGCCGACATGTGGGTCCAGACGTTAGCCGTACCGGTGCGCTGGCGAATGCTGGCCGGGATGGCGTCAAAAGTCCATTCACGTGCCCCGGTCTGCGCGTTGATTGAAAACACCGTGCCCGGCGGCGCTTCTGCGTAAGCCCAGTCTTTGCCCGCCCAGCCAACGATCAGGTGATCACCCACCACCGTCGGCGGCTGGAGCAGGGACAGCGGGAATTTAGCGTTAACCGTATTCCACTGATTGACGTTGAGCACGCCCTTATCTGCAAAGTTTTCGCACGGCTTGCCGGAATCGGCATCCAGTGCGTACAGCTTGCCGTCAACGGTGCCCATATAAACGATTTTCTGGCAGGCCTGACCCGCCTGCGGATTTTTCGCCTGCCAGTAAGAGACGCCACGATTTTTCAGTACCGGCTGGGTCAGCGCCTGACGTGGCGATTTAGTATCGTAGTGCCACTTCTCCTTGCCGGTGCCCGGATCCAGCGCAATCAGCCGATCAAATGGCGTGCCGATGTACAGCGTATCGTTGGCAAAAATTGGCGTGGCGGACCAGACGGTCGCTGGCGTGTCGCCCTTGCCATCCGAAACGTCACCGGTGTGAAACTCCCAGATTTTTTTCAGCTTGCTGACGTTGTCAGCAGTGATTTGTTTCAGTGGGCTGTATTTCTGCGCGTTGAGCTGGCCGTGAAAACTGTCCCACGTCGCCGTGGAGGGCACCAGCGGCGTGGCCGGCTGGCTGGCAGAGGCCACTTTCTCGCCGTCGCGCTTGCCGCTGGAGACATCATCAGTGGCGTGCGTGGTGCCGGGCGCCTGCTGATCGGCCGCATCCACGTTGAGTTTCTCCTGCGTACCCATCGACGCCTCAGCGGCTTTATCCTCGGCGCGTAGCGTGGCAGGTACCATCAGCAGCGCCAGGGCGGTCATGCCGACTTTGAGCAGCGGAATGTATTTTTCATTATGCACGGTTAGCTCCTTGTGCAGTGGCGTGGCGAACGCGATGCGCCGGATTGCGCGCCAGCATAATCAGACCAATCAGGCCGATGATCATCGCCAGCGTAATGATCCCCTGATGCAGCAGCGCGGCAGCAAAACCGATCGCGCATAGCAGCAGCAGCGTGATGACGATCAGGAAAATGCGCCCGGCACGGCCGGTGGCCGCGCGCAGCAGAAAGGTCAGCACCGCCAGGACGACGCTGGCAATGGCGACGCCCAGCGCGCCAATGGTGCCGGTAACACCGGTGAGTGGCGTGAGCCAGGCATACAACGCGACAGCAAAGCCGATGAGTGCCGCCAGCAGCAGCAGTAAACTGCCCAAACGGGAGGATTGAGATTGCAACATACCAGGAAGTCCCTAAAGGATGAAAGCACAGAAAAAAGCGTGTACTGATGAGTCAATGCGGCTGTTGTTCACACAGGCTGGTTGAATTAACGCCAGCGCAGCGTGAAAAGCAGCGGCATATATCACTTCGCGTTGCTGAGTATAGACGATGATATTCAGGCTGCCCGCCGGATTAGAGGCAGAGAATGAATCCGGTATAAATGGGGGATTTATGACCGTGGCCGCCGGGTGTTTTACAGGATTATTTAGCGAGGCCAGCGAGTCAGGCAGGGAAGTTAATTACAAACGCTCAGTCCGCAGGATATTTAAACCCTGCGGACTGAGTAAGAGACCAATAAGGCGTTACGTGTTAGCCCAGCAATTCTTTACGCACAATTTCTGCACCGGCACTTAATGCCTGCAGTTTGCCATATGCGACCTGACGTGACAGCGGCGTCATGCCACAGTTGGTGCTTGGATAAAGTTTATCGGCATCAACAAACTGCAGCGCTTTACGCAGCGTGGCAGCCACTTCTTCCGGTGTTTCGATGGTGTTGGTGGCGACATCAATCGCGCCAACCATGACTTTTTTACCACGAATCAGTTCAATCAAATCCATCGGAACGCGTGAGTTCTGACACTCCAGCGAAACGATATCAATGCCAGAACTCTGCAGTTTAGGGAAGATCTCCTCATACTGGCGCCACTCGGTACCCAGCGTTTTCTTCCAGTCGGTGTTGGCTTTGATGCCGTAGCCGTAGCAAATATGCACCGCGGTCTCACATTTAAGTCCTTCGATGGCGCGTTCTAAGGCGGCAATGCCCCAGTCATTCACCTCGTCGAAAAAGACGTTAAAGGCGGGTTCGTCAAACTGAATAATATCAACGCCAGCGGCTTCTAATTCGCGCGCTTCCTGGTTGAGAATTTTAGCGAATTCCCACGCCAGCTTCTCACGGCTTTTATAGTGATCGTCATACAGCGTGTCGATCATGGTCATCGGGCCCGGCAACGCCCATTTGATTGGACGCTGCGTCAGCTGACGCAGGTATTTGGCATCATCAACAAAGACCGGTTTCTGCCGGCTCACTTCGCCCACCACGCCGGGGACGCTGGCATCATAACGATTACGGATGCGCACCGTTTTGCGGTTTTCAAAGTCAACGCCGTTAAGGTGCTCTATAAAGGTGGTGACGAAGTGCTGGCGCGTTTGCTCGCCGTCGCTGACGATATCAATACCAGCCTGCTGCTGGTCGTCCAGACATAAACGCAGCGCATCCTGTTTGCCCTGAATCAGCTCATCGCCCTGCAATTTCCACGGCGACCATAATGTCTCTGGCTGCGCCAGCCAGGAAGGTTTTGGTAAGCTGCCAGCCGTTGACGTCGGTAATAATGTTTTCATTAATCAATAACCTTATTTATTCGTTAATCAAAGAGCGAAATGATCAGACCACTGTTTCAGAATGCTGTGGTAAGGCTTAATAAATTGCTCTTCGGTAAATTTACCCTGCTCAATCGCCAGGCGGGTACGCTCTTCGCGATCGTAAACAATTTTGGTCAGCGAGTGATCCTGATGATACAGGTCTGGCTGATATTCAATGCCCGCCGGTGAGTTCGCATTGTAAATCTCCGGGCGGTAAATCTTCTGGAAGGTTTCCATGGTACTGATGGTGCTGATCAGCTCCAGGTTACTGTAATCACTGAGCAAATCACCGGCGAAGTAGAAGGCGAACGGCGCCACGCTGTTGGCCGGCATGAAATAGCGCGCCCTGAGTCCCATTTTGGCGAAATAGAGATCGGTCAATGAAGATTCATTTTGCTGATATTCAATGCCCAGCACCGGATGCTGATTACCGGTACGACGGTAAATATTTTTGCTGGAAACGCTGAGGCAAATGACCGGCGCTTTGCGGAAGTTGGCCTTATACGTCTCTGAGTTGACAAAATGGCGGAAAATATTGCCGTGCAGCACGCCGAAGTCATCCGGAATACTGAAACCGGAACGATCTTTATTATGCTCGGACAGCAAAACGCTGAAATCATAATCACGCACGTAGGAAGAGAAGTTGTTGCCGGTGATCCCTTCAATGCGCTCACTGGTTTTTTTATCAACAATATTGGTTTTCAGGATCTCAATGGCCGGGAAGCTTTTACCCTCGCCGCCTGCACCCAGATTCATCTCCACAGAGATGATATCCAGTTCAATCGCATAGCGATCGCCTTTGGGGTTGTCCCAGTTCGCCAGCGAATTGAAACGGTTGTTCATCATGATCAGCGCGTTGCGCAGATTCTCTTCACGATTGCTGCCGCGCGCCAGGTTGGCAAAATTGGTGGTAATGCGCGTATCTTTGGAGGGATTGTAATTCTCATCGAAGCGCGTGCTTTTTATACTAAAGGTAAAATCATTTTTCATCGCGAGCGGGCATCCTGATTTCTGCTTGCAACCTGACGCTGTTCTCTCCTTTATCGGAGTTCTCAAAACGTTTACAGGTTTGCAAATTCAGCAGTGGTCATATTGTCGAAAATATTTAACATGACCTTAGTTATGCCAGAGTCCCTGCATGAGGAAAAGTGATTAAATTTCAAAGCAAGATGAGCTAACTTCATGTTGCCTGCACCAGGCTCGCGCTAAGGGAAAGTAAGCAAAGGTTGGGCGAAAAACCTGCAAAATCAGGCGCTAATCTGAACCATTGAGCTGGCAACCCTTAGCCTGTCAGCTGACGGCGCGGTTGTCAGTTGAAAAAACTTCACCATCACCGTTTTCCATCCCCTTTACCGCTATCCATCCAGATTTTGAGCGGTTAGAATAGCTGACTTCATATAATTGGCATTATATGAAGTCAGGATCCGCAGGATCATCACCTTTGGTTAACATGAGGCAGTGTGTCTGCTCCACGCCGTGCATAAAAAACCGGCACCGCTACGTTAAATCTGGCGGGTGATGACCCTGCTACATGCACAGAATTCACGTAGCGACATCATAAATTAATGAGTAAAACGGACACCCTGCCCGGGATTACCGCCAGCCCGGCCCTGATGCACAGTGCTGATGAGGATATTGCTGAACGCCTGAGAGAATTTGTCAGTGATAAAGAGGCGTTTTCTGATAACACGTGGCGACAGTTGCTGAGCGTTATGCGGATCGGCAGCCGCTGGGCGACTGAACATGGCCGGCAATTTTTACCGATGGATCCTGCCGATCTGCGTGATTACCTGCTGTGGCTTCAGGCATCGGGACGCGCCTCTTCTACCATCGCGACTCATGCGGCATTAATTTCCATGTTACACCGTAACGCCGGTCTGGTGCCGCCCAATGTTTCGCCGCTGGTGTTCCGCGCGGTGAAAAAAATCAATCGCAGCGCGGTGATAGCCGGTGAACGTGCCGGCCAGGCCATCCCCTTTCGCATTCGGGATTTACTTAAGCTGGATCAGCGCTGGGCGGGCTCTGATCGCCTGCAGAAACAGCGCGATCTGGCATTTTTGCATGTAGCTTACGCCACGCTATTACGCATTAGTGAATTGAGCCGCCTGCGGGTGCGTGACATTTCGCGTTCGGCCGATGGCCGTATCATTCTTGATGTCGCCTGGACCAAAACCATTGTGATGACCGGGGGACTGATTAAGGCACTCGGCGATCTCTCATCACAACGGCTGACCGAATGGCTGGTGGTATCCGGGCTGATCGCAGAACCCGACGCGTTCATTTTTGGCCCGGTGCACCGCGCCAACCAGGCGCAGATTGTCTGCGATAAACCGCTCTCGACTCGCGCGCTGGAGGATATTTTCGTCCGCGCCTGGCGTGAAGCGGGACCGGGCACCGGCGTGCAACCCAATAAGAATCGCTATCGCGGCTGGTCGGGACATAGCACCCGGGTCGGTGCCGCCATCGACATGGCCAGCAATAAGTACAGCACCGCGCAGATCATGCAGGAAGGCACCTGGAAGAAGCCGGAAACGGTGATGCGCTATATTCGCCACGTTGATGCGCATGCCGGGGCGATGGTGGATTTGATGAATGGGCACCTTTAATCACGCGGCTTTGCTTCATAGCCATACCTTTTAGGGTATCAAACCGGCCAATCTTAGTATTGGAATCAACGCTCACCCTGCTTCTAAGATAAATTCAGCCCGGAAACTGGCGGATTATTAACCGATAGTCAGAGGTGAACAACGATGAATAAACCAATTGCAAAATTAAACGACACCCCGGTACGCCGCGGTGGTGATGTCCTGCTGGAAGTGTTAGAGAGCGAAGGCGTTGAGTATGTGTTCGGTAACCCAGGTACGACTGAATTACCGTTCATGGACGCCCTGCTCAGAAATCCCAACATCAACTATGTGCTTGCCTTGCAGGAAGCCAGTGCGGTTGCGATGGCCGATGGTTACGCGCAGGCTGCCGGTAAGCCTGGTTTTCTCAATCTGCACACGGCCGGTGGTCTGGGACACGGCATGGGCAATCTGCACAATGCGGTTTGCTCGCAAACGCCATTAGTGGTGACGGCTGGCCAGCAGGATTTACGCCACAGCATCACCGATCCCCTGCTGTTGGGGGATTTAGTGAGTATGGGTAAGATTTTTTCCAAATGGTCGAAGGAAGTCACCAGCGTTGACCAGCTGCCAATCCTGGTTCGCCGTGCTTTTCATGATGCGGACGCTGCGCCCAAAGGCCCGGTTTTCCTCTCTTTGCCGATGGATGTGATGGAAGCCATGAGTTCCGTTGACATCGGCGCGCCGTCTAACGTTGATCGTAAAGCGGTCGCAGGTTCACTGCCGCTGTTAGCCAAAAAGTTAGCCGCCTTCACCCCCGGCAAGGTCGCGATTATTGCCGGCGATGAGATTCATCAAAGCGGCGCGGCTGCGGAAGTTGTCGCACTGGCTGAGTTGCTGGCCGCTGACGTTTATGGCTCAACCTGGCCGAATCGGATTCCGTATCCCACCGCGCATCCTCTGTGGCGAGGCAATCTCTCTACTCAGGCGATAGACATTGCCAAAGCGCTTGATCAATACGATGCAATCTTTGCGCTCGGCGGTAAATCGCTCATCACCATCCTCTACACCGAGGGGCGTGCCGTGCCGGAGCATTGTAAAGTGTTCCAGCTCTCAGCTGATGCCGGCGATTTGGGACGAACTTATCGTAGCGAGCTCTCAACTCTCGGCGATATTAAATTATCGCTGGCGGTGCTGCTACCTGAGCTGAAAGAGGCTACCGCGCATAATCGCCCGGATTATCAGCGTCGTTTCGCGGCTGCGGCAGCACAGTTCGAACAAACTAAAGAGAACTTATTACAGTCGGTACAAGAGCAGCAGTCGGCCACGAAGATCACGCCATTGATCGCCGCATTTGAGGCCGCGCGCGCTATTGGTCCGGATATAACAATTGTTGACGAGGCCATTGCGACCTCACAATCGCTGCGTAGATCGCTGTCGAGTAACAGAGCAGATCAATATGCTTTTATGCGCGGTGGCGGTCTGGGCTGGGGTATCCCCGCTGCAGTGGGGTATTCCCTCGGACTGGGCAAAGCCCCTGTTGTCTGTTTTGTTGGGGATGGTGCGGCAATGTATTCGCCTCAGTCGCTGTGGACCGCCGCCCATGAGCAATTGCCGGTAACCTTTATTGTGATGAACAATACTGAATATAATGTTCTTAAGAACTTTATGCGGTCTAAAGATGATTATACCTCGGCGCAAACCAATCGCTTTATCGCCATGGATTTGGTAGATCCGGTGATTGACTATCAGGCACTTGGCACCGCGCTGGGGCTGAAAACGCGTAAGATTGAGGTGGCTTCACAGATCGCTGCGGCTGTCGAGGAGGCTATCGCCAGCGGTAAACCCAGCCTGATCGAAATCGTGATTGCTAAGGACTGATGCGGGTATCCGATGCCGTGCTTAACTCCTCTGCGAGGGCATGGCATTGGTTAACAAAGTGTTCCAGCGCTGGATTTTTATTATCAGAAGACCACATCAGGATATTTTCGATGGTATTTGCGTCCGCAATTTTCCGATAATTAATGCCTCTTATCTGCGCCGTCGCCATACTTGCCGGGATGATGGCCACCCCTAATCCATGAGCGACGAAATTAACGATGGTTTGCTGGACGGAAACCTCAACGCCAATATGTGGACTGAAGCCGGCTTTCAGACATTGATTAAAAATTCTGTCATAAAGCAGCGGCGACATAGGGCGAGGCACAATGATAAACGGGTCATTAGCCAGCGTTTCCAGAGTGAAATTTTCAACACTGGCCTGGGGATGATCCGCAGGAAGCGCGACGATTAACGGTTCACGCAATAACACCAGCGAGTTAATCGCGGAGCTGGTGACTTCCGAAAAGCTGATCGCAACGTCCAGCCGCCCATCCTCCAGCGCAGCGTTTAACCCGGTCGGGATCATTTCCTGGAATTGCAGATCAATACTGGGATAATTCATTCTGTGTTTCATGACCAGTTGCGGCACCACACTGTACGATGCGTACATGGTTGCGCCCAGCTTAATCAATCCCATTTGCCCTTCTGAAACAGCCTGCACATTACTACACGCCTGCTGCATCATTCTTAATACAGCGTAAGCATCTTTTAAGAATTGCTCGCCGGCAAAGGTAAGTTTCATGCCTTTGGCATTACGGGTAAACAGTTTCGCACCCACATCGCGTTCGAGCTGGGCTATTTGTCTGCTTAGCGGTGGCTGCGAAATATTCAGCTTTTCTGCTGCCCGGCCTATATTCCCCACTTCTGCCACGGTACAAAAACTCATTAGCTGATTCAGTGTTGGCTTCATGACTGCGCTTCTCACGCATAATCTGACAATAGATACGTCAGTGAATCACAATTTAGCCGATATGGCATAGCAATTCGCCGTATTGATCCCCATAACGCCGCTGAGGCTGGAATGCCCGGCTGATTACGCAGCGGGTTCCTCACCATAGTGTGACTGCGCGTACCCGGCAAAGCGCCGTATCTCCGGGTTAGCCGCGCCGGTTTTCCAGCACAGGTAGAGTGCCGTCGTGACATCCTGCTGCGCCAGCGGCAGCAGTGCCACATCCTGCCGCAAAAATCTCTCCGGGGCGTGGGGGATGAAGGTCACGCCCAGCCCCAGCGCAGCGAGGTCAACGGCGGTGGCCACATCGCGCGCGCGGAGAACGCTGGCGGGAATCTGCCTGGCGGCGGCATAGAGATTAAGTACCGCACCACCCAGCCCGATGCCTTCCGGATCTTCCTGCAAAATCAGCGGCTCCGCTAGCAAATCAGCGAGCGAGACGCAGGCCTGCTGCGCCAGCGGATGGTCGTCGGCCAGCACCGCACACAGCGAGGTTTGATGCAGAATTTGCCGGCTAATCTGACGACGTTCCGGCAGTGGCCCGCGCAGGATGCCGATATCCAAATCGCCGCTCTCCAGCAGGCTTAGCTGTTGGTTGACGCTGTACTCCACGGGTTGCAGCGCGATCTGGGGAAAATCACGTCTGAAGGCACGGATAATTTTGACCAGCGCCGGCTCCAGCATGGACGTGCCCACATAGCCTATGCGTAACATGCCGCGTCGCCCGGCGGCCACCTGCTTAATCGTGTCCTGCAGATGCTCCACACGTTGCACCGTCTGCTGGACTTCCCCGAGCAGCAATGCGCCTTCGCGCGTCAGACTCACCTTACGCTTGTCGCGCGCAAATAACTTCACGCCCCACTGCTGCTCCAGTGCCTGAATATGCTGAGACAATGCCGGTTGCGTCAGGTTAACCGCCGCCGCCGCCCGTGCGAAATGCAGCGTATCGGCGAGTGCCAGAAAAGAACGCAGCTTACGGTAATCCATGGCACACCTGATAAGGATTCGTTATTAATGAAAGCATAATACCAATTAGACCCTGATTAGCGAGCGCATTATCTTTGCCTGCAGGACGGCGACGGCAGGAACGCGCCGGAAATATTTTGCCTTTCACAGGAGGCCTTATGCGCATCATTGTCGGCGTAACCGGCGCTACCGGTGCCCCACTCGCGCTGCGATTACTGCGGCAGCTGGCGGACATTCCGCACATCGAAACGCATCTCATTTTGTCACGCTGGGGAAAAGTGACGCTGGAACATGAAACCAACTGTTCTCTCAACGACATCAAACAGCTGGCCGATGTGTTTCATCCCGCCGGTGACCAGGCCGCGACTATCTCTTCGGGCTCATTTGTCACCGACGGGATGGTGATTATTCCCTGCAGCATGAAAACGCTGGCCGGTATCCGCAGCGGGTATGCGGAAGGGCTGATTGGCCGCGCGGCGGATGTCGTCCTGAAAGAGCAGCGCAAACTGATTCTGGTACCGCGCGAAACCCCGCTCAACACCATTCATCTGGAAAACATGCTGGCGCTGTCACGCATGGGCGTCAGCCTGATTCCCCCTGTGCCGGCCTGGTACAACCATCCGGCCACGATCGCCGATGTGGAAAATCATATCGTGGGTCGCGTGCTGGATCAGCTTGGTATCGACACTGCTGGCGCCACGCGCTGGCAGGGTTTGCATCCCGCCAGTGATGACCTGACACTCTCAAACTAAGGAACAGCCTATGTCAAACACATCTCCCTCTTCGCACAGCAGTGAGGTTTACGATCTGCGTTCTGCCATCGAACTGCTGAAGCAATTTGATGGTGAGTATATTGAGACCGATGAACCGGTGAATCCCGAAGCGGAACTGTCCGGTGTCTATCGTTACGTTGGCGCGGGCGGCACCGTGATGCGTCCCACACAGACCGGACCGGCGATGGTGTTTAATCACATCAAAGGTTACGCCAACTTTCGCGTACTGATTGGCTTGCTGGCTTCACGGCAGCGCGTGGCGCGCCTGTTAGGGGTGCCGAAAGAAAAGCTGGCGCATCTGCTGCGTTCATCGGTACATAACGCCATAGCACCGGTGGAAATAAGCCAGCAGCAGGCAGTTTGTCAGGAAGTGGTGCACCTCGCCACGGATGACGGTTTTGATATCCGCCGCCTGCTGCCCGCGCCAACCAACACGCCTGAAGATGCCGGCCCTTATTTCACCATGGGGATGTGTTATGCCGCCGATCCGGAAACCGGCGAACACGACGTCACTATTCACCGCTTGTGCGTGCAGGGCAAAGATGAGATCTCGATGTACTTTGTACCGGGCCGCCATCTTGATCAGTTCCGCATCAAGGCTGAGCAGGCGGGCAAAGCGTTGCCGATTACCATCAGTATTGGCGTCGATCCGGCCATCGAAATTGGTGCCTGTTTCGAGCCGCCGACCACGCCGCTCGGTTTTGATGAGCTGGCGATAGCCGGGGGCTTGCGCGGTCGGGCGGTTGAGCTGGTTAAGGGTGTCGCCGTTGATGCCCGCGCCATTGCCCATGCAGAGATCGTGATTGAGGGTGAACTGGTGCCGGATTATCGCGTACAGGAAGATCAGCATACCCATAGCGGTAAAGCGATGCCGGAATTTCCGGGTTATACCGGTGAAGCACAGGCGGCAGTGCCGGTGATTAAAGTCAAAGCCGTGACGCACCGCAAAAATCCCATCCTGCAAACCTGCATCGGACCGAGCGACGAGCACACCAATCTGGCCGGTATCCCGACCGAAGCCAGCATTCTCGATATGGTTGAGCGTGCGTTACCCGGTCTGGTGAAGAATGTGCATTGCCCTTCGCCAGGCACCGGGAAATATGTTGCGGTGCTGCAAATCAATAAGCGCGGCCCACATGATGAGGGACGCCAGCGTCAGGCTGCCCTGCTGGCTTTCTCGGCCTTTTCAGAGCTGAAGCACGTGTTCCTGGTCGATGAAGATGTTGATGTGTTCGACTTAAATGACGTGATTTGGGCGATGACCACGCGTTATCAGGGCGACGCGGATACCATCTTTATTCCCGGCGTGCGCTGTCACCCGCTCGATCCCTCACAGGATCCGTCCTTCAGCAACTCGATTCGCGCCCATGGCATTACCTGTAAAACCATTTTTGACTGTACGGTGCCGTATGACCTGAAACACAATTTCCAGCGCTCGCAGTTTATGGAAGTCGATGTTTCACGCTTCATTCCTGGTTTTAACCGTTAATCACTCACTGCCCGCCAGGCCTGCGCCTGATTGCGTCCGCTATGCTTGGCCTGGTAGAGCGCCACATCAGCATGCTCGATCAGGTTGCCGGCCTGATCGTCATGCCAGGTGGTGGCACAGCCCGCGCTGAGCGTCACCTGCGCGTCGGGCAGCGCGGAAGCGGCGTGAGGCAGATGCAGGTCAGCAATCGCCTGTACTGCCTGACGCGCAATATTCAGCGCCGCCTGCTGATCGGCACCGGCGAGGATGATGGCGAATTCCTCACCGCCATAGCGCGCGACCATGTCGCTCTGCCGTAGCTTAAGGCGTTTGAGCGCGTCGGCCACCTGGCGTAAACAGTGATCGCCTGCCACGTGCCCGTAGCGATCGTTGTAGTGTTTGAAGTAGTCAATATCCATCAAAATCAGCGACACCGGCGCTGATTTTTCCCGCAGATTATGCAAAGCATTCTGCAAAAAGCGGTCAAACTGTCTGCGGTTAGCCAGACCGGTCAGCCCATCAAAAAACGCCAGCTGATCCAGATGGTGATTGGCATCGGCGAGGTCGTTTTTAAGTTTGAGCAGCGCTTCCTGATAATGCTGGCTATGCCGAGCCTGACGAATAACAAACAGTCCCAGCAGGATAATCGCGACCAGCAGCGCCACGTTCAGGGAAATATCCTGCAGTCGCCCTTTCACCCAGCGCAGATACAGATTGCGCTTGTCATAACCCGCCGCGACGACCAGCGGATAGCGTTCTGAGCTGGCGAAGCCGAAGATGCGCACCTGCCCATCCAGCGCTGCGTTCCACTCGCCGCTGCCGCGATCGGCTTTCACCAGCATTTGCTGGAACAGATGGCTGGCGGAAAGACTCTTGCCGATGTAGCTGTCGGGCATCGGACGGGCATAAAGCACCGTGCTGTCTGCCAGCATCAGTACCAGCACGTCACGCGGCCCCAGTTCGTAGTAACTGTAAAAACGGCGGAAATAATCCACTTTAATGGTGGCTAACAGGATGCCTTTGAAATCACGCGCGGCATCGCTGACGCGCAGGGAAACCGGAATAACCAGATCGCCAGTGCTGCGGCTGCGGATCACCGGGCCGATGTGCAAACTGTCACGGCTGTTGTTGCGGTGATAGCGGAAATATTCACGGTCAGAGTTGTTGGTGCCCACCGGCATGCTGCGCGTGGAGGTGGCGATCCAGCGTCCCTGCTCATCATAGTAAAACAGCCCATGCAGCTGCGGCAGACGGCTTTGCAGATCGCGCATAATCTGGCTCAGGTTGGCGGCGTTGAGCTTTTCCAGCGGCTGCGCCTGCAGGTCGCGCTGCACTTCACGCAGGGCCAGTTCGGTCTGGAGCACGGTATCTTCCGCCTGACGTGACTGTGACAGGGAAAGATTGACCGCCATCTCTTCCGTCTGGCGCACCGCGCCGTGCCAGTCTTCGCGCAGCGTCCACAGGGTGAGCGCAATGATCGCGCATATCAGCAATCCGCCGGACAGCAAAATACTGCGCAGCAGCGAGGAACCTGAAATGATTGCCGCTTCATTTTTCCTTTTAAACGTCATGTTTCACCCTGTTGCCGTGTTAACGCTAAGTTAAGCACATAATCAGCGACGGGATTTTCAGGATTAAAGACGGTAATGATGTCAGGCGTGGCGATGGCCACTGGACGACGGGTGAATGCTGCATAAATCGCCAGCGATCAGTTCGCCCAACCCTGGATTGAACGCGGCGAACTCAGGCAGGTACTGGGCGAGTGGTCTGCAGTGTTTTCAGGTCTTAATCTCTATTACGTTAACAATCCCCATATGTCGGCCTCGCTGAGAGCGTTTATTGACCAGTTAAATCCTTTGTCGCGACGAGGCGTTGAAATCAGCCAGCGCCATGCTGCTGGTCCCGCCACGAATATTAAATCACGCTAATCATTAACCCTGCTGTCGTTCCGGTTGTTACCGCCGGTATTTTCTCCCCTGTAACGCGCCTTATCCCCTGCCGCCACGCTTTTCTGAAGATCTAAATTTGCAGCAAAAATTTATTCAATCATTAAATTATATTTATTATATTAGCGAAACTTTAATGTGGACTGGTTGAGGATTACAGTGCATTTAACAAGGAAATCAGTGATTAGCAGCGCTATCTCTGATGGCGTACTGACAAAAAGAACCCACAGAATGTGCAGGATACTTAATGGTATCGATCAGCGCATTAGCATTACACCGGCAAGCGGATTGATTGACTTCCTTAAAGGGATGGAGGTGACCAACGAACAGTACCGGCGCAGTGGAATCGTTAAGGAAAAACGCTCAATTTTTCTCTATAACGAAGGGCTGCTGAATCCGGAAAGCACGCTGTTTCTCGCCCGCAAAGGCCAGGATATCCTCGGCACGCTAAGCGTCATCGCCAATCACAATAACCGTCTGCCGTGCAGCAAACTTTTTCGTGAAGAGATGGCCGCCCTGCAGCTGGAAAAGCGCAAAGTGGTAGAGCTTGGCACGCTGTCGGTACGCTATCAGGCAGACAGTGAAAACATCGTGTTTATGCTGTACCTGAAAATCATGATCTACACCATTTTCATTGAACAGGTGGATGACATCTTTATTCAGGTTAAAGAGAAGGTTGCTGCGTTTTACGAGCGCAATTTCCTGTTCAAACAGGTCGGCGGCACGAAAAAGCACCCGGATTACAGTGACCTTAACGCCGCACTGCTGCGCGTGGATGTGAAAAGTATCCGCGACAAAATTTATGAGCAGCAGTGTTATGGCCCGATGGGCTGGCTGCGCATGCTGCGTGAACTTGGTTTACTGCAGCACTACCGCACGCTGAGCCAGCAGTGCCACAGCTGCCCGCGCTTTACGCCGGATCAGCGGGACGCGGAGCTCTATCAATATCTGTGTAATCTGTGACGGCGCCAGACTCCTCTGCACCGTTTTCGATTTTCACACAGATCACTTGCCGGCATTGCTATCCACGTCGTGCTGCAGGAAGAGTTCTTTTAGCCATTCGATGAAGACCCTGACTCTGGGCGATAGCTGTCGGTTACGCGGATACAGGACAGAGACGGGAGACGGTTCAGGTGGAAAGGCTTTGAGCAATTCGACGAGGGCCCCCGTCTTCAGATCATCTTCCACGTGATAACGCGGCACCTGGATGATGCCGAGTCCCATGCGCGCCACGGATACAAAGGTATCAGCCGCATTAACGGTAATTGAAGTTTTGATCGTCGTGGTGATGCGCTTGCCGTCCACCCTGAAGGCCAGCGGCAGGATACCGCTGCTGCCCGTGGTGCGGAATCCGATCATCCTGTGGCCGGAATGCAGTTCATCCGGATCCGACGGAAGCCCGAACCGGGAGACGTAACCGGGCGAAGCGACCGTGACCTCTTCCAGCGTGGCGACGCACCGCGCGATCATATCGCTGTCCTGCGGCGTTCCGACACGCAAAACACAATCAATTCCCTCACGCACCAGATCGACCAGCCGGTCACCCTCGCTCAGATAGATTTCGATATCAGGATAAGCTTCGAGGAAACAAGGAAGGTGCGGCAGAACAAAATGTCTTGCCAGCGTGCCATGAACATCGACACGCAACAATCCCTTCGGCCGGGCGCCGGCAAACGCCCCCTCGGCATCCTCGATATCGTCCAGTATAGAAACGCAGCGCTTGTAATAGGCTTCACCGTCCAGCGTCGGGCTGACGTGACGCGTGGTGCGTTCCAGCAGCTTAATGCCCAGGCGCGATTCAAGATGCTTAATCGCGTCCGTTACGGTCGAGCGTGGCAGGCCGAGGTCTTCCGCCGCCCTCGTAAAACTGCGGCGCGCTACCACACGCGTGAAAACGCGCATCGTATCAATTCTGTCCATAGCATTGTTCGTTATTATCGGATTCTGATACCAGATAGTGACTGATTATCCGGAAAAGATACAGTGCTAGATTTCTCCTTGTTCAGGCGCGATACCGCGCGAAAATCGGAGAATATCTATGTCTGCTTCAGAGAAAGTTGCAATCGTAACCGGTGCATCCCGCGGAATTGGTGCCGCCATTGCCAGGCAGCTTGTTGCGGACGGCTTTGCCCTCGTAGTGAACTATGCCGGCAACGCAGAGGCTGCCGCCGCCGTGGTTGAGGAGATCAAAGCCGCCGGTGGCAGAGCCATCACCGCGCAGGCAGACGTTGCTGATGCCAGCCAGGTCAAACGCATGTTCGATTTAGCCGAATCTGCGTTTGGTGGTATTGATGTGCTCGTCAATAATGCCGGCGTAATGATGCTGTCTCCGCTGGCCAGCGCCGACGATCAGAGTTTTAGCAAGCAGATCGACATCAATCTTGAGGGGACGTTTAACACCCTGCGCGAAGCGGCAAACCGCCTGCGTTCTGGCGGGCGCATCATCAACTTCTCCACGTCGGTTGTCGGGCTTAAGCTTGAGAATTATGGCGTCTATGCGGCGACCAAGGCGGCCGTCGAAACACTGACAACCATCATGTCCAAAGAGATGCGCGGACGCAGCATCACCGTCAATGCCGTCGCGCCCGGTCCGACTGCGACCGACCTCTTCCTCAACGGGAAAAGCGATGAACTGATCGCGCGCATGTCCAAAATGAATCCGCTGGAACGCCTCGGCACGCCTGAGGATATCGCCAGTGTTGTTTCTTTCCTCGCCGGACCACAGGGCAGGTGGATGAACGGACAGATCCTGCGCGCCAATGGCGGAATGGTCTGAGCCGCAAACTGCAGATTGAGTCAAAGGAGTACTGTTATGTCTCAGAAGATTATCCTGGTGACCGGATCGTCAAGCGGCTTCGGTCGCATGACTGCCGAAGCGCTGGCTCGTGCTGGCCATACCGTTTATGCATCAATGCGGGGTATTGCGGGCCGTAATGCCGCAAATGTCCGCCAGTTAAACGAACTTTCCACGCGGGAAGGAATTGACCTTCGGCCGCTGGAACTTGATGTTCAGTGCGATAAATCGGTTGATGCTGCCATTGAAACGGTAATATCCGACGCCGGAAAGCTTGATGTGGTGGTACACAATGCTGGCCACATGATGTTCGGTCCGGCCGAAGCCTTCACGCCAGAGCAGTTCGCCCAGCAATATGACGTTAACGTACTGGGAACGCAGCGCGTCAACCGGGCCATACTGCCGCATATGCGCTCCCGACGTGAAGGCCTGCTGGTCTGGATTTCCAGTTCCAGCGTGACCGGCGGCACACCGCCCTATCTGGCCCCTTATTTTGCTGCCAAAGCGGCGATGGATACGCTTGCCGTTCAGTATGCGCGCGAGCTCAGCCGATTCGGCATTGAGACGACAATCATCGTGCCGGGAGCCTTTACCAAAGGGACGAACCATTTTGCCCATTCAGGAAGTCCTGCCGACACCGGGCGTGTCGCGGAGTATGAAGCAGGTCCTTATGCCGGATTCGGCGATGTTGTGCAAAAGGCCTTTGCGGGGATAGTGCCGGAGGATGCCGATCCCGCGCGCGTTGCAGCACAGATAACCGATGTTGTCGGTATGCCGTTTGGTACGCGTCCATTTCGTGTCCATAACGATCCGTCCGAAGACGGCGCGAATATCGGCTTTGCGGTCATCGACCGTTTGCGCGCCGAAATGCTACATCGGGTTGGATTGTCCGATCTTCTGACGCCAGCGAAAGCACCGTCATGTGAAGGGTAACAGGCGTGACCGGCGGGATCGCTCGCCGGTTGCTTTACCAAACAGGAGCGCCGGAAATTCACACCGTTGTCATCCTTATCTGTGGCTTTGCGCTATAAAATATCCTTGCTTGTACACCCTACCAACAATTCAGCATCCCTTAGCGTTAGCTTGCATTCTGTTGAGCCTCAGCCCCTGGTTTGAATAAAGGGCGCTAGTTAGCCTTAACGGCACGTTAGCCGAACCCGGCACCATTACTTTAATCACTAATAGTATGTTGTAATTAATGTGTGTCATTGCCGCTTACATCTGGCATTGCTGCAAATCCGGCTGCAGCTCCTATGCTGTAGTGAGTCATTAACGTGCGGATATGAGGTATGCATGAGTTTACTTTTTAGCGCGACGCAGCTTGGCGAGTTGTCGCTGGAAAATCGCATTGTGATTGCACCGATGTGCCAATACTCAGCGGAAGAAGGTCAGGCAACGGCCTGGCACCGCATTCATCTCGGCCAGCTGGCGCTCTCCGGCGCGGGACTGCTGATTATCGAGGCGACGGCGGTGGAAGCTATTGGCCGTATCACGCCGGGCGACCTGGGGTTATGGGACGACGCGACAGAAGCCGCGCTGGCCAGCGTGCTGCAGGACGTGCGGCGCTACGCTACCCTGCCGATTGGCATTCAGTTGGGTCACGCCGGGCGCAAAGCGTCCTGTGCTGCGCCATGGCAAGGCGGTGCGCAGCTCTCTGAGGAACACGGCGGCTGGCAGACCGTCGCGCCGTCTGCGCAGCCGTTTGCACAGGATGAGCGTCCGCCGGCCGCACTCAGCAAACAGGATCTGGCGCAGCTGAAACAGGCCTTTGTTGATAGCGCCCTGCGCGCGGTACGCATCGGCATTCAGCTGGTCGAACTGCATGCTGCGCACGGCTATTTGCTGCACCAGTTTCTGTCGCCGCTCAGCAACCAGCGTGACGATGAATATGGCGGCTCATTAGAGAACCGTCTGCGTTTCCCGCTTGAGGTGTTTAAGGCGCTGCGTGCTGCGCTGCCGGCGGAAATCCCGGTTGGCGTGCGGCTGTCTGCCACCGACTGGATCGAGGGCGGCTGGGATAATCAGCAATCGATTGTTTTCAGCCAGCAGCTCGAAGCCGCAGGCTGCGCCTACATTCACGTCTCCAGCGGGGGCCTGGCACCGCAGCAGCAAATCAGCGTGGGCCCTGGTTATCAGTTGCCGTTCGCCCGCGAGATTCGCCAGCAGGTCTCGATTCCGGTGATTGGCGTGGGGCTAATTACCGAACCGAAACAGGCCGAGCAGGCGCTGCAGGAGCAGGATGCCGATTTGATTGCGCTGGCACGCGCGGTGCTGTATGACCCACGCTGGCCATGGCACGCCGCCGCCGAACTGGGCGCGCAGGCCAAAGCGCCGCCTCAGTACCTGCGTTCCGAACCGCACGGCCTGAAAGGCACCCTGATCAGCAACCAGTAGTTCCCCTGACCGGCAGCCGCCCGGTTGCCGGTTCTGTTCTGGGAAATTTCACAGATTTCAGCCCATTGTGCGCGACCGCACTGTTTTCGTCTTATGCTTTCCCGGCCAATTAACCAAAAGGAAGATGAGATGAAATTGCAGCATTATTTACTGGGCGGCGCGCTCTGTGCTTTCAGCGTGAGCGGCCTCGCCGCTGAGATGAAAAATCCCCTGAGCGTGCATGTGCTGAATCTGCAAACCGGTGTACCGACCGCAGGTATTGAGGTCGAGCTGGATAAGAAACAAGGTGACGAGTGGGTGAAACTGGCGCAGGGCACCACCAACGAACAGGGGCGTATTCCGGCGCTTTACCCGGCGGGCCAGAAGGCGCAGACCGGTATCTACCGCGTAATTTTTAAAACCGGTGACTATTACAAAAAAAACGCCCAGCCGACCTTTTTCCCGGAAATCCCGGTGATGTTCAACCTGGATAATGCCGAGCAGCACTACCATATTCCACTGCTGCTCAGCCAGTACGGCTACTCCACCTATCGCGGCAACTAAGCAAAAAAGGCGCTGCGGACGGTATATTTATACCAGTACGTTTTGTTGAACAGTTGCCTCGTTAAGCGATTGAATCAGGCAGGAGAATCTCTATTCCGTTGCTCCTGCCCATTACAGGGTAAGCCTGTTTTTTCGGCTGGTGTGATTGCTATAGCGTGCTGGCTGACGCATTAAAAACTGTCTGACTCAGACTACGCGCTGAGCTGAGTTCTGCGAAATCCAGCGCTCTGTTTTCGCTCTGCTTTCATCGGTTGCCGGATTAAAGAGCATCATCGTTAAATCCGGCCTGCCTTCAACAGAAAAGGTCGAGAACTCCAGGGCAATCGTTCCCATTTGCGGATGATGCAGCACCTTAAACCCTTCGCCATGCCCGGCCACATCGTTGTTACGCCACAGGCGGGCGAAGTCAGCACTTTGAGCGGATAGCTCCTCAACCAGTCGATCAATTTCCTTTGAAGCACCCAGGCGCGCGGCATCCGCCCGAAAGGCGTTGACGATGAGCCGGGCCACACCCTCCCAGTCGTCTTGCATCTCCCGCGCATCCTGATCGGTAAACAGCAGGCGCAGAATATTGCGCCGCGCGGGCGGAAGTTGCCCGTAATCCTTCAGCACAACCGTCGCCGGGTGATTCCATGCCACCACATCCCAGGTGGCGGTTTTGATAATCGCCGGAATCGTCAGGCTTTCCAGTACGCGTTGCAGCCGTGGGGTTATGCTGTCGGACCGACTTACCCGGTTTTCTGGCGGATGCCCAAACGCGAGGATAAACAGATGATCGCGTTCGGGAGACGTAAGCCGCAATCCGGCAGCAATGCGGTTCAGTACCTCACGCGAGGGCGCTCCCCCGCGGCCCTGCTCAAGCCAGGTGTACCAGGTCGGGCTGATATTCGCGAGCTGGGCAACCTCTTCGCGGCGCAGGCCCGGCGTACGGCGGCGGCCGGGCAAAAAACCAAACGAAGCCGGGTCAATTGCCAGACGGCGTGCCCTTAAAAACTCACCCAGCGGATTTTCAGAAAGCAGCGTCATAAATCACCCTGTTAATGTTTATACCCTGATAACTTCACTACTTTAATAGTAAAAGATCCGCGCTTACGCTGTCGCACTAAATCACTCAGGAGACAGGCTATGCGTATTTTTATAACGGGTGCGACGGGCTTTATCGGCTCACGCGTTGTATCGGCCCTGCTGGCTCGCGGCCATCAGGTGACCGGTCTTGTACGTTCAGAAGAAGCAGCTCAGCAGTTAAACGATAAGGGCGCCACAGCCCAGCGCGGTACGCTGGAAGATCCCCAGGCGTGGATTGCCGGCATTGACCAATGTGATGCGGTGATCCACACCGCTTTCGATCATGATTTCAGCCGTTTTGTCGAAAATTGCGAAAAAGACCGCCGCGTTATTCGCGCGATTGGCTCTGTATTGCAGGGCAGTCAGCGTCCGCTGCTCATCACTTCTGGTACCGGAATGGGTGATGACGGCAGCGGCCAGCCCGCTTTTGAGCAGAATTTCAACCCGGCACACCCTAACCCACGCGTCGCCTCGGAGCTGGAAGGTACTAAGCTCCTTGAATCGGGAATCGATCTACGTGTGGTGCGTTTACCTCAGGTTCACAACACCGAACGTCAGGGATTAATCAGCTATTACATCGCTCTTGCCAGGGAGAAAGGCGCGGCAGCTTATATCGGCGGAGGTGAAAACGCCTGGTGCGCGGCACACGTTGATGACGTCGCCGGGCTGTACGTAAAAGTGCTTGAGCAAGGCGAACGCGGCAAACGGTATCATGCGGTAGCTGAGGAAAGCATTGCCTCACGGCTGATTGCTGAAACCGTGGCAACAGGCCTGGGTATTCCTGCCGTTTCGCTGAAACCCGATCAGGCCGCGGAGCATTTCGGCTGGTTCGCCGCTTTCGCCAGGCTGGATCTGCGTGCCAGCGGAGCCTGGACGCGTCAGCAGCTCAACTGGCAGCCCACAGGACCGGGTCTTATCGCTGATTTAAGCAGAGTGAATTATTCAACCCAGTCGTAGCCCCAGCGCCAGGTAGCGGCGCAATTCATTGCGCAATTTACAACGCTGCGGCTAATGGATTAGCGCGATAAATCGCGCCACTACGAGCTGGTGCTGTGACCGTAAGCGGTGCAATTTATCGCACAATCTACAACGGCGCGGTGACCAGATTCGCGCGATAAATCGCGCCGCTACGAATACCTATGAACCCCATGGCTCTCGCCACTCAGGCCGCAGCAAATTGCGGTAACACACCCAGCCAGCTCAGCGTCCATGACAGCACATTCAGCGCGCCGAAAAGCAGCACCAGACCAATCGCCAGTGACGTACGCGGCCGATCGGCAAAGCGCTGTTGCGCACGCCGCGCCAGCAGCGCCGGAATAATCACCGCCCACAGCGTGGCAAACAGGCCGGCAAAACCGATGGCGGCGACGAAGCCATGTGGCCACCACAGCGAAGCGAGCAGCGGCGGCAAAAATGTCAGGCAGGCGGTTTGCAGCCGCGCGCGCGGGGAATGCCCCCAGCCGAGGCGGTCGGCGATGAAATCAAACAGGCCTGCCGTCACGCCGAGAAACGAGGCTATCACCGCAAAATGAGAGAACACCGACATCATCAGCGACAACGCGCGCACGTGCAGATGATCGCGCAGCGCGGCCATCAGCGCGGCAATATCTCCACCCTGCTGCACGATGTCAGGAAACGCGGCGCGCGGCAAATTCCCCATGGTGCAGACAATCCAGAACAGGTACAGCGCCAGCGACATCAGCGTGCCCAGCACCAGCGCGCGTGTCACCGGCGACTCGCGGCGCTGATAATAACTCACCAGCCCGGTGATGTTACCGTGATAGCCAAAAGAGGCCAGACAGAACGGCAGCACGCCCAGTGCGTAAGGCCAGTAGCTGTCTCCCGGCGCGGCGGCGGCGAACAGCGAGGGCACGTCAACCTGGGTTAACAGTCCGCCGAACAACAAAATCAATAGCAGGATTTTTGCCAGCACGCAGAACGTCATCAAACGACTGACGCCGGTGGTGCCGAGCCACACCACGGCGGCGACACACAACGTCAGCGCGACTTTGGCCCCGGCGGTTGAGAGCGGCACGCCAAGCTGATTCAGCGAGTGCTGGTAAACCGGACCGCTGGCTGAAATATAAGCGTAGGTGAGAATGCCCAGCACAAACAGGATGCTAAGGCCATTGATGCTGGCCCAGCCGCGCCCAAGCAAATCGCGCGTCAGCGTATCGTAGCCCGCGCCTGGCGGATAATGCAGGCTGACACGCATAAACAGCAGCCCGGAGAGCAGCATTGCGCCCCAGCTGATGCCCAGCAGCAGCAGCGCCCAGCCAAACCACGCCCCGGCCATCACGATCGGCAACGTAAACATACCGGCGCCCACTACCGTCCCACAGATGATCATGGCGCCCCACCATACCGAGGGCTGGCGGCGCGCCATTACGCTCTCCGTCATCACACTTTTCCTTGCACAACATAAAGGCGGCGATGATACACGGGATCGGTAACAAATGTGAGGCGCGGGCGGTGACTGACGGGAAGATGGCTGTCAACAGGTGACAACGTCACACAAAAGCGCACCGGTTAGGGTGCGCCAGCCGCGATGTGACGGGATTAACGATAAAAAGCCGGACGTGGCGGCATGGTAATCGGGACAATGTCACCGTTGTTCTGTGCCGCAACACAGGCATCGGCCGCCACGGCGGCGGCATAGCCGTCCCACGCCGACGGGCCAGTCATATTGCCTGACAGCACGTTGTTAATGAAATCCTGCAGCTCAACGTCATAGGCAGCGATGAAACGTTTTTTCCAGTCGGTCAGAATGCCAGTGGAGAGCTGCGCCGCGTGGCGGGTTTGCACCGACATTGGTTCAGGCAGGCGGGCAATGCCGCTCTCGCCAACCACCTCACACTGAATGTCGTAACCATAGGCACAGTTCACGAAGATCTCGACATCAATGCGGATACCCTTCGCGGTTTCCAGCAGCACAATCTGCGGATCTTTCAGGTGCGATGACGCGTGGCGGGTCTTGCGGGGGTAAATCACCTGCGCACTGACGTAATCATCGTTCAGCAGCCAGCGCAGCACGTCGAGTTCATGGATCAGCGTATCGGTGATCGCCATATCGGTGGTGTAAGCATCGCCGACCGCCGGATTGCGGTGCGCGCAGTGCAGCATCAGTGGCTCACCCAGGGTGCCGCCGTCGATAACTGCTTTCAGCGCGCGATAGCCGCTGTCGTACGGTCGCATAAAACCCACCTGCACCAGTTTTTTGCCTGCGGCAATTTCCGCTTCGACAATATTCATACAGCCCTGCGCGGTCACTGCCAGTGGCTTCTCGCAGAATACCGCTTTGCCGGCTTTGATGGCTGCCAGCACAAACTCTTCATGCGTCGGGCCCCACGAGGTAACCAGAATGGCCTGCACCTCCGGCGCGGCGATTAAATCGTGCGCGTTGTCGTAAATCTCCGCCTGCAAGCCGAGCTCGCTAATCACCTGCTCACAGTTGTTGCGATTGATATCATTAAGCGCGACCACGCGCGCATGCTGCAGCACCTGGCTGCAACGACGAATGTGTTCACGGCCGATAGCGCCAGTGCCGATTACACCAATATTGAGTGTCATGCGAGGTTCCTTCAGCAAAATGCCGGATTGGTTAGTGGTTGAGATAATCAATGCTGCTGCGGATTTCGCGCGCAATATCCTCAGCGCTCCAGCTCTCCATCACCGAAGAAAACGGCTCGAAAGCATAAACACCGCGATAGCCCATCTCTTCCAGGCGCTGCACCTGCTCGCGGGATTTCAGCAAGTCATCCGCGCTCAGCATGATGCGCTCTTCGTCGGTGAGTTGATGAGTCGGGCGCGCATCCGTTACGCCAGAGAGATGCACCAGGCCGATGTGATTCACGTCTACGCCACCGGCGAAATCATGTTCGGCGCCTTCGTACAGGTGATGATGGAAGGTATCCAGCACGATGTTAAACGGCACGCCGGCCTGAGCGATAAGCTGCTGCGCCAGCGCGGCGGAGCGCAGTGAGCTCTGCGGAAAACCGAGCGGTTCAACCAGCCCGGCAACACCATATTCGGCAAACAGCGGCGCCAGGATTTGCAGCGCCTGTACGGTTTGCTCATTACTCACCGGCGTCCCATCATTGAGCGGACAGAGCACCAGCGCTTTCGCCCCGGTGGCGCGCGCATCGGCTAACAGCGCGCGCGTTTTTTCCAGCACCGCATCATCTAACTGATTGAAGGGATACACCGCGTTGATGGTTTCGATCTCAAGCTGATGCTGCGCTGCCAGACGACGCACTTCCTCACCGCCTGCGCCGTCGGTCACGCTGCCGCTTTTCATATCGTTGCGTATTTCAACTTTATTTAATCCCAGTTGTTCCACCAGCGCGAAGAATTCCGCCATGCTGAGATGAGGGGCAATTTTACGGTTAACACAGAATCGGTCACTGCTTATTTTGTAGGTCATGATCTTTCCTGGATAATAATCACTGGGTAAGGTTCTGTTTGCTGCAAGGTACTGACATGCCCTGATAGTAAGTTATCTTTTTTGCCCGCTCTGCGGCTTCTTTGAGTGATTTACATCAGCCTGAGCGCAATCTGATCGCCCTCACATTTAGCCTTTGCCGTCATACAGTTCATAGAAATAGTGTTCGACCTGTTCCAGGCTGCGCCCTTTGGTTTCCGGGATAGCGCGCAGTACAAACAGGGCGCCGCCGATCCCGATCACAGCGAAAGTCAGGAAAGCGCCAGCCAGGCCAAAGGCGGCCAGCAACAGCGGGAAGGCCATGGAAATGGCGAAGTTGGCAATCCACAAGGCAAAAACGGCACCGCCCATGCAAATGCCGCGCATGCGCGCCGGGAAGATTTCCGACAGCAGCAACCAGGTGACCGGTGACAGCGCGCCCTGCTGAAAACATAAAAACATCAGCATTCCGGCCAGTACCAGATAGGCACGCAGCAGATTAACCGCACCACCGGCGTGATACTCCGGCATTAGCAGGCACACCGTGGCGATAAAGAACAGGCAGGCGGTACAGCCCATCTGCCCTATCAGCACCAGCGGACGACGACCAACCTTACCGATTATCACGATCCCCACCAGCGTCATGATTACCGAGATCACGCCGTTGGCGATGGTGGCGAACAACGCCGCATCGTTGCTCAGGCCGGTAGCAGTGAGCATGGTTGGCGCGTAGTACATGATGGTGTTCACACCGGTCAGCTGCTGGATGGCGGCAATGCCAATTCCCAGTAAAAACACTTTGCGCAACCATGGCGTGCGCAGGTCACGCAGGCGACCTTTGCCTTGCTGGCGATGCTCTTCGATGGTCTCTTCGATCTCCTCCAGTTCCCACTCTACGTCCTCCGCCGCCCGGGTTTTCTCCAGCACCCTGCGCGCGCCAGCGGTGTTGCCGCGCATGACGTGCCAGCGTGGACTTTCCGGCATAAAGATCATCCCGATCCACAACAGCACGGCGGGTACGGTGGAGATGGCCAGCATCCAGCGCCAGGTATGTTCGCCACCCCAGATTTCATTGAAGGTCGCATTGGAGACATAGGCCAGCAGCTGGCCAGAGACAATCATCAGCTCCTGCAGCGTCACCAGTTGACCGCGTTTATTCGCCGGGGCAATTTCCGCGATATACACCGGCACGGTGGCAGCCGCCCCGCCAACGGCAATACCAAGAAACAGGCGTGACGCAATCATCGTCACCACATCAGGTGCGAAGGCAGAGCCGACCGCGCCGAGGGCAAAAATAAAGGCCAGCGTGATGATGATTTTGCGGCGCCCGAGGGCATCCGCGAAGTGCCCTGCCAGCAGCGCGCCAAAGGCAGCGCCGAACAACAGTGAACTGGTCACCAGCCCGGTAGTGAACGGCGTGAGATGCAAATCACTCCGCATGAACAGCAGCGCACCGGATACCACGCCGGTATCGTAACCAAACAGCAGCCCGCCGAGTGTCGCCACCAGCGCGATGACTTTTACGAAGGGTTCGGTTTTTGTTGTGCTGTTGGGGCCGGATGCGGTGTTGGTGGAGAGATAAAGTTCTTTTTCCATAATACCTCCTGGTAAAAAATGCGTTAGGAAAAGCATCAGAACAAAGCAGCGCGTCCAGGCTATCGGCATTTTTATTTCATGTTAATTTATATTTGAAACCTGCTTTTCAAATTGTGAGTTCAAGCCTTTTGATCGGTTTATTTTGATGGATTTACATCAGCCGAAATAAGGAGAATGAAAATCGGGCGAGGTGGTTATGGAAGCGCAGTAGATCGGCCCCTTTACGCCGGGAGTCGCCACGCTTTGTGATCAATCGCGCAACAACTGCACAAACCTTCTTGTATGGTAGTCGCTCTTTCACCTCTTCGGGATTTGTCATGGCCTCTTCAACTGTTGCTCAATCTGATACCGCTGAAGCTCACCCTAAATCATTGATTCGCCGCGTCGCCAGCGCCTCGGCGATAGGCACGGCGGCAGAGTATTACGACTTTTTCGCTTACGGTACGGCAGCGGTACTATTCTTTGGCCATCTGTTCTTTCCCAGCCACGATCCGCTGGTCAGCACACTCGCTGCCTTCGCCACTTATGCGGTTGGCTTCCTCGCACGTCCTATTGGCGGCATGGTGTTTGGGCACATCGGCGACAAAGTGGGACGCAAAAAAGCGCTGGTGGCGACCATCCTGATCGTGGGCCTTGGCACGTTCTGCATTGGTCTGCTGCCAACCTACGAAAAAATTGGCGTCTGGGCCCCGGTATTACTGATTGCCATCCGCTTGCTGCAGGGGTTTGGCGTCGGCGGTGAACAGGCGGGCGCGGTATTAATGACAGCTGAATATGCGCAGCCTTCCCGGCGTGGTTTCTTTGCCAGTTGGGTGCAGATTGGTGCTCCGGTCGGGTTTCTGCTGCCGCTGGCGCTGTTCGCTGTGCTTAATGCCGCGCTGAGCGCGGAGCAGATGATGGACTGGGGCTGGCGCGTGCCTTTTCTGCTCAGCGCGCTGCTGGTGATTGTCGGCCTGTTTATTCGCCTGCGCATTGATGAATCGCCGGTCTTCGCCGCCATTCGTGAAACCAAAGCGGCAGAATCCAGGCCGTTAAAAGAGGTGCTGCGTGGTAATCCGCGGCTGGTGGTCAACGGTGTGGCAGCGAAACTGATCGAAGCCTGCGCCTTTGCCCTATTTACCGTCATCATCCTTGCCTGGGGTAAGGCTAATCAGCTTGATGCCGGCATTTTGATGAACAGTATGATCGTCGCGGTGATCCTCGAAGTCCTGGCGATCCCGCTGATGGGTGCCCTTTCCGACCGCATCGGTCGCAAGCCGGTTTATCTGATCGGCACGCTGCTGATCATGCTCTCGATCGTGCCATTTTTTCTCGCGCTGGCGCACAACAGCTACTGGCTCACGCAACTGGCGATGATCGTGGCGCTGACGCTGGGCCACAGCATGTGTTATGCCCCGCAGGCGTCATGGTTCCCCGAACTTTTTCCCACGCACATTCGCTGCAGCGGTATCGCGGTGATCTGGCAGATCGGTTCGCTGATCGGCAGCGGCGTACTCGGACTGGTGGCGGTGAAAATTCTGCAGGTGACCCACGGCCACTGGTATGGTCTGGCGCTGTATGTTGCAGTGCTGGGAGTGATTTCTTTGTTCGGCCTGCTGCGTTTGCCGGAAACGGCGCCAGCCCGCCGCCAGGGTGAATATCACCCGTGGCAGCAGCATTAACGGTTAACGGCGCGGCAGCGCCACGCACAGCAGGCCGCAGACGATCAATATGACGCCAGCGAGACTGCTCCAGCGGAAGGTTTCATGCAAGGCTGGCAGGGAAATGGCGGCCAGCCACACCAGCACATAGCTCAGACTGAGCAGCGGATAGAGCCGGTTGAGCGGCAGCAGCCGCAGCGCCAGCAGCCAGCACAGCATTGAGCAGCCGTAGGCCGCCAGTCCGGCGATTAACGGTATCAGGCCGTGCTGCCACGGTAGCGCGGTCCATGTATCCAGCGGTGGCAGCGCGAGCATTGCCGTGCGCAGCAGCAGCTGCGCCAGTGACACCAGCAGCACGCTGGCCAGCGCCAGCAGCCAGCCCTTCACAGGTGGCTCCCCATCAGCGCAACCCCGGCAACGATCGTCAGCGTACCCAGCCACTGCCGCCGCGTGTAGGTCTCACGCCAGATGACGCGCGCCGCCACCGCCACCAGCACAAAATTCAGGCTCAGCATCGGGTAAGCCACGCTGACCGGCACGGTGCGCAGCACCAACAGCCACAGCAGCATCGCTGTCCCCAGCAGCAGCAGGCTGAGCACCAGCCAGCCGAACAGGCGGTGCCCGCCGCAGTGGGCCGCCTGTTTCTGGCACAGCTGGGCGGCACAACTGAGCAGGCTTACCAGCAGGATCAGCAGCAGATTCATGGTGTCGCGTTGTAGCCGTAGTAGACCAGCCGTCCCTGCTGATACACATCGTCCGGCACCGGCAGATGCGCATCCGCTTGCTTTTCGTCAGAATTCAGCAGCAGCACCAGCGCTACCGGACCCTCTCGACGATGCAGGCGCAGCCAGTCTGCGAAGGCTTCCCCGTCGACGTAGCGCGTTTTTGCATCGGGATAACCCAGTCCGTACTCCAGCTCACCTTTTTCATCGACGAAAGTGATATCGCTGCGGCGCAATTCCCATGCGACCGCAGAAGCGATGCCGGAATTGTCCACCACCAGATAGCGGCTCTGCGCCAGCTGAGGCCGAACGGCGCTGACGAAACTCTGCGGCTGTTTGCTGTCACGTACCTTTTGTGGGATAGCCAACCCGACCAGCAGCGCCAATGCCAGCGGGCAAAGCGCAGCCAGTTGCCAGCGGCCTGTTTTCAGGCTTAACCAGCCCATCACCGCCCAGCCGGCAAATGCCAGCGCAGCGCACAGTACTCGCAGCAACTCATCGCGCGCGTACACCGGATGGTGCGCCAGCCCCCAGGGTGCCAGCACCACCACGACCAGCAGCGTGGCGCCCAGACCAAACAGCAGGTTGATCCAGCCATTTACCGCCAACGCCTGTTTCAGGCGTGCGGCGTTACCGTGTGCATAGTGCGCCATCAACAACGCCAGCGGCGCAAAGCACGGCAGGATATAGGTCGGCAGTTTGCCTTTGGCAATGCTAAAGAACAGCAGCGGCAGCACAACCCAGCTAAGCAAATAGATCGCGGCAGCGTGCTGTTGACGCTGTCGCCATGCGCCGCTCAGCGCGCCCGGCAGCAGGCCGAGCCACGGCAGACAGCCTGCCACCAACACCGGCAGGTAATACCAGAACGGGGCTTTATGCTGCGCATCGCTCTCCGCGAAGCGCTGAATATGTTCGACCCAGAAGAAGTAGTGCCAGAAATCGCCTTCCTGATGCTGAATAGACAGCGCCCAGGGCGCGCTGATCGCGGCCGCCACCAGCACAGTAAGCGGGCCCCAGCGCAGCAGTTCGCCAAAACGTCGCTGCCAGAGCACCCAGGGCACAATCGCCAGCACCGGCACCGCCAGCGCCAGAAAACCTTTGGTCATGAACCCCATGGCACAGGCCGCGCCAAGCAGCACATACCCCGTCAGCCGCTGTGAGGTACTGTGCGCCTGCGCAGCAAACCAAAAGCTGCACATCGCCGCCACCAGCCACAGCAGCAGAATCGGATCGAGCACGGCGTAAGTGCCGATGCCGTAAACCAGCAGCGAGGTAAGAAAGATCACGCTGGCGGTGAGCGCTATTTTGCGGCTGGCGAACATCCGCTTGCCCAGCCAGTAGATCAGCAGGGCACTCAGCGTGGTACAGATAATCGCACCGGCGCGCACGCCAAAATTATCATGCCCAAATAACAGCTGGCCAAGATTATTGACCCAGTAACCGGCAATCGGCTTCTCGAAGTAGCGCAAATCAAAAAAATGCGGCACCACCCAGTTACCGCTCAGCAGCATCTCGCGGCTGATTTCGGCATAGCGGGTTTCATCCGGCTGCCAGAGATCACGGAATGGCACCGGGATCAGATAATAGAGAGCAAAAAGCGCTATCAGCAGCACTATACGGGTGCGGCTGCGCATCGGTGTTTCCATACTTGGGTCCTGTAAAATGTTAACTCTGGCAACCCAGCCAGCCTTCCCGGCCGGCAATGTGTCCGCGCACCACATGGCCCTGCGGCAGCGTACTGAGATCGTCAGGCAGCAGCTCGCTCAGCGGACAAAACCGGATGCCCTGCTGCTGCGCGCGCGTCAGCAGATCGGCAAAGGCGGGCAATCCGATGATGCCTTCGACCTCTGCGTGAATGGTATAGACCGGCGTACCGCTGGCGGCATGCATCTGCGCGAGAATAAAGTCGTTAAACCCCTCCGCGCTGACCTGCTGGCCCACCACTTCATCCCACGTTGGCAGCGTCACCGGAATTTGCACCGTGCCGAGGCTGCCATCGTTGAGGCGCGGAATGAACGGCCCGCTGCCACGACAGTCGCTGTTATAGCGAAAGCCAAACGGCTGCTTGGCATCCAGTACCCGGCTGTCGGCGCGCCAGCCTGCCACCGCAGAGCAGGTGACACTGTCACTCAAGATGGCTTCCAGCGCCGCTTTACCGCGCGCAATCTGCGCATTCAGCTGCTGTGGCGACCAGACGCCAGCCCAGGTCTGCCAGGCAAAGTGATCCCACGCATGTAACCCCACTTCATGGTGATCTGCCGTGGCGCGAATAATCGAAGCCAGCCCTTTGCCTATTTCGCGGCCCGGCCAGGCGGTACCGGCCAGTAAAATATCCCAGCCGTACAGCGAGGCCGCGCGCGAACGCAGCATTTTCCACAGAAAGCGCGGCTTCATCAGGCGCCACAGGTGGCGCCCCATGTTGTCCGGCCCGACGCTGAAGAAGAAGCTGGCCTGCAGTTGATGCAGGCTGAACTGCTGCAGCAGCGCCGGTACGCCCAGTTGCGTGCCGCGCCAGGTATCGACATCAACACGCAAACCCACTCGCTTCATGGCTTTTCCTGTAGCTCAACGGTGCGCAGGAAGAAGTCCAGCGTGTTGTCGATGGTGGTATCCATCGCCACGGTTGGCGTCCAGTCGAGCAGGCGGCGGGCATTCTTAATCGACGGCTTGCGGTGCTCCACGTCCTGATAGCCTTTGCCGTAGTAGCTGCTGCTCTCTACCTCACGGAAACCGGCAAACGGCGGGAAGCGATCGCGCAGCGGGTGGCGCTCAAAGCTGGCCAGCAGGTGTTCCGCCAGCTCTTTAATACTGGCTTCGTTCTCCGGGTTACCAATGTTAACGATCTGGCCATCGCAGTTGTTGTGCTTGTTCTCGATAATGCGGAACAGCGCTTCGATGCCGTCGCGAATATCGGTGAAACAGCGCTTCTGCGCGCCACCGTCGATCAGCTTGATCGGCGAGCCTTCTACCAGATTAAGGATCAGCTGGGTGATGGCGCGAGAACTGCCGATACGCGCGGCGTTGAGGTTATCCAGCCGCGGGCCCATCCAGTTAAACGGACGGAACAGCGTAAAGCGCAGCCCCTCTTTTTCGCCATAGGCCCACAGCACCCGGTCCAGCAGCTGTTTTGATACCGAATAGATCCAGCGCTGTTTATTGATCGGTCCGACCACCAGGTTGGAGTGATCCTCGTCGAAATGCTGATCGGTGCACATACCGTACACTTCGGAGGTCGACGGGAAAATGATGCGCTTTTTATACTTCACGCAGTCACGAATAATCTTCAGGTTCTCTTCGAAATCCAGCTCGAACACGCGCAGCGGATTACGGGTATATTCGATCGGCGTGGCGATCGCCACCAGCGGCAGCACCACGTCACATTTCTTGATGTGATACTCAATCCATTCAGAGTGGATGCTGATATCCCCTTCGACGAAGTGGAAGCGCGGTTCATCAAGGAAGCGGCTGATGGCATCGGAACCGATGTCCAGGCCATAAACCTCAAAGTTATCATCCTGCAGCAGGCGTTCGGTGAGATGGTTGCCGATAAAGCCGTTTACGCCGAGGATCAGCACCCGCGTGCGGCGTTTCACCGCAGCAACCGGCTGCGAATAAAGCAGCGCACCCGGCACCATGCCCAGACTCTGCGCCAGCTGGCTGCCGTTCATGTAAACACCGTTGTCGCTCTGCCCGGTGACCACTTCGAGCGCGCCCTCGCCGCAGGCAATCAGGAACGGCTCAACCGAGAGCACCGTGCCCGGTTTGGCGCTGGGCGCATCCTGGTGCACCCGCCCTTTCCACACCACGAATTTCACCGTGCCGGCATACGCAAACGCACCAGGCCAGGGATCGGTGACTGCACGCACCAGGTTATTCACTTTAGCCGCCGGCAGCTCCCAGTTGATGCGGCCATCCTCCGGCGTGCGGCGACCGACCACGGTCGCTTCCGCGTCGTTCTGCGGCGTGGCGGCAATCTCACCGCGCTTCATCGGCGGCAGCGCGCCTTCCAGCAACTGGCCGGCGCAGGCCACCAGCTTACGGTGCAGCGTCAGCGCATTATCCTGCGGGTCAATCGCCACGCGCTGCTGCGCCACAATGTCGCCGGCATCGGCACGTTTCACCATGCGGTGCAGCGTCACGCCAGTCTCCGTCTCACCGTTGACCAGCACCCAGTTAAGCGGCGCACGACCACGGTATTTCGGCAGCAGCGAACCGTGCAGGTTAAACGCGCCAATCCGCGCGCAGTTCAGAATGGTGTCGCTCAGCAGGGCGCGATAATAAAACGAGAAGATAAAGTCCGGCTGCATGGTGCGGATGCGATCCACCCACAGCGGATGATTAGCATCTTCCGGCGCATAAACCGGAATGCCCTGCTCAGCCGCGAGGCGTGCTACCGAAGGAAACGCATGGCTCTCCGGCGAGGTGTCCGCATGGGTGAAGATGGCACTGATTTCATAGCCTGCGTTCAGCAGCGCAGTGATGCCTGCACAGCCCATTTCGGCATAGGCGAAGACGATAGTTTTCATTGCTTAATTTCCTGTACAGACGGGGCATCTTGTTGCGGATGGATAACACGTTGAATGAAGTAGCGCGGACGGGCGCGTACGTCGTTATAAATACGACCGATGTATTCGCCCAGCAGGCCCATACCGACAAACTGCGCGCCGACAAAAATAAACAGCACGGCAAACAGCATGAACATACCGTCACCGGCCCAGCTGGCACCGAGGAACAGTCGCAGCACAATCAGGATCAGAGAAAAGGCGAAACCGGCCAGCGCGATTAAGCTGCCGACAATACTCAGCAGACGCAGCGGCGTGGTGGTCAGGCAGGTCACCAGGTCATACATCAGGTTGATCAGCTTCATGAAGCTGTATTTGGAGTCGCCAAACTCACGCTCGGCATGCGTAACCGGCAGTTCAATGGTGCGGCGCGCGAAGGTGTTCGCCAGAATCGGGATAAAGGTGCTGCGTTCGTGGCAGTTGAGCATCGCATCGACAATGTGGCGGCGATAGGCGCGCAGCATGCAGCCATAATCGCCCATCGCTTTGCCGGTCACGCGCTGAATCAGGTGGTTGATGGTTCGTGAAGCGCGGCGACGGAACCAGCTGTCCTGACGGTTCTGACGCACGGTGCCGACCACGTCGTAGCCCTGCTGCGCAGCTTTGACCAGATTGGGGATCTCTTCCGGCGGGTTTTGCAGATCGGCATCCAGCGTAATGATCACATCACCTGAAACATGGCTGAAACCGGCCATAATCGCCGAGTGTTGTCCATAGTTGCGATTCAGCAGCACGCCGACCACGTGACTGCCCGGCATATCCGCCGCATCGGCGATCATCTGCGCGGAGCGGTCGGCGCTGCCGTCATCCACCAGTAAGATTTCATAGTCAAGGCCGAGCGTGCGGCAGGCAGCGTCGGTACGGCGCACCAGCTCCGGCAGGCTCTGTTCTTCGTTGTACACCGGGATCACCACGGAGACTTTGCGAATCGGTTTTTCTTCCAGCATCTCAGGCTCCCGCAAGGTGGCGTAAGGCAGCAATCACACGCGTTACATCGTCATCGTGCATGTCGGGGAACAGGGGCAGCGAGCAGATACGTTCACTGTTCCATTCGGTGGCAGGCAGCGAGAGCTGCGGATAGCGTTCACGGTAATATTTGTGCGTATGCGCGGCGCGGAAATGCAGGCCGGTGCCGATGTCATGGATTTTCAACTGCTCCATTAGCGCATCGCGGCTAATACCGCAGCGCGCTTCGTCCACGCGAATGATAAACAGATGCCACGCATGCTGATGCGGCCACGCCGGCTGCACCAGCGGCAGCAACGGCGTATCTGTCAGCTCGTGCAAATAGCGCGCGGCGATGGCCTCGCGACGTGCATTGATGGCCGGCAACTTTTGCAGCTGCACCAGCGCAATCGCGGCGTTGATGTCTGGCAGGTTGTATTTAAAACCGGGCATGATCACTTCGGCCTGCGGTTTGCGGCCATGGGTATGGCGATCGTAGGCATCGACGCCGAGGCCGTGGAATTTCAGGCTGCGCAGGCGGTCAGCCAGCTGCGCATCATCGGTCACCACGATGCCGCCTTCGGCGCAGGTGATGTTTTTGATGGCGTGCAGCGAAAAAATTGCGGTGCCCTGCTGCCCGACGTGCCGGCCTTTGTAGTAACAACCTACCGCGTGGGCCGCATCTTCAATGAGCGGGATATTGTGCCGCGCGCTGACGGCGCGAATGGCGTCGATATCCGCCGGCGCACCGGCATAGTGAACCGGCACGATGGCGCGGGTGCGCGGCGTAATGGCCGCTTCGATCTGTTCTGCACTCACCATCAGGTTATCGCGATCTACATCGATCATCACCGGCGTCGCGCCCAGCAGCGTAATGATATTGAGCGTGGAAACCCAGGTCAGCGACGGGGTGATCACCTCGTCGCCGGGCTGGATACCCAGCGCCATCAACGTGACGTGCATGCCTGCTGTGGCAGAGCTGACAGCAATAGCGTGCTGGTTGCCGGTGAGCTGACAAAACGCCTGCTCCAGCGCAGCATTCTGCGGTCCGGTGGTAATCCAGCCCGATGCAAATACCGCCTGCACCGCGGCCAGTTCTTCCTCACCCAATGCCGGGCGCGAAAACGGAAGGAAACTCATAAGATAACCTTACTGTTGTGCCTGAAAACATGCTGAAAAATAAAACAAGCGTTATTGCCGCGCATGACAACCTGATGAAACACGCTGTAACCTTTTGTTTAAACGTTACTTAAACGAGTGCGTTTGATGTGCTGTTGTCATCTGCGCGCAACAAAACTTAAGCAGGTCTGTTTTATCGCTATAAGAAACCAAAATACGGGGGAAAACTTAACTGAACATTAAATGGCAAAGCGGCACGCTGACTTTTTTACGTGATGTTGAAGATTGGTAGAAGATTGCGCGCCGGGGCCGGAAATCAGCATCGGGCCAGACATCATTGGTCTGCTTGTCGACCCACGGCAATTAAAGTGGCTATTTTTCAATGCATTAACCGAGAGACTATACTGTCCTTAAGGTTATCCTAAGGTTAGGTGCTTATTCTTCCCTGGGATAGTGACGCCAGAGGCTGGACAGGAGAATGATGATGAGAACCGCGACTGACAGACTTTCACAGGCAGCACTGCGCCGGCATCACATTGGCGTGAAAACAAAAGGATTGCGTTTCCGCGGTGAGCTGTATGTGTTTCGCTATAACGCCGGGCATTACGACGTGTTTCGCAACAGCGAATGGGTGATGTCGCTCGCCACCAGCAATGTGCTGGAAGCCATGCAGCAGTTTAAACAGAGCCAGTAAATTCGCTGGCGCATAGATAAGGTTATTATCTGTCTCCGCTGGCGTATTGATTAGATTGTTGCCCGCCTCAGCTGGTCCATCGAATGGATTTTTGCCTGTCTTCGCATCGATTTGGTCATTGCCAGCCCGTGAAATTCACGCATCCCCGCTTATATCTCCGCTGTTCTCTGGAACCCGCTCGTAAATCCTGCTGCAAATCGCTGCAACGCCGCTTTGCTGCTCGCCACGCCGTCTCCGCCGGCGTATTGTGCCTCTCGCACACCGGCCAGGGTTGGCGACAGATCGCGGTGCGCATAAATGCGCACCCTACAGGTTTTGTAGAGTCGCCATTTATGGTGACCTGTCGTCAAACCGCACAAATCCGTAGCATCGCGATTTCGCGGTGCGCATCAATGCGCCCCCTATAGTTTTTGTAGGGTCGCCATTTATGGTGACCTGCCATCAAACAGCACAAATCCGTAGCGGCGCGATTTCGCGGTGCGCATAAATGCGCACCCTGTGAAACCTGTAGGGTCGCCATTTATGGTGACCTGTCGTCAAACCGCACAGAACTGGTAGCGGCGCGATTTATCGCGCAAACAGGTTACGCGGCACCTTTATGGCAACCTGCCGTGCAACCGGGCAAAAAATCGCCCCCACGGTAACCGCGCCATGATCTGCACGGTCGCCATTGATGGCAACCGAGAAACCCAACGCTGCATGGACAGCAGGAGAAAACCTCATGGAAATCGCTTACTGGCTGATCGGTACACTGCTGGCGCTGTGCGTCGGCAGCTTTCTCAACGTAGTCATTTATCGCCTGCCGCAGCAGGTAATGAACCCGCAACCCAGCATTACCCTGCTGTTGCCGCGCTCGCACTGTCCACACTGCCAGACCACGCTGCGGGCGATCGATATGCTACCGCTGCTGAGCTGGCTGCTATTACGCGGACGCTGTCGCTACTGCCACCACCGCGTGAGCCTGCGATACCCGCTGACGGAACTGCTTACCGCCGCGATCAGCCTGGCGCTGGCCTGGCTGCTGCCGCCCGATAGCCGCCTGCCTGCCGCCCTGCTGCTCGCCTGGATTCTGCTGGCGCTGACCCTCATCGACATTGAGCATCTGCTGTTGCCGGACGCTCTCACCCTTTCACTGCTGTGGCTTGGCCTGCTGTTCAAAGCGCTGCACTGGCTGCCCGGAACGCTGCATGACGCGGTGTTCGGCGCAGTTGCGGGATACAGCGCGCTGTGGCTAGTGGGTGGACTCTATCAGCTGATAAAAAAGCGCCCCGGCCTCGGTGGCGGAGACGCCAAACTGCTGGCTGCGCTGGGTGCCTGGCTCGGCTGGGCGCTTTTACCCTTTGTGCTGTTACTGGCTTGCACAGGCGCAATTTTGTTTGTTCTGCTGGCCCGATTAGGCTGGCAACGCGAGCTGTATCACGTGCTGCCCTTTGGTCCGTGGCTGGCACTGGCGGGCATAAGTCTTTTTATTCACACGATTATTTAATCGCCTGTTCATATCGCGGCGCTAAAATAAGTGGCCAGTTTCTGTCCAACGTCCTGATTCCTATATGAAAACAATAAACAATTCTAAACAAAATTAATCATTGTGATGTGCGTCAAAAGGCTCTATATTGGCCGCGTTTTTTGAGCCACTGATACTTTTTTGTTCAACTAGTCAATCGGCCAGCCTGTTCGAGCCCCGGTTGAAGGAGAGATATGATGACGGATAAAGTCCGTATTGATACTTTTGGTGCCAACTCATTCAACGGAAACAACGACGCATTCTTAGCCCGTCAGGCTGAGTTTGAATCAAACGTCAGGAGTTACCCGCGCAAGTTGCCTTTAGCGATTGCCAAAGCCAATGGCGTGTGGATTACGGATGTTGAAAACAAACAATATCTTGACTGTCTGGCTGGCGCAGGGACGCTGGCACTTGGTCATAACCATCCTGATGTTCTGCAGAGCATCCAAAATGTCATTACCAGCGGCTTGCCGTTACATACTCTTGATCTGACGACGCCTCTGAAAGATCAGTTCTCCGAATCTCTGCTCTCGCTGCTGCCAGGTCAGGGTAAAGAGTACTGCCTGCAGTTCACCGGTCCATCCGGTGCTGATGCCGTTGAAGCGGCGCTGAAGCTGGCGAAAAAAGTCACCGGCCGCAGCGGCGTAATCAGCTTCTCTGGCGGTTACCACGGGATGACGCACGGCGCGCTGTCCGTGACCGGCAACCTGTCGCCGAAAGAAGCGGTTGACGGCATGATGCCAGAAGTGCAGTTCATGCCTTACCCGCACCTGTACCGTTGCCCGCTGGGCCTCGGCGGCGAAGCTGGCGTGAAGGCCCTGACCTACTACTTCGAAAACCTGATCAACGACGTTGAAAGTGGCGTGCGTAAACCTGCGGCCGTGATCCTCGAAGCAGTTCAGGGTGAAGGCGGTGTGAACCCGGCGCCGGTTGAGTGGCTGCAGCGCATCCGCAAAGTGACTCAGGAACACGGCATTCTGCTGATCCTTGACGAAGTCCAGGCTGGCTTTGCCCGTACCGGTAAGTTCTTTGCCTTCGAACACGCGGGCATTGAGCCAGACATCATCGTGATGTCTAAAGCGGTGGGCGGCGGTCTGCCTCTGGCCGTGCTGGGTATCAAAAAGCAGTTTGACGCCTGGTCACCTGGCCACCACACCGGTACCTTCCGCGGCAACCAGCTGGCGATGGCAACCGGTCTGGCGACGCTGAAGATCCTGACCGAGCAGAACATCGCCGGCAAAGTGGCAGAACAGGGTGAATGGCTGAAAGCCCAGCTGAACGCGATGGCGAAACGCTTCCCGGTTATTGGTCACGTACGCGGCCTCGGGATGATGATCGGTATCGAAATCGTTAAGCCACACGAGCCAGCTGACCACATGGGCAGCTTCCCGGCCGACGGCGAACTCTCTGCACTGTTGCAGAAAAAATGCTTCGAAGCCGGTTTGATTCTGGAGCGTGGCGGTCGTCATGGTGCGGTACTGCGCCTGCTGCCATCACTGCTGATCAGCAACGAAGAGCTGGCCGTGTTCCTGGATAAATTTGAGCAGGCGCTGCTGGGCGCTGGCGTCAAACCTGTTTGACTGGAAGAGTAAATGTCTGAAGTAAACCCGATTCTGGCCGCCTCGGCCCCGAGCATTGAGGCGTACCAGCAGGCGATTGCCCAGAGCAGCGCCGCGGTTGTGCAGTGGCTGCAACAGCCTGAGATGTACCAGGGCAAAACGGTTGCCGAATTGCGCGAGCGTATCACGCTCGACTTCAATCCAAACGGCCTGGGCAACCAGGCCGCGATTGAACGTGCGATTGAATATTTCCTCAAAGACAGTCTGGCGGTGCACCATCCGCAGTGCGTTGCGCACCTGCACTGTCCGAGCCTGGTGGTAAGCCAGGCGGCTGAAGTGCTGATCAACGCCACTAATCAGAGCATGGATTCGTGGGATCAGAGCCCTTCTGCCACCATTATTGAAATCAAACTGATTGAGTGGCTGCGTGCGCAGGTTGGCTATCCGGCCGGTGATGCGGGCGTGTTCACCAGCGGCGGTACGCAGAGCAACCTGATGGGCCTGATGCTGGCACGTGACGCTTTCTATGCACGTCAGGGCCATTCCGTGCAGCAGCACGGCATCACTGGCGATCTGCGCAAGATTAAAGTGCTGTGCTCAGAAAACGCCCACTTCTCCGTGCAGAAGAACATGGCGCTGCTGGGCCACGGCTATCAGTCTGTGGTGCAGGTGAAGTCGGATCAGTTCGCCCGTATGGACGTGAATGACCTGAAAGCCAAACTGGCGCAGGCTGAAGCCAACGGCGAGCAGATCCTGGCGATCGTCGCGACGGCAGGCACCACCGATGCCGGCGCCATCGATCCGCTGCGTGAAATCGCAGCCATCGCCGCTGAGCACAACATCTGGGTGCACGTGGATGCGGCCTGGGGCGGTGCGCTGCTGCTGTCTGAAAAGTATCGTCATTACCTGGATGGTCTGGAGCTGGTGGATTCCGTCACCCTCGACTTCCACAAACAATACTTCCAGACCATCAGCTGCGGCGCGTTCCTGCTGAAAGACGCGCGTCACTATGAGCTGATGCGTTATCAGGCAGCTTACCTCAACTCCGAGTTCGATGAAGAAGCTGGCGTGCCGAACCTGGTGTCCAAATCACTGCAGACCACGCGTCGTTTCGATGCGCTGAAACTGTGGATGGGCCTGGAAGCGCTGGGTCAGAAACAGTACGCCGCGATTATCGACCACGGCGTGAGCCTGGCACAGGACGTCGCGCAGTTCGTTGAATCTGAACCACGTCTGGAGCTGGTAATGCAGCCACAGCTGGCCAGCGTGCTGTTCCGCTATCGTCCAGCCCAGCTGAGCGACAGCGCGCAGATCGCCCTGTTCAACCAGCGTATCGGCGATGCGCTGCTGGAGTCTGGCCGCGCTAACGTCGGTGTGACCGAGCATGCAGGTGTGACCTGCCTGAAGCTGACGCTGCTGAACCCGACCGTCACGCTGGAAGACATCAAGCTGCTGCTGGCGCTGGTAGAAAAAACTGCTGATCAACTGCTGAGCGCCTGATTAGGCGTGAAGTAAAAAAGCCGCTAACCGGCAACGGTTAGCGGCTTTTTTTATGGGTTACAGACTGATCGCCGCACGCTGGCTCACTGCGGAATGCGCGCAATCACCTTGATTTCAAAATCATAGCCCGCCAGCCAGTTAACGCCCACCGCCGTCCAGTTGGGATAAGGCTCATCGCCGAAGAAGCGCAGCCGTACTTCGTTCACCGTGGCGAACTGCGCTTCCGGATCGGTATGAAACGTAGTGACATCAACCACGTCATCGAAACTGCAACCGGCGGCCTTCAGCACCGCCGCGAGATTGGTAAATGCCTGATTAACCTGACGCGTGAAATCGGGCTCGGCGATGCCATCATCCCGGCTGCCCACCTGGCCGGAAACAAACAGCAGGTCGCCGGAGCGAATCGCCGCAGAGTATTTATTGATGTTGTACAACGCCTGACGGCCCGCTGGAAAAACAGCATCGCGTTTGTTCATAATCGTACTCCTGAAGATGAGAGAAGAAAGCGGGTTAGCTATGCCCGTTTTCGCTTTAACATACGCCGCGTATGTATTACTATGTTTTACATACGCGGCGTATGTCAATGCAAAATTTAAGGAACAGCGATGGCAGCCAGACGACGGGCAGACCAGGTGGAAGAGACACGCGGCAAACTGATTGCCGCTGCACGACGCGCGTTTGCGCAGAAGGGTTACAGCGAAGCGTCGATGGATGACCTCACGGCAGACGCCGGGCTGACGCGCGGTGCGCTGTATCATAATTTTGGCGACAAAAAAGGGTTATTGCAGGCGGTTATTGATCAGATCGATGGTGAGATTCTTGAGCAGATGCGCGCAGCCGGACAGCAGTATCACACTCGCTGGCACGCGTTTCTGGCGGAAGCCATTACCTATATCGAGATGTCGCTGGAGCCGGAAGTCCAGCGCATCATGCTGCTGGATGGCCCGGCGGTGCTGGGCGATCCGTCGCGCTGGCCTAATCAGACCGCCTGTCTGCGCACCACCGCCGCCATGCTGGCGGAACTGATTGAGGAAGGTACGGTGAAACCTGTCGATACCGAAGCGGCGGCGCAACTGGTCAACGGCGCCGCGCTCAATGCCGCGCTGTGGATTGCCGCTGCCGATGAGCCGGTCGCGGCGCTGCCGCGTGCGGTGCAGGCCTTCCGGCTGCTGGTTTCCGGGCTGCTGGTCAACCCGGCGTCGCATTGAGTTCGCGTATCCAGCTGAGAAACGCCTGCAGCGGTGCCGGGATCAGCCGGCGATCATTGTAATACAGCCACAGGCCGGGAAAGCTGAGCCACCAGTCGGCAAGAATCGGTTGCAGACTGCCGTTGGCCAGCGCCGGCTTCAGCCAGTCCTCAAACAGATAGACCACGCCGGCACCGGCGATGGCTGTCGACACCGTCAGCTCCATCGCCGCACCGATGCTGCAAATCAGCGGCCCCTGCGGCTGTAGTGTGATGCGTTCCGCGCCGCGGCTGAACTCCCATTCGGCCGTCACCCCGGTGGCATAACGACCATACAGACAGCGATGCTGCATCAGGTCGCGCGGATGCTGCGGCGTACCGTAAGCCGCCAGATAGGCCGGCGCCGCGGCCGCGGCAAAGCGCTGCACGCGCGGACCAATCGGCAGCGCCACCATATCCTGTTCCAGATGATCGTCGTAACGGATACCGGCATCGCAGCTGTCGCGAAAAATGTCCTGCACATTACTCTCCGCCACAATCTCCAGCCGGATGTCGGGATAGCGCTGCAGAAATCCCGGCACAATCGCCGGTAATACCAGCCGCGCCGCGCTGACCGGCACGTTCAGCCGCAGCGTGCCGCCCGGCGTGTCACGGAACGTGTTCAGGGCATCCAGCGCCGCATCCACTTCGTTCATGGCGGGCAGCAGCCGTGACATCAAAGCCCGGCCCGCTTCGGTCAGTACCACCGTTCGCGTAGTGCGATTGAACAGCCGAACGCCCAGTTGCTGTTCGGCGCGCCGCACCGCATCACTCAAACGCGACGGATTGCTGCCGCTCATGCGCGCCGCCTCGCGAAATCCACCGGCTTTTGCCACCGCCACTACCGCATGCAGCAATGCCATATCCAGCGCCATTGTGCGTCACTCCGTACAGTCTGTCCTGATTTACACGGATAGTCGCACAGCACCGTTGTGATTACAATTTAAACACTATCCGATAAAGGAGGTTTACATGTCACAGGCTACCACCACTTACACACTGGGCGACCGTCAGGTTGCCCGTCTCGGCTACGGTGCCATGCAGCTGGCCGGTCCCGGCGTATTTGGCCCGCCAAAAGATGAGGCCCGCGCGTTACAGGTGCTGCGCGATGCCGTGGCTGCCGGTGTGAATCACATCGACACCAGTGATTTTTACGGCCCGCACATCACCAATCAGCTGATCAAAAAAGCGCTCTATCCTTACCCCGACGATCTGGTGCTGGTGACCAAAGTGGGTGCCCGACGTGATGCCAAAGGCGGCTGGCTGCCCGCCAGCACGCCGGAGGAACTGACGCAGGCAGTTGAAGATAACCTGCGTAATCTGGGGCTCGACGTGCTGGAGGTAGTCAATTTACGCTCGATGCTGAGCGTTCATGGGCCAGCAGAAGGATCGCTGGAGCCGCAAATCGAGGCGATGATTAAGTTGCAACAACGTGGCCTGATTCGGCACATTGGCCTGAGCAACGTGACTGCCAGTCAGGTGGCGCAGGCACAGCAGATGACGCCGATTGCCTGCGTACAGAATCTGTATAACCTCGCCAATCGTCAGGATGAGGCGCTGATCGACCAGCTGGCCGCACAGGGCATTCCCTACGTGCCGTTCTTTCCGCTCGGCGGTTTTTCGCCACTGCAGTCGGAACAGCTCAGCGCGGTGGCCAGCACGCTCAACGCCAGTACGCTGCAGGTGGCGCTCGCCTGGCTGTTGCAGCGCTCAGATAATATTCTGCTGATTCCCGGCACCTCCTCGCCGCAGCATCTGCAGCAAAATCTGGCCAGCGCGGCGCTGACGCTTAGCCCGGAGGTGGTTGCGCAACTGGACAGCATTGGCCGGGCGTAAGGCACACGCCGGGGCTATCCCCGCCCGGCGATGCCCGCTTCTATCAGGCAGGCTTTGAGCACACCAAACGCATCCTGGCACTGGCGCTCATCCACGCAGGCGTAACCGAGCAGCAGACCGCGTCGCTCCTGCGGATGCATATAGTATTGCGACAGCGGCCGCACCTTCACGCCGCGTCGCAGCGCCAGCGCGGCAATCGCCACATCATCACAGCCCGGGGGCAGATTCAGCACCAGATGCAGCCCGGCTTCATGATTGACCACCGGCATGAATGCCGCGCCCAGGTAGCGTTCAATCAGCGTCATCATAAAGCGCCGGCGCTGACTGTAGAGTTTGCGCATGCGGCGGATGTGCGTCATGTAGTGGCCTTTCTGGATGAATTCCGCCAGCGCGCGCTGCACCAGCAGATGGCCGCCGCGATAGAGTTCGGCCGCCGCCACGCGCAGCGGCTGCGCCAGCGCTTTCGGCACCACCAGATAGCCGAGGCGCAGTGCGGGATAGAGCGTTTTACTGAAGGTGCCCATGTAGATCACTGGCGCATCTGGCTCAAAGCCCTGCAACGACGGAAATGGCTGGCCGGCGAAGCGAAATTCGCTGTCATAGTCATCTTCCACCAGCCAGCTTTTGTGTTTGCGCGCCAGGTCGAGCAGTTGCCTGCGCCGCTCCAGACTGAGATGCACACCCAGCGGATACTGGTGTGACGGTGTCACAAAAATCATCTTCGGCGCTTTGCTGCGCGGTGCCAGCTCCGGGATAATGCCCTGTTCATCCACCGCTTTGGCCTGAATTTTTAGTCCGTTAATGCGTAACAGGTTGCGTGTGCCCCAGTAACCTGGCTCCTCGATCCACACCGGATCGCCCGCGTCGCACAGTACGCGCGTCACCAGATCCACCGCCTGATGAATGCCTTCGGTAATGATAATTTGATCGGCGTCGGCACGCACCGAGCGCGCCACGCTAAGATACTCAGCCAGCGCCTGGCGCAGCTGCGGACAGCCGCCGTTGCTGCTGTAAATCAGCCGCTCGATGTCAGGTTCGCGATTCAGGCGCGACTGAATCTGGCTAAATAACTTATGCGGAAACTCACGCACATCCGGCGCGCCGGGCACAAACGCACCCCACTGATAAGGCGAGGCATTGGCGTGACCGAGCAGCGTGGCGCCGCGTTTTGAAATCGCCGCTGGTTTACTCATCAGGGGTTCACTGAGCGGCAGCGCCGGCGTGCTGTTGAGGCTCCCTTCCGGCAGGTTTTCTGCAATCCAGGTGCCGCTGCCGGTGCGCGCGCTGACATATCCCTGCGCGACCAGATTTTCATAGACGTTGAGCACCGTATTACGCGACACCGCCAGCTCGCGCGCTAAATCACGCGTCGCCGGCAGGCGTGAGCCGCGCGGGAAAATGCCCTCTACAATCGCCGCCTGCATGCAGTGCAGCAGGCGCTGCTGCAGCGTGCCTTCCGCGACAAACTGTAGTCGTTCCAATACATGATCGGCGTACAAACTCCGCAATTGGCTCCATCCTTCTCAGTGAAATTGGCTCTGGCAACCGCGCTCAGTGCAGGCATAAATAAGCGTGTTTGTCGTGATTTGTAAAGACGCTTATCGCTAAGGAAAGGTTATGGAAGGTAAAAACAGCCAGTTGCAACAACGCAAAGATGACGCGCTGCCGCGCGGCACCGGTAATCTTTGTCAGTGGTATGTCGATCAGGCCGAAAACGCCACGCTGCGTGATGTTGAGGGCAATAGCTGGATTGATTTCGCCGGCGGCATCGCGGTGCTCAACACCGGCCACCGTCATCCGCGCATCGTGCAGGCCATTGCCGATCAGTTAGCAAAATTCACCCATACCGCATTCCAGGTCACGCCGTATGAGAGCTATGTGGCGCTGGCGGAACGCATCAATCAGCGGGTGCCAATTGCCGGTAAAGCCAAAACCGCCTTTTTCACCACCGGCGCTGAAGCGGTAGAGAATGCGGTTAAAGTGGCGCGCGCCGCTACCCGTCGGCACGGCATCATCACCTTCGGTAACGCCTTTCACGGCCGCACCTTCATGACCATGGCGATGACCGGCAAAGTGGCACCTTACAAGCGCGATTTTGGCCCGATGCCGGCCTCGGTGTTTCACGCCCGCTACCCTAACGCGGTCACCGGCATCAGCGTTGAGGACGCTATCGCCAGCCTGCACGATCTGTTCAGCCACGACATCGCGCCGCAGGATGTGGCCGCCATCGTACTGGAACCGGTGCAGGGCGAAGGCGGTTTCCACATCGCGCCGGCGGCGTTTCTTACGCAGCTACGTGCACTGGCCGATGAGCACGGCATCCTGCTGATTGCCGATGAGGTTCAGAGCGGATTTGCCCGCACCGGCAAGCTGTTTGCCATGGAGCACTACAGCGTGCAGCCCGATCTCATCACCATGGCGAAAAGTCTGGCGGGCGGTATGCCGCTGTCGGCGGTGAGCGGTCGTGCTGACATCATGGATGCGCCCGGTCCGGGCGGGCTGGGCGGTACTTACGCCGGCAATCCGCTATCGATTGCCGCCGCGCATGCGGTGCTGGATGTCATCGACGAAGAACAGCTGTGCCAGCGCGCCAGCGACCTGGGCGCGACGCTGAGCGAACTGCTGCACCGCGCGCGCCGCGCTAACGCGTCGATTACCGACGTGCGTGCGCTGGGCTCAATGGTAGCCGTGGAGTTTGCCAGCGCGCAGCAGGCGCAGGCGCTGCAGCAACAGGCGATGGCGCGCGGTCTGCTGCTGCTGACCTGTGGCCCGCAGGGTAACGTGATCCGCTTCCTCTATCCGCTCACCATTCCGGATACCCAGTTCCGCCAGGCGCTGGATATTCTCGACAGCCTGCTCAGCCAGCCTTAGCGTTCCACCCATTGTCCGATCGCTTGCCTGCCGCGCGCAGGCAAGTTTCACCTGCATAACAGGCGGGGTCTGCCCTGCCTGAGAGACGATCTGGAGAGATATTGATGACTGCTCAGAATGCCGATGTACTGGCACAAAGCCTGAAACCCCGCCACGTGCGCATGCTGTCGATTGCCGGTGTGATTGGCGCCGGGCTGTTCGTCGGTTCCGGCCATGCGATTGCCGAAGCCGGGCCGGCGGTGCTGCTGGCCTATATCGCCGCCGGCGCGCTGGTGGTGCTGATTATGCGCATGCTGGCGGAGATGGCGGTCGCCTCACCGGACTCCGGTTCCTTCTCCACCTACGCCGACAAATCCCTTGGCCGCTGGGCCGGCTTTAGCATCGGCTGGCTTTACTGGTGGTTCTGGGTACTGGTGATCCCGCTGGAGGCCAACGCCGCCGGCACCATTCTGCACGGCTGGTTCCCGCAGGTGGCGGTGTGGGAATACACGCTGGCGATCACCAGCTTCCTGACCATCAGCAACCTGTTCAGCGTGAAAAACTACGGTGAGTTTGAGTTCTGGTTCGCGCTGCTGAAAGTGGTGGCTATCGTCGCCTTTCTTTGTGCCGGCAGCCTGGCGCTGTTTGGCCTGCTGCCCGGCAGCAGCACGCAGGGTATTTCACACCTGTACGACACTCACGGCTTCATGCCTAACGGTATCAGTGCCGTGCTCGCCGCCATTCTTACCACCATGTTCTCTTTCATGGGCACGGAAATCGTCACCATTGCCGCCGCCGAATCTAACGAACCGCGCAAGCAAATCACCCACGCCACCAACTCGGTGATCTGGCGTATCGCGCTGTTTTATCTGCTGTCGATCTTTCTGGTGGTGGCGCTGGTGCCGTGGAATACGCCGTCGCTGATGAAAGCCGGGTCTTACCAGACGGCGATGGAGATGATGAACGTGCCGTATGCCCGGCAGATTGTCGATGTGGTGGTGCTGATCGCGGTATGCAGCTGTCTTAATTCTGCGCTTTATACCGCGTCGCGCATGCTCTATTCCCTGTCGCGTCGTCAGGATGCGCCAGCGGCGGCCTCGCGCACCACGCGCAGCGGCACGCCGTGGGTCGCAGTGCTGATGTCTACCGCCGCAGCATTTCTGGCGGTGATCGCCAACTATCTGGCGCCGAGCGCGGTGTTTGAGTTCCTGCTGGCCAGCTCCGGCGCCATTGCGCTGCTGGTTTATCTGGTCATTGCCGCTTCGCATCTGGTGCTGCGGAAAAAGCGCGAGGCGCGCGGCGAGCAGCTCAGCTATCGCATGTGGCTGTTCCCGGGTCTGACGTGGGCCACCATGGTGTTCATCGTTGGCGTACTGACGTCAATGCTGTTCAATGCGCAGCATCGTTCCGAAATTATCGCCACCGGGCTGTTAACGCTGCTGGTGCTGGTCGCCAGCCAGATAGTGCACCGCAAGCGCGCGGCGCGTAAAAACAGCGAGGAGATGGTAGCGCTGCGTTCGTAACGCTCGCCATGACGGGCACGGAAGCCCGCCGTTACTGCACATCAATACTGATCGACTCATCCGCCACGTTAATCGTCACGGTGCAGTGCGTCCACACCGGCTGCCCTTCAGTCATCTCATGTTCGATAAAGTATTGCTGAAAGTCTTTCAGCGCGGCACTGAGATCGCCAATCGCGCGCGCGTCCGGCTCGAACCAGTCCGGTTCGCCGTTTTCATCAAGGTAGTTAAACTGAAACTGCCCGCCCTCCTCATCGGCAAACAGCTCCGCCTGCACCACCAGCACCTGCGCACCGTCGGGGCCACAGCTGAAAATGATCTGGCCAATGCGGCGATAAAGGTCTTCGTATTGCATAGGGAGAACTCCTGTAAGATGCGGGACGCGCGACAGCGCCGCGGCGGCATTCATCTCAGCCAATGTCTTGACATTATGTCTGAGGATCAGAGAATGAACGCCTGCGAATAACGGACTACAAGAAACGGAGTTTATCATAGCCTGTTCAGCGCGTTACCTCTCTGTTACCCACATTAAACGCGTCGCCCGTCTGCTGTCTGCCGTGCTGTTGCTGGCCAGCTGCGCCTCGGAGCCGCCAAAATCGCTGGTCACCCCGTTTCCGTCGCCGACCAAACCGCCTGTTCCGGCTAAACCCGCAGCGCAGGCTGAACCAGTGCGCGGCGTCTGGCTCACTACGGTGTCGCGCCTCGACTGGCCGCCAATATCCTCCGTTACAGCCAGCCCGGCGCTGCGCATTCGCCAGCAGCAGCAGGCACTGACGGCCAAACTGGATAAGCTGCACAGCCTGGGGATCAACACGGTGTTTTTCCAGGTGAAGCCCGATGGCACCGCGCTGTGGCGTTCGCGTATCCTGCCATGGTCCGATACCCTGACCGGCAACATCGGGCAGGATCCGGGTTACGATCCGCTGCAATTTATCCTCGACGAGGCGCACAAACGCGGTATGAAGGTGCATGCGTGGTTTAATCCTTACCGCGTGTCGACCAATACCAAACCTGCGACTGTGACGGCGTTAAACAACACGCTCCAGCTGCAGCCGGCCAGCGTGTTTGTGCTGCATCGCGACTGGATCCGCACCGCCAGCGACCGCTTCGTGCTCGATCCGGGCATTCCGGCGGCGCGCGACTGGATCACCAGCATCGTGGCGGAAGTGGTGTCAAACTACGCCATTGATGGCGTTCAGTTCGATGACTATTTCTACACCGAAACCGCGGCATCGCCGCTCAATGACAGCGCCACCTTCCGCCAGTACGGCGCGGGCTTTGCCAGCAAAGCCGACTGGCGGCGGCACAATACCCAGCTGCTGATCGAACAGGTTTCCCACACGATTAAACAGCTCAAGCCGGGCGTTGAGTTCGGCGTCAGTCCGGCGGGCGTATGGCGTAATCTGTCGCACGATGCAGCCGGCTCCGATACGCGCGGTGCGGCGGCTTATGATGAAGCTTATGCAGACACGCGCCGCTGGGTGCAGCTTGGCCTGCTGGATTACATCGCGCCGCAGTTGTACTGGCCGTTTGCCCGCCAGGCTGCGCGCTATGACGTCCTGGCGCGCTGGTGGGCCAATGTGGTACAGCCAACGCACACCCGGCTGTACATTGGCGTGGCGCTGTATAAGGTGGGTGAAGCTTCAAAAAGTGAGCCGGACTGGACGGTTCAGGGCGGCGTTCCCGAACTGAAAAAACAGCTCGATCTGAATGAATCGCTGCCGCACATCGACGGCACCATTCTGTTTCGCGAAGATTACCTTAATCAGCCGCAGACGCAGCAGGCAGTCGATTATTTACGTCAGCGCTGGGGAAAATGATTTATTCAGGCCAGCAGAGGAATACTGCTGGCCTGAAGCGTTAGCGCGGGTTATCCGGATCGAGTAATTCAATACTGCGCGGCACGCCGTTCACGCGGACTTTCAGAAAACGGCGGGTGATCCACTTCCCCACGGCATCCTGCTCCTGCCGTTCAAAAAACGGCCCACGCAGCAGCAGTTCCTTATTATTGTTGTAACCAAAGCCGACATCTTTATTGCCCACCCAGTGCTGCTCAAAGGCGACGACCGGCTGGTTATCCAGTGCCGTGGCTTCTTCCGCACTGCAGGCGGTAAAACTTTTGCGGAAAATAAAACACTGACCGGACTGATAGCGATCGCGCCCGTTGGTTTCCACCAGCGCAATTGAGAAGCCGGTATAGGCCGGAATTTTAACGTACAGTTTGGTGTGTGCGCCTTTGCCCTCAATATGCACCTTAATTACGGGTGAGGAGCCTTCGCTGTGCCAGCTGCCAATGGTGTTATCGTCGTTGCGCGCCTGCAGATAAATATGCGCCACGCCCTCCGGTGTCCGGTAGCTGTAATCGGTTTGCGTTTCCGACTGGGAAACATACTGCGCGCTGCCGAGAATGCGAACGTGAATTTGTGAGGTAGCGTCGGAAAAATTAAATTCGCCGACGTAAAACCATTTCGCGTCTTTGCCACGGTTATCCATGTGATGCTGCGAGGTAGTGAAGTCATAACTCAGCGATCCCTGAATGATCGCGCCAAGATCGGAAATCTCCATCACGCCACGATCGCCTTCCGCCAGCAGCGTCCATGGCTCAATACCCTCTTTGCTGAAGTCAAAGCCCGCGCTATCGCGGTGCACGCTTTTCTGAATAATCATCGCGCGGCAGTAGCCCATTTTCATGGGATTTTGCGTCGATTCAATCACCAGCCCTTCAATGGTCCACTGACCATTGGTGAGATCGCCGGCAAATTCGGAGTGCTCGATCCAGCCATTGCGAATAAACGATTGCGTGCAGCGCGGCAGATCGAACACCGGCTGTCTGGTGCTGCGCTGCAAATTAAAGTTGGAGAGTTCAATGGCGGTCGAATGATCCCAGGCACCCTGTTCCCGATCGGACCAGCGCGCATAGACAATACTGCCCTGACAGCCACGTGAATAAAACTGGTCGATTTTACAGTCCAGCGTATCAATCAGTTCCAGTGCCCGCCCGCCGAGGTAGCGAAACTCCATACTGCTGACGCGCAGAAACTGGCCACCGATAATACTGTTGGTAAAGAAGCCGACATTATTAAACGCCGTGCCGCCGTCTTCGCCGCTGTCAGAACTCATGCCTTTCACCACAAAGCCGGAGATCTCCACATAGCGTGCGCGCACGCTAAAGAAATGAGTTTTGCGCGGTTTCGGTCCCCAGTTAAATTTCAGCGTGGTGGTGGGGAAATAACCGAAGTTGACCGGCGCGCCGGAAATTTTAAAGCGGTTAATCTCTCTGTCGCTGCCCAGCACTTCCGCTAAATCAAAGCCGGACAGGCTGAACTCACCGGCGGTAAAGCGAATGCCCGCGGAGGGTAAAACACGCTGAGACCATTTAAACATTCGGATCACCGCATCAATACAATCGGTGGTGCCATCGGCTATCGCGCCAAAATCCACCACCGTGACCGCGCTATAATCGAGGACCACTCTTTTCCAGCGCTTTTTACCGGACGTCACGAAATTCAGCCCGCCGTCATCGGGCGTGCTGTTGTCGGTGGCATCGTAGACAAACACGCCGCCGCCCATCCGACTGCCACGGCTGTATTCCAGCACCGACGCAATTTCGCCAATCGAAACAGGTTCCTGTTTACGTAAATCGTCAATGGTATGTAATTGAATCACCGTCCCGGTGGCAGATGGTGTGGTAGTGCTGGTGGTGCCAGATGTATTCGCCATGGTGTTCCCCATAAATTATTAACGTAATACGACAGAGCATCAGCAGTATAAGTGATTGAAAATTAATATATTGACCTGTACCAGCTTATACGGGAGCTTTTCAGCGGCGTGATGTGGCGAGAGAGAATAACGATATGATTCCGGAAGGAAAGCGAAGCGACAAAATTACGTTTTACAGATTTATCGCAGAATAATTGTGGTAATCGCCGGTACGAACGTTCTGATTAATTTGACTTACGAAGAAGAATGGCTTGAATTAACGAAATATTTCCCGCGATCATCAGTTTAATTTTTTACGCGAGATAACGCGCCAGTGAAACTTTCCGACTGGCGCGTCGCCGTCAAAATGTCGCGTTCAGGCCAATATTCCAGCTCAGCTGATGATAGGCGCTGTTGCCGCCGATCGCTGAAACCCCGGCAAAGGCGTTGACCGTTTCACCCAGCGGCACGCTGGCCCCCAGCGACATATCCAGCCAGTTTTTATCACCGGCGCTGACGCTGCGTACAAAGCCGGTCTGCGTTGACTTCAGCCCGGCGCGCACCGCGTTCTGCGTATCGCCAAACTGGTGGTTATAACTGAGCTGCGCCCACGGATTCACCGGCCACTGTTTGCTGTCGATACGCCAGCCAAGCGCACCGATTTGCGAATGCAGGGTTTGATCGGAAAAGCGCATGGCGGTGCTGCTGTCGCCGTTTTCGCTGTAGCCCCCTGCCCGCACATAATCCAGTGCGTAGCTGGCAACCGGGCCGGTGGAAAGGTGTTCGCCTATTGGCAGATCCCAGCCGGTTTGCACCTGTAGCCCGAGCATTTTTCCGCTGCTGCTGCCCTGTTCGGTGCGCGTTGCCGGGCCGATATTGATGCGACGTTCGATGCTGTCAAAATCGAGATCGGCATAGTGCACATTCGCATTGATCCAGCCCTGCTCCAGCAGCGTCAGCTGGCTATACAGCGCCAGCAAATTGCCGCGCAGCTTGTAATCATAGTGCGCCGAAGGATGCTGGTGCTGCGCGGTGCTGGACAACAGCAGACCTGCCTGCCAGTTATCTGTGAACTGATAGCCTAATCCCAGCGTCAGGCTGCCGGTATTGGCGTCACCGTTGAGCAGGCTATCGCCGCGATAATCAATATGCTGACCGGCATAGCCGCCGAACACGCTAACCTGACCGGCGCTGGCCGGCTGCTGACGCTGCTGCTGTAAATGGCCATCGAGGGTGTTCTGCATATCCCGCGACAGCATCAGCGGCGCCCGTGCCAGCGCCGCCACCTGCGCGGGTGCGTCGAGGATCGATTGAATGTAGTCGGCGATCATGGCATGTACCGCCGGGCTGGGATGCAGCCGGTCGGCAAACAGATAAGCCTGCGCGTTACTGAAACCGGGCGTTGACGAGGTGCATTCGGCGGCGGAGGTGCCAACCGGACAGGCCATCCCCAGCGTGTTGCTCAGGCCATAGCGTTGCGGATCGGCAATTACCTCGTTGAACAGGCCGGCGATGTCGGCACGCACAATGTTGCCATTCAGCGCCACCAGCCCGGCTTCTTCCTGCTGGTTATAGCCATCGGAGAGGGCCGTCACCTGCTCGCTGAGCACCTGCCAGGCCGAAAATAGCTGCTGCGCCAGCGCGGCACGCAGCGCCGGGATGGTCGATACCTGTGCGGCGGCCTGATCGAATGCGTCGCGCACCGCCTGCTGGCGCGCAGCCACGTCGGGCGTGGCATGGCTGTCCAGCGAGGCAAACGCCGCGACCATCGCCGACTGCGCCGCCGGGCCCAGCACACTCAGCACCGCCTGCACCATGAAAGGCGTGGAGCCAAGCTGCGGCACGTTTGGCACGATTACCGCCCCCGCACCGGCATCCAGCAGGGTTTTGATTTGCGACACCGCCGCGCTGGCGCTGTTGCTGATGGTCTCGCGCGCGGTAAGCGGATTGGTCACCGCCGCCGCGATATCGTTAGCGCCCACCCAGTGAATGTACAGTCCGTTGCTATCTGCGCGGCCGCCGGTGGATTGCAGATAAGCAGCCAGCTGGTCTTGCGTATTGAGGCTGGCATCCAGCGCCGGCACGGTAACGCCGCCGCCCTGTGCATAGTTGCTGCCACCGCGCGACGACGGCTGCAGCGTTTGTCCGAGCTGTGCAGCAAGAATCTCGTCATACAGCGGATGCTGGGCGCCATCATAAGTAAAACGCCCGACATTACCGCCATCGCTCAGGCTATCGCCGAATACCGTCAGGTTATCCCACGCCAGAGCGTTGAACGGCACATACAGGCAACTCAATGTGGCAAACGCGACCGCCGATCGCGTCAGGTTGCGACTTTTCATCATTCACTCCGAATCAGGTCAGAAATCATGTCTGACCGCTTAAGGTGCCAGCGCGGCAGGATGCCTTGGCGCAGGGTGAAAACCGCTTAAACAGCGGAAAGGACAGTGATAACAAGGATGCTTAAGGTGTAGTCAGGCAGGCGCGCCTTTACCAGGCAGAGAGCGGAAATTTGCGGGGTGGATCGGCACGTCAGGGATTGCGGGCTGATAATCGCAGCGTGAGGAACGGTGCTTTGAGTGACGAAGCGGCGGCGTTGACTGAAGCCAGTATAATGCGCAGATCTCAGGTATCCATATAACTCACTGATCTTATTGATATCAAGCTGCTCCCGGATGCCAACCGGGGTTGCAGTTTTAGGCAATTTGCGACGTGACACAGGCGCAACAAAAAGTTATCAGGCAACTTCCGGAAGTGATGGCTTTCGAATACGAAGCGGAGGCAAGTGATCGCACAACCGGGGCAGATAATCATCCGGCTGGCAGGCTATGTACAAATCCCGGTGCAATGACCGGGATTCACTTTAATAAGGCTGATAGTCCTCATATTGCCAAAAACTAAAACGGCTGAGCTTTTGAGCAATCTCGGGCCAATCATCTGCATGACAATCAGCGATCTGTTTTTTTATAAAGGCTAAAATTTTATCGTAATTATACTCATTAATGATGATCATCCCTTTCCCCCAAAAAACGTCTTTTTTTTCAGCCTCCAGGGCTAACCATTTAGGAGTACAAATTAACATGTCGAAATACTCAGCTCCTTCTTCATTATCAGGGCCAATCATCGCCCTAACCCAACTCCCAAAAACTTCTGGGTCGTCTGGCCAATAGAAGAGCAAATCATCTTCTATATCTAATGAACGTAATTCTTTTAATAAAGCTTTCATTTAATTATATCCAAATGGCCATTACTAATCGGCGGCTCTCCACGCGCTACTTTTTGCTCGAAATTAGCCTGAATTCCTGTTGTAGCTTTTGTACTATTTGGTTTAGCTGAAGGTGGCCGATAGACTCTTAAGCCATCAGCACTTACCCATGATGTTCCATCTTTGGATATTCTGTAACCCGGCCCCACCCATGCTTCTCCTAATATATTGGCTTCATTAGTTGTTGCATTTCCTAAGCCAAAGTTTCCTTTATTTCCTTTAGCTGCATCACGTAACATCCCAATTTGTTCTGCAATATTTAATGTTTTGGAATTACTAGCTAATTGACTATTTTTCGCCGTATTAGCTGCTACAGCTTCAGCCTTCGCTGCCATCGCTTCTACCGCTGTCTTACCAACCCCGATGGCGCCAGCAACACCTACGCCCCCTGGTGTCACAGCTTCAGCAACCTGCAAACCAGCATTATTCAGGCATATCCTTGGAGCTACTTTACATCCTTCCAGTGCAGCCTTAGCGAGAGCAGCAATTTCAGGAGTGGCGGCAACAATCGTTGCCCCTCCTGCCACAGCACTTACGCCAGCAGAGACAACAAGGTTACCCTCTGCAACCCCTTTGGCTATCCCGGCCTTACACGCTGTATCACACTCTGGTGTTTTACCCAGCCAGAACCCAAGGTCTGAGCCAGCCATTGCACCCAGCGCATTATTCTCAACCGCATTCTTCCCTGCCTGAGCGCCAGCCAGCGCACTGGCGCTACTGCCGCCGGTCACGCCGCCTGCCAGACCTGCAGCCAGGGTACTCAGTGCACTGATGATCTGCTTATCCGACTCCTTCAGGTCACTGACCTGTTTACCCGGATACATCGAATGCATGATCAACTGACCCATCAGCTCTCCGCTGACCGCACCGGCCGCGCCTGCTGCCGCGCTGTTGCCTGCCGCCCACGATGTTACCGCACCTACCACTGCATGAGCCATCGCTTTTGCGGCCTGATTGTCGGCGGTATATTTGTGTATCTGCTCGGCCAGATACGGTGCCGCTGCGCCGCTGGCTGCCTGCGCCAGATTGCCACCCGCCAAACCCTGAATCGCCGCAGTCGCCGCCTGAATCCCCTTCTGGATATCGCTGCCGGTGCCCCAGAGTGCCCTAGCTTTCTTATAATCACTGCTGTTTTCCAGCGCTTCCTGATACGCTTTCTTTTCAGCCGCAGGAGCGTCGGCATCCGGCTGGTTTATGTTGTTTTTTGCCAGTTCCTTCTTACCTGCTTCCGTCGCCTCAATCTGCCCCTGCGTCCGGGCGATATCAGCAACCTGGCTGCCTATTTCACCGATCAGCTGAGCCGTCTGCAGGCGTTTCTGCTCCTTCTCTTTGTCGAAAATCGGGCTGATGCTGTCATTAGCGTGCTCGGTGTCGCGGCTAAGTGCAGCAACATCCTGCTGCTGATTTGCCTGGTCGCGCACCACTATCGATCCCTGGGCAACGGCTGTGTACCGCCACACCACGGTGCACCCTGGCGGTTTTTGCACCAGCAGATCTCATAATCTGCACTTATTAAGACATCAAATTTCTCGCTAAATCAAAAGCTCACGATTCTGGCATGCGGGTTGCTAAGCCTTTGGTAGAGATGTTGGACCAATTAAGGCAAAGCGATGCATGACCCGGCTGAACTCCATCCCATCATTCCGACGCGCAGCGATACGCTGATTCTTGATGCGCTCACGCGCTACATGGCGCATGCCGGGGCGCAGCCGGGCAGTCGCCTGCCGCCGGAGCGCGAGCTGGCGGAGAAACTGGGCGTCAGCCGTAATACGGTGCGCGAGGCGCTCAAGCGCTGGGAAGCACTTGGCATCATTGTGCGCAAAAAAGGCAGCGGCACCTTTCTGCAGGCGGAGGTCGGTCTGCATGACAGTTTTCTCTCTCTGCGCTTTAAAAACGACTCCGCCAACATGCTTCATGCGCTGGAAGTGCGCCGCATCATTGAGTCCGAATCCTGCGTGCTGGCCGCGCAGCGCGCCAGCGCCGACGACCTGCTGGAAATCGAACGGCGGCTGGAAGAGATGGAGCGTGTGCACCTGGCTATCGGTTCCGCCGGGCCGGAGGATTGGGCTTTCCACACCAGCATCTACCGCGCCGCCGGCAATCCGCTGCTGTTGCAGATGCTTAACGGCGTCTACGACACGCTGCACGCTTTTTTCGAATCCCCGCCGGAGCAGGCGCTGTTTTCAGACTCGTTTCCCCTGCACCGTGAACTGTTTAATGCCATCCGCGCCCGCGACAGCCAGGCCGCGCGCGCCCTCTGCCACCAGATTCTTGATATCACCGAACGCGACATGAAGGACGTGATCCATGCCAAACGCTAAACCTATTGCGCAACAGACACTGCTGACCCACGACCAGCGCCACGAACAGGGCGCCGTAACGCCACCGATTTATCAGTCCTCGCTGTTTACCTTCAGCGATTACGACAGCATGATCGCCCGCTTTCGCGGTGAGAGCGACCAGCCGCTCTATTCCCGCGTTGATAATCCGACGGTCAAAGCGCTACAGGATAAAGTTGCTGCGCTGGAAGGCGGTGACGCCTGCCTCGCCTTTGCCAGCGGCATGGCCGCCATCAGCAACGCGATTTTGAGTGTGGTTCAGCCAGGCGCGAAAGTGGTCTGCGTTAATCATGTCTATCCCGATACTTACCGCTTTTTGCGCGGCTTTTGTCAGCGTTTCGGTATCACGACGCAGTTTGTTGATGGCGACGATGAAGCGGCGATGGCCGCCGCGCTGCCCGGCGCCAGCCTGCTCTATCTGGAAAGTCCCTCCAGCTGGGTGATGAGTGAACAGAACCTGCGGCAGCTGGCCACGCTGGCGCGCGATGCAGGCGTCGTCACGTTGATTGATAACAGCTGGGCTTCGCCCATTTTCCAGCAGCCGCTGCTGAGTGGTATCGACATCGTGGTGCACTCCGCCTCGAAGTACATCAGCGGCCACAGCGATGTAGTGGCCGGCCTAGTGATTGCCAGCCACCAGCACATCAACAACATTGCCCGTCACATTAGTCCGTTCCTTGGCGGCAAACTGTCTGCGAACGAAGCGTCTTTGCTGATGCGTGGCCTGCGCACGCTGCCGCTGCGCATGAAGCAGCATCAGCAAAGCGCCCTGCAGCTGGCGGAAAAGCTGCGTGATCATCCGCAGGTCAGCGCGGTTTGCCATCCCGGGCTCAATCCCCCTGAATGGTCCACGCTGCGCGGTTACAGCGGGCTGTTTTCCTTTGCCGTGACCGAACAGGTCGACATACCGCAATTCTGCAACGCCCTGCAACTGTTCCATATGGGCGTCAGCTGGGGAGGTTTCGAGAGCCTGGTGATGCCGGCGATTTCGGTCATTAATCAGGCCAGTGAATTTAATTCAGCCCAGGATTTTGGTGTCTCGCCGCGTCTGATCCGTATCTCTGTTGGCCTCGAAGAGACCGACGATCTTTGGACCGATCTGAATCAGGCACTTGCTGCCGCCACTCACCGTTAATCACGCTCCGGAGAACCAGCCATGACAACACGTTTCGCCCTGAAAGCCCTGGTACTCGCCGTGGGTTTTGGCAGCGCCTTTTGCAGCCTCGCCGCCAAACTCACCGTGGTGGAAGTTATTACCAGCCCGCCACGTACCGCACTTCTGCAAAAAATGCTCGACGAATACAAGACGCAGCATCCCGGTACCGAGATTGAGCTGATTTCGCTGCCGTGGGGTCAGGCATTTGAAAAACTGGGCACCATGTTACAGAGCGGACAGGTTCCGGATGTGGTGGAGATGCCCGATACCTGGCAAGGCTTATACGCCAGCAACAATATGCTGGAAGATCTGGAACCCCGCCTGAAAAGCTGGCCTGAAAGCGCCCAGCTGACGGACAAAACGCTGGCAATGGCGCGGGCCGCGAACGGCAAAGCCACCATGGTACCGTACGGTTTTTACCTGCGGGCGCTGTTCTGGAATAAAAAGCTGTTTAAGCAGGCAGGACTGAGTGAGCCGCCGAAAACCATGGACGAGTTTGCCAGCGACGCGAAGCGTATTAGTCAGTCAGGTAACGGTATCAGCGGCTACTGCATGCGCGGCGGTGTCGGGGGAACCAATGCGTGGATGATGTTTATGGCCGCGATGAATGGCTCGCCTGCCTTCTTTGATAAAGACGGCAACAGTACCTTAACCCAGCCGGGGGCGATAAAGGGGGCACAACTGCTGGTCGATTTGTATCAGCAAGGCGGCGCGCCTAAAGACAGCGTGAACTGGGGCTTTAACGAGATTGTCTCGGGCTTCTATTCCGGCAAATGCGCCATGCTCGATCAGGATCCGGACGCGCTGATCGCGATTAAAAATAGCATGGCGGCTGAGGATTTTGCCGTGGCGCCCATGCCGGTCGGACCGTCCGGTAAAGCCTTCCCGACCATCGGCTATACCGGCTGGGCGATGTTCAAACAGGGTAAACAAAACGATATCGCCTGGCCGCTGATTACCTTCCTCAGTAATAAAACCAACAACCTGGCGTGGGCGAAGTTTGTCGGCACCCTACCCATCTATAAAGGTGCGGAACAGGACCCGTTCTATCAGACGCCGCAGTTTGCCGGCTGGTTTAAGGAGCTGAACGATCCGAATTATGTGCCGCTCACCATGCCGACCCACCTTAAAGGCTGGGGCTATTTCAATTCAGTGATCGTGAAAGAGAGCAGCCAGGAGACGTTACTGGGCGAAAACGACACCAAAGATATGGTGCAGGACTGGGCCAGCTATCTGAGTAAAGAGCAAAAAGCCTGGCTCGCCAGCCAGTAATCTCGTGTAAACCGGAGCCCTGAAATGATGCCTGAAATCTCTCTTCCTGCCAGCCCGGCGCGCCGCCGCTGGCGCTGGACCCGGCTTGCTGAGCCATGGTGGTATCTGTCACCGGGCCTGTTGCTGATCGCCCTGTTCATCTTCGTGCCGATGGCGATCGGCATTTCTTACGCTTTTCAGAGCATGAACCTGCTCAATCCGCTGGAGAGCGGCTGGGTTGGCTGGGCGAACTTTGCGCAGATGCTCGACGATCGCCGCTTCTTTCGCGCGCTCGGCCATACCCTTAACTGGACGCTGAGTTCACTGCTGCTGCAGTTCTTTTTCGGCCTCGCGCTGGCGCTGCTGCTTAACCGCGAGTTTCGCTTTCGCCGCTGGGTGCAGGCGCTGGTGTTTTTACCGTGGGCGGTGCCGGCGTTTCTTTCCGGCCTGACCTGGTCCTGGCTGCTCAACCCGGTTGTGGGTCCGCTGCCGCAGTGGCTCAGCGACGTGGGCATTCTCGGTGAACCCTACAATATTCTTTCCGATCCGCAACTGGCGATGTGGGGGCCGGTGATTGCTAACGTCTGGTTCGGCATCCCGTTTTTTGCCATCACTTTACTGGCGGCACTGCAGTCGATTCCTAAAGATTTGTATGAAGCAGCAGCCATTGACGGTGCCAGCGGCTGGCAGCAGTTTCGCCGGGTCACCCTGCCGTTTCTCGCCCCGATGATCGCCATTACCGTGATGCTGCGTACCATCTGGATCGCTAATTTTGCCGATTTGATCGTGGTGATGACCGACGGCGGTCCGGCCGGTTCAACCTCGATTCTTTCCAGTTACATCTTCACCACCGCTTATCGCAAACTGGATTTTGGTTATGCCTCGGCGATGGCGGTGTGTCTGTTACTGCTGATGACCTGCTATGCGCTGGTATTGCTGCGCATCCGCCATCAGTTACTTAAGTAAGGAGTCTGCATGCGCCTGTTACCGTTGATCGGTCATCGTCTCAGCATCACCGCCTATTTGCTGTTTGCGCTGTTTCCGTTGTACTGGATCATTAAAATTGCCGTCACGCCGGACAGGTTACTGTTCAGTCAGGGCGTGACGCTGTTACCTGGCGGTTTCACCCTGAGCCACTTTGCGAAGGTATTGACCGACAGTGATTTCCCCACGTTTTTTATTAACAGTCTCATTGTCTCCTGCAGCACTGCCGCGCTGACCACCTTGATTGCTGCGGCTGCCGGCTATGCCTTTTCCCGCTTTCAGTTTCGCGGCAAGATGGTGATGGCGGCCCTGCTGCTGTTTACGCAGATGTTTCCGCTGGTGATGATCATTGCGCCGATTTACCGGGTGATGGCCCCGCTGGGACTGACGAATAGTCTGCTGGGGCTGATTCTGATTTACAGCGCCTTCAATGTTCCGTTCGCCACCTTCCTGATGCAGTCATTTTTTGATGCCATCCCGAAAGATCTCGAAGAGTCCGCCATGCTGGAAGGCTGCACCCGCTTTCAGGCGCTGTACCGCGTGCTGATGCCGCTGACTCTGCCCGGCATGGCAGCGACGCTCGGCTTTGTTTTCACCGCCGCGTGGAGTGAGTTGCTGTTCTCACTGATGTTAATCAACAAAAACGAAGTTATGACCTTTCCGGTCGGGCTGCTCAGTTTCGTCTCCAAATTCGCCGTTTCGTGGGGCGAAATGATGGCTGCCGCCGTGCTGGCGTTAATTCCAGCCTGTCTGTTCTTCGCTTTCATTCAACGCTACCTGGTTCAGGGACTCACCGCCGGTGCGGTTAAGGGGTAAATAATGGCTGAAATTACGCTGGCGCAAATTGAAAAGCGCTATGGCAACGTTGAGGTTCTGCGCGACATCAATCTGACCATTAAAGATGGTGAGTTCGTGGTGCTGGTCGGCCCGTCCGGCTGCGGTAAATCCACCCTGCTGCGCACCATTGCCGGCCTGGAGTTAGCGACGGGCGGCAATATCCATATCGGCAGTCAGCTGATGAACGAGGTGGCGCCGAAAGACCGCGATATTTCGATGGTGTTCCAGAGCTATGCGCTCTATCCGCATCTGACGGTCGCGCGCAACATGGGCTTCAGCCTTGAAATTCAGAAACGACCGCGTGCTGAGATTGAGGAGAAAGTCCGGCGAGCGGCGGAGATTCTCAGCCTGACACACCTGCTTGATCGCCGGCCAAAAGAGCTGTCGGGTGGACAACGGCAGCGCGTGGCGATGGGCCGCGCCATTGTGCGTCAGCCGCAGGTATTTCTGTTTGATGAGCCGCTGTCTAACCTCGATGCGCAACTGCGCGGCCAGATGCGCGTGGAGATCAAAAGACTGCATCAGCAAATGAACAACACCATCGTTTATGTTACCCACGATCAGGTCGAGGCAATGACGCTGGCTGACCGCATCGTGGTGCTTAACCACGGCGTTATTCAACAGGTGGGCACACCGCTGGAGCTGTACGACACACCGGCCAATAAGTTTGTCGCCAGTTTTATCGGTTCACCTTCGATGAATTTCATCAACGGCGTGGTGACCCCCAGCGGCGTGCGTATCAGCGACAGCGCTCAGCTGCCATTGAATACGCACTGGGCGGCACAGGCCGCTGGCCGTGACGTCATTTACGGCATCCGTCCGGAAAACATCAGCCTGGCGCAGCCGGGTGAGCAGCATGCGTTGCCCCTTGAAGTGTCGCTGGTGGAGCCGACCGGCTTGTCCGAACTGATTCACGGTTCACTGTTTGGCCACCCGCTGATGCTGTTTACCACCCAGCGTTCCGGCGCGCGTGCCGGTGATATTTTACCGGTCACGCTGGACAGCGAACGTGCGATGCTGTTCGACGCCGCATCACAGCGCCGCCTGTAATTGCACGTTTAAGGTGGTCATTTACGTTCAAAACGACCAGCGCACCCCGGCATTGTAGCGCCAGCCTTTGACGCCGTTGCCGGAAATCTCTTTGCGGTAATCCGCCTCGGCATACAGCGCCACGTTGTTGATGAGGGTCGCCGTGCCGCCGAGGCCGACGTCCCACATCTGGCCAAATTTGCCGCTGCTGAAGCTCTGGCTCAGGTCGCTGTCGCTGGCGCCAACCCTGACCTGCGCCGTACCGCCCCAGCCGCGATAGTAGTTAGCGCGCAGATACGGCGTGTACTGATTCTGGCTGCTGTCCTGCCAGCTGCGCGCCACGCGTGCGCCGAGCCGGCCAATGGTTTGATCGTAATCGTTATAAGAGACACGCGCGCCGTCAGCATCGGTAAAACTGTCCATGTTCATACGCAGCCAGCTAACCTGTGCCTGCGGTTCCAGTCGCACATCACCCGCCAGCATCAGCGGATAGCCAGACTCGACTGACGCCGTCCAGCCGTGCCCTTTGGGTTTGGCGACCGCTTTCTGCCGCGCAATGTCGGTTTCGCCGCGGTAGCCGCTCCAGCTCAGCGAACCATCTACATACCAGCCACTGCTGCGCAGCCAGGTGCCATAAAGTGACAACGTATCGCTATCAAAGCTGGTGGAGCTGTACCCGTCAGCGGCATGCGGGCGAATGCGCGTATTGCCGCGCGTATAGGCGACGCCGCCACGTACGCTATCTTCAGCGCCATCGGCGCGCAGCAAATTGCCGCCGAGCTGTACGGCGCTGTAGTTGAGGCCGAAATCATAACCCCAGGCGTCCAGCCCGCGATTGCTTCGATACTGCAAATCCGAACCGAGGTAGCGGATAAACATCTCTGCGCTGTCCGCCGGCTGCTGGCGCAGTTCGCCGAGACGCTTATGCAGATCGTCAGTGACTGCCAACGAGTAGTACGCCAGCCCGACCGGTGCGGAGATCCAGTACGGCACCTGCGGCGTGACCGCCGGACGCACCGCCTTAACCGCACTGCCCGCCTGCGGCTGGCACAGCGAGCCATCGCTGCAGATGAAGTTGTTTGCCAGACGATAGTCCCATGCGTTGCCGCCTGCGCTGCTGCCCGGTGCAAAGCTGTACAGACCATACTGCCACGGCCCGGCTGCCATATAGCCATTGCTCAGCCTGAAGCTGTCGGCGCTGGCGCTGCCGGTCACCTGCACCAGTGAGACGCCTTCGCTGGCCGCGATGACATTGTCACGATTAGTGTCCAGCAGCCCGCCGCCCTGCAGGCGGTCATCCACCCAGGTGGTACCGCTGGCGTTACCGTTAACAAGCAGCACGTCGCTGTGGGTGGCTGTCGAATTGAGTTTCAGGCGGCCCTGCGCGGAGGCCAGACTACCTTCGATGGTCAGGGTATTTGCCGCCACATTGCCACCGTTGGTCAGGTCGAGCGTGCCGGCATTATTCACTACCAGCGAATCATTGCTGGCCCCCTGCAGCCGCGCGTTGACGCCATCGCCGGCGAACAGCGTGGATCCGGCATCGATATTGATGGTGCTGTGCGCCAGTTTAATGTTGTCGCTCAGCGTCCACTGCGTATCGATGAAGTTCAGCGTGCTCCAGCCCGCGCCGAGGTTGGTGCCTTTGGTGAGGTCGTCCTGCCGGAACGAACCGCCGCGCGCATTGAGCTGGCTGAGGTTCAGCGTGCTATCCGCGCCGCCGCTGGTGATATGGCGGGTCTGGTTCAGGCTGATAGCCTGCACCGTCGCCTGATTCGCACTGCCGTCACCCATACTCAGGCCGCCATCCAGCGTGCCGCCCGTAACCAGCAGCGTATCGCTGCCGTTGCCGGTGTTCACTTCGCCCGTGACTTTGCCCGCCAGCAGTGCCACCACATCACGGGTCGCGCCGCCCGCCACTACCACCTGATCGGCGTACGGCGCATCCAGCGTGCCATGGTTGATAAACACCGTCTCACCGCCGCGCAAATCAATGAGCGGTGCGACGCGGCTTTGTGAACGGATGGTGCCCTGGTTGATCACCTGGCTGGCGCTGCGGGTGACAATCGCCGAACCGCCATCGGCATCGCGGATATCAATCAGGCCCTGAGCGATCACCCGTCCACGGGTGTTGGCACGCACGCCGGTGCCGCTGCCATTGACTTCAATGCGGTAGTCGCGCCCAATCACTAAATCGTTGCCCGTGGTCGATCCATCCGCGTTTTCAAAGCGATAGCCGGTACCGCCTGCGCCGACGTGAATCTGCGCGCTGCCCGCCGGATCGAACGAGGTGGCAGAGCGGATGCCAGTGCCACCGTTGGCCTCGAAGCGCACATTACTCAGCGAAATATCACTGATGCCGGCGCGATTGTTCAGCGCAGTGCCGCTGCCGTAAGCGCCGATGATGATGTCGTTGGCTTCAAAGCGCTGCGCACCGCTGTCGAGCAGCAAACCATCGGCTTTGCCGTAAGCCGCCAGCGTGCTGGCCCCCTGCCCGTCGCCGTAAATTTTCATCGCGCCGCCGGAGCCCACGCGCAGCGCGGCGGTGCCGTCATTCACACGTAAGGTACTGTCGACCGGTACATACTGGCCATAACCGCTGCTGACATCCACGCCGGTGCCGCTGGCGACGCTAACCGTGCCGCGGTTGATAAAGTTACCGCCATCGTGCACCCGGGCCCCGGTACTGTTGCGGCCACGCAAATCCACTACGCCCTGCTGCTGATTAAACAGGCGCGCGTCGCCGCTGACATCAAACGCCGTGGCGTTGTGCCCGGTGCCGGTGATGAGCGAGGCGGCGTAGACCTCGGTGCCATCGCCCGACGCCTGCGCGCCGAGGGTGTTTTTGCCATTCAGCGCGATAAGGCTGGTAATGATCCCCTGCGCGCGATCGCTGGCGCGCAGCACGGTGGCACCCTTACCGGTGACCTGATAAACATCGGTGCTGGATACCAGCGCATCCGTCCCGCTGACCACGATGCCGGTGCTGTCCCTGCCGCTCAGCGTAACGGTGCCAAAGCCCTGGTTGTACAGCCACGCGCCGTTGCGGATTTCATACAGCGTCGAGTTACGACTGCTGACATCAACCGGGCTGCCGTTGACGATCAGGCGTGAGCCGGGATCAAAAGCCTGATAGCCGATCTGCTGCGCATCGTGGAACACCACACGGCTGTTCACGCCCAGCGTAATACGGCCGCCGGCAAAGGCTTTCGCGCCGACCACGTTATCGCCGTACAGATTAATTGTGCCGTTCTGGTTAATCCGCCCCAGCTGGTGATACGAGACCGCACCGAAGGTGGTGGTTTGCTGGGTGCTCTGACCGCTGTAGAGATTAAGCGTGCCGCTATTGTTAATCTCCGTCAGGGTTTTGCCGTCGCCGGCGCCTGGATAACCATCGGCGAACAGCGCCCGGCCGTTACGCAAAATGTTGATATCGCCGCGGTTGTCGACCGTTGCGCCATACTGCGCGTAGATACCCGTTACGCCTTCCCCCCGCAGGGAGATAGCGCCGCGATTCACCAGCCGCGCATGATTCATCACGGTAAACGGCTGCTGGTTATTGGCGCGGCCGTCTATCGCTGCCTGATTGATGAGTAAAGTGTTCGGATCGAACTGCGTATTAGGGTTAACAACGTTACCCTGCAGCGTATAGCGATTACCGTCAGCGATGGCGACGCGGGCATCAGACCCGTTGAGGTGAATACGCGTTGCGGCATCAATGGTGGCGCGGGCGCCATCAGTAATGGTCAGCCCGCTGGCAAAGCTGGCGATGTTCAGCGTCGCGCCGTGGGTATTAATGTCGGTGCCGGCACCGCTGCCGTACACACCGCTCGCAAACGGGCTGTTCATCGACAAAGTCAGGCCGCGCCCGTCAAAATCTGCTCCCTGCTCGACGCGAAAAATCGTGCCGTTCCACACGGAGGCGCTGTAGCGGCCGTTGGCCGGCAGATTAATGCGCGCATCCGGGCCGATACGGTAGAAACTGATCTGTCCGCTATCCAGCATGCTGTCGCTGCCGCTGGAGGTGGGAATCGCGCGGGCGCTAACGTTGACTGTTGCCTGGCCTTCAGCACGAATCCCGATGCCCGCTTTGCCGCTGAGCCGGATTGGGCCGGTGATATCGGCACTGGCGTGACCGCCCGGTTCGCCAGTTACCCACACCGCCGTATTGTTGGTGCCGCCAAAGCGGTCGGCGTCACCCGCCACGTTGATCGCCCCGCTGGAGAAGGCGTGCGCCTGATTGCCCGCCGTGGCGATCACTTTCAGGCCGGTGCTGTTATAGCCATTCAGATTGAGGGTACCGCGGTTGCCCACCTGGCCGCCGCTGCCGGAATCCATCACCAGCATGGCGATATTTTCGCGCGGTAGCGCCTGCGCCATACCGTTGACATCGATAACGCCGTTATTCAGTGACACCGCGTTGGGCCCGGCCTCGATGCGCATGCCAACGGCGTTCTCGACTTTTGAGCCGATAACAATACGGCCATCATTGATGGCACGCGAGTCGAGCAGGCCGGAAATGGCGCTGATGCCACCGTCGAGGCTAACCGCGACATCCTGCGTGACGTCACCCTTATGATTTTGCGGTGTGCGGCCGAGATAAATCGTGCCATCGCGCGCGTTGACGAAGCTACCCTCACCGCTGAAACTCACCGCCGTTGCTGAGGAGCCGTTCGCCACATCGTGAATGCCGATGTTAATATTACCGTGGTTGACCGCGCTGCTGCTGCCGAGAAATAAGCCGGCGGTGCCCCACGGCGCATCACCGATATGCACATTGAGCACGCCATTGTTGCGGAACTCGCTGTCATAAATCGCCGACACCGCTGTGCCCGCATAGCCGAGAGAATCCTCCGCCACGCCGCGTCCATTGGCGGCGTTGAAAAAACCGCTGTTGATGACACCATTATTGATACCGCGCGCGCCGCTGATCAGCTCCAGCGCGCCCGCTTCGGATGAGAGCGCGTTACTGGTCGCCAGTTTTCCGGCGATAATCGCCGTTGCACCGTTGCTGGCGCGCATCACGGCGCTGGCGCTGTTGGCCACTTCCAGCGTTTTGCCGCGATTGATTTTCACACTGGCTTTCGCGCCATCGGCGCTCAGCACCACCTGATCGCCGAGTGCGGCAGCCACTTCATCATCGTAATTGCCGGTGCTCATGCGGTAAACCACACGACCGTCGCGCAGGCTGAACGCCTGGTTCAGCGCGGCGTTATAACTTTCCGGGCTCAGGTTGCCGCCGCTAATCTGGTCAATCAGCCAGTCGTTATAGTTACGCAATTCATTGAGATTACTGACGTAGTACGCGTTGCTGCTGCCATCCTTGAGCGTGACATCAAACAGACCGGCGTAGGTCACCACACCTCCGGCATCAAATGCCAGCCGATCGCCACCGTACGGCGGCGTGGCGGCGGTAAAGCGGATGCGGTTATTGCTGTCCCAGTTAATCTGGCCGTTATTACTGCTGGCAAATAACTGACTCTGTTTGGCCGCCATTGACCAGCGATTGGTGCTGGCGTTAGCGGCTGCGCCTTGCTGACCAATATTGATATTTAACCGGCCATTAGTGACTGTCGCCACGCGCGCATCAATATATTGCTTATCGTTCACATCATAATAATCTGGCACTACCGTAGCGCCATTAATTTCCGCCGGCGCAATCATTTCCGCACTGTTATAAACCTGATAGACACGATAACTGCCTGTTTCTTCATCCGGAATACCAATAGCGTAATTTTGTGCGCCGAGTTGCAGGCGGGGCTCGCCGATTAAATTGTCATTAATAATACGCCCAACCTTTTGTAGTTCACCCAGCGTGACGCTGCTCATGCCACTTTCTCCCACGGTAAAGCGCGGCACGCCGCTTAGCGTCTGGTTGGAACCATTACATAAGCAATAAGCGCCGACTTTATTGTCGTTGCGTTCGGGGGTGAAAGGTTTTAATACCACCGCCGATACCGGTGAGGCAGGCAGCATTAAGCCCTGCGCAGCAAGCAGGCTTAGTAACAAGGGGTTTAATTTAAACACACTATTTTCCTCACCAGAGAAAAGACAAATGCCGCACAGCGAATGCGCAGTGCGGGGAAATAGCGAAGCGAAATATATTGTCGTAATAGCTTACGGCTGGAAATCCGTTGAAATGAGTATTACCGCGACCAGGTTAAAACGTCCAGTTTGACTTAAGAAATTGTGATGACGGCGATAAGCTTTAGGAATTGCGCTAACGGCCTGAGATAATTATCTGGAACTAAAAATGCGGAAAATAGCAAAAATCAGATGGCGGGAAATAATACCCGGCACGCCAGTGGCGGCCGGGCATGATGACAATTACAGTCGCGCTTCGACCGGCACCGCCACTTTTTTATCTTTCGGCTTGAGGCCAAACATGAACGAGGCGAAGCGTGAACGTTTGACGATGGCGTAACACACCGCGCTCAGCGCAATGCCGAGGGCAAAATCGATCAGGACATACAGGACTGACAGGTTATCCGGTAACCAGACATCCAGCAGCCATGAGAAAATGATCACCACCGGATAGTGCAGCAAATAGATAATCAGCGCGGAATCCACAATCGCCGTCAGAATGCGACTCTCTTTCACGTTGATGCGTTCGAAGCTAAACACCAGCCAGTAGGACAGCATCACCGACAGCACGCTGCCCAGCATCACCGGCACATATTTCATCACCCCGGTGATGTGGTTGTGCGCGACAACATAGCAGGCGGCCCACACCGCCAGCACCAGCGCGGCCACCAGCCAGCCATTCATCAGTTTACTGTTGGCGTACCGGGCAATTTTCTCGCGGTTGACGTATAACGCAAAACCGGCGGTGTAGTAGACGAGGAAGCGTGCGGTCACCGGGATGAGCTCGACAAATTCACCGCGGCCTTTTACCAGGAACTTCAGCACGAAGCAGGCGTTACCCAGAATCACCAGCGTGGCGATCAGCATTGGCAACGACATTTTGCCCAGCTGACGGGCGCTCCACTGATAAAACGCGCCGGGTACCAGCAGCGACATCACCGACAGCGACACGAGGAACCACAGGTGGTGCATCATGGTATAGCTGTTTAGCCAGCCTTCGAGGCTCAGCGGGGTGTTATTCATCTGTCCCGCGATAAAATACATCAGCGGCGGAATAAACAGATAGGCTGATATCAGCGGAATCAGGACGCGCTTACGGCGATTATCCGTAAAGAATTTCTGCCCTTTGCGCAAAATAATCAGCGCGGAGAACATGCCCGAAAGAAAGAAGAACACTTCCATCCTGAAGGTGTGCACCATGCTCAGCAGTGCCGTGAATATTTCCGAGGGATCGCGCTGCGCGACATAATACCAGCCATTCTCTCCCGGCAAACTCCGTGAGGCGTGTAATAACACCCCTTCCAGAATTAGGCCGGCACGCAGCAGATCCAGGCCAATATTACGGCTGGATAAAAAGGATTCTGTTTTCACATTGCACATCCTGAAATGAGTTGTAACGCAATCATAATGATTCAGTCAGAATGCTAACACCGGATTAATCTGTATACATTATGTTTAGAAACGTTTCGGAATTTCGCCATAGTGTAAAGAATGCCACTGTGCAATGGCCATAAAGCTTAAGCCAGAATGTTCTGATGGTAAAAGTTATCGTCAGGCAGCGCATATTCGCAGCTAACCGCCGGAAAAGCAGCGAAAACCCGCTCCTTTACAACAGGTTGTGGATTATCCGGTTCGACTCGCAGTGCGAAAATTCGCTAATCAAACTGCGTTATGTCCTGAAGCAACCATGATGTTTTAAGCAGGCGTCACTGCGGGATTTTCTGGCTGAAGGGTGACTGTTGGGTAAGGTTTGTTTTTATGTTGCTGTATTTAAATAACTTTTATTCAGCGAGCGGCTTTTTTCTCAGAGTTGACCTAATTTTCACCCCGCAACCGTGCTTTCGGATTGTTGACCCGCAATCTCCCCTGTTAAGGTAATTCGCTTACGGTAAACAACCGATTCTCCATGTAACCTTGAGTATCAAAAGGCGGAAATTTGTTATGCAACGAGCGCTATCTGGCATCGTCACTTTGCTGATTACCACAGCCTGTCTGTGCAATACCGCATTCGCCGAAAGCGGCAAGCCCGATAATAACTTTATTATTGAAGCCTATGGCGGTTCCAGTACGCGCGGTGCCATGGCGATAAAGGAAAATGGCAAATTGCGCGCAATCTATATTAAAGACAATGAGATTGCTCTGATTAACCAGTGGCTACAGGAGAAGTATGGCGATGGCATCCGCGTAGTGAATAAAGGCGCGTCCTCATCGCAGGCCATGGATCTGTTAAATGGCAAATATTTTTACAAGAATAATAAAAGCTGGCGCGAAGAGATGAAGAAATCGCCGGCAAAAATCATTTTGCTGAATTTTGCCACCAACGATGCACGCCATTTCCATTTCCGCGATATAGAAAAAGATTACCAGGTTAGCCCGGACAAATATACCCAGGTGATGACACAGCTGATTACTATTGCCCGTGAAGAGGGTAAGCAGGTGATATTACAGGAGCCGCACCCGATTTGTGGCCGCGCGGAGAAATGGCACGTTGCACCTTACGTCACCAAACTGGACGCACTGGCTAAAGCGGAGTCGGTGCCGCTGGCGCGTCAGTATCAGCGCATCCTGCAGATGAAAGACTGGCAGTCGCTGATGTCACCCGATTGTATTCATCCGTCCGAACAGCTGTACCGCATGAAAGCAGAGGAAACTTTTTCGGTGCTGGTCTCCCACTTTAATACCGAGCTGGCTGCTGCCGGGCATGGCAAAAACCCGGATGGCGAGCAGGTGGCGAAACGCTAAGCCGGTGATTGGCTGACCGGTGAAACGGCTTAACGCGATAGTGTAGCGGCATATTAACGGTAGTCTTTACCACCACGCTGTGTTATCCCTCGGGTTGTCGCGGAGGGATAACAATGAATATCAGTTTACTGAGCCAGTGTCCGCAGTTGCTGGATACGGTGGCAGCTATGCTTCATCAGGAGTGGTCCGGGTTTTCTCACTGGCGCGACCGGAGCGCCATTCGTCAGCGCCTGCTGATGCGCAACGCGCAGCCGGCAAAAACGTTTACGCTGGTCGCGTTGAATGCAGAAAATGAAGTGCTTGCCACCGCCAGCACGATTCTTCACGAGCTTGATGACATCCATGAACGCCAGTTCTGGATGGGCGAAGTACTGACTGTCGCGGCACACCGCGGTAAAGGCGTGGCCTCTGCTCTGGTATTGCGTTTAATTGAAGAAGCTCGCCAGCGCCACATGCCAGAGTTGTGGCTGTATACGCCGGATCAGCAGGCATTTTACCGTCGCTATGGCTGGCAGGAAATCGAGCAGCGCATCGTGTCGTCAGAACAGGTTAGCGTGATGCGAAGGGAAATCTTTTAAGGAAAAGAAACAGAGGCAATTGTGCTCCCCGATGAAGTTGTAATTCTTTGTTTTAACGATGCTTTGATTTAAAACGATTCTTGTATGGTCGTCTGTTGGCTGCACAAGTATTCCCTGGTCGCCATAAATGGCGACCCTACAGGGTACAGCACGGTTTTGTAGGGTGCGCATTGATGCGCACCGGCATTAACAGGGTGATTTTTAAACTGAACGGCATTGCACGCTTTATGGCGGCCCGTTTTACGCTGGCGGCTGTCCCGGGCGTGATTAACTTACCTGGGCGATTGCTGGCTCAGCTTCTGCGGTGCCGCTGCGCCGTTCCGCGCCAGCGAAGCCGCTCGGCGTCTGGCCGGTGAAGCGGGTGAAAGCGATGCTGAAGGCGCTGGCAGAGCGGTAACCCACCCGTTCAGCCACGTCGGCTACTGACAGGCGGCTGCTGCGCAGCAGATTTTTTGCCAGCGCCATGCGCCACGTCAGCAGATACGCCATCGGCGCCATGCCCACTGCATCGCGAAAACGCACGAAAAACGCCGAGCGCGATAGCGCCGCATGTTTCGCCAGCTGGGGTACCGTCCAGCCATGGGCAGGCCTGGCGTGGATGGCGCGAATCGCCCCGGCAAGCCGCTCATCGGCCAGTCCCCGCATCACGCCAGGCGATGCATTCGCCGCGGGCATTGCGCGCAACGCCTCGATCAGCAGTAATTCCAGCAAACGTTCCAGCACGATCTGCCGTGCCGGACGCTGTGCACGGCACTCATCCCTGACCAGCTGCACCAGCGTGGTCAGGCGCGATGCGCCACGCACATGAATAAACTGTGGCAGTAACGAGACAATCAATTCCGCGTCGGGTGCGGCAAACTGGCAGTAACCAATCAGCGTCTGAACCTCGGCTGGCTGCTGCCGATCGCCAAGCCACACTTCGCCCGGCGCAAGCATCTCCGGCACAGAATCAGGCGCATCTGCGGCCGGTGGCTGCTCGCTGGTCATGCAAAACTCCCACGCAGCCGGAATCAGGACAAAATCCCCCTGCTCAAGCGCAACCGGAGGATGACCTTTCATTTCCAGTCGGGTGCGCCCCTCCAGCACCACGCAGTAAAACGGCTGGCCGGTCTCACTGCGCTGCACACGCCATAATCCATTGGCACGCGCGCGTTTGGAATAAGCCGCCCCGGGCTGTAACAGTGACACCATTTCGGCGAGCGGATCGATCATAATGGACTCCTGCAAATGAAACCAGGACTGTACGTTGTAGTGAGTCCGGTAATGGCACTCTATAGTGAGCTCTTACCCAACGCAATGCAGGAATGAACCATGAAAACCATTTTAATTACCGGCTGCTCTTCTGGTTTTGGTCATGCTACCGCGCTCTGGTTTCTGGAGCGCGGCTGGAAAGTCATCGCCACCATGCGCACCCCGCGCGCCGAACTGTTCCCTGAATCCGCCCATCTGCGCCTGCTGCCATTGGATGTCACCGATGCCGCCAGCATCAGGCAAACGCTGGCTGAAGCAGGAGAGATTGATGTGCTGGTCAACAATGCCGGCATCGGATTATTAACCTCGCTGGAAGGCGCGCCGATGTCCTCGGTGCGGGAGGTGTTCGAAACCAACACGCTGGGCACCATCGCCATGACGCAGGCGGTCATCCCGCAGTTCCGTGCGAAAAACAGTGGCATGGTGATCAATGTGACCTCGACGGTGACGCTGAAATCCCTGCCGCTGCTGGCGGTTTATACCGGCAGCAAAGCGGCAGTCAACGCCTTTACCGAGTCGCTGGCGCTGGAACTGCAGCCCTTTAATGTTCAGGTGAAACTGGTATTACCCGGGATGGCTCCCACCACCGACTTTGGCAAAAATGCCCGGCCGCGCATGGAAAACACCTTGCTCGAGCCTTACCAGCCGATGTTTGATGGCATCATCGCCGGCATGCAGCAGCCCCAGCCAACCACTGAAGCACAGGACGTTGCCGCTGCCGTGTGGCGTGCCGCAACCGATCCCGCCGCCCCGATGCGCATCCCGGCCGGAGAAGATGCCGAAGCTTCGATGAAGCAATACGGTTAGCGATCTTTACGCTGGGCCAGCGCCTGCAGTGCCGCCAGACCGTCGCGCGCCAGCCAGCTTTGCAGCGGGGCAAACAACGGTTCAGGCAGCGCCTCAGGCGCGAACCAGTGCCAGCCTGCGCACTTATCCGGTTCCCGCAACTGCGGCTCGCCGCTGGCGTCCGGCGCCACCATCAGCAGCGTAATATAGTGGCGGTTGACCGCCGGAAACACATCGCTGACGAAGGCGCCGTTGTGTACGCTGTGCAGCTGTAAACCGGTCTCCTCCAGCACTTCCCGCCGCGCACAGGCTTCCGGTGATTCACCAAACTCCAGATGGCCGCCCGGTGCCGACCAGTCACCGGCACCGTGGCTGCCTTTACGCTGGCCGAGCAACAGCTTGCCATCGCGGAAAATTAATACGCCAACACCGACCTGCGGGGACATCATTGCTCCTGATTTATCGATCCTCTCACTCTGCACGGTTTATAAAACAGCGCACCCCGCCTGACAATGGTTTCCTGCCGTTATCGCTGGGGTTTGAGTCGCAGCGCCATCAGCATCAGTAGCAGCACGCCCGCCGCCATGATTTGCCACGCGCTGTCGAGTGATGCCGCGCGGTCGCGCACGATGCCGGCCATCAGCGGCATCAGTGCGGCCAGCATATAGCCGCCGCCCTGCACGAAAGACAGCAGCGCAGTGGCTTCTTCCGGCGTACGGGCATGGTCAAGCGTGACAATCAGCGATAGCGGAAACAGCGCACCGATCCCCAATCCCAGCAGCAGCGTCGGCAACCAGGCGTGTTCGCCGCCCAGCCACAGCAGTGCGATCAGCCCCAGCAGGATAGAAGCCAGCACCACCAGCAGCGGCCAGCGGCGATCGCGGCAGCGATGAATCAGCGCGGAGAGCATAAATCCGGCGGCGACTTCGGTCAGGGTTAATGCGCCTAGCACGTAGCCGCTCTGCGCCGGCAGCCAGCCGTGTTGCATGTAAAATGGCGGCAGCCACGCCAGCACCAGCGTGTAAGCACCGGTGCCGATGCCAAAAAACAGCATCAACAGCCAGGCGCGCGGCGTGCGGTGTACGCCGCCGGCCGGTGGCGTGTTTACTCTCGTGGTCACAGGCTGCAGGCGCAGCCACAGAATCAATGCGATCAGCGCCGGTAGCGACGGCAGCATCAGGGCGATCGTCAGTCCGGCATGGCTGGCGAGCGGCGCGGCGCTGGCAGCGGCCACTGCGGCTCCGGCCATAATACCGGTGGTGAACAGTGCCATTAGCGTACCGGCACGCGAGGCGAAGTGACGTTTGATGAGCGCGGGCATCAGCGCCTGGATCAGCCCGATGCCGCAGCCGGCCAGCAGCGCGCTGGCGGTTAGCATGGCGGCGCTGTGATCGACGCCACGCGCGCCACCCGCAAACACCAGTACTATCAGGCCAGCGGTAATGCCGCGCGCTTCACCAAGCCTGCGCAGCAGCAGCGGCCCGGCCAGCGCCGCCAGCCCCATCATAATGACCGGCAGCGTCGTCAGCAGGCTCAGCTGCGTGGCACTGAGCCCTGCATCGTGCTGCAGTTGCAGGAACAGCGGTCCGATGGCCGCCATCACCGGACGCAAATTCAGCGCCACCACAAAAACCAGTAAAGCAAACATGCCAATAGCAGGTAAGGTACGATTCACATTCTGTCTCCATACGCCAAAGTATCTTAACGTTAAGATACTTTGCGGAAGAACGATAGCGGGTGCGCACAAAGCGACACATTGCCCGCCGTGAACTGATGAGAATTAACATGACTGACCACGTAGATTTTGTCGTTGCGCAATGGGCCAGCGCCATGCCGGAGCTGGACGCCTCTTCCATGGCGATTTTTGGCCGCATGCTGCGCCTGATGAAGCATCTGGCGAAAAAGCGCGCTGAGGCGCTGGCGCCCTTTGGTTTTCGCGATGGCGAATTTGATGTACTGGCTACGTTGCGGCGTGCCGGCGCACCTTACCGGCTGTCGCCCACGCAGCTCTACAAATCGCTGCTGGTCACCTCCGGTGCCATGACCAACCGGCTTAACCGGCTGGAAGAAGAGGGATTGATTGCGCGTGTTGCCGATGCCGATGATAAGCGCAGCATGCTGGTGACGCTGACGCCGGCCGGGCTGGCGAAGATTGAGCAGGCGCTGCAGGTGCATACGCAAACGCAGAACGCGCTGCTGGCCACGCTGGACGATCGGCAGCAGCAGCAGCTTGCCGCCCTGCTGCGTCAGCTGTTGCAGGCAGCCGAACAGTAAGCCGAACGGGATGTGGCAAAAAATGAATTAATTCAGCGCGTTTTTCGCTATGTTAAGCATCCCACACCGCTTATTTTCGGACTGGCTATGCGTAACAAATATGCCCCTGCGCAAATCTTTATTCACTGGCTGACGCTGGTACTGGTGGCCACCGCTTACTGCACCATGGAGTTTCGCGGCTTATTCACGCGCGGATCCTGGCAAGGCTATACCATGATCGTCGGACATTTCAGCGCCGGCAGTTGTGTGCTGTTGCTGATGCTGTCACGCATTGTGCTGCGTTTTCGCCATCGCAGCCCGAAAATCGAACCTCAGCCGCCGCACTGGCAAACCGGACTGGCGCATCTGATGCATCTGGCGATTTATCTGTTTTTTATCGTGCTGCCGATTCTCGGCATCCTTTCGCGCTTTTACATGGGCCGCAGCTGGTGGATTTTCGCGATTCCGATGCCGGTCAGCGCCAGTCCGGATCCGGACTTTGCCGACATGCTGAGCGACTGGCATGAAACGCTTGCGCCTTACGGTTACTGGCTGATTGGCCTGCACGCGACCGCGGCGCTGGTGCATCATTATCTGATTAAAGACAATACGTTGCTGCGCATGATGCCGTCACGGCGAAACGGATGAAAGGAATAAGACGGTCGCCTGATGTGGCGACCGTCCTGATTTACGCAGCGTGCCGGCGATCGGTCACCGACCTCAGCTGAGGTGAAAACGTCCCACGGTATGCGCCAGCTGTGCCGCCTGGTCTTCCAGCGAACTGGCGGCGGCTGACATCTGCTGGACCAGCGCGGCGTTCTGCTGGGTGGTGCCATCCATCTCGTTTACCGCGATCGTTACCTGGCTGATGCCGCGCGCCTGCTCGTCTGACGCGGTAACAATCTCGCCGATAATAGTGCGCACCGAGTTTACCGCCTGCGTCATCTCCTGCATGGTTTTACCGGCATCCTGCACCAGCTGCACACCGCTGCCGACGCGCTGCCCGGACTCTTCAATCAGCGCAGCGATATCCTTCACCGCATTGGCGCTGCGCTGTGCCAGATTACGCACTTCCGACGCCACCACGGCAAAACCGCGTCCCTGTTCCCCGGCGCGCGCTGCTTCAACCGCGGCGTTGAGTGCCAGAATGTTGGTCTGGAAGGCGATGCTGTTGATAATGGCGGTGATGTCGCCGATTTTCTTCGCGCTGTCGTCGATTTGCGCCATGGTCTGCACCACCTGGCCCACCAGTGACTCACCGCGACTGGCGATGTGCGTGGCGTTATCGGTCAGCGTCGTCGCCTGATGCGCGTTAGCAGCGTTGTGTTTCACCGTCGCGGTAATCTGCTCCATGCTGGCGGCAGTTTGTTCCAGCGCGGCCGCCTGCTCTTCGGTACGTGACGCGAGGTTGAGGTTGCCGCTGGCGATTTCACCCGCGCCCTGGCGCACCGAGGCGCTGGCATCCTGAATCTGCCCGACAATCTCGCGCAGCTGGTTTTGCATAGTGTGCAAGGCGAAGAACAGACTGCTGCTGTCGCGCGCTTTCAGCGGGATAGCGTTATCCAGTTTGCCATCGGCCACCGCCAGCGCAATGGTGGCTGCGGTCAGTGGCTCACCGCCAATCGGCTTCAGCACTTTGCGACTAAATACCAGCCCAAGCAGTGCGCACACCACCAGGATGCTAATCACCATTAAAATCACCGCGTTAATCAGCTGACGGTGCGCCGCTTCCATGACTTTGCTCACCGGGGCCACCACGCCGAGATACCATTTCTGATCGCTGTTACCGATCACCACCGGCCGCCAGGCCACCAGCGCATCCTCGCCCAGAATAGCGTCATGCTGTTCGGTGACCGTGCTGCTGAAATTATGTGTGTCGCCCTTCCAGGCTTTGCTGGTCTGGCTTTTGTCCGGATAAGACACCACATTGCCCGCGCTCGAGAGCAGCATGGCGTAACCGCTGCCTTCCCACGGTTTGATGCTGTTCACTTTTTCCTGCAGTGACGCCAGTGAGATATCGGACGTCACCACGCCCCACAGTTTGCCCTGGCTGATAATTGGCGCGGCCACCGAGGTCAGCAGCGTTGGCACACCGTTATAGGCATAGCTATAAGGTTCGATCAGCGTATCTTTCTGGCTTTTCTGCGGCAGCAAATAGTAATCGCCCTGGCCTGGCGTAAAGATTGAGGTCAGCGGATGCAGGGCAAAATTGCCACCCTGGTCGCGATCGACGAAATAGGCGTAACGTCCTTTAGGTGCCGCGCCAGCCTGAGAGGCAAACTCAGCATCGCGTCCGTCAAATGCGTTTTCTTCGAAGATGACCGAAATAGAGAGATAGTCCGGATTATCACGCAGTGCAGAGACCAGCAGCTTATCGGCCACTTTACGGTCCTGCACACCGGCAGCCGGCAGGGCAATCAGACTGTGGCCGAGGTTGTGTGCGACATCGCGTGCGTAACTCAGCTCCTGCTGGATTTGCAGCGCCTGACTCTGCGCAATCTGCTGTAAGTAACTCTCCGCCAGCGATTTTTGCTCATTGCTGGACTGCCAGCTGAGCACACCGATAGTCACGGCGAAGCCCAGGGTGATGGTTAAGGCGCCCGTCAGCAGCATTTGTGTGCGGGTGCTCATTTTTTTCTTATTAGATACGGTTGTGGCCATGTCGGCGCTCCTGGTGTTGACACTTTATTACTGAAAAAGAATCACGCCCTGTGCACCTGCATCCCTGTAATCACTCTATCGGCGCACAATCCGGGAACTTGATGGCCTGGCAGGTCCGATCAGAAAACCATCAACCGCTGTTGCGGCGTTGAGTCGCCATTAAAAACGCTAAGACGATGCAGTAAAAAAGAGGGAATTTGATCTGGCGCAAGATCGCCACTTCGTTGTGCTGTCAGGTTATTGCGTACGGGCGCAACGCGCCGCATAACTAGAGGAATGCAACATGGCAGGTAAATTGAGTCTGGCAGGGTTAATGGTGGTCTGGCTGGTGTATGTGGCGTGGATGGTCAGTTACTACTCAGGCACCTTCTCTCTTTTCACGCACTGATCCTTAGCACGGTTCCCAGGCCAGCACAGAGGCTGGCCCGGATTCAGCAGCAGTACAAAGCGAACGCGCGGTTCCTCAGGCGGCTTTGACCGCACGCACCTTCTTCTCTTTTTCCGGCGCAGCCGTATCGCTGTCGTCAGCAGCGGTTTCGCCGCTGTCTTTCACCGCGTCCGGCAGTTTGCTGGTGCGCAGAATGTGTTGCACCGCGTCTTTCTGTTCGGCCAGCAGCATACCCAGCGCTTCGGCCTGGGCCTCATCCATCGCTGGCTGATGTTGCTGCAGCCAGTCGGTGAACGCGTCGGCCATATCGAGCATCTTGTCCCATGCATCTGCGTCTTTTTTATTGGCAAACGTCATCTTCTCTTCACCCTTTCTGACCACAACATATTTGGTTTCGACTGCCATGATGCACCTCATTTACTGTGTTTATATACAGTATATTTCATTCAGCTTTTTTAGCCAACGATTTTCTGCTTGCCGTTTAAGCCAGCAGCTCTTCGAGGAAGGTTGCCAGCGCTTTGCGCGGATCGTCCTCTTCAGACACGATCATCTCAATGCCCCACTGCCCCAGTACCTCTTTCGCCACCGGATTATTACGGTTGGTGAACAGGTAGGATTTAGGCCGTGCGGTCGCCAGCCCGGTGCGGCCCCACATCTTGGTCAGGCGATAAAACAGCAGGCGGATATTGAAATCGCTGATGCTGTAGCCAACAAACAGCACGGAGTTACCCATGACATCATGGGTCAGTTTGATATCCAGCGGCGAGTCAAAATAGAGCCGCTCAAAGTAGCTGCTCTCATCCAGCACGATGGAGGTATCATCGTCAAAGTCACCATGGAGTTTAATAATATGGCGCTTATCTTCGGTCAGCGACACCAGATCGGCGGCATTAGCGACCTTGCTGTACGGCACGTTGTGCGCTTCATGCGCCATCTCCAGCCAGCGGTCGTAATTGGTGGTGTAGATGCGCGAGAAATTGCCCTGGGTGATCATGGTGTGGATTTCAGAGCTGCGCACATCGATGTCCGGACGGTGCCACTCGCGATCCATCCAGCTGCGCAGCGGGCCGAGCGAGCCTTTGCGCTGTTTGTAATACTCCGCCAGCGACAAATGGGTGCCGTAAGTATTGAAGATTTTCGGATCGTAGCCCAGCTCATTAGCCAGATGTGCAATCAGCTCGTGCCACTCCGGCAGTCCGAGATTGCGTGAGATGCCCGCACCGGCGAACAGAATCAGTTTGCCGGCATCGTAAGCGCGTTTGAGTTCCGGTTTCATGCCAGTCCCCGCGAAGTTTTCAGAAAGGTGGCAAAGCGATCCAGCGCCAGGCGGCGCATCGAGATTTCGTTTTTCAGTTCGCCCATTTCAGCGAATGTCTGGGTGTGCCCTTCCGGGATAAACACGCAGTCCCACTGAAATTCGCGTGGCCCCGCCGGCTCCCGGGCAATGGTGCCGCGCAGCTGGCCTTCAAACTGGTACATTTTGCGCCCGTCACAGTAGCCGAGGACGGTTTTGGCGGTCACGCCCGGGCTGTCCAGCCCGTTCACCAGTTTGGTAAAGCGTTCCGCGTTCAGCCGGCTCCAGAAGATGCGCGTCAGACCGGCGGGCAGGCCATTGAGCCCATCCAGATACAGACCGGTATGCTCGACAAACAGCGGGCGGCCAATGATTGAAAAGGCTTTAGTCAATTTGTCACGAACCAGCTCCACCTCATTTTCGGTCTGAATCTCTTCAATACGGCGCGCAATGGGCACCACTTCGACACCCACCGGCTCAAGGATGGTACGCACCTCGGCCAGCTTGAGTTCATTAGCAGATAAGAAACGAATTTTCATTGCAATCAGTATGTTGAAAGTGGGTTAGTCCAACCTGGTGACGCGTATCCGGCTGCGGTTCCGGCTGTTATTGTCCGGCACGCTGTCGCCGCGCCGCGTGGTCATTCTACTCTGCGGCGACGTCACTGGCGAGGAACAATCGGGTCGCGCTGCGCGCGCCTTCGCCGGTATAGCGCATCGCTTATCGCTGGCGGCGTTAAATATTGCGCCTGAATGCGTTAATAGCGCTATTTGACGCCGCTTATGTCAAATATAAAAATCCGCGCTTAACGCGCAAATAATCTGAAAACAATTATGACAGTCGTCTCGCTTAAATATATTATGTGGCGTTTACACCTTCACGCGTCATGACAATAAAACCCGGAACCGTTTATGAACCCTTTGTTGAGTTCAGCCTGGTCGCGCATCCGTAATCTGCCCTTCATTCTGCAGGGTGATAGCCCGGAAAAAAAGCTCCGCCTGACGCTGCTGATTGCCGGCGTCGCCAGTATCGTGGCTGGTATCTTTATGGCAACACTGAATTTCAGTCGCGGTCATCATGACATTGGCTGTCTGTATATCGCCAGTATAGCGCTGGGGGGCTACATCATCATCGGCGCCTTCAGCGACCGGCTGGAGCGGCATCTGGCGATCATTACCCACGCGTTATTATTTACCATCATCGTGCTGTTGCTGGTGGATAATCATCACGCTGCCGGCAAGCGTTCAGAATATAACTATCTGGTGGCCTTGATCATCGGTTCGGCACTGGTGTTGCGCCAGCAATCCTTTTATCTGAGTAAAATATTTCCGCTGCTGTGCCTGCTGTGTTATCTGTTTTTTGTCACCACCGGTCTGATCTGGGAAAATAATCGTTTTCATCTCAATATTCCGCAGGAAGCCGTTTTTACCGTTTTCAATTGTGCAGTGCCGGTGACGGCACTGCTGTCGACCGTGTTTACCTATGGCGGCAATTATTCCGCCACCGACCTTATCAAGCGCGAACTCGCGTCCGCCATCGAGCGCCAGCAGCTGGAGCTCTATTATCAGCCGCAGGTCGATGGCGACAAAAATCTCATCGGTTTTGAAGCGCTGCTGCGCTGGAAGCACCCGGAGAAAGGCTTTATCTCACCGGAAGTGTTTATTCCGGTAGCCGAAAAAAGCGGGCTGATTATCGATATTGGCAAGTGGGTGCTGGAGCGCATGCTGCAACAAATCGTTGAGTGGGATCGCGTGCTGCGGCTGCCCCCGCTGGTGTTTTCCATCAATATCAGCCCGCTGCAGTTGATGCACCGCGACTTCACCCATGACACGCTGCTGACGCTGTCGCATTACAAAATCCGTCCCGAGCGGCTGAAGTTTGAAATTACCGAGACCACCTTTATTTACGATCAGCAGCGCATTGGGGATGTCATTAACCACTTCAGCCAGTTAGGGATCAAATGGGCGATCGACGATTTCGGCGTCGGCTACTCTTCGCTTAAGTCGCTGAGTGATTTCGCTATTGATGATATTAAGATTGATAAGTCCCTGATTATGCACATTTTTGAAAACGAATCGGCGGCGATTGTGGTGCAAAAGACCATTGAGTTGTCGCGCGCGATGGGGCTGAACGTGCTGGCGGAAGGGATTGAGAGCGAGGAGTATTTCGAGCACCTGCGCAATAAGGGCTGCCATTTATTCCAGGGTTACCATTTTGCCCGCCCGCTGCCCGCCGCCGAAGCATTGCAGTGGATAAAAAAAGCAGGATAAACCGGGCGAGCCTTCATTTTTTAAGCCGGTGCGCATCAATGCGCACCCTACGAAAGCCCGTGCGAGCTGTAGGGTCGCCATTTATGGTGACCACACCGTGCGCCTGACCACCCCGCCCTAATTATCCTGATAAACAATCCCGGGCGGATTAACCTGCGAAATCTCCACTGCCTCGCCCTCTTCACCCCATCTTGCCAGCACCTGGTGATACTGGCCGCCAGCGATAGCGCCGTTGATCGCCTGCTGCAGCGCGACGTCCAGGCCATTGCCCTTCTTCGTGGTGACCGCCACCCAGGCGCGAAACGGTCCGTGCCCGACAATTTTGGTTTGCCCGCGCGAAGCCACTTTCCACGCCGCCATGGCCTGCGGGCCGAATGACGCATCGGCCCGGCCAGAGAGCAGCGCCAGCGTGGCGGAGGCATCATCGTTGAGATAAATCGGCTGCACCGGGGCCAGGCCCTGCGCCCGATTCTTCGCATCCCAGCTCAGCAAGATTCGCTCCTGATTGGTACCGGAGCCCACAATAATCCGCTTGCCGGCCACGTCTTCCCGGCGACGAATCGCGCTGATTTTACTGTCCGCTTTAACCGCGAAGGCGTGGTTATCCGCGCGATAGGTGGCGAAATCAAACTTCTGCTTGCGCTCCTCGGTCACCGCGATATTAAACATCGCCACATCATAGCGCCCTGCCGTGATGCCCAGCGGCCAGTCCTCCCACGCCGCCGGCACCAGCCTGAGTTTCAGACCGAGGCTGTCGGCCAGCAGGCGCGCAATGTCCGGGTCGCTGCCGATCAGCGTTTTATTATCGGACGCCCAGAGGCCAATTGGCGGTGAATTATTGGCTGAGGTGGCGACGGTTAAATAGCCGGGGTGAACAAAATGAAATCCGGCGGGGATCTTCGCGATCGCCTGCTGATTGGCCGCCATAGTGATCGGCGTTTCGTTATGACTGGCGTCAAGCTGTTGCGCGCCTGTCGCGGGTGCCGCCAGCACCGCACCCGCCAGCGCGACTATGATCGCTTGCTTCATTACAGCACCCGGGCGAGGAAACGTTTGGTGCGCTCATGACGCGGCTGATTTAGCACCTGCTGGCTGCTGCCCTGCTCAACCACGCGCCCGTCAACCATAAACACCACGTTATCCGCCACTTCGCGCGCAAAGCCGATCTCGTGCGTGACAATCACCAGCGTGGTGCCGGATCGCGCCAGTTTTTTAATCACATCCAGCACTTCGCCCACCAGTTCCGGGTCGAGCGCCGAAGTCGGCTCATCAAACAGCATCACGCGCGGGTTAAGCATCAGCGCACGCGCAATCGCAATGCGCTGCTGCTGACCGCCAGAGAGATGCCGCGGCCAGGCATCGGCTTTGTGCCGCAGGCCGACCACATCCAGCAGCTCACCGGCGCGATCGATCGCTGCCCGGCGCGACAGCTGACGATGGGCAATCGGCGCTTCAATCAGATTTTCCAGCACCGTCAGGTGCGGAAACAGATTGAAGTTCTGGAACACATAGCCAACGTTGATGCGCTGCCGCAAAATCGCCTTCTCTTTCAGCTCATAGAGTTTATCGCCGCGCCGCTGATAACCGATGTAATCGCCATCGATCTGAATAAAGCCTTCATCCACGCGCTCCAGATGATTGATGGTGCGCAGCAGCGTCGATTTGCCAGAACCGGACGGTCCGAGGATCACCGTCACCGAACCGGGAGCCAGCTCAAGCGACACATCATCGAGTGCTTTATGCCGGCCAAACGTCTTGCTGACGCCGGTAATACTGATGGCGCCGGTGGTATGCAGATAGCGGTAATCAATGGCTTCGGACATGAGACAGCTCCTCGTTGACGGCAGGGTTCACGCTGCGGTTGCGCCACTGGCGCCAGCGCGAAGGTTGCGGTTCACGCGTGACGCTGCGTGCCAGCCAGCGCTCGACGCTGTGCTGCAGCAGCGACAGCACGGTGGTGATGATCAGATACCAGGCGGCCCCGACCATCAGCAGCGGGATCACCTGCTGGGTGCGGTTGTAGATCATCTGGATGGTATAAAACAGCTCGGGCATCGCCAGCACATACACCATTGAGGTGCCCTTGGCGAGGCTGATGATCTCATTAAAGGTGGTGGGAATAATCGCGCGCAGTGCCTGCGGCAGAATGATGCGAAACGTGCGACGCGACGACGATAATCCCAGCGCCGAAGCGGCTTCAAACTGGCCGTGATCGACACCGAGAAACCCGCCGCGAATAATCTCCGCGCTATACGCGCTCTGCACCAGCGTCAGGCCAATCACCGCCGCCGGGAACTGGCCGAGCACGTTAATGGTCTGGAAGTGCCCCCACGACAGGGCGGTGAACGGAATACCGAACGACAGCGTGTCGTACAGGTACGAGAAGTTATACAGAATGATCAGCACCACAATCAGCGGCAGCGAGCGAAACAGCCAGATATAGCCAAACGCCAGCGTGCTCAGCAGCCACGATGACGAGAGCCGCGCCAGGGCCAGCAGGCCGCCGAATATCAGGCTCAGCAGCGTGCCGCACAGCGTCAGCAGCAGCGTTTGTCCCAGACCATTGAGGATCACCGGATCGAAAAACCAGCGGGCAAACACGCTCCACTCCCAGCGCGGATTAAAGGCCACGGAATCGATCACCGCCGCAAGGATAAACAGCGCGATGATGGCACCGACGGTACGCGCCGGATAGCGTGCCGGCACCACGGTCAAAGGTTGTTGCTTACTCATGATGGCTCTCCTTAGCTGGCCTGTGCCACGTTGTGCACATCAATTACTTTGAGAAAACGCAGCCGGCCATCGTGCGGCGGCTGGCCGTAAATCTCCATATCTTCGCGCAGCTCAAACTGCGGCTGATAGCCGTGGCCGATATACAGCTGTACCGCTTCCGGCTGACGAAAACCGGTGGTGAGAAACACGCGCTGATAGCCTGCGCGCAGCGCCCGGCGCTCCAGCTCCTGCAGGATCAGCAGTGCCAGTCCCTGACGGCGCAGGTCACGCCGCGTCCAGATGCGCTTCAGTTCGGCGGTGGTAGCATCCCACGGTTTGTAGGCGCCCATGGCGATGATCTCACCGTCGCGCTCCAGCACGATGAACAGCCCGCGCGGCGGCAGATACCACTCGGTCAGCTCAACTTCATTGTGTTTCCTGAAGAAATCGCCGTAGCGTGCTGCATATTCACCAAACAGACCGTCAAGAATCGGCTGCAGCTCCGGCGCTTCCGGTGACACTTCGCGGAAAAATTGCTGGCTCATGCCGCCTCCTTAATCGCCCAGTCCGGGCGGATTGATCTCGGAACGATCCAGACGCTCCACGCCTTCACCCCAGCGGTTCAGCACCTTGTCGTAGTCACCGTTTTTGATCACGCCGTTGAGCGCGGTGTTGATTGGCTGCACCAGCCCGTTGTCTTTCTTCACCGTCACCGCGATGTGCGCCGCCTTCGGCCAGCCGCCGTCCACGCTACCCACCAGCCGGGTCTTTTTGGTCAGCGCCGCTTTCCACGCGCCAATCACGTTAGGGCCGAAGTAAGCGTCGGCGCGCCCGGCCTGTAACGCCAGCGTCTGCGCAGCGTCATCTTTGGTATAAACCGGTGTGAAAGGCTTCAGTCCCTTAGCCTGATTCTCTTTATCCCAGGCCAGCAGGATGGCCTCCTGATTGGTGCCGGAGCCGACGATGATGCGCAGGCCGGCGATATCTTCTGCCTTGCTCAGCGAGGTAATCGGGCTGCTGGTTTTCACATAGAAGCCCAGCGAATCTTTACGGTAGGTGGCAAAATCAAAACGCTGTTTACGATCTTTGGTCACCGTCACGTTGGTGATCGCCGCGTCATATTTGCCCGATGCCACGCCCAGCGGCCAGTCTTCCCACGAGGTGGGCACGATGTTGAGCTTCAGCCCGAGGCTGTCGGCCACCAGACGCGCAATATCCACCTCACTGCCCAGCAGCGTTTTATTGTCGTCGCTGAATACCGTGAGCGGCGGCGAGTTGAGTGCCGCAACCGCCACGGTGAACGATCCCGGCACGGCAAATTTGTGGCCCGCCGGTATTTGCGCCACGGCGGCAGGATTCTCTGGCGTGTTGATGGGCGTTTTATTGGCGGCAAGGCTCACCTGCTGACCATTAACGGCCACGTCCTCGGCCAGTGCCGCACTGCTCAGGCTCAGTAACAGCAGCACAATCAGGGATTTTCTCTGCATAGCGTGTTTTCTCATCGTTATTGTGGTGTGAACTGGTTGAGCGGCTGTTTCAGACCAAAGCTGGCGCGCAGCGTGCTGCCCGGGTATTCACGACGCGTCAGGCCGCGCGCCTGGAGAACCGGAATAACCTGATCAACAAAACGCTCGAAGGTGTCCGGCGTGCCGCCCTGGATAATGAAACCGTCAGTGGCTTCGGTTTCGAACCACAGCTGCAGACCATCCGCCACCTGCTGTGGCGTACCGTGAAACAGCGGACGCGGCGTCGCGGCTTCCAGCGCCGCCTGGCGCAGCGTATGGCCGTGTTCGCGCGCCTTGCGTTTGATCTCGTCGGTGGTGCTACGGAAGCTGTTCTGGCCAATATCGCCAATGTCCGGGAACGGCTGGTCGAGCGGATACTGCGAGAAGTCGTGATGGTCAAAGAAGCGACCAAGGTAGTTGAGTGCATCCTCAATTGAGACCAGCGCCGCGGTGGTCTGGTACTGGCGCTCGACGTCTGCGTCATCCTCCCCCACGATCACACTGACGCCCTGGAAAATGTGCAGATCGCCCGGTTCACGCCCGTTCGCCACCAGCTGCTGCTTCACATCCCGGTAGAACGCCTGCGCTTCTTCGCGCGTTGGCTGATGGGTGAAGATGGCGTCAGCATGACGCGCCGCCAGCTTGCGGCCATCTTCCGAGGCGCCCGCCTGAAAGATAATCGGCCGGCCCTGCGGCGTGCGCTCAATGTTCAGTGGCCCCTGTACCTGGAAAAAATCACCGTGATGATTCAGCGTGTGCAGTTTGTCAGGCGCATAGAACTGACCGCTGGCTTTATTGCGCACAAACGCGCCCTCTTCCCAGGAATCCCACAACCCTTTCACCACCTGCAGGTACTCGTCGGCGATGCGGTAGCGCAGCGCATGCTCGGGATGCTGCTGACGCGAAAAGTTTTTTGCCGAGCCCTCCAGCGGCGATGTCACCACATTCCAGCCCGCGCGCCCGCCGCTGAGATGGTCGAGACTGGCGAACTGGCGGGCGACGGTGAACGGCTCACTGTAGGAGGTGGACACCGTACCAACCAGGCCGAGATGCTCGGTGACGCCGGCCAGCGCCGACAGCAGCGTCAGCGGTTCGAAGCGGTTAAGAAAGTGCGGGATCGATTTCTCATTGATGAACAGGCCATCGGCGACAAACAGGAAATCCAGTTTGCCAGCCTCGGCTTTACGGGCGATACGGCGGGCGTAATCAAAACTGATGCTGGCATCCGCCTGCGCCGCCGGATGACGCCAGGCGGACATGTTGCCGGATGCGCCGTGCAGAATGGTGCCGAGGCGCAGTTGTCTTGCAGTCATAATCGTCTCTCTTTGCTCATGGCGCAGCCTGCCGGCGATAGCCTTATCGCCTACAGCGCTGCCAGAAATGGAAGGAAATCAGTTAAGGATGGCGTCGCGACATCGCGCGTTTAGCTGCTGCAATGCCTGTTGCGCCAGCTGACTAAAATAGTGTGCCGCCGGGGCGATCAGCGCTTCATCGGGGTTGAAGCCACCGTGATGCAGGCCAAATTCACTGGCGCTGCCAATGCTGACAAACGCGCCCGGGAGCTGCTGCAGGTAATAAGCGAAATCTTCGCCGCCCAGGTGCAGCTCAGCCGGTTGCACCTGATAACCCACCTGCTGCGCCACCTGACTGGCAAACTGTGCCCAGTGGGCGTCGTTCTCCAGCACCGGCGGCCCCGGATGCCAGCTAAAGGTGGCCGTGGCACCGCTGGCGGCGGCGATATTGACCACCACCTCGCGCGCACGCTGCTCCAGCTGCGCGCGCACCTGTTTATCGTGCGTGCGCACCGTGCCGCCAAATTCCGCTTCAGCCGTCTGCTGACCGTCGTGCCTGTGTGCATCAATCCGCGTGACGCTCAGCACCAGACTGTCCAGCGTATTAAAGCTACGGCTGGTGAGGGATTGCAGCGCCTGAATAATCTGGCTGGCGACCAGGATGCTGTTCACGTCCGCGCGGGTGCTGTGCACGCGCACCACAAATTTATCGGCGTTTGCGTAAAACGCACCGCTGCGCGTGGCAAAGGTGCCCGTGGTCAAACCCGGTTCGTTGTGCATGCCAAAAATCGCCTGTACCTGATCCAGCACACCCGCGTCGATGAACTGGCGCGCGCCCTGGGCAATCTCTTCCGCTGGCTGGAACAGGATGCGCACCCGCCCCGCTAGCTGAGCTTCCCGTGCTTTCAGCTGCAGCGTGGCACCCAGTATCACCGCACTGTGCACATCGTGACCGCAGGCGTGCATGACGCCGGCTTGCCGTGAACGAAAAGGCAGCCCGGTGGCTTCATGGATCGGTAATGCATCGATATCGGCACGCAGGGCAATCAGGGGCGCGCCCTGACCCACTTCCGCCACCACGCCGGTGTGCAGCGGATAATCCAGCAGGCGCACGTCAGCCTGCTGCAGCCAGCGGCGCAGCCGCGCGCTGGTTTCCACTTCATGACCGGAGAGTTCCGGCCAGCTGTGCAGCTCGCGCCGCCAGTCAATCAGCTGCTGTTCGCTTACTATCGTCACAGGACCTCCCGGTCAGGCGCTAACCAGACGATGCGTCGCCAGCAGTTCGAGGGATTTCACCCGCGCCTGCTCCTCCGCCACCGGCGTATCAATAACAAACTCTTCAATGCCGTAGCGCTGGTGCAGCGCATCAAGCTGCGCGTGCACCTGTGCCGCGGTCCCTTTCAGCAGCGACGGCGTGCGTGGCTCAATCACGTAGTCACTGAAGCCGCCCTGACGCACATAGCGCTCAGCCTGTTCAATGCTGCCGACGTTAACGCTCTGTCCGCCCGTCACGCTGACGTGATAAATGCGCAGTGTGTCGACCAGCAGGTCAGCTTCTGCCGGCGAATCCGCCACCACCACCTGTACCGCTACCAGCGCACGCTGACCCTGACTGTGCTGGCGATAGCTGTTCAGCACCTGCGCCATCAATTGCGGATCGCCGTTGTGGTGTGCGGCGAATACCAGTTGCCAGCCGAGCTCTGCCGCCAGTCGGGCGCTCGCTTCGCTGGCCCCGAGCAGAAAGCGATTGGCCGGACGCGGCGGCTGCGGCGTGGCGCGCAGGATCTCCTCATCCCCCACCGGCGGCACACTGAGCCAGCTATCCAGCAGCGCCAGCTGTTCGGCAAAGCTGCCTTTCTCCTGCTGGCGCACCCCCAGTTGCAGCGCGCGGGTAGAAAGCGGCAGTCCGCCGGGCGCTTTCCCCACGCCCAGGTCGATACGTCCAGGTGCCAGCGCAGCCAGCAGGTTGAAGTTTTCCGCCACTTTATAAGGGCTGTAGTGCTGCAACATCACGCCGCCGGAACCCACGCGGATATGCCGGGTCTGGCCAATGATCCAGGCAATCAACAATTCCGGCGAAGGACTCGCCAGCTGGTCGCTGTTGTGGTGTTCCGCCAGCCAGAAGCGGTGATAACCCCAGGCTTCCGCGCGCTGAGCCAGCTGCAGTGTGCGATGCAGGGCCTGCGTGGCGCTCTCACCTGCTGCAATCGGTGATTTGTCGAGCAAACTCAGTCGGTATGACATGCGCCTGTTCCTTATTTCGATGAATAGGGTTGCGATGAATATGGCGCTTAGTGTGGCGGGGAGATTTATATTTCGTAAAACAACTAAATCGGCAAAGCGAATCAGGAAATGAGAAATAGTCATAATACTGGTGGATGAAAGCCTGATTTTTCGTAAAGCGGATTTCGCTTTCTGTCGGGTTAACATTACGCGAGCCGGTAATGATCCGCAGCAGCAATAACCTCAGTGCAGGTTTCAGGCTGAGAAAAAACAATTTTATCGGGGCAGGAAAACAACCCGGTAATTGCGGTATACAATTAACTCTCCGCTTTTGTTATTTTCGCAAAAGCTTAGTGCAATTCATTGGTTCAACTCACGGGTTGCACATTTGATGATGATTTCAGCCCACCGGGCACTTGATAACAAAGGAAATCATCATGAAGACGCATTTTCACTTGCGGGCGCTGAGCTTAGCCCTGCTGACAGGGATATTTAGCGCCCACGCGGCGGAGACGCCGGTCAAAGGCGGCACGCTGATTTATCTGGAACAGCAGGCACATACCAATCTTTATCCGCCGGCCGGGGGTTTTTATCCCAACGGCGGCATTCTTAATCAGATCACCGACAAACTGACGTGGCAAAATCCGAAAACGCTGCAGGTGGAACCGTGGATTGCCGAAAGCTGGAGCAGCAACGCGGATAAAACGGAATACACCTTTAAAATTCGCCCTGGCGTCACCTTTTCCGATGGCACGCCGCTGGATGCGAATGCCGTAGCGAAAAACTTTGATACTTACGGACTCGGTAATAAAGCCCAGCGCCTGCCGGTATCTGAAGTGATTAATAATTACGAACGCAGCGAAGTGATTGATCCCCAGACGGTGAAGTTTTATTTCAAACAGCCCTCACCTGGATTTTTACAGGGCACGGCCACCATTGGCTCCGGGCTGGTTTCGCTCAGCACGCTGCAACGTAGTTTCGACCAGCTCGGCGATGCGCGCCATATTATTGGCTCCGGGCCATTTGTGGTCAGCGATGAAAAGCTTGGGCGGGAAGTGGATTTAACCGCGCGCAAAGATTACCAGTGGGGACCGAAAAACAGCGCCCAGCAGGGACCGGCGAATCTGGCTGGTATCAAATTTATCGTCACACCGGAAGATAGCGTGCGCATCGGCGCGCTGCTGGCCGGCCAGGCCGATTTTATTCGCCAGGTGCAGGCGTATGACGAAAAACAGGCGCAGCAGCAGGCGTTCCCGGTTTACGCAGCGCCGACGCGTGGCGTCAACGACAGCATCAGCTTCCGCCCGGACAACCCGCTGGTCAGCGATCTGCGCGTACGTCAGGCGCTGTTACACGCGACCAACGCGCAGCAGGTGGTGCAAACCCTGTTTTCACCTAACTATCCGCAGGCCACCTCGGTACTCGCCGCCTCGGCCGCCGGGTATGTCAACCTCGCGGACAAACTGAAATACGATCCCGCCCGCGCCAGGCAACTGCTTGATGAGGCTGGCTGGCAGCCCGGCAGCGACGGCATCCGCGCTAAAGCGGGGCAAAAGCTGGCCCTGACCGTGTATGAATCGCTGCCGCAGCCGCAGAACAAAGAAGTGCTGCAGCTGGTGGCCCAGCAGTGGCGTCAGGTTGGCGTCCAGCTCACGGTGAAAGCCGGTGACGCCGGCAGCCGCACGCTGGACAACCTCGATCCGCTAAAAACCCCGCTCACGGTCTCGGAAGTGGGCCGCGCCGATCCGGACGTGGTGAAGAGCATGTTTTATCCCGCCAACCGCGATGCGCTGCTGCAAAAAGGCGGCTCCAGCGACAAAGTCCGGCATTTCCGTGACGACCAACTCAACAAGCTATTGGTGGCGATCTCGGCCGAAGTCGATCCGGCGAAACGTCTGGCGCTCACCGGAGACGCCCAGCGTTATCTGCTGGATCAGGCTTATGTGATCCCGATTTTTGAAGAGCCGCAGGTGTTTGCCGGCGCGCCGTGGCTGAAGGGCGTGAGTTTTGAAGCCGTAGGCCGACCGTCGTTCTACGGCGCATGGCTGGAAAAACATTGAGAGGATGATGATGCGACACGCACTGCTGCATAGAGCGGGACAAAGCCTGCTGGTGTTATGGGCGGCGTTTACCCTGTCGTTTCTGCTGCTGCAGGTGCTGCCGGGCGATGCGGTGCTGATCAAGTTCCAGAATCCGGATCTGGGTCTCAGCCCGCAGCAAATTGCAGAGATGCGCCAGGCCTACGGTGCCGATAGTCCGATCTGGCAGCAGTATCTGCATACGCTGCTGGCGATGCTGCGCGGTGACTTTGGCTACTCGGTGCAGGCAGGTGTGCCGGTCAGCGATCTGCTGCACAGCAATATGCCCGCCACGCTGCAGCTGGCGCTGGCCGGATTTGCCGTTGCCTGCGTGGTGGCCTTCGCACTGGCGGCGCTGGCGCGACTGCCGGCGCTGCGCCTGCTGCGTACGCTATTGCAGTCGCTGCCGGCACTGTTTATTTCGCTGCCGACGTTCTGGCTTGGCATCGCGCTGATTCAGCTGTTCTCCTTTCAACTGCGCTGGATTCCGGTGATCAACCCATCGCCCCTGCAGGGACTGATTCTGCCGGTGCTGACCGTCGCCGTGCCCATCTCCGCCCCGCTGGCCCAGATTCTGCTGCGCAGCATCGATCAGGTTGCTACTCAGCCGTTTGTCGCCGTGGCCCGCGCCAAAGGTGCCAGCGCACAACACGTGCTGTGGCGCCATATCATGCGCAACGCGCTGCTGCCGGTGCTCAATGTGGCCGGTTTGCTGCTGGGGGAATTGATCGCGGGCGCGCTGATTACCGAAACCGTGTTCGGCTTAAGCGGCATCGGCCAGCTGACCCAGCAGGCGGTCAACAATCAGGATGTGGCGGTGTTACAGGCGGTGGTGATGATCTCCGCACTGGCGTTTGTGCTGATCAACCTGCTGGTCGATCTGCTGATGCCGCTGTTCGACCCACGTCTGCAAACCGTAGCCGGAGGAAATTCATGAGTCTGGTCGATTACTCTACCGCGCGTCAGGGACAGCCGGCCTTGCGGCGCGATCGTGCCCGTCGCCTGCAGCCTGGCTTGTGGCTGGCATGGACGGTGCTGGCGCTGGCATTCGTGGCGGCCGTGGCACCGCAACTGTTCACCCACTATAGCCCGACCGAAGGCATTGCCGGCGCGCAGCGCTTAGCGCCGCACAGTGTGCACTGGCTCGGCACCGATCAACTCGGACGCGACCTGCTGGCGCGCATCGTCTATGGCGCCTCGCAGTCGCTCTCTGCGGCGGTCGCGGCGGTGGCGATGGGGCTCACTGGCGGAACCGCGCTGGGCGTCCTGGCCGGGGCCGTGGGCGGCCGCACTGAACAGGCGCTGATGCGACTGGTTGATGTGCTGCTTTCAATCCCGGCGCTGCTGCTGTCATTAAGCCTGCTGATCCTGCTGGGTTTTGGCACCGTGCACGCTGCGCTGGCGGTGGGCATCGCTTCGATTGCCAGTTTTGCCCGGCTGGCGCGCGGCGAAGTGGTGCGGGTACGCCGCAGTGAATATGTGGAAGCGGCTTTCGGCAGTGGCGGCCGTTTCTGGCAGGTACTGTGGCGCCACATTGTCCCGAACTCGCTGACCGCGGTGATTGCCTTCGCCGCACTGCAGTTCGGTCAGGCCATTCTGGCGCTCTCAACCCTCAGCTTTCTCGGCTATGGCACGCCGCCACCGACCCCCGAATGGGGTTTGCTGATCGCCGAAGGCCGCAACTATCTGGCTACCGCGTGGTGGCTGACTACCTTTCCCGGCGTGGTGGTGGTCGCCGTGGTGCTGGCGGCGAATCGCGTCAGCCGTCAGCTGGCAGGAGGTGACGCATGACAGCGCTATTAAGCGTGGAAAACCTCAGCCTCAGCTATCGCCAGCGCGGCGTGTGGCGTGAAGTGGTGCATAACGTGAGCTTTTCCCTGCAGCCGGGCGAAATGGTGGCGCTGGTCGGTGAATCCGGCTCAGGCAAAACCACCACGGCCCAGGCGATTATCGGTCTGCTGGCGGACAATGCCCGGCGCGATAGCGGTAAAATCCTGCTGAACGGCACCGACATCGCGGGCTGGTCATCCCGGCGCATGGACAGCGTGCGCGGCGTGCATATCAGCCTGGTGCCGCAGGATCCCGGTAATTCGCTTAATCCGGTGAAGACCATTGGCGATCAGGTTGGCGAGATCCTGCAGCTGCATCAGAAGCTTAGCCGGACCGCGCGCCAGCAGCGCGTACTGGAACTGCTGCAAAAAGTTGGGCTGAACCATCCGGAGCAGCGCCTGCATCAATATCCGCATCAGCTCTCTGGCGGGATGAAGCAGCGCGTGCTGATTGCCATCGCGCTCGCCCTGCAACCACAGTTGATCATCGCCGATGAGCCAACCAGCGCGCTCGATGTCACGGTGCAAAAGCGCATTCTCGATCTGCTCGACCAGCTACGCCGTGAGTTCGACACCGCCGTGCTGTTTGTCACCCACGACCTGGCGCTGGCCGCGGAACGCGCTGACCGTCTGCTGGTGTTTCGTCACGGCGAGATCCAGGAACAGGGAAGCGCAGCGACGCTGGTCAGCGCGCCACAGCATCCTTATACCCGCCAGCTGTTACAGGACGCGGTGCCCGATGCTGCCGCTCTGCCTTATCCGTCCGCAGCCCGTTTTTCCACACCGGCGATTCAGCTCAACGCCATCGATAAACAGTTTGCGCTTGGCAGGCAGCAGACGCTGACGGTGGCGAAAGCGGTCAGCCTGACGGTGCCACGCGGCACGACGCACGCGCTGGTGGGTGAATCCGGTTCCGGCAAAACCACGCTGGCGCGCATTCTGCTTGGCTTTGAACGCGCCGATCGCGGCAAAGTGGTGATTGACGGCATTGATGCCAGCAGCCTGCGCGGCGAAGCGCTGCGCCAGCTGCGGCGCAAAATCCAGTTTGTTTACCAGAATCCGTTCGCCTCGCTCGATCCGCGCCAGACGCTGTTTAACATCATTGAAGAACCGCTGCGCAACTTCGGCTCGCTCAGCGCCGCCGCACGCCAGCAGCGGGTGCACGAAGTGGCGCAGCGGGTGGCACTGCCGCTGGAACTGCTGACGCGCAAGCCGCGCGAGCTGTCTGGCGGCCAGCGTCAGCGCGTCGCCATCGCAAGGGCGTTGATCCCGCAACCGGCGATCCTGGTGCTGGATGAGGCGACGTCAGCGCTGGACGTCACGGTGCAGGCGCAGATTCTGCAATTGCTGCAACAGTTACAGCGCGAGCTGGGCCTCACCTATCTGTTTATCACCCACGATTTGGCCACCGTACGACGACTGGCACACAGCGTTACCGTGCTACGCGCAGGCGAAGTGGTTGAACAAGGTGACACCGTCACACTGTTCAATGCGCCGCAGCACCCTTACACCCGCGCGTTGATTGACGCCATTCCGGTTTTCCGTCCGCTGATTAAGGAGTCTGCATGACGCGCAAACGCATCGGTTTTTTTACCCGCCTGCTCGATGACACCACAGCGCAACAGCGCTACCGGCTGGCGACGGAACAAATTCAGCACGCTGAACGCTGCGGATTTGACAGTGCCTGGATCGCGCAGCACCACTTTCATGAAAAGGAAGGCGGGCTGCCCTCACCGCTGGTGTTTCTTGCTCACGTGGCCGCGCACACACGTCATATCCGCCTCGGCACCGGCATCATCACCCTGCCGCTGGAAAATGCCCTGCGCGTGGCCGAAGACGCGGCGGTGCTGGACCTGCTGAGCGACGGACGACTGGAGGTGGGGCTCGGATCCGGCGGCACGCCGACCTCATTCTTGCCGTTTGGCCTGACCAGCGAACAGCGCGCTGGCGTGTTTGCCGACCAGTTGCATACGCTGCTCAGCGCGTGGCGCGGCGACACGCTGGCCCATCCGGACAATCATCTCTATCCGCCGGCTCCCACGCTGGCGCAGCGCGTGTGGATCGCCACCTTTTCCGTTGCAGGCGCGACGCGTGCCGGCCAGGCCGGTCACGGGCTGATGTTATCGCGCACCCAGCCGCGGCCGGCGGGCCAGCCGGACCTGTCGCTGCAGCAGCTGCAAAACCCGATGATCGATGCTTATCTCGCGGCGCTGCCGTCGGGCGTTGCGCCCCGCATCCTGGCTTCACGCACCGCGTTTGTTGCCGACTCGAACGACTACGCGCGCCGCCTTGCCGCGCCCGGTCTGCAGCGCCAGGCAGAGCAGTTTCGCAAGGCGGGCCACGACATCACCGGCAGCACGCTGGAGAGCCACGCGCGCCAGCTCGATGCGCATATCGGCGATGCGGACGCGGTGCTGGCTTCGCTGCTGGCCGACAGCACGCTGACGCGCGCCACCGACATCACCTTCCAGGTGCACTCTATCGATCCGCCGCACGCCGATACGCTGCGTTCGGTGGCGTTAATTGCTGAACATATTGCCCCCACGCTGCGTGCGCTGGGTACCGCTTAACAGGAGAAAACCATGTCTCAGGCTACAGATTTACTGGCGGCGCTGGCCGATATCGACCCGGCGGCGCAACTGGCAGAGGCGCGCAACGTGCGTCAGGCCGCGACCCGACACGCCCAGGGCAGCTATGAGGTGCTGTTTGGCCAGGATGACGACGATTTCCCGCTGGCGCAGCGTTACGCGCTCGCCGGGCAGGTCGCGGGCTGGCACGGCGTCACATCATTGCAGGCACACTATCAGCAGCAATCCAGCGAAAGCCCGGCAGATGCGCGCTTTGCCGCCGGTCGCGCCTTTGCTGAGCTGCTGAGCCTGCATCCGGTCGACGCCACACCGCAACAACTGACCACGCTGCGCCATGCCGGCTGGACGCCGCGCGGCATCGTCACGCTGGCGCAGCTGGTGGGATTTGTCAGCTTTCAAAGTCGCCTGCTGACCGGCCTGCGCCTGCTGAGCGGTGAAGCATCGCGCGCCCAGCCCCATGCGGTGGCTGGCAAATGGCATAGCGCCCCGCTCACGGCCAGCGGTCAGACTGCGCTCACCGCGTTTACCCAGCAGGAGCTGGGCTGGGAGCCGTGGCTGGCAGCCAAACCGCTCAGCGAGTTTACGGCGGAAGAACAGGCGACGCTGGCAAAAAACGGTCATAGCGAGTCCGACTATTTCCGTCTGCTGGCGCGCAATCTGCCGCTGCTGGAACAACGCACGCTGACGGATAAAGGCATCTTTTATACGCCGGGCGGTTTACCTCGCGCCGAGCGCGAACTGGCGGCCACGGTGGTGAGTAAAGTCAACGGCTGCATTTACTGCGCGTCCGTGCATGCCCGCAAAGCCAGTCAGCTGTCAAAAGATGAGACTGCGGTGCAGAAACTCCTGAATGTCGCGCCGGGTGCCGAGCTGGCACACGGCCAGTCCGTGCGCTGGGCGGCGATTATCGATTTTGTCGCCACCTTATCGCTAACCCCGGTCGCCAGCAGCCAGACCCAGCTGCAGGCGCTGCGCGAGCACGGGCTGGATACGCTGCAGCTGCTGGACCTGATCCAGTCCGCCGCATTTTTTGCCTGGGCCAACCGCCTGATGCTAACGCTGGGCGAACCTTTCTTACCCGAACAGCCGCAGGGATGACCATGACACACACGTTATCTGCCACACCGGCAGCGTTTACTGACCATTTTCATATCACCATTCACGGCAAAGGCGCTCACGCTGCACGTCCGCATGAGGGCATCGACAGTATCGTTACCGGCAGCCACATCGTCAGCGCGCTGGCGGCCGCCGGACTGGATGTCACCCGCTTTCAGGGCGGCAACAGCTGGAACGTGCTGCCGCCAGAGGTCGTCGTGGAGGGCGTACTGCACAGCGAGGATGCCAGCGCGCGCCAGCGGTCATCGGCGCAGGCCGCGACGCTGGTCAGCCATATTGCCCGGGCGTTCGGCGCTGAAGCGCAGCTCGCCTGGCAACCGCAACGCGAAGCCGAACGCAGCGCGACACCGCGGTCATCGTAATGATGCGAACCAGGAGGCAGATAATGGCGATACCGGTACCCGTTCCACAGCTCGATCATGCAGTGATCAATGTTGCCGATCGGCTGGATGATGCCAGCGCGCTGTATCGCCGGCTCGGTTTCCAGCTCACGCCACGCGGCCATCACTCGCTGGGTTCCAGTAATCATCTGGCGGTGTTTGGTGATAATTATCTGGAACTGCTGGGCTATGAAGCCGGGCGTGCGCACCGGCGTCAGGATATCTGGCAGGCACCGGCGGGCCTGAGCGGTCTGGTATGGAAAACCGGCGATGCCGATGCAGTGTGGCGCTATCTGGAAAGTCAGGATATTGATGGCGATCCCGCCGCCAGTTTTTACCGGCCGGTGCAGTTGCCGGATGGCAGCGCACAGCAGGCGCGTTTTCGCACCGTTCGCCTGCGCCCCGCACTGGTGCCAAACGGACGCAGTTTTTTCTGCCAGCATGAGACACCGCAGGCGGTCTGGCAGCCAGTGTGGCAGCAGCATCCCAACGCGGTGACCGACATTATTGAATTTGTAGTGGTGGCCCAGGATCCGGCAGCCGCCGCGCTGCCCTACAGTCGTTTATTTGGTGCTGATAATCTCACCGCCTGTCAGCAGGGCGCGTTTGTGCTGAAAGCGGGCGTGGCCACCGTGCGCTTTGCCGCTGCGCACTATGTGACGCAGCGCTTTACCGGCCTGCCGCCCGATTATGACGGCAGTGCGCGTATGGCCGCGCTGACGCTGCGCAGCAGCGACTTACGCAGGGTGAAAGCCAGCCTGCTGCTGGGCGATGTGCCTTTCCGCGAAGAGCCGGATGCCATCGTGGTCAGCGCGGAACAGGCCAGCGGCGTGGCGCTGCGGTTTCAGCTATGAAAGCATTGTCGGAGTAGATTGCCTGCTGACGACCTGGCAAGCGAACCAGATCTTAATCTCATCGCTTACTGTAGAAATAGAAACACGACAACAGGCCGTTATTAAAACGGCCTGTTGCAATGACTATCACGCCTGATTTGCAGCGTATAATTTATTATTTATACACTGTTGCCGTACCCTGTATTTTCTTGCCTTCTTTGCCGGAGGTGATCACAAAATATTTACCCCCCATCTCATCGGCCTTTTTCGAGATTTCAGCCATGGCCTCTGCCGGTGAACTGTATTCATTATTGGTACTAACCTTACCAACTTCCTGATACTGCTTAGCCTCTTCTTTAGTAATCTCCTGCGCTGCCAGAGCCGATAAAGAGAAAGTTGACGCCACCAGCAATGACATTATTGCTACCGTAATTTTTTTCATAAATCACCCCAGATTAATTGATTCCATCCCGTTCCGGATGGCCTTTTAAGGCTTAGGTGAGCCATAAAAATAACGCAAACCTGAACGCTGAAAAATATGACCCGCCTCGTAAAAAATAACCAGCCACTTTCAGCCCACAGAAAATTTATTCATATATTACAATATATTAAGTTATTTTAAGCTTATTCAAAATAAGAAATTCCCTAGACGAAATGCGGAGCAGTGCGATACAGCAGAAAAAAATCACTCTGCCGCTCACATTTTTAAAATAGCACTTGGCATTCCAGTTATGAGCCGCTATGGTTGCTACATAACCAGATACACAGCCTGCTCATTTTTTGCATTTTTATACCTTGGTTACTTATATCCTCTCGCACACCGCATATTTTTCGCCTGCACGCAGCCTGCGTGCAGCGGGCCACGCTTTAATAAAAACTATTTAAAATCACAGATAATCAGACTGACTGAGCACCGCCATTCCGCACCGGGAAATAGCTATCAAAAAGATGCGTTTATTCATCTGCCGTCCTTTCAGGGTAAGGAGGAAATAACCGTCTGCGCAGCACTTATTCGGTCGGAAAAATTCTGACCTGGTCGGAATACAATTATCGGAGTGCAGAAATGTCCAGATTACCTTTTAGCAAGTCACTATTAGCGTCCATGCTATCTGTGGCCTGCTGTTCCTGGAGCGCCCATGCGGCTCCTCAATCCCCGACGCCCTCTACCGCGCCCGAGCAAAATTCGGGCAAGCCTAACATCGTGGTGATTTTTGGCGATGACATTGGCTACTGGAACATCAGTTCCTATAACCAGGGCACCATGGGATACAAAACGCCCAACATCGACAGTATTGCCGCCGAGGGCGCCAAATTCACCTCGTATTACGCCGAGCAAAGCTCCACCGCCGGACGCTCGTCGTTTATCACCGGGCAGATGCCTTTCCGCACCGGCATGAGTAAAGTCGGTATGCCAGGTGCGCCGCAGGGCCTGCAGAAAGAAGATCCGACCATTGCCTCAATCCTGAAACAGCTCGGCTATGCCACCGGTCAGTTTGGTAAAAACCATCTGGGCGATCGCAATGAATTCCTGCCTACCGCACACGGTTTCGACGAGTTCTTTGGCAATCTGTATCACCTGAACGCCGAAGAAGAACCGGAGAACCCGGACTATCCGAAAGATCCTGAGTACCGTAAACAGTTCGGTCCGCGCGGCGTCATTAAAGCCAGCGCGGATGGCAAGGTTGAAGATACCGGGCCACTGAACGTGAAACGTATGGGCACGGTGGATGAAGAGTTCCTCGCCGCCAACAACGATTTCATGGAGCGTCAGGTCAAAGCGGGCAAACCGTTTTTTACCTGGTTCAACACCACGCGCATGCACAACAAAACGCACATTAAACCGCAGGATCAGGGCGTGACCGGCCTCGGCGACTACGCGGACGGCATGGTTGAGCACGATAAAATGATCGGCGAGGTGCTGAAGAAAATTAAAGACCTGGGTATCGAAGATAACACCATCGTGATTTACACCACCGACAACGGTCCGATGATCGCCACCTGGCCTGATTCCGGCATGACGCCATTCCGCGGCGAGAAAAATACCGGCTGGGAGGGCGGGTTCCGCGTCCCAGCGATGATCAAATGGCCGGGACACATTAAGCCTGGCACGATGATCAACGATATTTTCGGCAGCAATGACTGGTTCCCGACGCTGGTTGCCGCAGCGGGCGTGCCGGATATCAAACAGCAGCTGCTGAAAGGCTATAAGACCAGCGCCATGACCTACAAAGTGCATCTGGACGGTTACAACCAGCTGGATTTCCTGCAGGGCAAAGGGCCCGATCAGCGTAATGAGTTCTTCTACTGGAGCGATGACGGCGATCTGTTAGCGATGCGCTACGGTCGCTGGAAAGCCCATTTCATGATTCAGGAACACACCGGCCTCGACCTGTGGAAATATCCGTTCGTTAAACTGCGCACGCCACTGATCTTCGATCTGGAGATCGACCCGCTGGAGCGCGGTGACAGCGGTATGGATTACAACCACTGGTTCTATGACCGTCTGTTCCTGCTGGGTGGCGCGCAGAAATATGCCGCAGAAATGCTGCAAAGCTTTAAAGAGTTCCCGCCTCGTCAGAAACCCGGTTCCTTCACCGTTTCGGATGTGCAGAAACTGATTGACGAAGGCAGCCCGGCCACTAACTGAGTTAAGACTCACAGCCGGGCACGCCGTGCCCGGTATTCGGAGGCATTGATGAAATACAGCACCACACTGCCGGTTCGCCCGTTGCCCTCGGCGGAAAAATACAACGGCATCGGCCCGGCGTATAAACGCCGCTTTCACGTGATGGCCAAGCCCACCGGCTCGCGCTGCAATATCGACTGCAACTACTGTTTTTACCTGCATAAAGAGCAACTGCTGCAGCAGGATCATCACAGCGGCATGTCTGATGAGGTGCTGGAAAACTATATTCGCCAGTACATTGATAGTCAGGATGGCGATCAGGTGGTGTTCTCCTGGCAAGGCGGTGAACCGACGCTGATGGGGTTGCCGTGGTTCGAAAAGGTGGTGGCGCTGCAGCAAAAGTATCAGAAGCCAGGACAACGCATCGAGAATGATCTGCAAACCAATGGCATCCTGCTGAACGATAGCTGGGCGCGCTTTCTGAAGCAGCATCACTTTCTGGTCGGGCTGTCGATTGATGGCCCGCGCGAGTTGCACGATCGCTATCGCGTAACACGCAGCGGTAAACCGACTTTCGACAAAGTGATGGCGGGTGTGGCGGCGCTGCAACGCCACGGCGTGCCGTTCAACGCGCTGGTCACGGTCAACCGGACCAATGCACGCTTTCCGCTGCAGGTGTACCGCTTTCTCACGCGCGAACTGGGCGCGACCTATCTGCAATTCAATCCCTGCGTCGAGCCGGTCGATTTTACCCAAACCGCGCCGCAGTTCTGGCGCGATGACAGCATCCCGGTGAGCGGTTCCCGCCGCGCGCGGCCGGGCGATCTCGACTCGGTGGTGACCGACTGGTCGGTCGATCCCGATGACTGGGGACGCTTTCTCATCGCCGTGTTTGAAGAGTGGGTCAACAATGATTTAGGCCGCGTACAGGTTAACCTGTTTGAAACGGCAGTGGCGCAAACCCTGGGCCTGCCGGGCCAGATCTGCGTGACCTCAGAGTTCTGCGGCAAGGGCCTCGCCATTGAAAAAAACGGTGATATCTATGCCTGCGATCACTACGTCTATCCGGAGTATCAGTTGGGCAATATTGCCAACACTAAACTGGCGCACCTGGCGTTTTCCGAACGGCAAAAAGCGTTTGGCCTCGGGAAACGCGACACCCTGCCCGCCGTCTGCAAACGCTGTCCTTACCTCAAATTATGCTGGGGCGAATGCCCGAAAAACCGCATCGTGCGCAGCGCAGAGGGTGAACCCGGCCTTAACTATCTCTGTCCCGGCATCAAAGCGTTTTTTTCCTATGCTCAGCCGATCCTGGTAGGTATCGCCACGCTGCTTGAGCGGGAAAAACAGGGAGTGACGCAATGACCCTGCGGCAACGGTTTCTCGACCTGGAAGCGAGCATGAACCAGCAGGTGCTGGGTCAGCCAGAGCTGGTGCGCATGCTGATTATCGCGCTGCTGTGCGACGGCCACGTTCTGCTGGAAGGACTGCCCGGACTGGCCAAAACCCGTTCGGTGCGTGAGCTGGCGCGCCACATTGAAGGCGACTTCAGCCGTATTCAGTTCACACCGGATCTGCTGCCCTCGGATATCACCGGCAGCGAAATTTATCAGCAACACGCCACGCGTGAAGAGGAGCAGTTTCGTTTCCGGCCAGGCCCGGTGTTCGGCAACCTGATTCTGGCCGATGAGATCAACCGCGCCTCGGCACGCGTGCAGTCGGCGCTGCTGGAAGCCATGGAGGAGCGTCATGTCACGGTGGCGGGCAACAGCTGGCCGCTGCCCGGCGTATTTATGGTGCTGGCGACGCAAAACCCGGTTGATCAGGAAGGCACCTGGCCTCTGCCGGAAGCGCAGCTGGATCGCTTCCTGATGAAAGTGCTGGTGCACTATCCCTCGAAAGAGAATGAACAGCGCGTGATGCAGCTGGTGCGCGCCGAACAGCAGGCAAAATATCGCGAACAGGACACCCCTGCCGTCAGCGCCGCTGCGCCGCCGCCGGTGAAAATCAGCCAGGTGGATATGGGTCGCTGCTGGCAGGCCATCTCCGACATTTACGTCGCGCCCACGGTGGAAGATTACATCGTCTCGCTGGTGGAAATGACGCGCCAGCCGCAGCAGGTCAGCGACACCTTTGCCAGTTATGTGGCGCTGGGTATCAGCCCGCGCGGCACGCTGGCACTGGACCGCGCCGGGCGCGCGCAGGCGTGGCTCGAAGGGCGTGATGCGGTGTTGCCGGACGATATTCAGCGCATTGCCCCGGCCGTGCTGCGGCATCGTCTGCTGCTGAGTTATCAGGCCAGCGCCGACCAGGTGACCGCCGATGACGTGGTACGCATGCTGCTGGATGCGGTGGTCGCATGACGGATACCGCACTGGCCGTCACCCTGCCCGGCCTGCTGGCGCTGGCGGGTGCAGCGCAGCAGCTGCGCAATCCGCCGGCTCAGCTGCCACCCGGCGCGATGGCCGGCGAGCGCGTGTCGCGTCAGCAGGGACGCGGACTCAATTTTGACAGCCTGCGCCGCTATCAGCCGGGCGATGATGTGCGGCTGATCGACTGGCAGGCCACCGCGCGTCTGCGCACACCCTGGGTGCGGTTGTACAACGAAGAGCGCGAGCGGCCGGTATTTCTGCTGGTTGATCAGCGCCTGGATATGTATTTCGCCACACGCGGGCAGACTAAATCGGTTGCCGCCGCCCATCTGGCAGCGCTGCTGGCGTGGCGTAGCTGGCACGATGGCGATCGCCTTGGGGCCGCCGTGTTCAGCGATGATTCCCTGAGGTTGCAGCGCTGCCGCTCGCCGAAACTCGCCCTGGCGCCGTGCCTGAACGACCTGCATCAAATGAATAATCAGCTGCCGGCGCGCTATCCGCAGGAGCCTGCCAGCAGTCTGCCACTCCATCAGGTGCTGCAACGTATCCGGGCGCAGGTGCCTGCCGGAAGCTGGCTGGCACTGATCAGCGATTTCCACGATCTTGACGCTCAGAGTGACGCGCTGCTGGCGGCGCTGGCGCGCCGGTGTGATATCACCGCCTTTGTGCTGCTCGACGATCTGCATCTGCGGCTTCCGCATCAGGGCTATCTCGCCGCGCATTACCAGCATCAGCACGTTACGCTGCCGCTTTCGCCCGCGTTGCGTCAGCAGATTAGCGAGCGGGTCACCGCCCGGCTGGCACAGCAGCAGACGCGACTGCTGCGGCTCGGCATCCGCGTGCAGCACATTGTGGTGAGTGAACCGTTATTGCGTCAGTTAACGCAGGGAGACGAGCATGCTGGAAAAAGGCTTTAGCGTTCCGCAACTGCTGCATCCTGACCTGCCGCCCGCGGTATCCTGGCTGCCGCTTCCTGCGGGCTGGTGGTGGCTGGCAGGCGCGTTAGCGGCCCTGCTTGTGCTGCTGGCGCTGTGGCGCACAGCGCGCTGGCGGCGCAACCGCTGGCGGCGTGAAGCGCGTCAGGTTTTACGTCACGACAACAGCATTGATAGCTGGCTGCGGCTGATTAAGCGGGTGCGGCTGGTGCACCAGCAGCGTGCTCAGGTGAGTGAACTGAGCCTCAGCCAGTTACTGCAGGAGCTACCGCTGGATGCTGCGACCTATCAGCGGCTGCTTGACGGTTACTGCCAGCCGGACAATAGCCTGTCGCCTGATGAAATGCAGCGCCTGCGCAGCCAGCTGCGGCGCTGGCTGGAGGCACTGCCCGATGTCTGAACTGCTTACCCGCTTCGATTTTGCCTGGCCGTGGATCTGGCTCCTGCTGCCGCTGCCGCTGCTGACGCGCTTTCTGCTACCGCCACGCCAGCCGGTCAGCGAAGAGGTGCGCGTGCCGTTCCTGCCGGAACTGGTGAGGGAGTTGCGTCTGGAGAATGCCCCTCCGGTCAGCCGCTGGCCTCAAACGCTGCTGTTCTGGCTGGTGTGGCTGCTGTTACTGGCCGCGCTGGCGCGCCCTGAGCTGCTGTTGCCACCGCAGCTACAGCATAAGCCGATGCGCAATGTGGTGCTGGTGCTGGATGTTTCCGGTTCGATGGCGAAAAACGACGCCGGCGCGGGCACCACTCGCCTGCAGGCGGTGCAGCGCTCGGTGCACAATTTTGTGCTGCAGCGAACCCGCGATCGTATCGGGCTGGTGATTTTTGCCAGTCAGGCGTGGCCGTTTGCGCCGATCAGCGCCGATAAGCAGGCACTGCTGGCGCGCATAAACCAGCTGGCACCCGGCATGGTGGGCCAGCAAACCGCCATCGGCGATGCGCTGGGGGTGGCGGTCAAACTGCTGGACAGCAGCCTGGAACAGGACGCCAGCCGCATGGTGATTTTACTTACCGACGGCAACGATACCGCTTCACAGCTGCCGCCCGCCCTCGCTGCGCAGCTGGCAGCAGAGCATCAGGTGCAGGTTGATACCATCGCCTTTGGCGATCTTAATGCCAGCGGCGAGGACAAAGTCGATAGCGCGCTGATGCAGGATATTGCCCGCATCACAGGCGGTAGCGCCTTTCAGGCGGCTACCTCAGGCAGCGCCCTGCAACGTGTCTGGCAAACCATTGACGCCCAAACGCCCGCGCAGGTGGCGACGCTCGGTCTGTCGTTTACGCGCCCGCTGTTTGCCTGGCCGCTCGGCGCGGCGCTGGCGCTGTTAACCGCGGCGTTGTTGCTGGCGCGCCTGCGGGAGCGTGCAGCATGAATGGCTTTCATTTTATGCACCCGTGGTGGCTGTCCGGGCTGCTGGTTTGTCTGGCACTGGCGTGGCTATTGCGCGCGCCGCGCAGCGCCTGGCAGCGCATTATGACAGCGCCGTTTCACGCCCTGATTACCGGTAAGCGACTGCAGCGGCTGTCACCCGTACCGTGGCTGCTGGCGCTCGGCGTGCTGGCGCTGGCAGGGCCGTCATGGCAGAAGGCGTTGCCGGGCGGCGTTACGCCGCAAAGTAACGTGATGGTGATTCTGCAACAGGATCTCAGCATGCTGGCGCAGGATCTCCCGCCCGACCGGCATCAGCGCATGCAGCATAAGATCGCTCAGCTGATGCAGCAGATGCCGGGTAGCCACTTTGGCCTGGTGGTGTATCGCGGCGGTGCCTGGCTGACCACGCCGCTGACCAACGATCCGGCCTTTTACTCGCTGTTCTTGCAGGCGCAGCAGCCAACGTTACTGCCGGACGGTCAGGGCAATGGCCTGGCGGCCGCTCTCAGGCTGGCCGATGATAATCTGCCGGACACGCCGCGCAGCATTGTGCTGGTGACCGATACGTTGCGCCAGGAAGATGCCCGGTTGCTCAGCCAGACCTCGCTGCCGCTGCAGCTGTGGGTGCCCGGCACTGCGCCAGGCGGCCCCTTGCCGCCCGCTTTCGCCAGTCAGGCTATTGATACCCGCCTCAACGTGGCGCGCTTCCAGCAGCTACGCGCTAACGGCGTGGCGGTTACGCTCGCCACCCCCGATGACAGCGATCTGCCTGCCATCAGGCGCCATATTCAGCAAAGCCTCAGCGCCCAGCAAAACAGTCGCGGGGATCTGCCGTGGCACAACAGCGGCTACTGGCTGATTGCGCCGATGTTGTTGCTGCTGCTGTGGTGGCGTCGTCAGATATTGATCGTGCTGATTGTGTTGCCGCTCAGTGGGATAACGCCGCCGGCGGCCGCCGCGCTGCTGGATGCGTTTATCCCGCCCGACCTGCAAGGGCAACATGCCTTTCAACGGCAGGATTACGCGCGCGCGGCGCAGCACTATGTCGATCCGCTGCGCCGCGGCATTGCGCTCTACTATGCCGGTGATTTTTCTGCCGCCAGCGGCGCTTTTCGTCAGGCGCCTGTGACGCCTGAATCGCTGTTGTGGCTGGGCAACAGCCTGGCGCAGCAGAAACAGTGGCAGCAGGCGCTGCAGCATTACGATCAGGCGCTGAGCCTGCGTCCCGACTGGCGAATGGCACAGCAAAATCGCGCCAGCATCGCGCGCATTGTGATGCAGCTTCGTCAGCAGGAGCGCGATCGCCAGGCGGCACAGGGAAAAGAGCAGGATTACGATCCTGACGGCAGCAAAAAAGACCTGCACAAACAGCAGGTCATGCAGCCTGCAGGTCACGCGGCACCGCAGGTCAGTCAGTGGTACGACAATCTCAGCCTGTCGCCCGGTGGCCTGCTGGAAAATCTCTATCGTCAGGAGTCACCATGAGAACGCTGCTTATTTGCCTGTTGCTGCTGACCGGGCCCGCGCGCGCCGCGATGGACATCACGCGCGAGCTGGTGGGCGATGACCGTTTGGTGCCGGGTCAGCCGCTGCGTGCCGCGGTAACCTACTGGACCGATAGCTGGTTTAACCCGCCGCCACAGTGGCCTGACTTCCCGGTCAGCAACGGCACGCTGTTGCCGGCGGCCATTCCCAATCAGCTGGTATCGCGTCAGCGTGACGGTGTCAGCTGGAGCGGCATCCGCATGGAGCGCCAGCTGATGGCCTGGGATCAGGGCAAACTGCAGCTGCCGGCGCTGGACATCACCCTGCAATCCGCGGGCCAGCCGCCGCAGACCGTTACGCTGCCAGCGCTGGAAAAAAATGTGCGCTGGCCGCCGGGTGTGCAGCAGCCGGATCGCTTCCTGCCCGCCGCCACGCTTCATCTGCAGGAAAAAGTGACGCTGTATCGTGCCGCGCAGGGCGACGCGCTGCACGCAGGCGACGTGGTGGAACGTCAGATTACGCTGCAGGCCAGTGGTGTGGTCTCCGGACAGATTCCACCGGTGCTGATCGATTTGCCCGGTGCCAGTACCCAACTGCTGACGCCCGAGGTTAGCGTCCTGACCAGCGGACGCGGTGAAATCACTGGCAGCCAGCGACGCGAGCGGCTGCGCTATCTGCCGGACAGCGCCGGCAGCCTGACGCTGCCGCCGGTGCAGCTGCGCTGGTGGGATACCCGACAACAGACATGGCAGCTCGCCACGCTGCCCGCCCATCACTATGACATTCTGCCTGCGCGCACGGCCGGCAGCGAACAGGTGCTGCGTGCCGGGCCTGAACGCCCCTGGTGGCAGTGGCTGCTGCTCGCCGCAACCGTGGTTCTCCTCGTCGCGGTGCTGTGGGCTGGCCGCCGTTTACTGCGTCAGGCGCTGATGTTTGCCGGCCATGCGTGGAGCCGCCTGTGGCGTATTCATGCGCTGCCCGATCTCGTTCCACATCACAGGAGTCGCCGATGAAAACTGTTTCTATACTGGCGGGCCTCACGCTGTGCCTCGCTAGCGTCAGTCAGGCTGACGATCTCTCCGCCTGGCGTGACGGTGCGGCAAAGCGTGCCATTACACAGTGGGTGGATGACACCACCCGCGCCGGCAGCGCTGACTTTATTCCTCTTAACCAGCGCTACGTGGTGTTCGATAATGACGGCACGCTATGGCCGGAAGCACCGCTCACCTTTCAGCTGCAGTTTGCGCTCGATGAAGTGAAACGGCTGGCGCCGCAGCATCCGCAGTGGCAGCAGGATGCGCTGGTACAGGCGGTGCTCAGCAACAACACGGCCGCTATTGCCGCCAGCGGGAAAAAGGGGCTGATGCATTTGCTGACGCTGACCCACAGCGGTATCACCACCGATGAGTTTGCACAACACGTGCAGAACTGGGTGGCGACGCAGCGGGATACGCGTTTTGGCTGCCGCTACGATCGCATGGGCTATCTGCCGATGCGCCAGCTGCTGGATTATCTGCGCGCTCACGGTTTCCGCACCTGGATTATCTCCGGCGGCGGCATCGATTTTATGCGCGTGCTGGCGGAACAGATGTACGGCATTCCACCTGAGCAGGTGGTTGGCTCGTTTTCCCTTGCGGAATTTTCACTCAGCGACAACGGCACGCAGTTGCGGAAAACCATGAATGGTGCATTTTATGATGATGAAGCCGCAAAACCGGTGGCCATCCATCTGTTCATGGGTCATCGGCCGGTAGCAGCGTTCGGCAACAGCGACGGCGATGTGCCGATGCTGCAATACACCTCGGGCAACCCTGCCGCCAGCACCTTCGGCCTGCTGGTGCATCACACCGATGCACAGCGGGAATACGCCTACGATGCGCATCCGCCGGCCAGCGGCAAACTGGTTTACGGTCTCAGGCTGGCCGCGCACTATGGCTGGACCGTTGTCGATATGAAACAGGACTGGCGCACGGTGTTCGATCCCACCCAGTGCCCGGCCGCCGTTTCCGTTCATCAAGGAGAAGCAAAATGAAAACATTAACTTTCACTGCCATGATCGCCCTGCTCACCCTGAGTGCCACGTCTGCGCTGGCGGTATCGCCGTATGAGAATCTGGCGCTGGCGCTGCGGCAGCAGACCATGATCAACGATCTGCGCACTCACTGCTGCGTGCCGGTCTCAATCGCCGACGAAAAAATCAAGCAGACCTTTCTGGCGGATAAGAGCAATCACAACGCGCTGTTGCAGGCTGCTGATGCGCTGAAGATGGGCAAGCATCAGCATTATCAGCAGCTGATGTCGCAGATAACCTGCCCGGATTTTAGCTGATCGTCGCTGACAGGAAACGCCAGACGCCATCGTGGTCAGCGCGGAACAGGCCAGCGGCGTGGCGCTAAGGTTTCAGGCGTGATCTACGGTTTGAGCTGCGCCCGCGCGGTGTAAAAACGACGGTAGGACAGATACGCCGCGATGATGGTCGACAGGCTGGCGGTGGCAATCAGCATAAACGTCACCATAATCTGGTACTTGATGGCCTTTACCGGATCGATCCCGGCGAAAATCAACCCGGACATCATGCCTGGCAGACTCACCAGCCCCACCGTTTTCGCGCCGTCAACGGTGGGGATCATCGCGGCACGAATACTGTCACGCATCGGCCCGGCGGATGCGCGTTTGATTGGTGCCCCCAGGCTGAGCATCTCCATGATTTTTTGCTGGTTGTCGCTAAAGCGCTGATTGAGATTGGTGAAACACAGCCCGACCGCCACCATGGCGTTACCGGCAATCATGCCGGAAATTGGGATCACCTGCATGGGAACAAAGGCAATGGCGCCGCTCAGCAGCAGCACCGTTAGCGTCAGTGCCGTACCGCTGGTAATCGCCACCAGCGCGATGATAAAACCATGATCGATCCGCCGGCTGCGTTTGCGCGCGTTCAGCGCTGCATTGACGCAGATAAACAGCACCATCAGCAGCGTCAGCCAGTCATTATTGACATCGAAAATTGACTTCAGCACGTAACCGACGATCACCAGCTGGATAATGGCGCGTGTGACACTCCACAGAATGTCTTTGCTCATCCCCAGCTTCTCTTTCTGGCTAATCAGCAGCGCCACCAGCACCAGCATGAGTGAAAGCAGCAGCGAGCTGTCGCTGATATTATGCTGACTCATGCTGTTCTCCCGCTGCGGGTGGGGTGAGCCGCAGAATACGCTCAGCGGCATCGATCTCTTGTACGTCATGACTGATACGGATCACCGCCAGCCCTTTTTCCGCCACCAGCGCGGCAATCAGCTGGTTAACCCGTTGTTTATTAGACTCGTCCAGTGCGCTGGTCACTTCGTCCAGCAACAATATCTGTGGCAGAAATTGCAGATTGCGCAGCAAAGCCACCCGCTGCTTTTCACCGCCAGAGAGTCCGGCAACGTTTTCGTCCAGCAGGTCGCCGGATAAATGGAGACTGCGCAACGCCGCCACCAGCTGCTCGCGCGACGGTTGTTGCTGACGCAGCTGCCACGGCAGCGCCAGGTTATCGTACACCGTGTCACCAAACAGTTGCGGTGTCTGAAAACAGTAGGAGACCTGCTGGCGATAGTGTTCGACTTTCAGCGAGTGAATATCCCGCTGCTGAAACAGGATCTGGCCGCTATCGGGCTCCAGCAGTGAGGCAATAATTTTCAGCAACGTGCTTTTGCCGCTGCCGGACGGGCCGATGAGCAACAGCGTTTCACCTGCGTACAGCTGCAGTGATACCGGCGCCAGCAAGGTGCGCCCCTGCACGGCCAGCGTGACGTCTTGTACCGCCAGCAAAGGAGAATCAGCAGACATAAAAGGCATCCGTGAGAAATTGTCGGCAGATTATAGACAGCTGCACAAGGCAGGGGAATGCGTCACGATGCGGAGAGCGGCAGCCGTTTAACCGCCGTGGCTTTACAACGCGGTAGAAATCCGCATGCTGGTGACATTCAGGACCACTTTCTTCATTACTATGACCGCCACCAAAACCGGATTTCTCTGCGCGAGCGTGCTGCTGCTGAGCGCGCTGACGCTGCTGTCGTTGCACTGGAGCGCGTTTCAGGCATGGGCGCTGCAAAGTCAGATTCAGCTGCACCGGCTGCTGGTTACCCATTTACTGCAAATCAATAGCGGCCAGTACAGTGCCGGACTGTGGCTGCTGGCTGTGACCTTCATTTACGGCATTCTGCACGCGGTGGGTCCCGGGCACGGTAAATTTATCGTTACCACCTGGCTGACCACCCATCAACCCCCGCGCGGCGTGGCGCTGAGCGTGCCGCTGCTGGGCAGCATGGTGCAGGGCCTGAGCGCGATTGCCTTTGTCTTTATCCTCGCGGTTGGTTTTAACCTGACGACCGGCGATCTCAGCCTGAGCCGCTGGTATCTGGAGAAAGCCAGCGCTGTGTTCATTGCCGGGTTAGGCGTGATGCTGCTGCTGCAAGCCTGGCGCAGGCCGCCAGCGGAGCATCATCATGATCATTGCGGCCACGCGCATGGCGTCGCGGCTGGGCACGGCAGGGACTGGAAAAGCTGGGCGGGTATTATTATTGCCACCGGCGTGCGGCCGTGCAGCGGTGCGCTGACGGTGCTGCTGTTCGCCAGCGTCATCGGCATTACGCGCTGGGGCATGCTGGCGGTGATGAGTATGGCGCTCGGTACCGGCATGGCGCTGGTGGCGCTGGCACTGTTTGTGCAGCATTACCGTCAGCGCGCCGGGCAGCTATGGCTGGCAGAGCGCTCGCCGCAGGCGGCATCGCTGCTGAGAGCGGTACGGATCGCCGGTGGGATATTGCTGGTGATGTTTGCGCTGGTGCTGTTTTTTACCGTGGTGCCGGTGAGTGCCAACGGGGATTATATTGCGGCGGGATGCTGAGGTGCATGGTTTGGGGTGGGTGCGGTTTTCCCCTCACCCTAACCCTCTCCCGCACGCGGGAGAGGGAATGTCAGGTGCGGCCTGTTCCCAGGGAGAGGGAACGTCAGGTGCCGCTTTGGGCTCTGGCTTAATGATCAGAAACGGTATTTCGCGGACAGCATAAAATTGCGCGGTTCGCCGTAGACGATGCCGGTGCTGTCGACGTTTTCGTCGTACTCTTTGTCGAACAGGTTATTCAGGTTGGCCTGCAGGCTGAGGTTTTTGGTCACGTCGTAGCGCGCGAACAGATCCACCAGCGCATAGCTGCCCTGACGGGTGCGCCAGGTGCCATTGCCATCCGGGCCACTGATATCCGCGTAAGTTCTCGCCTGCCAGTTCACACCGCCACCCAGCGTCAGCTGGTCCAGCATCGGCAGGCGATAGCTGGTGAACAGGTTGAACGACGTGCGCGGCAGCTGTGAATTGTAGCGATCGCCGTTGGCGTCTTCCGCCACATACGAAGTCCCGCCAAAGGTCATCTGCCAGTTATCGGTCAGCGCCCCATTCACCTCAAACTCGACGCCACGACTTACCACGCCCTTCTTCGCCACGTAAATGGTATTACCGGTCTGCGCATTGGTCTGTCCGGTGCTCTGACCCACGTTATCCAGTTCGGTGCGGAAGATCGATACCGAGGTGGTCAGACGGCTGTTGAACCAGTCAGATTTCACGCCAGCTTCGTAGTTTTTGCCAATCACCGGCGAGAGATAAGCGCCTGACGCATCCTGATAATCCTGCGGCTGGAACACCGAAGTGTAGCTGGCGTAGGCAGACCAGTTATCGTAGAAGTCCCAAATCACCCCACCGTACGGCGTGATGTTGTTTTTCTCCATCTCTGCCGTCAGCGTCTGGCGGTTCCAGTTGGTGTAGCGCGCCCCGACAATCAGGTGCAGCGGATCGGCCAGATTGATGCGCGTCGCAAGATACGCTGACTTCTGCCGCACCAGCTGGGTGTCGGCCGCAGGTTCACGCGGATTCCAATCGGTTTCAGGGAAATCGCCGTTAAACTGGTTGAAGTTACCCAGCTCGGCTGACGAAATGTTGGCCCAGGCGCTGTAATATTTGTTGTCCTGACGGCTGTAGTTCACCCCGACCATCAGCTCATGCTGGCGGCCCAGCAGTTCATAAGGACCGCTGGCGAAGGCATCGACCGCATCCACTTTACGTTTGCCGGTGTTGTAGCCGGTTCCGCCCACCACCGGATAGCCGGCATAGCCAGAGACGCCTGCGCCAGTGGTTTTGTCGAAGTAACCGTCGAGATACAGCTGCTTGCTGTCGAGGAACATCTCGTTATGCGTGCCGTTAAGGGTGATGTTCCAGCCGTTATCGAAATTCTGCTGCAGGTTAACAAAGACCTTTTTATTTTCTTTGTTGTTGTAAGCCCATTCTGGCGCGGTGTTATAGCCGCGACGCGAGTGGATCTGCGTGCCATCGGTGTACCAACGCGGCGCGCCGCCCCACATCGGTGAATCGGTATTTACCTGGCTGAATTCATAACCAACAGACAGTCTGGTGGCGTCCGTCACATCAGCGTCGACCACGCCGTAAATAAACTTCTTATCGGCACCGTAACGTTCAATGAAGCTGTTTTTGTCTTCATAACCGGCCACCAGGCGACCGCGCACGTTGCCTTCCGCTGACAGCGGTGCAGAAAGATCGGCGACGTAACGCTGCTTATTCCAGCTGCCATAGCCAGCTTCAAGGCTACCGGTAAACTCTTTGCTGTCGGCATGTTTACGCACCATGTTGATGGCAGCGGAAGGATTGCCCGGTCCGGTCAGCAGGCCCGTTGCGCCACGCACCACTTCGACGCGCTCGTACAGCGCGGTATCGGTCTGCGCATCACCGAGGTTCCAGCGCTGGGCAAACGCGGTCGGAATGCCGTCGGTCATGTAATTATCGATCAGGAAACCGCGCGAATAGTAATTGATGCGGTCCATATCGGCGGCCACACCGTGGATGCCGGTGGTGTTGCTCAGTACGTCGTTCAGCGACTGCAGCTGTTGATCCTGCATGCGCTGCTTGCTGATGATGGTGACCGACTGGGGAATATCACGTGCGGTCAGCGCCATTTTGGTGCCGGCCCGCGTCACCGGTACGCTGTAATCCGCTGCGGCCTGCGCCTGCTGCGCTTCTGCGCTGGCGCTGGCATCAACGGTCAGGGTGGCCTCACTGTTTTGCGTATCGGCCGCCTGCGCGACACCCGAGGCAACCAGCACTGCCAGCAGTGACAGGCGCAGCGCGCGCTGCGGCGCAAGACCTGCGTTCCGGACGCGCATCTCTTTGCAAGACATAATATTCCTCAATCGGCTTATCGTTATTTTGTGGTGAGCATGTGGTTAAGAAAGCAAATGAGAAATATACGCATTAAGATTAACATTGCAAGAAATTGTTACTGCCTTTCTGACGCCTTTACACTGAGAAAAAATCTTATGCTTCAGGGAGTAACGGCCCTGAGGCTGCTTTACAGGAAACTATCACGCCTGAAATCATCCTTAATCTCAGTCAACCGGTGCGTGACCTACGGCCTCCCCGCCTGAACGGCTGTCCCTGCATCCTGATCTGGCATCTGAACACCACGCATTTACCAGCTTCGTACCCGGTCACCGCCATTGATTTATAATTACGCTGCCGATAGGAAAGGTGTTTATAAAATTTCCTTTTCTGCGCTAAGGTTGACCAGTTACGCTTTTAATCCCTGCAGCAATCGCTGCGTTGTTTATATGACGCCATTTATTAAGCTGTAAATCGCCGTGACGTATATTGCGTGAGATGCCGCGATGTTAAATGAACGGCTTGACGTAGGTGGCGAGTAATATTAAATCAGCCGCTAACATGTTTATGCGTAATCAATGAAGAGACAAAAATCTTTACGCCCAATCAAAAACTGTACAGGTCGGGGCATATTTCCGGACAAATCTGTCGGCGGGTGAATATTTCCATTTGAATAAAATTGCCGTAGAATGCACGCTTTCAAATCAGTGGTATCAGTAATAAGGGTTTATACATGAGCGATGCACTCAAGGCATTGAACAATCTTCGTACGCTGCGTGCTGAAGCACGTAATATTGAGGTTGCGGTATTAAACGAAATGCTGGAGAAGTTTGCCGTGGTGGTCGCCGAACGCCGCGAAGAGACGGCTGCAGAGAGTGCTGCACAGCGCGAAAAAGAAGAGAAGCTGGCGTTATATAAAGAGATGCTGCGCAAAGACGGCATTACAATTAATGAACTGGCGCAATTAAACCAGGGTGAAACGAAGAGCAAAGCAAAACGTGCACCGCGTCCGGCGAAGTATAAATTTACCGACGAACAGGGTAATGAGAAATTCTGGACCGGTCAGGGTCGTACTCCCTCGCCGATAAAGTCAGCGATTGACGCTGGCGGTTCGCTGGATGATTTTCTGATTTAATCCAGTCGCAGGAAATCGGGGCGGAACCGGCTAATTGCCGCATCACCGCCCCTGTATCGCGGCACCCTAAATGCTTTCATGCAATCCTTTCATGAAGTGTGCTGCGAGGTGATCAGGCTATTACGCCTTCCCACACCCGCCCGTCAGATTAACGCTGCACAGGCGCGCGCAATGCGTTTACCCGCCTCCTCAACGCTATCGATATCCGTGGCGATCGACAAACGGAAATACGGCGACAGGCCGTAAGCACTGCCCGCAACGCCGGACACACCGCTCTCCAGCAGATAATTCAGCACATCCTGTTCGTCATGCAGTACGGCACCGTCAGGCCGGGTTTTGCCCAGCAGGCCTGCACAGCGGCAAAAGACAAAAAATGCGCCCTGAGGTTGCAGCACTTCAATGCCGGCCACCTGCTGCAACTGCTGCACAATGACATCGCGTCGCGCCTGATACGCGGCGCGCTGCGGGGGCAGAAAATCGAGCCCACCGTTAAAGGCCGCAACCGCCGCCGCCTGGCTGATGGCGCTGGCACCAGAACTGTTCTGCGACTGCACCACTACCATGGCATCAATCAGCGGCTGCGGCCCGGCAGCAAAACCAATGCGCCAGCCGGTCATGGCATAGGTTTTCGACACGCCTCCCACCAGCAAAATGCGTTCAGCCAGCTCCGGCGCCACCTGCAGCAGGCTAACGTGCTGACGATCGTCAAACAGGATATGTTCGTACAGCTCATCCAGCATAATCAGCACATTGGGATGATCGCGCAGCACCGTCGCCAGGGCCTGCAACTCCTGTGCGCTGTACACCATGCCAGAGGGATTGCCGGGATTGTTCAGCACCAGCCAGCGGGTTTTCTCAGTGATCGCCTGCGCCAGCTGCGCCGGCTGCAGCTTGTACTGCTGCTCAAGCGGACAAGGCAGCAGCACCGCCTCGCCACCGTTGAAGCGCACGCTGTCCGGGAAAGTTGGCCAGTATGGCGTGGGCACAATCACCTCGTCGCCGTCGTTTAGCGTCGCGGCAAAAGCGTTGAAGATGATCTGTTTTGCGCCGTTGGCGATACAGATTTGCTCCAGCGCGTACTGCAGCTGATTCTCGCGCGCCAGTTTGGCCTGCACCGCTTTACGCAGCGCGGTGGTGCCATTGGTCGGCGTATAACGGGTTTCACCGCCATCCATCGCGGCGCTGGCGGCGGCACGGATGTGCGCGGGCGTATCAAAATCCGGCTCACCGGTGGTGAGGTCAAGAATATCCACGCCCTGCTCTTTTAGCTGGCGCGTCAGCTGACGTGCCGCCGCGTTAGCCGAGAGCGACACAGACTGTACGCGCTTCGATAGGGTGATCATGTTTCGCTCCTGTCTCTCACACCACCGGCAGGCCGAGGTTTTCACGCAGCGTGGCGAACTCGTACTCTTCGCGGAACAGACCGCGACGGCGTAGTTCCGGAATCACCAGCTCCACAAACAAATCCAGCTGCTCGGACATGATCGCCGGCATGATGTTGAAACCATCGGCACCGCCCTCGTTGAGCCACAACTCAAAGTCATCGGCAATATCCTGCGCGGTACCGACGATTACCCGGTGACCACGCGATCCGGCGGCTACCGCGGCCAGTTCGCGCAGCGTCAGATTTTCACGTTTCGCCATGTCGGTCATCAGTTTCACGCGGCTCTGGTTGCCTTCACCCAGCGGCACTTCCGGCACCGGACCGTCGAGCGGATACTGGCTCAGATCCATATTGAAACGCAGCGAGAGCTGACGCAGACCGTTGTCGATATCAACCAGCGTGTTGAGCTCTTTCCACAGCGCTTTGGCCTCTTCGCGCGTGCGGCCCACAATCGGCATCACGCCAGGCATGATCACCACGTGATCCGGATTGCGTCCGGCGGCAATCACCTGATCTTTCTGCGAACGGTAGAAGCTTTGTGCTTCTTCCAGGCTGGCCGAGGCGGTGAAAATCACCTCGGCGGTCTCTGCCGCCAGCTTCTGCCCATCGCTGGAAGAACCGGCTTCGATAATCACCGGACGCCCCTGCGGTGAGCGGGTAATGTTCAGCGGGCCCTGCACCTGGAAGTGCTCGCCGACGTGGTTAATCGGCTGAATTTTGTCATCAATGAAGTACTGACCGGTCTCTTTGTTGGGCTGCACCGCCCCCGCCTGCCAGCCGTCCCACAGCTTATAGGTGACATCAAGGAATTCACGCGCGCGCGCGTAGCGCTCCGCATGATTAGGCATATCGCTGCGGCTGAAGTTACGCGCCACATCGGTAGAGAACGACGTCACCACGTTCCAGGCGGCGCGGCCGCGGCTAATGTGGTCCAGCGACGAGAAGCTGCGTGCCATGGTGAACGGGTCGCTGAAGGTAGTCGAGACGGTCGCCGCCAGGCCAATGCGTTTGGTGTTGACCGCCAGCGCCGACAGCAGCGTTAACGGCTCCAGACGCGCCATGGTGGAAGGCAGACGATACATGCTGGTCGCCAGTGCATCACCCACGAAAAACAGATCAAACTTACCGGCTTCGGCTTTTTTCGCGATGGTGATAAGCCAGTCAATATCCGTCGGATCGCCCAGATTTTCCGTCAGCCGCCAGCCGCTCACGTGCTGTCCTACCGGTTGCACAAACAGCCCTAAACGGATGCGGCGTGAAGATGAAGTAGCCATATTTTTTCCTGGTCAATAAAAGGGTCAATAACAATTAAAAGGCGTTCTCGGTCGCCAGCAGCGCCTGCTCTAAGGCATCCGCGCTGATGCGGAACGGCAGACGTTCGGCGCTGGCCGCCGGGAATTTGATCTGTTCAGCAATGCTTCTGATGGCTGCGCGACGATCGCCGTGTAGCGGCGCTAAGGTCAGCGGCATATCATACTGTCGCAGCAGCGCCAGCAGCGCGGCGTCCGGCTCACCGTCGTGCTCAATCAGCGACTGCACCAGCAGGCTGTAACCGACTTTTTCACCGTGCAGCCAGTGGTGCAGCTCCGGCTGATGGGTCAGACGGTTATGAATGGCATGGGCAAAGCCTGGCGTCGGCAGCACATCACGCACGCTGTTGGCCAGGCCGGCCAGCACAATGCTGGCATCGATCACCTTCTCCAGTTCCGGCGTCACTTGCTGTTGCTGGTTGGCCAGCACGGCAGCGGCACCGTGCTGGCGATAGACATCCAGCGCGCGCTGCGCGGTCATCACTTTTAGGTCGAGGGCGAGATCGTGGGGGTTGTGCCGCAGATAAGGATAGAACTCGTAGTATTTAGCCAGCGCGTCGACAATGCCCGCTTTGAGGTAACGCACATCACTTTGCGCGATCACTTCGCTGTCTACCAGCACCAGTTCAGGCATTTTGCCCAGCGGCTGGCTGCGCACGTGACCGCCCTGCGCGTCATAAATAATCGCCACCGGCGACCAGGCGGCACAGGTCGCCGCGACGGTGGCGAAATTGACGACGGTGATTTCCGGTAACTGGCTGCCGACCGCTTTAGCCGCATCCAGTACGCGCCCGCCGCCAATTGCCAGCAGCAGTTCAGCCTGCTGCTGTTGCAGATTGCTTTTCAGCGTATCAATGGCCGCGTCGGTGCATTCGCCGTGCAAATACTCGATTTCCCAGCGAATACCACAGGTTTCCAGACTTTGCGTTAATTGCGGATTAACCGCCTGCCAGGCGCGTGGAGAGGTGAAAATACGGATATGCGTAGCATAAGGTTTAATGAATTCACCGGTGCGCGCACGCAGTCCCGGTTCGTGTGCGTAGGCACGCGGAGATTTAATCGCTAACACGTTGTCACCCTGATTAGGAAAAACGCCATAACAAAATTGTTATATTTCAGAGGATTAATGCGAAATAGTTATAGCGCTATGTATTTTATGCATACTACGGTAAATGGCGATTTGTGCAATGAAAAAGCCGCCATTTCATTTTCACAAATTTGCATTAGCTTATCCGGATTTCACATATAGCCCGTCAGCGCTTTACTGCTACTCTGAGCCTTCTTTCATTATCGCCCGCCGGGCGGTTTTCCGGGGATAGCTATGACACTTGAGTTTCGTCAGGTCACTGAAGACGAAGTGGACACTTATCAGGCGCTGATGCATGCCGCCTATGCGCCCACGCTGGCGCTGGGGATCAAATTTGATGCGGCCACCGCCGACCGCGAGAAAACGCTGCGGCATCTGCAAAGCCACGGCGTGTATGCGCTGTATGCCCAGGGCATGATGGTCTCCTCGGTCACCGTGCGTTATCCGTGGGGCCCGCTGCCGGGTCCGTTCGGCCTGCCGCATATCGGCTGGTTTGGCGCTCACCCGGACTACGCGGGGCAGCAGTTTGGCCGCCAGGTTCAGGATCGCCTGGAGCAGGAAATTTTACGCGGCCAGTTACGCGCACCGGCAGTTTCGCTCGGTACCGCCATCAGCCATCCGTGGCTGATTGATATGTATCGCAAGCGCGGATTTGTGCTCATGCACACCACCGATCTCGGCAAAGGCCACATCACGCAATATATGAAAAAAGTGCTGGATGAAACCGCACACGATGCCTGGCTGACGCGCCAGGCGGCATCACAAGGAAGCCAGGCATGAGCCAACTGAATGAAACAGCGCTTGGCGAGCGGCTGATCGCCTTTCGCCACGAACTACACCGTTTTCCGGAACTCTCTAATCAGGAGTTTGAAACTACCGCCCGCCTGCGCCAGCAGCTGGAACAGCACCAGATTCGCATCGTTGATTTGCCACTGAAAACCGGTCTGGTGGCGGAGGTCGGCCCGGCACAGGGACCGCTGATTGTGCTGCGTTCGGATATTGATGCGTTGCCGATTGAAGAGCAGTCGGACGTCGCTTTTCGCTCGGAGCGTCCCGGCGTGATGCATGCCTGCGGCCACGATTTTCACGCTTCCGCGGCACTCGGCGCGGCGATTCTGCTTAAGCAGCAGGAGGCAACGCTGCCCGGCCGCGTGCGGATTCTGTTCCAGGCCGCCGAAGAGACCGGCCAGGGCGCGCCGGATGTCATCGCTACCGGCGCGCTGCAGGAGGCGGTGGCGATTTTCGGCATTCACAACGATCCGTCGCTGCCGCCTGGCGTGGTGGGCAGCAAAGCCGGCGCGCTGACCGCGGCGGTAGATCGCTTCGATATCCGCATCACCGGCACCGGCAGCCATGCTGCCAAACCGCATCAGGGCAACGATCCGATCATTATCGCGGCGCAGATTGTCTCCGCGGCGCAAACGCTGATTAGCCGTAACGCCCCCTCCGCTGACAACGCGGTGGTGTCGATCACCCAGCTGCACAGCGGCAGCACCTGGAACGTTATTCCGGACAGCGCCTGGCTGGAAGGCACGGTGCGCACCTTCTCTCAGTCCACGCGTGAGCGACTGGAGCAGCGCTTCCGCGAAATCGTGCTTGGCCTTGGTGCGGCTTTTGCCGCAGAGGTTGAGTTTAACTGGCACGCCGGTCCGCCTGCGGTGGTGAATGATGCCCACTGGGCGGATTTTGCTCTGCAAGAGGCCACCGCCAGCGGACTTGAGGCGCGCGTGGTGGAAGCCAGCCCGATCGGCGAAGATTTTGCTTTTTATCAGCAACAACTGCCCGGCGCCTTTGTGATGATCGGCACTGGCGAACCTTATGCGCTGCACCATCCGGCTTTTCGCATCAATGATGCAGTGTTGCTGCCCACCTCACGCTACCTCGCGCAGCTCGCCGTGGCGGCGCTGCGCAGTCTGGAGCGGGCATGAACCTGAGCCACGCGCTGGCTGAGCGCATCCTGCAAAGCCAGCCGGATGCGGCGGCACGTGATGCCGCGCGCACTGGCATACAGGATTTTCTCGCCGTGAGCTGGCCGGTGTTACAGCAGCAGGTGCCGGACAGCGGCTTACCGGCGCTGCGACAGGTTTATGGCGACGGCAGCGTACGCTCACAGGCGTTGCTGCTGGGCTATGCCGGGCATGCGCTGGATTACGATGATTTCCATGCTGATTTTCGCGGCCATCCCAGCGTGGCGATTCTGCCTGCGCTGTTTGCCTGGCAGCAGCAGCAGCCCGCCACTGCCGAAGCGTTCCTTGATGCCTATGTCATCGGCGTGGAAGTGGCTGGCCGGCTGGGTCTGGCCGCCAGCCAGCAGCACTATGCGCTGGGTTATCACAACACGGCCACGCTGGGTACGCTGGCGGCGGCGGCGGCGCTGGCACGTCTGCTGCAGCTTAATGCAACCGACTGCGCCACGCTGATCGGCATCGCGGCGACCCAGGCCAGCGGACTGCGCGCTCAGTTTGGTTCAGCGGTGAAGCCGCTGCACGCCGGACTGGCGGCAGAGCGTGCGGTGATGGCGGCGCAGCTGACGCTGGCGAAATTCGATGGCCGGCATGAAGGCGTGCTCGACGCGTTTCTCGCCGCCAGCAGTAACGGCGAGGCGCAGCCGCAACGGCTGGTGGAAAACTGGGGCGCGCCGTGGCGCATCAGTACCCCCGGTCTGGAGTTCAAACCCTTCCCCACCTGCGCCGGAACTCACAGCGCTGCCGAAGCGGCACGTCTGCTGCGGCGCGCCTGGCTGGCGGAAGGCCACTCGCTGGACTCGCTGCTGGAAAATATTGATGACATCACGGTCGCCTTCCCGCCGGGTGGTGACATCGCGGCGGCAGTTCGCGTGCCGGCTAACGGCATCGAAGCACGCTTTAGCCTGGAGTACGTGATCGCCGCCATGCTGATGTACGACGATTTACGGCTGGAAGATTTTGCCGAAGGTGCGCTTAATCCGGCGGTGATGCCGCTGGCGGCCAAAGTGCGTCGCACGCCGGATGCGTCCGCGCCGCCCGATGCGCTCAACCCGGCGCGGCGTTTTCATCTCGTCACGCTGACGCTGAAAGAGGGTCGTCAGTTGCAGCAGCGCCGCACGCGGCAGCAGTCGCTGGCGGATGGCGTAGATGTGGCGGCCAAACTGCGTCAGGCGCTGCGCCATGAAGTGCCGGCGCGCCAGCAGCAGTTACTGGCTATCAGCGAGCTGCAAAGCACGGCGGATTTGGCTACATTAAGCCAACTGTTGCGTGCCTGATTCCTGGCGGCGCGCGTTCTTCGCTTAAGGCTGGCGTATCGTGTCTAAAACTCAGCGGCTTCCCGAACTGCTGCAATTGCTGCGCTGTCATCGCTATCCGCTGACCGCGCAGCGTATCGCTGAACAGCTGCACATCAGCGTGCGCACCGTCTATCGTGACATTCTTAGTTTGCAGCAGCAGGGCGTAGAGATTGAGGGCAGCGCGGGCGTTGGTTATTTACTGAAATCCGACGGCCATTTGCCGCCGCTGATGTTTTCCCGTCAGGAGATTGACGCGCTGGTGCTCGGGCTCAACTGGGTCACCCGACACACCGACGATGAGCTTAAGTCCGCCGCGCGCCATGCGCTGGCCAAAGTCCAGGCTGTGATTCCGCCGCATCTTACGCAGAGTATCGATCACCAGTCGCTGCTGATCGCCTCCCAGGGCGAAGCGTTGTTCGAAACCCATCTGCCGCAGATTCGCCAGGCAATCCATCAGCGCAGCAAGATCAGCCTGCGCTACAAAGATCTGCAGGATAACCTCTCCACGCGCACCATCTGGCCGGTGGTGATTGGCTACTTTGAACGCGTGCGCCTGCTGTGCGGCTGGTGCGAACTGCGCCAGGAGTTCCGCAATTTCCGCGTCGATCGCATTGAAGCGATCAGCGTCACCAGCGAACTCTATCCCGGCACGCGTCATCAGTTGCTGAAACGCTGGCGGGATTATCACCATTTACGTCACCCGGTGGACAGCGCGACGCGCTAGCGACATAACGTTGCTATAAGCGACAAAATGTCGCATACTTGGCCGCGTGCAGCAGTAATCGCAACTCAACATTACAACAGTCAGTCCATCACCGCTTTCATCCGCGAGGTAATATTCATGGCCACAAGTATTCGTTTAGACGATGACTTCGTGAGCGACGTAAAAATTCACGCTGAAGCCGCCAGCCGCAGCATTCCAAAGCAGATTGAGCATTGGGCGAAAATCGGTCGGATTGCTGAGGATAATCCGGACTTACCGTATAGCTTCATCGCTGAAGTATTGATCGCCCAGGCTGAAGTCGATAATCAGAAGGTTTCGCCGTATGTCCGCCGAACACCCCGATCCAAAACCACAAAATAGCATTGAGGTTTATCAAACACGCCGCTTTGAAAAAACGCTCGATAAATTGCCCGATACACAGCGTGCCATCGTCGAGGATGAGATCGACAGGATTGTTGATGCGCCTGAAATCGGTGAGCTTAAAAGAGGTGACTTAAACTTTTTACGCGTGCACAAATTTCAGCTGAATAACCGCCTGACGCTGTTGGGCTATAGCTGGGTGGAAAATAAACTGGAACTGTATCTGCTGGATATCGGACCCCATGAGAATTTCTATCAGGAACAGAAAAAGCACCGTAAAGCCGATCTGAAAATTATCAGTTAACCCATCGACTCCTGACAAAATCTGTCACAGCCTCCCCCTACTATGCAGCGGTAAACACACAAGGAGATCACCATGCTTACCGCTAACATGACCATTATTTATGTGCCCAACGTCGTGAAAAGTGCTGACTTTTATGCCGCGCTGTTCGACATCAAACCCGCAGAACTCAGCCCGACCTTTGCCATGTTTGTGTTTGAGAGCGGCTTTAAACTGGGTATCTGGTCGCAGTATACCGTTGAACCCGCACTCTCTCTGCCCGCCAGTGCAGCGCGTAGCGAAATTGTGTTTAAAACCGCGCGCAAAGACGATGTCGATTTTCTTTATCACGAATGGGGCGTGCTGCGCGAAATCACCATCATTCAGTCGCCGGTGCGCATGGACTTTGGCTACACCTTTACCGCGCTGGACCCGGACGGGCACCGCCTGCGTGTCTGCTATTTACAGCTGGATGAGTAAGTGAAGAGACCTGGCGCTGACGGTTGCAGGTTGTTAAATGCGCCGAGTAATCATTAACTATATTAATATTCTTAATTGCCGGTTAATGACATTAACGCTGCTGTTCAGTTAAGCAACGTGCAGGTAATCCATCCTGGTAGATAGCGGTGCGATTTATCGCGCAATAAATTGCACCGCTGCACAGTGCGCGAGATATTTGTATTATCCCAAATAAATACCTATATATTTCAGTTTATTGCAAAAAGTTTGTCACTATTGCCTTTATCCGTCATTACCGTTCCCCTCCCACATCGCGCTTTTTTAAAGTGCCTTCCGTGTATGCCATAAATAAACTCTACTGAATACAGCCACCTGAACACGCTACGTCATTTCCAGGACAAGTCTTGTTACTGTTAAATATTGATTACGTTTTTATGGGCCTCTGCACAGGCTGCAGTGTACCTGTAGCCCGACCATGGATAAGGCCAGGCAATGAAACGCCGTACTACTCCGGGATGTGATGATGACCAGTAATCTGCTTAACCTGCGCCAGCAGCGCGCGACGCGCACGCTATTTTTTATCGCCGGACTGGGCATGGCCGCCTGGGCGCCGCTTATTCCCTTCGCCAAAGCGCAACTGGCGATCAATGACGGCATGCTGGGGCTGCTGCTGTTCTGTATCGCCGCAGGCTCCATGTCAGTTATGCCCTTTACCGGCGCGCTGATTGCCCATTTTGGCTGTCGCACGCTGCTGCTGCTGTGCGGTGCCGGACTGGCGCTGGATCTGCCGCTGCTGATGCTGCTGAACTCACCGCTGCCGATGGCGGGCGCGCTGTTGCTCTTCGGCGCGATCAACGGACTGATGGATGTCAGCATGAATTATCAGGCGGTGATCGTGGAGCGCGAGGCCGGGGTCAGCAAGATGTCGGGCTTTCACGGCTTTTACAGTCTTGGCAGCATTGCTGGCGCCGGCGCGGTGAGTCTGCTGCTGTGGCTGCAGGTTGCGCCCCTGCTGGCGCTGCTGCCGCTGTGTGCGTTGATTTTATTGCTGCTGCTGATGAGCCATACCGCCCTGTTGCCCCGTCGCCGCACGGATGCAAAACCAACGCGCGGTACGCTGCGCGCTCTGACGCACCGTAACGTGGTGCTGATTGCCCTGCTGTGTTTTCTGCTGTTCCTCACCGAAGGCGCCATGCTCGACTGGTCAGCGGTGTTTATGAACAGTGAACGCGCCATGTCGATGCAGCTGGCCGGTTTCAGCTTCACGCTGTACGCCACGGCTGTCGCCACGCTGCGCCTGTTTGGCGATCGGCTGATTAATCACTATGGCAGTCGCCGCGTGCTCACCTGGGGCGGTCTCGTCGCCAGCGGGGGGCTGGCATTAGCGATTTTCTCCGTCTGGCTGTGGAGCGCCCTGCTCGGCTTTGTGCTGGTGGGTATCGGTCTGGCCAATATCGTGCCGATTTTATTCAACGCGGCGGGTAACCAGCGCACTGTCGCCGCGCATTACGCCATACCGGCCGTCACGCTGTGCGGTTACTCCGGGCTACTGCTGGGCCCGGCGCTGATTGGCTTTAGCGCCCAGCTCACGTCCCTGACCACCACGCTCAGCGCCGGCATCGTGATGTTGCTGCTGGTGACTTTCGCGGCGCGTTTCGCTCTGACAGCGAAGTAGCGCCTTTGCCCTGTCATATTCACAAGGAGTTTCTATGACAACCTCAACGCAACCGGTGTTCAGCCTGCACTACGTCGGGCTCAATCTGAAGAAAGGCGTTAATGCCGCAACCTTCGAAGCCTTTCTCAAGGCGCGCGGCACGCAGATTCCTGCTTATCCGGGCTGGCAATGGTCGCTGTTAAAAGGCCTGCGCGGCGAACGCCAGGAACAATACCTGATGCTGTATCAGGCTCCCAGCCAGGCAGACTATGACCGCTATATCACACCGGCTGGCGAACTCACGGCTGAGGCCATCGCCTTCTGGCAACAACGGCCCGAGGCGAGCGCGCTGCTTGAGGAGTGGAAAAACTTTGCCACTTATGGGGAGTTACCAACGCTCTTCTCCACGTTCTCGCTGCTGGCAGAAAACCGCCACAGTTCACTGCCGCCCGGCCCGAACTTTCAGCCCGATGCTCAACCTGCGGTGGCACGCGTGGTCGGTTTTCATCATCTGGCGCTCCGCGCGGGCGTGACGGCTGCCGACTTTGATCGCTTTATGATTGAGAACGTCGCGCGCATTGATGACTATCCCGGCTGGAAGTTTCACATGCTGAAGGGCACCGGCGGTAATCGAAGTGAGCAGTATGCGGTGATGCTGGTGATCGAGAGCCTCGACTCGCTCAACAGCTTCCATCCGGCGATGGACGTCTCAACCGAAAAATCGCTGACGTTTGTGAAAAACCATCAGGAGAGCGAGCGTATGTATGATGAATGGCGCACCATGGCCTCGTTCTCCGGCGCACCGCAAATGTATACCGACTATCTGACGATTGCCGGCAACGTTGGCTGAAGTTTGCCATGACCGGCGGAGGCCGGTCAGACTGCATCATCACGCCCGCGCAGGGTTGGTGTGCGGTTGTGGCTGGCCCGGCACCTCAACGCCTGGCCAGCCCGCCGTTCGCGTCCGTTGCCGGATTAGCTCATCCGCGCCGCTGCCGGGCTGTTCAGCGCGGCCAGCAGCGTTGCCGAGTCCGCCACTGCGCCGAATATACCGCCCTGCATATGAATCATGCTGAGCGCCGCCTCATGATGCTTCAACTCCGTCGCCGCGCAGCAGTCGCTCAGTACCAGACATTCAAAGCCGCGATCGTTGGCTTCGCGCAGTGTGGTATGCACGCAAACGTCGGTGGTGATGCCGCTGATGATTAAGTTGCGGATACCGCGACTGTGCAGAATCAGCTCAAGGTCGGTGGCGTAAAAAGAGCCCTTGCCGGGTTTATCAATAATCACTTCATCCGGTAGCGGCGCCAGCTCGGGAATGATTTCCCAGCCTGGCTCACCGCGCACCAGAATGCGACCACAGGGCCCTGGTGCACCAATCTCCGCCTGCATGCGCCGCGATCGCCAGCGCTTGTTGGCCGGCAGATCGCTCAGGTCCGGACGATGGCCTTCACGGGTATGGATGATCGGGAAGCCGGATTCGCGCATGCGCGCTAACACCTGCTGCAGCGGTTTGATGGGGGCGCGTGTCAGGGAGATGTCGTAACCCATAGTGTCAACATAACCGCCCTTGCCGCAGAAGTCGGTTTGCATATCAATCACCAGCAGCGCGGTGTTTTGCACCGTGCAGTTGCCGTCAAACGGCCACGGATAGGGGGTTGAATCAACGATATAATCAGGCATTGCTTTTCTCCATTACCGCCGTGCTACTTTCCGGTTTCCATTTCACGATCAGCGTATAGCTCAGTGAAGCGGTGACCAGGCCGATAACCGCTTCACCAAACTGCGGGAATTCGAGGTGGGCCATCACCGCACACAGGCTGCCGATGGCCCAGGCGGCGAACGCGCTGCCGCGCAGGCGCCGGGTTTGACGCTGTTCGCTGATTTTTGCCATAAAGATCAGATCAACAATCATCACTGCGCCAAACGGCGGCACCACCATGCCAAGCAGGCTGAGCCATTCGAGGAACAAGGACCACACGCCGGCCAGCGCCAGCACGCCACCGATGGCCCCGAGGATCAGCGTCCACAGGCGCATATTGCTGCTGAACAGATGGCTGAAACCGACCGCGCCGTTATACAGGCAGTGCGTGCACACCGAACCGAGGTTGATAAACACAAACAGAAAGGCAATGACGGAGAGCAGCATGCCGTGCCCCATCAGCAGCGGCAGGAAGTTACCGCCGTTGCTGAGCGGATCGACCGCCGCGCCGACGGCGACAATCACCACACCAAACAGATAGGAAATCACATTCGCCAGCGGGAACGCGGAAAACGCGGCGATCACCGCTGATTTGCCGTCCTTCGACCAGCGGGTAAAATCCGCTGTCATGGTGCCGGAATCCGCAAAGCCGGCAATCACCATGGTGACCGCCGTGCCCATGCTCATGGCGCCAGCGGCTGCCGGACTGCCCTGCCACTGGGTCAGCGTGGTGAAATCATGATCCTTGCTCACCAGCCACAGCGCCACCAGCCCCAGCACCACAAACAGCGGAGCGGCAATCATTCCCAGCACCGACAGCGCCCGCACCCCGAGAAAGGTGACGCCGGTATACAGCACCATGGCAAACGCGGTGACCGCCAGCGCATTCCAGCCAAAAGTCTGGTTGATCACCGTCCCGGTCAGGCCGGTCTGGAAGGCGTACCAGCCTATCACCACGGTAGAAAGAAAGCCGGACACCAGAATATAGCCTTTGGTGCCGAAGGTCCGCTTCGCCTGCAGCGCGAAGTTCATACCGGTATGTCCGGCGAACCAGCTAAGTGCGCCGACATAGGCAAACAGCACCAGGTTACCCAGCAAAATCGCCAGCAGTGCCGGCCAGAAGCCAAGATGCCAGGTGATAATGCCGCCGAACAGCGCATTGGTGAGGATCATCGGAAAGCCAAACCACACCGCCGACACCGAACCCGTCGAGTGGCGATGGCTAAGCGGCACCGGCTCATGCTCGAACTCCTGCTCCAGCGCAGGGGAAGATTTGTTACTCATGGAGAACTCCAATAGCAGCAGGATAGTGATGATTCCATGGTTGGATGCGCTCAAAAGCGGCACTGGCCGCCAGCACCAGGCCATCGTCCAGATGACGACCCACAATTTGCATACCGATCGGCAGACCACTGGCCGTGAAGCCGGCAGGCACCGAGGCGGCAGGCTGACCGGTAAAATTGAACGGGAAGCAGAACGACAGCCAGTGATCGCTGCGCACCATGCGGCCATCAATGACTTCCGGGCCCTGCATGTGCAGCGCAAACGGCGGCACCGCCAGCGTCGGCGACAGCAGCAGATCGTAGCGCTGCATAAAGCGCCACAGCTGGTTGCAGAGCTTTTTGCGCGTGGTGTTGGCGTCGGTGAAATGCTCTGCACGCCAGTCGCGCTGCAGCATGGCGCTCAGGTGCGGTGACATCGCTGTTCCCAGTTGGTTCTGCATCTGGCGCATGCCGCTCAGATCGCTTTCGAACGCCACCAGCGCAGCAAAGCTGGCGCTTTCGTCAGCGATGCCGGGATCCACCTCCTCCAGCTCTGCGCCCAGCGCTGCAGCGAAACGACGCGCGGCCGCGGTGACCACGGCGCGCACTTCCGCATCGACGGCGATATAGCCAAAGTCGGCGCTGAAAGCGATGCGCAACCCCTGCAGTGGCCGATCCAGACTGGCCAGCCAGTCAACATCGCTGCATGGGATGGAGTGCCGATCGCGCATGTCCGGACCGGCCATCACCGACATCATCAGCGCGCTGTCGCGCACGCTACGCGTCATCGGACCGATATGTTCAAGCGATTCCCAGCTGGAAACGCCAGGATAACGCTCATCGCGGCAGCCCGGCCACAGCGGCACCCGCCCCATCGAGGCCTTGAGTCCATAGACACCGCAGTGGGCCGCCGGGATACGTACCGATCCTCCGCCATCACTGCCGAGCGCAATCGGACACAGCCGTGCCGCCAGCGCCGCGCCGGAACCCGCGCTCGATCCGCCCGGCGTTTTGCTCACGTCCCAGGGATTACGCGGTGAGGGAAACAGGGGATTATGGCCGACACCGCTGTAGCCAAACTCCGGCGCGGTGGTCTTGCCCAGCAGGATGGCATCCGCCGCCAGCAGGCGCTCAACGGTGATGTCATCTTCTTCGGGAATGAAATCGGCGTAGGCGGCCGATCCTGATGTGGTTCGCACACCTGCGGTACAGATCAAATCTTTTACCGCCAGCGGCACACCCGCCAGTGCGCCCAGCGGCTCGCCGCGCGCACGACGGCGGTCGATCTGCTCTGCCTGTGCCAGCGCCCGCTCCGGCGTCAGGGTACAAAACGCCTGAATCAGCGGCTCCCGCTGTTCCAGGCGATCCAGCGTCGCCTGGGTTAACTCGCGCGCGGAAACCTCGCCGTCGCGCACCCGCGCCGCCAGCTGGGTGGCATCTTCATCCAGCAGTGCATCAAACATGATCGTTCTCCCGGGTTAATTGGCTACCGGGAGGAGTGCAGTTTGCGTGCCAGAATAGTGTGGTGCGCGCGGCCGTTATGCGCCGGGCCAGATAGGATACGGTCTGGGATACAAGATGGAATACTTATGGATGCGGCAGTCATACCGATGCAGGCAATGTGCACAAGCCGTGCACACCGCTGCATCATCGCGTTGCCATTTAAAGGTGCAACCAGCGGAGGCGGCGTTGCTGCCGTGGCGTGCGTCAGAAGGGTTAGCTTTGCGCGCTGACTAACCGCACGGCGAAGCCAAAAAACAGCATGCCGGTCAGCATGTTCGCCAGCTTAACCAGGCGGGTGCGGCTGCGCAGATAGCGCACCATCACCGCGCCAGCCACCAGCAACAGGGAATAGTAGCTGAAACTGATCACCTGGATCAGCGCACCCAAGGTGGCAAACGCCGGCGCGGTATGGGTTACGCGCGGATCGATAAACTGTATGAAGAACGAAACGTAAAACAAAATCGCCTTGGGATTGGTTACGCCAAGCAGCAGCGCACGCAGGAAATAGTTTTCCTGTTTTACCGCTTCAGCCGGTTGATCGCCGCTGCGTTTGCGCAGCGCGCCGATGATAATCTTCACGCCGAGATACAGCAGGAACATGGCGCCAAGATAACGCACCACCATAAAAATATGCGGACTGGTACGGATCAGCGTCGCGACGCCCGCCCAGGCGAGGAAAATCAAAATTAAATCGCCCGCCATCACCCCGGCTATCGCCTGACAGGCCGGCTTTGCCCCACGACTCATCCCGGTGCGCAGCACATACAGGCTGTTGGGTCCGGGTAATAGAATGATCACCAGCGCGCCCGCCAGGAAAGTCCAGAGATTGATGATGCCTAAATCGTGAAACATTACGGTGCTACCCCATGCCGTTAAGCAGGTAAAAATGAGTGAAAGTGGAACCCGGCGCGCAGCTCAACTGCCGCAGCGCGGCGCATAGTAGCAGTTGTGCGGTGGATTTGTCGCTTAACGCCATGGTTCAGTATGTCGAAACGGTGTTACGTAACACATACAGCGCGTGACAGGCACCAGTGACGTTGTCACAGTGATGATTCAGAGGTTTCGCAACTGCTGCATCACCGCATCCAGAAATACCCGTAATACCGCAGGCTGGCGTTCGCGCGACATATACAGGCCATAAATGCCTAAGGTGCGCGGTTGAAAACCGGGCAGTACGCAACGTAACTGACCGCTGGCCAGTGCAGCCTGCGCCTCCATTGCCGGCACCATGGCAACACCACAGCCGGCGATAGCGGCATCACATAACACGGATGAAATACCAGCGCTGAAATTGCCGCTCACCACCACGGAAACCGCCTCGCCTTGCGCATCGTGAAACTGCCAGCGCTGCCCGGCAAAGCGGCTGTAGTGCAGGCAATTATGTTGTGCCAGATCCGCTGGCGTCTGCGGTTCGCCCCGTTGCGTTAAATAGGCCGGCGCGGCGCAGACTACCGAGGCACATTCACCCAGCCTGCGGGCAATCGCGCCGGGCTCCGGATCGTCGGTAATGCGAATGGCCACGTTGATGCGCTCACCCACCAGGCTGACCGGCTGATTATTGATCTCCAGCTCAATACGTACCGCCGGGTAACGCGCGAGGAACGCCGGAATCATCGGTCCAAGAATGTGGGTGGCGGTTGAATGTGCACAGGCCACGCGCAACGTGCCCTGGGGTTTGCCCTCATCGCCCTGCTGTTCAATCTCGTCGGCCAGCCGGGCCAGCGCGCGTGTCTTATGCAAAATCTGTTCACCCGCAGGGGTAATGGTCAGCCGCCTAGAAGAACGGTGTAGCAGGCGAGCGCCCGCCCACTTCTCCATTTCATCAAGATAGCGACTGACCATCGGGCGCGAAATATCCAGCGCGCGCGCCGCCGCGCTCAGGCTTCCCAGTTCACAAATCCGGTTAAACACCCGCGCTGCCGTCACTCTGTCCATGCAGGCTCCATCTGATCGTTTTATGCAACTGATCATATCTGATTGCGGGAATTCTGCCAGCTGGCGATTTGCTTACAATAGCGTCTTTCAGTGACGGCACGTTGCCGTAAAAAGGAAGATGCCATGAAGATGAAATCACTCGCGCTGCTGGTCACCTTAGCCGCCGCGCCGGCTTTTGCCGCCCCGTTGCAGTTAGACGTGTATAACCCACAGGAACAGGGAATTTTTCCGGTCTCGTCGACGCTGGTCTCCGGTCCGCATGAAGCGATTCTGTTTGATGCGCAGTTCAGCCCCAAAGATGGCGAGAAGCTGGTAGAACTGATTAAAGCGCGCGGCAAGCAGCTGACCCACATCGTGATCACCTCAGGCGATCCGGATTTCTACTTCGGTCTTGAGCCGCTGGTGCAGGCTTTCCCGCAGGCCAAAATTGTCGCCTCGCCGCTGGTAGTGGAACATATCGAAGCGACCAAAGATGCCAAGCTGCAGTACTGGGGACCGCAGATGAACGGCGCTGCGCCGCACCAGCTGTATGTGCCGCAGATTACCCACCAGACGCGGTTTAGCGTCGATGGTGAGCGCATCGAACTGCGCCACGCGGCAGAAAAATCAGCCTACGTGTGGATTCCCTCCAGTAAGGCAATACTCGGTGGCACAGTGGTGGATTCCGGCATTCACGTCTGGACCGCGGACACCCAGACCGCAGCCAGCCGCGCAGAGTGGCGTCAGGTATTGCGAGAAATGCAGCAGTTGAAGCCGCAGGTGGTGATCCCCGGCCACTATCTGGGTGCGCGTCCGGCAGGCGATAAGGCGGTCACCTTTACGCTGGATTATCTGCAAAGTTTTGAGCGGGCGCTGCAACAGCACAAAGGCTCCGCGGCGGTGATTCAGGCGATGAAACAGGCGTGGCCAACCTTAGCAGATGTCAGCTCGCTGGAGCTGAGCGCGAAGGTGAATACCGGTGAGATGAAGTGGAAGTGACGCGAGGATAAATGAACGGGCCAGACGCCGCCGCGCCTGGCCTGAAGCTTACTGCAGATGGGTTTTCAGCTCTTCCGCCGCCTGGCGAATCGCAGTGCGGACTGCCGGCACCTCGCTCAGCGGATTGAGCAGGCCGTAGTCATGAATCAGACCGTTATAGCGCGTCACGGTGACATCCACTCCAGCAGCATCCAGTTTGCGACCAAAGGCTTCACCCTCATCACGCAGCACATCCAGTTCTGCCGTCTGAATCAGCGTCGGTGGTAAGCCCTGCAGCTGCTCTTTCGTGGCGCGCAGCGGCGAAGCGAGGATATTGTCGCGTTCGCTCTGTTTGGTGGTGTAGGCGTCCCAGAACCATTTCATCATGTTCCGTGACAGGAAATATCCGTTGGCAAACTGGTGATACGAAGCGGTATCAAAGCGCGCATCGGTTACCGGCCACAGCATGATGTCATAACGAATCGCTGGTGTTTGCTGCTGTTTAGCCTGCAGCGCGACCGCCGCCACCATGTTACCGCCGACGCTGTTACCAACCAGCGCCAGGCGCTTGCCATCGACACCAATTTCACTACCGTGTTCCGCCACCCAGCGTGTCGCCGCATAAGCCTGATTGATGGCCAGCGGATAATGCGCTTCGGGTGACGGCGTATAGTTCACAAACACGGCCGCAGCGCCAGATTCCACCACCAGATCGCGCACCAGACGTTCGTGGGTCGGGAAATCACCGAGGATCCAGCCGCCGCCGTGGAAGAACATAAATACCGGCAGCGTACCCTGTGCGCCCTGCGGTTTTACGATGTTCAGCTTAATGGGCTGGCCGTTTACCTGAATGGTTTTTTCAGTGACGTCGGCCGGCGGCAGCGTTACGCCCTTCTGCGCATCAATCAGCACCTGACGCGCTGCCTGCGGTGACAGTTGCTCAATCGGTTTGCCGCCGCTGCTGTTCAGCGCCTGTAAAAACTGCTGCACGTGACGTTCAGGTTGTGGTGCGTCAGCAAAGCTATTAACAGATGCAGTAGCCATCGCCATGGCAAGCAGAGAGTGTTGTAATTTCATGGTGTTACTCCTTTAATATTTTTTGCGATTATATCGCACGCTATTTAAATGATAATGACTCGATGGTCGTGTTCTGAACTGAGACTGAATTTATATAGTGCACTATTTAATAGCAAGTTATTTTTTAGCGAAGATTTACATCACTGCTCTATTACACTGATTTTAATCAGAATATTATTTCAACTTTTTGTCTGCCGACGGGTGCGCTTTCCGGCCAGTCACATCGGCAACCTGCAGATTCATCTTGTCTGCGTCCCCGCCAGCAGCCACACTGGCGAGCACGCCGCGATTTTTCACACATTGAGGTAACGGGTAATGCCGCAGAGTAAAGCTACCCTGACTGGTCTGCTGGCCATTCTGCTGTGGAGCACGATTGTAGGATTAATAAAAAGCGTCAGTGAAAGTTTTGGTCCGGTAACCGGTGCCGCGCTGATTTATAGCGCCAGCGCCCTGCTGTTGCTGTTCACCGTGGGTTTTCCTGAACTGCGCCAGTTTCCCCGCCGCTATTTGCTGATCGGCAGCCTGCTGTTTGTCTGCTATGAGCTCTGCCTGTCGCTGTCGCTGGGTTTTACTCATAGCGGCCATCAGGCGATTGAAGTCGGCATGGTTAATTACCTGTGGCCGGCGATGACCATCGTTTTAACGGTGATGGTTAACCGGCAAAAGACCAGCCCGTTGATTATTCCCGGCCTCCTGCTGGCCGTCGCCGGTATTTGTCGGGTACTGAGCGGCGATCGGGGATTTTCACTGGGCGAAATGATCGACAACGTGATGGATAATCCGCTCAGTTATGGTCTGGCATTTGGCGGTGCGATGATTTGGGCGGTTTATTGCGTGGTGACAAAAAATAGCGCTAAAGGCAGTAACGGCATCACGCTGTTTTTCATCTTAACTGCGCTGACGCTGTGGCTGAAATCGCTGCTATCACCGCAGCCACCCGTGGTGTTTTCGCTGCAGGCGTGCATCAGCCTGGCGCTGGCAGCGATGGCGATGGGGCTTGGCTATGCGGCGTGGAACGTCGGCATTTTGCACGGCAATGTCACGCTGTTAGCCGCAGCATCCTACTTTATCCCTATCATTTCATCGCTGATAGCCGCTTTTATCCTTAACTCCAGCCTGACCTTCTCCTTCTGGCAAGGCACGGCGATGGTTTGCCTCGGTTCGCTGCTCTGCTGGTGGTCAACGCGCGGGACTGCAACGCGTAAGCTGGAAAGCAATACGCTGGAATAACCGGCTGGATGGCGCAGCCGGACGAGGATACGGACAGTGGTGCAGACTCAGCGCGGCGGCGGGAACATTTTGCGATACAGCGACGGCGTCATGCCGGTCACTTTGACAAACGCGCGGCGCATCACATCGGCACTGTGATAACCGCAGGCCGCCGGGATCGCTTTGAGCGGCAGCTCACCGGCATCCAGCAAAGCCCGCGCGTGGCTGATGCGTGCCTGCTCCAGCCATGCGCCAGGCTGGATCTGCATCTCCTGCTGAAACAGACGCGCTAAATGCCGCGTACTGAGGTGCATGTGCGCCGCCAGGTCTTCCAGCCCGCGAATCTGTGCCAGATGCGCGATTGCCCAGCGCTGCATCTCCTGAAAGGCGCTGCGTCCGGCCAGGGACACCTGCTGTTTACGCACAAAATGTCCCTGTGTGACCGGGCGCTGGAAGAACATCACCAGGCTGGCGGCCACCTCCTGCGCCAGCTCGCGTCCGAGATCCTCTTCCACCAGCCGCAGCGCCAGATCCAGTCCCGACGTCACGCCCGCTGCCGTGCGTAATGCACCATCCGCCACATACAGCGCATCGGCTTCGACCTGTGCATCGGGTAGCAGTAATGCCAGCCGTTCCGCACACGCCCAGTGAGTAGTCACTTTCCTGCCGTTCAGCAAACCCGTTTGCGCCAGCAGCAGCGCCCCGGTACACACCGAGCCGTAACGCTGGCTGCGCTGACAGAGCGCGATAATCTGCTGGCGCTCACTGGCGGAAAGCTGCATCTGGCTGGCGTCAGGTGCTCCGGCGACCAGAAAGGTATCGGCGCGATGCTGTGTCGCCGCAGTTAGCGCAATGTCGGCTTCCAGCCGGACACCAGACGAGCAGCGGATGCTGGTGTGCTGCAGCGACATCACGCTGAGCTGATACACCTGACGATGCAGCAGCCGATTTGCCTCGGCAAACACATCCAGCGGCCCGGAAATATCCAGCAACTGGGCGCCGGGAACGGCCAAAAGGGTAATGTGATGGTGAGTCATTGTCTGGCTGTCCGCTTAAATCGCAATGTCAGAAATCATCGTTAAACAGAGATTCATGACATTGTCGCGCGGCTTTATGCTGAACGCAACTTCACTAAGCGGAGACATCACCATGAGTTTTACTATTAACGGCATTCGTATTCCGGACAGCAAAATGGCGCGCGATGCTACCGCGCTGGTACGTGACATCGAATCGGATCTGTTATTTCATCACTCCAGCCGCGTTTTTTACTGGGGCGCTTTGGCAGGTCAGCGACTGGGGGTCAAAGTGGATGCCGAGCTGCTTTACGTTGGCTGCATGTTTCATGATGTGGGTTTGACGCAACAGCATTGCAGTTGCGATAAGCGCTTTGAAGTCGATGGCGCCAATGCGGCGCGCGATTTTCTGCAACATTATGGGGTTGCCCAGGCGGATATTGATAAAGTGTGGACGGCGATTGCCCTGCACACGACGCCCGGCATTCCGCAATTTATGGCCGGGGAAATCGCCCTGGTGACGGCCGGCGTTGAGATGGATGTGCTGGGTATTGACTATGACCACTTCAGCGATGAGCAACGTGAAGCCGTGGTGCAGCAGCATCCCCGTCCGGCACAGTTTAAAGAAGAAATTATCCAGGCATTTTATGAAGGCATTCAACATAAACCGGCGACGACATTCGGCAACGTGAAAGCTGATGTCATCGCTGATAAGCAACCGGCATTTCGCCCGATGAATTTTTGCCGGATTATCCGTCAGTCGCGCTGGGCGGGTTAACATGGACAGCGGAGATAGCTCATCGCGAACGGGAGAAATGGCGACGGAAGCGTGCGCTGTGAATCCCGGCAACAAAATTAACTCATCGAACATTGTCAGCAGGAGAGAATTTTCGTTGCTACTATAGTGACGCAACACACAGCTCAAGCGTTGCGACGAGAATTTTTCCTGTAGTTTTTTGTTATGCCCGCTCTGCGGGCATTTTTTTCCGAAAAATGCACCATCGCGCTGCTGCCAAACCTCTTACGCCGCAGGTTTCAAACGGCTTGATTCCCCTGCTTCCAGCAATGCCTTTGCGGTCGTCCTTGTACGTTCAGTCAACAGAGGGTCATGCACGGACACGGTGTTAACCAAAGCAATCAATTCATAACAATTCGACCATGCTATAGGTATTTCTTCATTACAATTTCATTAGACTCATCCCCCGGTCGCCCAGAGGCAGGTTCAAACTTTCCACTGTAAATGATATTTTTGAATGTGCTTTTTCAGATATAGAAGTGATAACATAGTTAGGAAGCACAGCTGTTACAAATTGATAGAGTAAAAGGACTTTGAAATGGAATTATTTTTAGTAGTAGTACTCTTATTAGCACTTCTGGCTCCGGTTTTATCTGTCGTACTTTTCAAAAAAAGCAAAAAATACCGAGAGGAAATAGCTCTTTTAATCTCCGGCAAAAATACGCTTGGCGAAGAATTAGGTGAAACGCAGAAAAAATTAGCTCAGGCTGTACGTGACCACGCAGAACTTGAAGGAAAAGCCACTCCTTTGTGGCAGTATCAGGAATTACACGATGCAGTATTAGATGCGGAAAAAAAGATTAAAACCGCTGACGCTATTGCCAGAGAAAAGCTGGATGACGCGCAAAAACAAGCGGCAAGAGCGGTAAACGAAGCTCACGATCAGGCTGCATTAACAATAAGCAACGCCAATAGCGAAGCTGTCGCTATCACCCAGGATGCGCGTGATGCTCGCCTGAAAGCCAAAGAACGACTCGATAACGCGAATAGTAAAGCGGATGAGCTGATCTCCAACGCAAATGATAATGCGATGAAAATAATCGCGGATGCAGAGATACGTGCAATGGAAATAGCTGGCTCCGCATATGAAGCGAAAGAGTTTGCAGAGACCTATCAGGCTGTCGCCAGGTCAATGAAAAATAAAATTGAAGGGTACGGCGATGAATGGATAGTGCCAAACCGAAGCGTTTTGGACGAACTGGCAGAGAATTATGAATTTACGGATGCAGGAAAAGAACTGCAAAAAGCCAGAGAGTTAACTAAGTCTCTTATCAAAACGAACAAAGCGGCAAGCTGTGATTACGTCGAACCAAACAGAAGAAACACCGCCATCAAATTTGTACTGGATGCTTTCAATGGAAAAGTCGACAGTACCCTCTCAAAAATTAAACACAACAATTACGGCAAATTATCCCAGGAAATAAAAGATGCCTTTGAGCTTGTTAATTTTAACGGTTCAGCCTTTAGGTCAGCCAGGATCACTGATATCTGCTTGCAAGCCCGACTCAACGAGCTTAAATGGGGAGTAGCTGTAAATGAAATTATGCTTGAAGAAAGAGAAGAGCAAAGACGAATCAAAGAACAGTTGCGTGAAGAAGAAAAGGCGCGTCGCGAGTATGAAAAAGCGATAAAAGAAGCTGAAAAAGAAGAAAAAACAATTCAGCAGGCGATTGATAAAGCGACTAAAGAACTGATGCTCGCAGGCGAAGAACAACGTATAGCCCTCGAACAAAGACTGGCTGAGCTACAAATTAAATACGAAGAAGCTGAAGCCAAAAACCAACGAGCCATTTCGATGGCACAGCAAACACGTTCAGGTCATGTGTATGTGATCAGTAATATCGGCTCGTTTGGAGAAAACGTTTATAAAATTGGGATGACACGCAGACTCGAACCGCTCGACCGGGTTCGTGAACTTGGCGATGCCAGCGTCCCGTTTTCATTCGATGTACATGCAATGATCTACAGTGATGATGCTCCTTCGCTTGAAAACCACCTTCACAAAGTGTTTAACGATAAACAGGTAAACAAAGTTAACTCGCGCAAAGAGTTCTTTAATGTCGGTATTAAAGACATCAAATCCACGATTCAGGAAATGAGCATTGATGTGCATTGGACAATTTCTGCAGAAGCTAAAGAGTACAGAGAGTCTTTAGCCATCGAAAATGAACGCAACACAGCGTTAAAAGAAAGCGAAGAGTTGATCGTTGCATAACGTTTTGTAGCCATGATATGACCTGATGATGATACGTCAGGTCATTGTGAATGTAAGAATAAGTGGCGGATCTGGTGACATTCATTCGTAACGGCTGGGGCAATCAGGCACCTGCGGTAAGCGCGGATCAGGTGGCAAAACTGCGTAAAGATCTGCCAAAGGCAGCGGAGGCAGATAAGGAAAAGAGTTAGTAAAAACTGACGGAGAAAACGCCCTGTTCAGGGCCCCGATAAGGGCCCTGATAATGACGCCGGATAGCAATGGCAACCTGAGCAATTACCGTGCAATACCCCATCGCCAGCCTTAACTATGTTTTGTCGGCTTCGGTCAGGGTGGCTCTCACCTGCGGCAAACTCTGCGGGTAATTCTGCTGAATGAATTCAATCATTTTCTCGCGGACGTAGCAGCGTAAATCCCATGCCGTCGGTGAGTTCTGCGCGGTCATCAGTAAACGGATGGTCATGGTTTTTTCCGTGGTATCGGTCACCTGCAGTACCTGAGTTTCGTGATCCCAGAGCCGCGTCTCATTGAGGATTTTTTCAAAATGCTCACGCAACGGCGCCAGCGGCATCGAGTAATCAACATAGAGAAACACAGACCCCAATATTTGCGCATTATTTCGCGTCCAGTTCTGAAATGCATTCTCGGTAAAATAGGTGATGGGCAGCACCAGACGGCGTAAATCCCAGATGCGCACCACAACATAGGTCAGATTGATTTCCTCAATCCAGCCCCACTCCTTTTCGACCACCACCGCATCGTCAATTTTTATCGGTTGGGTGAAAGCAATCTGAATGCCGGCAAACAGATTCACCAGCGACTTTTGCAAAGCGAAACCAATAATAATACCGGCGACACCGGCACCCGCGAGGATGGTGGTGCCGAATTTACGTACACCGGGGAAGTTGAGCAGAATTAAACTCAGGCAAAACAGTACCAGGATGACGATAGCCACTTTTTTAACATAGATTAATTGCGTACGAATTTTACGCGCGCGCAGGTTGTTCGACAGGTTGATATCATAGCGAATAAATAACATATCCTGCGCTACGTTAATCAGGCGAATCAAAATGGAACAGAACGATAAGATGATAAAGATATTAAGCGTGGTGGCGATAAAGCTCAGTGAGCCAGGATCAAGATGCACATAATTCATCCCCATATTGATCAGCAGTAATGGAATGAATAAAAATAACGATCCCCGCAGATGCTTTTCCAGCGATTTAAACAGCTTGCGATCGCGGCTTTGCCAGTAGCGAATAAACCTGAGAAGAATAAAGCGGGCCAGAAAACCCAGCAGTAGCGAGAGTGTGACGAGCAATACAGCAGGTACCCATGTCGGCGCACCAGATAACTCACCTAGAAGTAATGGCATGATATTCCCTTCTGTTCAGCTAACAACCGTGGTTGTCAGATAAGTCACCAAAATCAGTAACCGTTATCGTGCCGGTTATCTGCTAAACCCATGATTTCGCACTTCAGTGGGTAAAAATATAGTTCACTGGCCGCTGTTAGCAGGGGAAAAACCCTTCAGGTCATCGGGTGCTCTGCTGGCGATCATCGCAAGGTTATGAATTGGTGGTTTTTTTCGGCTTTATTGCTAAAGGTCTGAAATTTCAGGCAGGTGATGAGGCAAAGCGTCAGAGGGTGCTGACGAGAAATGCGCTGACAGGCAGTGATGCTGCGTCCGGGGAAGAAGTACAGACAACCTGTTGCGCCAGCTCGCGCTGACCACGCGCATAGCGCAGCAGTTTGATGCAGAGAAAAAGCGCGCGATTAAGCGCGCAATGCCTTATTTGGCGTACGCCTCGGTAGAGAGCGTAATCGTCACTTCGTCGCCCACGGCCGGAACATATTTATCGATTTTAAAATCCGAGCGTTTGATGACGCCGGTGGCATCAAAACCGATCGCCTGCTTTTTAACCATAGGATGCATATCCTGCTTGTTCAGCGTGGCATGCAGCACAACCGGCTTAGTGATCCCTTTGATGGTTAAATTACCCTGCACATCATATTTATTATCGCCTTTACTTTCCACATGGGTGCTGTGGAAGGTGGCCTGAGGATATTTTTTAACGTCAAAATACTCATTACCCAAAAACTCTTTGGTCAGCGCTGGCACATGCGTGTCAATCGTTTTTAACGGCAGGGTCACATTAACCTGTGACTTTTCCGGGTTTTCTTTATCAAAAGCCAGCTGACCGGAAACATCAGAAATATCAGCAGTCGGATGAGAGAAACCAAAGTGATTCCATGCGATCACCACGGAAGTATGTTGCGGGTCAAGGTTATATTCCGTCGCTGCGGCATGTGACAGGGGAACATATAATGCCACCAGAGAAAGCAGCGCCGTTTTTTTCAAAAATTTCATGGAAACATCCTCAAATAATCAAGTGCTAATACTGTAGCGCAAACCTGCTAAGGTGTTATTGAAATCATTTGTTTTACCCATTCAAAATTTTTAACCGTTTTTTCCCGCAAGCAAATAATAACGCAGCGTGAAATTTACTGAAATGACGTAATTAAATTCCGGCGAGTCGAATTTAATAAGTTCATTTTTATGTGGACTAATTTAGCGGCGAGGAGAAGAACGGCAAACCATGTTGAGCATGCGATTAACAGACCGCCTGAATAGCCGGCGGCCGCCACGCTTTATTCTTCGCTGGCACGACGTTGATCATAGACAACCTGTGCCTTTTCAATCGCGTCGCCCTGCTCTCTGGCCCACTTCACCAGCGCAACAAACGGATCCTGCAACGTCTGGCCCAGCGGCGTAATGGCATATTCCACCGCCACCGGGGACGAGGCGATCACGCGGCGGCTGATCAGGCCGTTACGCTCCAGCCGGCGCAACGCCTCCGTCAGTGCCTTGTGGGTAATCGGATCAAGACGGCGCTTGATCGCGTTAAAGCGCGCGGGTTCAGTGCACAGCACGGTCAGAATTAATACCGACCACTTATTGGCGACCTGTTCCAGGATTGGACGGGTGCTGTTGACCTCTGCCAGCAGCGCCGCGATATCAGTCGGCATGGGGTTTCCTTATGTATATCTAATGTAGATAAGGTGCGTAATTGACACTAAATATACGAAATGTATCATCAGCCGTCTACCCCTCTCATTCTGGAGCAGCCATCATGAAACTCGAAGGAAAAGTCGCGCTGGTGACCGGCGGCGGCAGTGGTATCGGCCTCGCCATCGCGCGCCGTTTTGTGCAGGAAGGTGCCCACGTTTTCATCACCGGGCGACGCGAAGCGCTGCTGGCCGAAGCCGTCACGCTGACTGGCGGCCGCATTGAGGCGATAGCAGGCGACCTCACCAGCGCAGACGATGTTGCCCGTCTGTTTGACACCGTGCAGGCCCGCGCCGGACGTCTCGATATTCTGGTGAACTCCTCTGGCGTGGCTGAACCCGCCAGCCTCGAAGAGACCAGCGCAGAGCACTTTGACCGCACGTTCGGCCTCAACGTGCGTGCCATGGTATTCACCGTACAGCATGCGGTGAAGCACATGACGGAAGGCGGTGCCATCGTGCTGGTGGGCTCGATTGCGGGCAGCATGGCCAATCCTGGCTATGGCGCTTATTCGGCCAGCAAAGCCGCGGTGCGCGCCTATGCCCGCACCTGGAGCAGCGAACTGGCACCGCGCGGCATTCGCGTCAACACGCTCAGTCCTGGCCCGACGGACACGCCGATGTTTGACCAGGTCAGCGACGAGGTACGACAGACATTCAGCGCGCAGATACCGGCCAAACGCCTCGGCCATCCTGACGAAGTTGCGGCGGCCTCCCTGTTCCTCGCATCGGACGAAAGCGTTTATGTCACCGGCAGCGAACTGGTGATTGATGGCGGTATGTCCGCGTAATGGTTGTCGTGCTGCACAGCGCGCCGGCCGGGCGTTGTGCAGCCACCGAAAACGTTTCTCAAAAGGTGTAGCTAAAGCCGACCGTGCCGGTGACCTGATCGCGCCGGGACACGATCGGGCTGTCCGCGGCGCGATCGCCCAGCCAGCTGTAACCGGCGCTGACCAGCGTGCCCCAGTGGGCATCAAACTGGTGGCTCCAGGTGAGCGTAGTCGCAACACCATAAAAGCCGCCGCCGGCATCGTAGCGTGAAAACCGGCTGCGGCTGCTCTGGACATCGCTCACGCCATACCAGGTATTCATATAACGCGCATCGCCAAACAGCGCCGCCGTCTGCAGTGCAATGGTATCGCTGTCGCGCTGGAGAGGCACCAGCGTAACGGATGCCTGATAGTTCACGCCCTGATCATCGCTGAGCGGCAGCACCGCTTTGCCCTCTGCACTCAGCCACGGCGTAAGCTGCCAGCCCAGCGCCAGTGCAGTGTTCACCGTCGCATTGATGTTTCCCATACCTTGCAGCCGGCTGGCGCCGTCCCGCCACGTTGAATCTTTATCGCTTCGGCCGAGGCCGTAACCCAGCGTGTGTTCCAGATAAAACCCGCTGTCGCTCTGCAGGTCGTACCCGATGCCTTTCTGGGCATCAGCAAAAAATGCGCCATCTCTGGCCTGGAAAATCGGTACCGGCTGCACCCGTGTTTTATTCGATCCGCTGTAGCGTGGCGCGAATTGCGCCCCCGCGCCGAGCGTCAGGCTGGTCTGTGCGTCACCATCCGCCCTGGCGGCAGCGGAAATCATGAGTAGCAGATGGGTCATGTACATCAGCGTTTTTCTGGTTATCATCGTGTCACCTCTTTATCGGTCCGTTTACCGCCCCTTGCCCGGGCAGCCGCAGCGCGCAGCCGAAGTATCCCGGGGCTGTGTCAACAAACAGCCAGGGATTTATGAAGAAACTGTCAAGGTGAGTTATGCAGACCAAAAATATCCTGATTATTGAGGACGACGCTGACGCGGCTGAGGTGCTGGAGGCGTATCTGCTACGGGAAAATTATGCGGTGCGTGTTGCCGCGGATGGCCTGAGCGGACTTGAGCTGGCCCTGCGCTGGCAGCCCGATCTGATTTTGCTTGATGTAATGCTGCCCGGCCTGAACGGCACCGAGGTGCTGGCAAAACTCCGGCGCAGCAGCGAGGTGCCGGTGATTATGGTCACGGCCATGGGCGATACGCCCGATCGCATCGGTGCGCTGCGCTACGGCGCGGATGATTATGTGGTCAAGCCTTATCATCCCGGCGAAGTGGTGGCACGCGTGCAGGCAGTGCTGCGGCGCAGCGCGGTAAAAACGCCAACGGAGGAAGTGTTGCGCTGGCAGGGGCTGGAGGTGAACAGCGGCGCGATGACGGTTACCGTCACGCAGGCCTCGGGTAACGTGCTTTGCGTTGATACCACGCCAACCGAATTCACGCTGCTGGTCACGCTGATGCGCGCACCGGTGCGTGCGCTGAGCCGCCCGTTTTTGCTGGAGCAGTGTATGCCGGACAGCGACGCGCTGGAGCGGGTGATTGATACCCACGTGTATAACCTGCGCAAAAAGCTGGAGGCGGCCGGTATGGCGGGCGTGCTGCTCAACGTGCGCGGCGTAGGCTACCGGTTCCGCCAGCCATGACAGAAAAATCTCCACAAACGCTCTGGCGCTGGCTTTGTCTGCGCATTCTGACGCTGGCTATCGGTACCGTGGTACTGATTGCTTTGTGCATGTGGCTGCGCTTCACGGTGCAATACCTGTGGATCACGCACCATATGCCGCCGGCGGTTCTGCGTGAATTTCTCGCCCTGCGTGCGCATCCGGAACGCGATCCCGCGCGCTTTCACCAGATCATCGATAGCTGGTGGGGCATACGCTACTCCGATCCGTCCATTGCTTCCTCGGACTGGATCACCGTCGGCATCCTGGTGCTGGTGACCATTCCGTTTATTGCCTATTTCGGGCTGCGCCACGCGCGCCCGCTTTCTGCACAGTTCAGCCAGCTCAGACGAGCGGCAGACCAGGTGACCGCAGGCGATTTCGGTGCGCAGGCGGCGTTAACACCGGCAGCGCCCGCCGAACTGGCGCAGTTCGCGCACAACTTCAACGCGATGACGCGCCAGCTGGCGCGTTACGACAAAGAGCTGCGTACGTCGCATGTCGCCATGGCGCATGAGCTGCGGTCGCCGCTCAACGCCGCCATGGTGCGTCTGCAGGCGCTGCTTGATGGCGTGTTCAGCGCTGACTCACGTCAGCTCGCCCTGATCATGGCGCAGCTCAGTTGTCTGCACCGGCTGATCGATGAGCTGCATCTGCTGTCACTGGCGGATGCCGGCCAGCTCACGCTGGAGAAAGTCCGCTGCAACCCGGCCGATATCCTGCGCGAGCGCCTGCAGTGGATCAAACCGCAGCTGGATGAAGCGCGCATCAGCACCGGGGTAGCGCTGGCTGAGGAGACATTACTGCCGGTCGATCCGTTCCGACTCGGACAGGTTTTCACCATCCTGCTGGAAAACGCCCTGCGCTACGCCGGAAGCGGCAGCCAGCTGCAGCTGCGCACGCGCAACACCGTTGATCATTACGAAATCATCGTGCAGGACAACGGCCCGGGCGTTCCTGCGGCGTTTCTGGCGTTGATGTTTGAGCGCTTTGCGCGCGGTGAGGCGTCACGCGCCCGCCACTCGGGCGGCAGCGGGCTGGGCCTGTCGATTGCGCGGGCGATTTGCCAGGCGCACGGCGGCACGATTAATGCCACGCTGCCGGCAACGGGAGGCTTGCAGGTACAGATTTTGTTGCCGCGCAACGCCTGACGTTGTTGCCCTTCTTGACACGCTCTTGATGGAACATCGCCGGATTCTTGATAATCGCACGGTGTAATGGCGCAAATACCGATAAAGGAATTGCGCCATGACCGACGAGCTTCCCTGCCTGATCAAACAGGGTGTGCGCCACCTGCTTAACCCGCGCCACCTGGTTTCCCTGCTGCCGCTGCTGCCCTGTCTGCTGCTGACGGCCCTGCTGCTGACCGGCTGTGACCGCAAGCGTTCACCCACGCCGCCGCCACCGCGTCCGGTAAAGTTCATCACGGTTGGCCCGCCCACGCCCGCCGGGCAGCAAACCCTGACCGGCGAGATCCGCGCGCACGATGAAACCTCGCTCAGTTTCAGGCTGGAGGGGCGGATTCTGACGCGCAGCGCCGATGTCGGCAGCCGCTTCAGGCAGGGAGAGACGCTCGCCGTGCTTGACAGTCCCGGCGCGCTGAATCAGCTGGCGAGCGCACAGGCGGAGCTGAACAGCAGCCGCGCGGCCGAAAAGGTGGCCGCCCTCAATCTGCACCGCATGCGCCTGCTGATGCCGTCCGGGGCTATTGCCCGCGCTCAGCTCGATAGCGCCAGCGCCGACTGGCAGGCTGCGCTGGCGCGGCGGCAAAGCAGTGAAGCGGCATTGAAAAATGCGCAGGATAGCCTGCGCTGGACCCACCTTACCGCGCCTGAGGATGGCGTGGTGACGGGCGTCAGCGCCGCAGCCGGTCAGGTGGTCAGCGCCGGTCAGACGGTGTTTACCGTTGCGACCGGCACAGGCCGTGACGTGGTGTTTGACGTTGCCACACCTGAAACCCTCGATCGTCGGGCCAGTGCCCGCTTCCGCGTTGCGCTATTGCAGAATCCGTCCGTGATGGCCGAAGCGCACCTGCGTGACGTCAGTCCACAGGCCGACGCCCAGACACGCAGCTGGCGGGTGCGCATCACACTGGACAATCTTCCCGCGGAGATGGTGCTGGGTGCCAGCGTCGCCGTCACCCTGCCGCTGGCCGACACGACGGCGGATGCGGTGATGGCGATTCCGGCCACCGCGCTCACCCGCCAGGCAGGCCAGCCGGCGGTGTTTATTCTCGACCCGGTGAAAAACTGCGTTATCCGGCGCACGGTGGCGATTGCCGGCTACACGGCAGATGCGGTATGGATTCGCGCCGGCATCATGCCAGGAGATCGGGTGATCACGGCGGGCGTCAGAAGCCTGCGTGACGGTGAACGCGTTGCCGGCAGCCAGGAGGATCAGCATGAAACCGGCGTTTAATCTTTCTGCCTGGGCGCTGAAACAGCAGCAGCTGATGGCCTTTCTTATGTTGCTGATCGTGGCAGCAGGGATCGTCAGCTATGAAAAGCTCTCGCGCAACGAAGATCCGGCGTTCACCATCAAAACTGCGGTAGTGTCTGCGCAGTGGCCAGGTGCCGACATCAACGATACGGTCAGACTGGTCACCGATCCGCTGGAGAAAAAGCTGCAGGAAATTCCCTGGCTGGATTATGTGCAGAGTGAAACGCACGCTGGCCGCACGGTCATTTTCGTCAATCTGCGTGACGACACCCCGCCCGCACAGGTGGCCGGCATCTGGTACCAGGTGCGTAAAAAAATGCAGGATGTGACCCCGGCTTTGCCGCAGGGCGTGCAGGGCCCGGCGGTCAACGATGAGTTTGACGATACCTTTGGCACGATTTACGGCTTCACTGCTGACGGTTTTTCCCCGCGCGAGCTGCGGGACCGGGTGGACGATATTCGCCGCGATCTGATGAGTCTGCCGGATGTGGGTAAGATCCAGCTACTGGGCGAGCAGGAAGAGCAGCTGGTGGTGGCCTTTTCCCCGCGCCAGCTATCCGCCATGGGGCTGGATTTGCAGCAGGTAGCAGAGGCGCTGCGGGCGCAGAACATCGTCGAGCCGGCGGGCAGCGTACGCATCGCCACCGATAACATCGCCCTGCGCGTGAGCGGCGCGTTCAACAGCGAGGCGAGCCTGCGGGCGGTTACGCTGCGCGTTAACGATCGCTATGTTCCGCTGACGGCGATAGCCACCATCACGCGCCGGCCCGCCGAGCCGCCCGCTCCGCTTTTTCGCGTTAACGGCCAGCCGGCCATTGGACTGGCCGTGTCGATGGCCGCCACCGGCAACATGCTGGATTTTGGTCGCGCACTGCGGGCGCGTATGGAGAGCGAAGCCAGCCAGCTGCCGCACGGCATTGAGATGACGCGCATCGCCGATCAGTCAGCGGTGGTACAACAGGCGGTGAGCGGATTTGTCGATGTGCTGGGCGAGGCAGTGATCATCGTGCTGGCAGTTTCGTTTGTCTCGCTGGGACTGCGCGCCGGACTGGTGGTCGCGGCGGCGATCCCGCTGGTGCTCGCCATGACGTTTATCGGCATGCATCTGGCCGGTATCGGCCTGCAGCGCATCTCGCTGGGCGCACTGATCGTGGCGCTGGGCCTGCTGGTGGACGATGCAATGATCACGGTGGAAACCATGGTGGCGCGGCTGGAGGCCGGCGATTCCCGCACCGGCGCAGCGACCTGGGCGTTCAGTACCACCGCCTTCCCGATGCTGACCGGTACGCTGGTGATGATTGCCGGTTTTATTCCGGTCGGCTTTGCCGCATCCAGCGCGGGCGAATATTGCTATACCCTGTTTGCGGTGGTGCTGATGGCGCTCATCAGCTCATGGCTGGTGGCGGTGCTGTTTTCACCGCTGACCGGCAGCTGGCTGTTGCCGGCCACGCTAAAGCAGCACCGCGCCGGAAACGGGCGCCTCAGCCAGTGCTATCGCCGCCTGCTGAGCAGCGTGCTGCGCCACCGCATGCTGACACTGGCGATGGCGTTGCTGGCGCTGTTGCTGGCCGGCGTCGGCACCACGTATATGCAGGGCGAGTTTTTCCCGGCCTCCGATCGGCCGGAGCTGCTGGTGAGCCTGGCGCTACCTGCCAGCGCGTCGCAGCAGGCCACCCTGCGTCAGGTGCAACGCCTTGAGCAGATTGTCTCCGCCAGCCGGGATGTTGACCACTATTCGTCTTACGTCGGCACCGGTGCGATACGCTTCTACCTGCCCATGGATGTGCTGCTGGACGATGAAAACAGCGCTCAGCTGGTGGTGGTGGCCAAAAGCCTGGCCGCCCGTGAACGACTGCAGCGCTCGCTGGATGCGGTGCTTGCCCGGGATTTCAGCGACATCACCACGCGCGTCGCGCCGCTCGAGCTCGGTCCGCCGGTAGGCTGGCCGATTCGTTATCGCATCAGCGGTCCGGATTATCGCCAGGTGCAGCAGCTGGCAGAGCGGCTGGCCGCCGCGCTCGGCAGCTCAGCGCTGACGCGTGACGTCAATCAAACCGCCGGTGAGCCCGAACGCGTTATCACCTTGCAGGTGAATCAGACGGCAGCGCGCGCAGCCGGCCTCTCTTCTGACCTGATTGCTCAGTATCTGCATACGCTCTGGTCAGGAACGCTGATCACCACGGTACGCGATCGCAACCGGCTGATTGATGTGGTGCTACAGGGCAACGCTGCAGCGCGCCATGATCTGAGCAGCCTGTCCGGACTGCTGCTAACCGCGCCGTCGGGCGCAAAAATTCCGCTGACGCAGGTCGCAACACCGCAGTGGGGGCTGGAGGATCCCGTTATCTGGCGACGCCAGCGCCTGCCGTTTATCACCGTCCAGACCGATACGGCGCCGGGTTTGCGCGCGGAAGCCGTCTCCGCCGCCCTCACGCCGCTGATTGCCAACTTCAGGGCCAGCTTGCCGGCCGGTTACCGCCTGAGCGAGGACGGGGCGGTAGCAGAGTCTGACAAGGGCAACCAGTCGGTGATCGCTATCCTGCCGGTCACGCTGCTCTGCATGCTGGTATTGCTGATGTTACAACTGCGGCGGATTTCCCGCCTGCTGCTGGCCCTGCTGATGGCGCCCTTTGGTCTGCCGGGCATTGTGCTGGCCATGCTGCCGACCGGCACACCGATGGGCTTTGTGGCGCTGCTGGGTGTTATTGCTCTGGCTGGCATGATCATCCGCAACGCGGTGATCCTGATCAGCGAGGCGGATAACAACGTTGATGCAGGTATGCCGCCGGACGCTGCCATTGCGGCTGCGGCAGAACACCGCGCACGGCCGATCGTGCTCACCGCCAGCGCAGCGATTCTCGGTATGATCCCCATCTCGCGTCAGGTTTTCTGGGGACCGATGGCGCTGGCGATTATCGGTGGGCTGTTAGTGGCGACGCTGGTGACGCTCACGGTTTTACCCGCAGCGATGAGTCTGGTGATGCAGGCAGCAGCCCGTCGGGACAAACTGAAATCGCTGCGCTGGCGGCCGTTCAGAAAATAACCGCCAGCTGGTCAGCCCAGCTGGCACGGGGCAACGAAAGGTTTATCCACAGGGTTCCGGGCGGGATATGCACGCCAGATGTGGACAGTATCAGGAAAGAACGCGCAGCACCGGCTGCGCGTGGTCACGGGCTATTTCACTACCGGATGCTTCTCCTTCTGTAGCGCCTTCATGAAGGTGTCGCTGAGATGCAGATGCTGACGCACCAGCGCCGGTGGCGTGCTGGCCAGCCACTGGTTAAGCGAAATATCCGCGTAATAATCGCTTTTAAACAGTTCCAGAAAGCGCAGCGGCTCGTCACCCGTGTTTTCGATATAGTGCCCCATGGCAAAGGGCACATAGCCGACATCACCGGCGCGGAAGTCAAACGTACGCGCCTGACCCGACGAGGCAAACACGCCCATCCGCCCCTGACCTTCCAGATAGTATTGCCATTCATCGTTATTGGGATGCCAGTGCAGTTCGCGCATTGCGCCGGGAGCCAGTTCCACCAGCGCGGCGGCGATAGTTTTCGATACCGTAAAATTACTGGAATCAGTAATGCGTACCGTGCCGCCCGGCAGCGTCAACGGCTTCTGCGCCAGCATTTTATGCGAGAAGACCTGCTTCGATTTCACCCCGCCGCTCACCGCCGAGGCCGCCGCGCCGTCCGGTGCCTGTCCGGCAAAGATGTACTCTTCTTCCGGCGAGGGCAGCGTGTTAAACACCTCAGCCGGCACGCCAAAGTTTTTTGCCAGCACTTCGGGCGGGATATGTTTGAACCAGTCGCTGAGCAGAAAGGTACTGTCTTCATCGAAATTACCGTTGTCGAAGGCCAGCAGGAATTCGCAGCCGTCCGGCCCAAGGCCCTGGATTGAGTGCGGCACGCCCGGCGGGAAATACCATAAATCGCCCACGCCAACGTCATCGACAAACCAGCCACCTGCGGTATCCAGCGCGGTGATGCGCGCATTGCCGTACAGCATGTAGGCCCACTCGCCCTCTTTGTGCCAGTGCAGTTCGCGGATGCCCCCCTTATCCAGCCGCATATCGACGCCAGCAATGGTGGTGGAAATACCCAGTTCGCGCTGCGTCACCTGGCGCGTCCAGCCGCCGCTGCCCTTACGCACGTGCGCATCGCTGAACGAGAAGCGCAGGTTGGGCAACGTGCCGCTGTCGGTTGCTGGTGGATCGACCAGATCCGGATTCAGTGCTTCGCGCACCGGATCGTGCGGTCCAGGATCGCGCGGATGGTTGGGATCATTCGCCGGATAAGTCGCCACCTTGCCGTCGTGGGCATGGACCTTGCCGGCCGCCAGCGCCACGGTGCCGCCAGCCGCGAAGGCCATAAAGCTTCTGCGAGATAAGTTTTCCAGTTTCATACCTGCTGTCTTCCTCAGTTTCTTATGGTTTGTGTCACGCCCCTTAACCATAATCAAACTGTGGCTTTCGCCAACCTTGTGTCACCGCTGAAATCAATAGAAAACCTTTATCATCGCGTAATCCCGCTCTTCACCCGCCTCACGCCATTTGCGCTTCGTTGAGATCGCGTTGACGTTCAGGTTATATCAGCCGACAAATAAGGCACAAAGTGATTAAATCTCGCCTCCGATTAAGCAATTTTTTTAATGATAGCTCGCCTTAAAAGTTAATTTAATGTTACAAAAGCATCGCAATTGCAATAATTACCCGGCTACGTTTTTTCTCCGGCGAGACGTGGCCGTTCCGGGCGGAAACCCATGCCAATCAATCGGCCAAACAGATGGCGTAAAAACGGATAGCGGCTGATGAGCTGCGGAACCTTACTGGGCGTGGTACGCGGGCGCTTGCCGCTGCTCATTTTGATCTGCAGGAATTGCGTCGCCACCGTCGGAAACTGCCGCCGCCGCTGCACGTTCTCCAAATCGCGCAGCGTGAGCGTGCCGTTTTGCAACGGCCGCGTCAGATAATTGGCGCTGGCCACCGCGTCCTGAATCGCCAGGTTCACGCCCACGCCGCCAATCGGTGACATCGCATGTGCGGCATCGCCAATGCACAGCACGCCGGGCTTCATCCATTTGTCCAGCCGATCGATACGGATGGACAACAGACTCAGCTGCTGCCAATCCTGCAGCTGCGCCATGCGCGCCACGCTGAACGGCGCAACCTCTGCCATGCGGTTTTTCAGCGCGTCGAGCCCGGCCTGCTTCAGCGCCTCGAATTCGCCTTTCTGAATGGTGAATCCACACTGCCAGTATTCGCCGCGGTCAATGACGATGAAGTTTTGCTTCGGCCCCTTGTGGCCCATCCCCAGCTCGGGGTCGTCCGGCTGTTTATCCAGCCGGAACCACACCACATCGCGTGGAGCACCGAAGCTTTTACCCACCAGCCCGGCTTTCTGCCGCACCGCCGAGCGACGGCCATCAGCGCCTATCACCAGCGGCGCGTGAATTTCGTGACCTTGTAACGTTTTCACGCCTGCGATTACGCCATCCTGATGAAGAAAATCGTCAAAACCGGTGGATTGCAGTAGCGTGAAACCGGGATAGTGCGCCGCCTGGGCGGCGAGGAAAGTGAGGAAGTCCCACTGCGGCATGAAGGCAATAAAACGGCAGCGCAACGGCAGACGGGAGAAATCGGCCATGGTGATCTCCTGCCCGCCCACTTCCGCCTGTAACTTCTCCGCGCGCTGATGCGGCAGCGCCAGCAGCGCGTCGAGCAGACCCAGCTGGTGCATGATCTCCAGGGTTGAGGGATGAATGGTGTCGCCGCGAAAATCGCGCAGAAAATCGGCGTGCTTCTCAATCACGACCGCGCGCAGGCCGGCGCGCGTCAGTAAATAGGCCAGCATTAAGCCGGCCGGACCGCCGCCGACGATACAGCAGTCGGCGTTTATCACCTGTGGAGACGGCATGATATCCTCATCAATCGCTATATATGATAATTGTTATCATTTATATAGCATCTGCGCGTCACCAAGGTGATGATAAATGCCGCAGTCAGACTAGTGGTTTGCTACCAGCCCCAGCGCAATCAGGCTGCGCGCGGTGGCAAGAATGGCCTCCTGCGGACTGCGCGGGTGCCAGTTCAGCAGCCAGCCAGCTTTAGCGGCGCTGACGTTCATATCAACGCCCAGCAGTTTTACCATTCCCGTCATCAGCGGATTTTGCGCTGCCGCCGCCCGCACCATGGCGTCACTCATTGGCTGCAGCGAAACCTTCTCTGCTTCTGCTGCCAGATGGGTTTTGAGCGTGCGCGCCACCTCAATAAGCGGCAGGCTGTGCCCCGAACTGGCGAGGAAGCGCTGCCCCTGCGCGGCGGCGTGGGTCATCGCCAGCACGTGCAGACTGGCCACGTCACGCACGTCAACAAAACATGAGTTGATGTCAGGACAGCCTGGCTGCCCCTCCAGTAGCTCCTTCACAATGCGAATCGAATGTGAATAGTCGGCACCCAGCACCGGCCCCAGCACCGACACGGGGTTCACCGTGGCCAGTTCCAGACCGTTACCCTGCTCAGCGATAAACTGCCAGGCGGCGCGTTCCGCCAGGGTTTTCGATTTCTGATACGGCCACACATCGCCGCTGACATCGCTCCAGTCGCGCTCGGTAAAGGGGCGCGGATAGTCCGCTGGATGTCCGATACCGACCGCGCCGAACGCCGAGGTCAGCACCACACGTTTAACGCCTGCATCGCGCGCGGCGCGCAATACGCGCAGATTTCCTTCAATCGCCGGATTCACCCAGTCAGCTTCGCTTACCTGGCTGCCGGTTGGGGTGGGTGAAGCGCCATGCAGCACGAAGCGACAGCCTGCCACCGCGTCTTCCCAGCCCGCGTCTGCCGTTAAATCGGCAACGACAAATTGCAGCGCCTCGCCTGCGGTCACCCCGGCCTGCAACAGATGCGCCCTGACTTCAGCTTCACGTTCGGCATCACGTAAGGTGGTTCGCACCTGATAGCCCTGCTGCAGCAGCGCAATAATGCAGTACTGGGCGATAAACCCGCTGCCGCCGGTAACCAGAACCTTTTCATTACTCATTTTACTTCCTCATCACAAGCATCGTTCATTCGACGCGCTCTACGTTAAGCGGCGGAGGGCGGATTTTGAATGCTTGTAAATGCACTTTACTTGCGTGATAGTACAGAAATGAGCCTTGATCCCTTTTCCGACATTCTGCGATTCGTTCGCGCTGAATCATTGCTGACCGGCGGTTTTACCGCAGGCGGACGCTGGGCGCTGCGTTTCCCTGCGCCCGATAAAATTAAATTCTTCGCCATTATCAAAGGCAGTTGCTGGGTCATACTGGAGGGCGAACCTGAACCATTCCACTTTGCCACCGGTGACGTCGGCTTGCTGAGCGCTAAACGCGCCTTCGTGCTGGCCAGCCATCCGGACGAGCCGCCGGTTGACGCCATGAGCGTGTTTTATGGCGCAGGAAAAGGCCATGCGCCGATTGGCAGCGGTGATGATTTTGTCCATATCGGTGGCCATGTACTGCTTGATCCTGCCAGTGGTCGTTTACTGACCCACGTATTACCTCCCTGGATTCAGGTGCCGGCAGCGTCACCGCAGGCGGCGTCATTCCGCTGGGTGCTGGATCAACTGGTGCAGGAAGGCCAGCATGTCCAGCCGGGATCGCAGCTGGCAACGGCCCAGCTGGCACAACTGCTGTTCATCCAGATTCTGCGGGCGCATTTGCAAACCAGCAGCGCACTGCCCGCCAGCTGGCTGCGGGCGCTGAGCGATGCGCGGTTGGCACCGGCGTTACAGCGGCTGCATGGCGAACCGGCACGCAACTGGCACCTGGACGAACTGGCGCGTACCTGTGCCATGTCGCGCACCCGTTTTGCCCAGTATTTTCGCCAGGTGGTGGGCATTACGCCGATAGCCTATCTGACGGCGTGGCGCATGCGGCTGGCAGAGCGTGCGTTGCAGGAGGAAAATGAGGCGGTGGCCGTGGTAGCGCAGACGCTGGGTTACGCCTCAGAGAGCGCCTTCAGCCATGCTTTTAAGCGTGAAACGGGTCAGTCACCCAATGCATTTCGCCGCGCCGTGCGGTTACAGCAGGCGCAGCGATAAAGCGCGCCGCGTTGCGCGGCGCCGGCATTATTTAAGTTGAGAAGATACGCGCCACATATCCACCCCGCCTTCGGTGGCGTAGCGATCAATGTCCGCCAGCTCCTGTGCCGTGAAGGTCAGGTTGTCCAGCGCGCGCAGGGAATCGCTTAACTGATCAACCGTGCGGGCACCAATCAGCGCAGAAGTGACCCGCTCATCACGCAGCGCCCAGGCGATCGCCATCTGCGCCAGCGTCTGACCGCGCGCTTCAGCAATCGCGTTAAGCGCACGAATTTTTGCCAGGTTCTCTTCGCTGAGCATGGCAGAAAGACGCGGATCGCTGCCGCCGGCGCGCGCGCCCTGCGGTACGCCGTTGAGATATTTATTGGTTAGCATGCCCTGTGCCAGCGGTGAAAAAGCAATGCAACCGCTGCCGAGCTCCGCCAGCGTATCGAGCAGCCCGTGCTCAATAGTGCGGTTTAGCATTGAGTAATTGGGCTGATGAATAAACAGCGGCACTTTCTCATCGGCCAGAATCGCAGCGGCCTGACGCGTCAGCTCTGGCGAATGGGAAGAGATGCCGACATACAGCGCCTTACCCTGACGATGCAGCTGTACCAGCGCGCCCATGGTTTCTTCCAGCGGTGTATTCGGATCGACGCGATGGCTGTAGAAGATATCGACATAATCCAGCCCCATGCGGCGCAGGCTGTTATCACAGCTGGCAATCAGATGCTTACGGGTGCCGGTCGGGCCACCATACGGACCCGGCCACATATCCCAGCCGGCTTTGCTGGAGATAATCAGTTCATCACGATATGGGGCAAAATCCTGCGCCAGCCAGCGGCCAAAGTTCTCTTCAGCCGATCCCGCTGGCGGACCGTAGTTATTAGCCAGGTCGAAATGGGTAATGCCGTTATCAAACGCGTGGCGCAGGATCGCTCTGCCGGTCTCAAACACGTCAACGCCGCCAAAATTCTGCCATAGCCCCAGCGAGATCAGCGGCAGCACCAGGCCACTTTTGCCGGTTTTACGGTACTGCATGTTGGTCTGATAACGCGCTGGCGATGCAACATAACTCATAACAGATTCCTCTCATTAAATGCCGCCGTACAGGTGCACAGAAGACATTGTTCTGCCTTCCTGCAAAACCGTGCGGCGAACAGGCGATTGCCGGACAAATTTTTACCGCGTATCGTTAATCTGTAAAATTCATTATTGTGATTAAATTCATCTTTTATGGAGATAACTGATGGAATTGCGCCAGATGCGGCACTTCATCGCCGTGGCGGAACATGAAAATTTCACCCGCGCCGCACAGAGTATGCATATTGTGCAATCGGCCTTGTCCACCTCGATCAAACAGCTGGAGGAGGAACTGGGCACGCCGCTTTTTATCCGCTCCACTCGCCAGGTGCGTCTGACCATGGCCGGGAAAGTGTTTCTCGATTACGCCAGAACCATCGGTGCCTTTGTCGAAAAAGCGTCGCAGGAAGTGGCGGCGATCGTGGCGCTTAAGACCGGAACCCTGTCGATTGGCACGGTGCAAAGCGTGCCGCCGTTTATCGATCTGCCGCAATTACTGGAAACCTTTATTCGTCGCTTTCCGGATTTTGACGTCAAGCTGTGTCAGGGATCATCGGCGAAGCTCAACGCAAAAGTGCACAATCAGCAGATCGATCTGGCGATTATGCCGGTGGAGGAAGTCTCCGACCGGTTGTCGTCGCGCATCATCGCCTGCGATGAAATCGTGGTAGCGTTCGCCGCCGATTATGCCGGGTTCACCGCGATGCAGCCGGACGTCACCATGGCACAACTGGCGCAGCAGTCGTTTATCGATTTCGAAGCCGGCCAGGGCACGCGCAAGGTGAATGACAACAGTTTTGCCCTGCAGGGACTGAGCCGCAAAGTGACGTTTGAAGTGAGCGATCTGGAAACTTTGCTGAGTCTGGTTGAGCGCAATATGGGCATTGCCCTGCTGCCCGAACAGGTAGTGAAAGCGCGCAGCACGACGCTGCATTATTGCCGCATCAGCGACGTTGATGTGTGCTGGGAACTGGCTGTGGCCTGGCTCAGCGATCGTCCCGGCAGTATGAACGTCTACGACCGGCCAGTGCAGGAGTTTATGGATATTCTGGGCAGCAGCGATTAGCGCCGGGGCGGGTAACGGTGCAGGATGACGGCGGCAGCGCTTGTTATGTGTTAACGAATCGACTGCCAGGCATGATACGGTCGCCATCAATGGCGACCCTACCGGGAAATTGCACCCTCAATGTAGGGTGCGCATTAATGCGCACCGCTATTAATATCTGATTCAAGCCACTGTTTGTCAGGGATTATGTGGCTAAAAACCCGTGCCACTCGCACTCCCGCCTGTACAGAAGCGCTTTTGTTGTATAAGTTTAAGGGTGCTGTCGGGGAAACATTTCGCTCAGCAGGTCACACATTTCCGACAGAGGAAGAGCGACACTATCAGTCGTTGATTAGGCTTTGGTTTACCTGCACCAGGCAATGCTAAACGCAACGCGGATACTGAGAGCTTTTATGTATAGAAGTGAAGATGAAAAACTGGCCGACATTGTCATGGGCGATGCCGTGCTGCAATTGTTAAAACAAGCCGGACCGGTAACCACTCTCGCGCTGCTGGAAAAACTGCGCGCGATGGCGGCCTCAGAAACCGATCCGGCACGCCAGCGCGCGTTTCGCTATGCGATTGCTGAAGTGCAGAACAGCAAAAGTGCGCCACAGGGCGAAGCGGTGGCGTTAAAAGGTAGCGATAACGTGACCCATATTTTTCGCAACCGTGATAATACGGGCAAAAACACCCGACATTAGCCCCGCTCTGCCCCAGTCTGCTTATCAATAACGTAACCGCCCGCTTATGCCTGCGCCCGACAGGTGACGGCTACACAGCTGCACACTCTCCGGCTGCGGCTCATCCATTAACAGGGCCAGGAAACTGTCGGCCCACCAGTGACAATCATAGCGGTGCAGATTATTCAGCAAGCGCGCATGACGGTTCTGACGGTCGCTGAGCGGCAGCCGCAACGCCGTATGGATGGCATCCGCCATTGCATCAGGATCGTAAGGATTAACGATCAGCGCGCCATCCATCTGTTCGGCCGCACCCGCGAACTGTGACAGAATCAGCACGCCGGGATTTGCGGGATCCTGCAGCGCAGCATACATTTTCGCCATCAGGCTCATGCCCGCCATCAGTGGCGTCACCAGTGCCACCCGCGCCGCGCGATACAGCCCGGCCAGTTCCTCACGGCGATAATCGTGGTTGAGATAGCTGACCGGATACCAGTTGAGCATACCGTGCACGCCATTAACCTCACCGCACAGATTTTCCAGATTGTGGCTGATCGCCTGCTGCCGGTGCGGGTGTCCGCTGGCAGCAGAAGCCAGCTGCAATAACATCATGTTGCCCGCATAGTCGGGGTGATGGCGCAGCAGCACTTCCAGCGCGCTGATGCGATACGGCAGACCTGCGCTGTCGTCGAGATGACCGCCGCTCAGCACCGTGTTGGCCGGCAAATGTTCGCGGCTCTGCTGCTCCATGTACTGGCAGCTGTTACTCTCAAGTAACGCCTGAACCTCAGCCAGATCGATCCCGACCGGAAACACGCCAGTGGTGATAATGTGACCGTGCACGCGCAGACGGTTCCTGCCTAAGCGTTCAGCGCGAAACTCGCTCTCCAGCCACAGCAGAAAGTTATTCATATCCTGCGCGGTCTGGAAGCCAATCAGGTCACAGCACAGCAGCGATTCTGCCAGGCTGCGCCAGTCAGGGATCGCTTCGAACAGCTGACCGGACGGAAACGGCTGATGTAAAAACAAACCGATGCGGTTAGTTAAGCCGGTATCACGCAGCATTTTCACCGTTGGGATGAAGTGATAATCCTGCAGCCAGATCACATCGTCCGGCATGGCATATTCAGCGATGGCGTGAGCATAAGCCGCATTCAGCTGGCGATAGGCCTGGAAGCTGGCGCTGGTGAAACGTGCCAGGTCCGGACGCTGGTGAAACACCGGCCACAACCCCTGATGTACGTAGCCGTGATAGCCCTCTTCGTATTCTGCGCGCGTCAGCGCAAACTGCAACCTGTCGTATTCATTACCCTGCTGAAAGCTAAGCGTGCGCGCCGCTTCCTGCGCAGCGACGGTACGTTGTCCATCCCAGCAGACCCAGAGGCCACCGCGTCGCGCCATCAGGCGATCGTAAATGGCTGCCAGCGTGGAAGACTGATGCTGATTATGTGTGACCAGAATAGTGCCGGGCATGATATTTCCCTTTAAGGTTAAGGCGCGCCACAGTGCCGCCTGCTGCGCTGATTTAACCGCCGGCAATATAAAAAAGGCGTAAAGAAAACCTGTGCGGATATAAAAATCCGGCAAAGATCAGCGCCAGTGTGTGGAAATCAGCCCGGCGCCCAGGGGGGAAAGGCTTGCAGCGATCAGTGACGGATGGCGCAGCCGCACTGCGACATTTCGCCAGGCACATATTTGCCGTGATGCGAATGGCGCACCTGCAACTCACCCTGCTGCCAGGCGCGGCTGTGGTCCGTACGCTGATCCAGCAGCCGGTTCAGGGCTTCCGTCACCAGTAAATCACGGCGCGGTGCCCAGCTGCTCAGGTGCCATGTGGAGCCGCGCGCCTCGTCAGCATCATCAAAGCCCACCACGGCGATATGCGCGCCCTGACCGAAGTCGCGCACGGCCTGCAGTGCGCCAAAAGCCAGCTCGTCGTATTCGCATATCAATGCATTGATGCGTTCTGCCGCACGGGTTTTCTTCAGATAAGCCATCATCGCCTGATAAGCCTGCTCACGGTAAAGGGCGCCGGCGTGCAGTGCTGCGTGCAGCGTCTTGTCCTCCGCCTGCAGGCTGGCAATAAACCCCTGCACCTGGCGCGGCGGCGTGTCACTTGCCTGCACCAGCATAGCGCCCAAACGCTGGTGCCCCTGCGATAGCAGCAGTGCGCCAAGCTGCTGCCCGGCGTGATACGCATCGGCAATCACCACATCAGCGCCCGCGCTGTCGCTCGGGCACAGATGCACCGTGCGCAGCGATGGCAGCAGGTGCGCGGCGATTTCCTGCGCATCCTGACACGGCGAGCTCAGGAACAGCAGTCCACCCAGCGGCAGCGACGCCGCGTTACGCAGCGCGGCCTGAAAATCCTCGCGCGTGGCGGCGCACAGCAGCACCGGCAGCCGATCACGCGCACTGAGCTGACGCGTGACTTCTTTGAGCATGTGCATACTGTGCGGATGGCTGACATCATCGCTGACGATGCCGATGAGCGGCGAATGGACGGACATAACTGACCTCTCCTGCTACGTAGGGTACGGGAATAATCTTGACGTATTAGTATGAAATTCCACGTTACCCGAATAATCAGATATCGCCAATTGGTGGATGCGAAGGATTGCTACTCTCCCCCATCAGCCGGTGCGTGTTGATGGCGGCCAAATGCGCAGCCGCTGCACCGGACGCCCGGTGAGCTTCGTTTTACGTTACACTGACGCCACGAATATTTTGCTAGCGGAAAACTTATGCGCATCACCCTCGATCAGGCCGATCAGCCTTTTATTCACCGCTTACTGGGCGAGGAGATCGCCAGTATTGATTCCACGTCTGACGAACAACTGCGCCTGCGACAGGCGTTGCAGGATGCGCGGTTACAGAGAAATCATGAAGCAGAGCTCGACTGGAAACGCAACGCGCTCTATCTGCTGCTGTTTGTGTTCCTGTATGGCGCACTGGGCTGCTCGCTAACGCTGGATTTGAGCGCGGTCGCACAAGCGTCGAGCCATAAAAGCATTGCCTATGCGCTGGAAGCGGTACCGGTCCTGATCGCCTTTTCTGGTCTGTTCCTTTCGCTGCTGTTTCTGTTCGCCGCGCGCGGCAGCGCACGCCGCCTGCACAACTGGGATCACACTATCGTGCTGCTGGAAAAATACAGCGGCTGCAACCTGAGTCTGCAGATTAATGAAATGGGGGCGCGTACCACGCATTACTCGCAGTCGGCGATTACCGTGGCGCTGGCGATGTTTATCTGCCTCACCTGGGTGGTGATGTACAACTACTTCACCTTCACCACCAGCGGCGTGATTGGCAGTGTGATCTCACTGTTTATCACCACCATGACCTACGTGATTCTGGATATTCAGCTGCTGAAATCCGGCAAATCGATCGCTATCGATGAGCCGCTGATTCCGCCAGAAGATGAGGTTGAGAAACGCCGTTAATCGACAGACCGGCAGCGGCGTAAGGTATTGCGCCGCGCCGGTTTCGCTATCCTTATCTATACTTCAGACAGGATTTTGAGAGATATAAAGGAGTTGCGATGAAAATCTGGCCGTTAGTCGCCATCACGGCACTGTCTGTTACCCTGGTCGCCTGTAAATCCCCGACGCCACCTAAAGGCGTGCAGCCCATCACCCACTTCAATGCCGATCGCTATCTTGGCACCTGGTATGAAATTGCCCGACTCGATCACCGTTTCGAACGCGGTAAAGATCATGTTACCGCCACCTACGGCAAACGCAGCGACGGCGGTATCAGCGTGCTGAATCGCGGTTACGATCCGGAGAAAAAAGCGTGGAGCGAGAGCGAAGGCAAAGCTTACTTCACCGGTAAACCTGACGTCGCCGCGCTGAAGGTCTCGTTCTTCGGACCTTTTTACGGTGGTTATAACGTGATCGCGCTGGATGAAGATTATCAGTATGCACTGGTCGCCGGGCCGAACCGGGGGTATCTGTGGATTCTGTCGCGTCAGCCCACCATTCCGGCTGAAGTCAAACAGCGCTATCTCGCCTATGCCCAGCGACTGGGCTTCGCAACCGATCAACTGATTTGGGTGAACCAGTCACGATAAGAGGGTGCAGCGCCAGTGACGCCCGCGCGGGCGTCAGTGATTACCCTGGCAGTAATCAGAGTAAGGCCAGCAGCAGGCACTGCGTAAATTGACGGCCTTAGTTTCTTATTGAAAAACGGGTGTTGATGATCTGTTAAGTCAGCAGAGATAAAACGGATGGTAGTGTATCTCTTCGTGAGTATTACCCGCCGCGGCAGCCTGAGCTGCCCGTTACGAATCGAGAGGCTAACCAATGAGTAAGTATTTTCTGGCCTGCTTTTTGGCACTGTTCGCATGCTCTGTCAGCGCTGGACAGGGAGGAGCCGGAGGTCAGGGAGGAAATGGCGGCTATGCGGGAGAATCCGGCGCTGACGGTGGAAACGGTTCAGATGGGGGTAATACTGATGGCTCTGCCGGCAGGCCGGGATGTCCCGGCGGCACCGATCCTGATGCGGACGGAAAATTTTATCTTCCCGGTACCACCCAGGAGTGCAATCCAGGCAAGCATGATTCGATGAAGGTACATCAGCCGACGGTAACCGGTGCTTAATTCGCTAGCCTGTTGCCAGGTTAAGTGCATGTTCGGGCCAGGGTGTCAGTTACTTCCCCGTCATGTACGGTTTAAGTCACTCTCTAAGCGTCAGCAGCAGGCTGGCGCCGCCAAAGGCCAGTAGCAAACCTATTCTCTAATGCGCCGCCGCCGGTAAGTATGCTCAACCAGAGCGTTTCGATTCATGGCAAACAATCCACTGGCTGCATACTGCCTGTTAGTGTCAAATGCCACTGGACAGCTGGAATTGCTGTGAACGTCCGCTTTGTGCCAAAAGCGGACATTACTAACATCGCTGTGTATTAATAAACGGGGATAAGGTCAAAGCCCTTTCGAATGATAGTTGCATGTGGCGATAAATGTTCAAAAAGCGATCTTCAGCAATAAGTGAGCAAAGGTGCTTCTTGAGTTCTTTTCATAAATGTACGAGTATTCAATCAGTGATATTTAATCACTATATAAAATAAAGGTGCATTAAAAAATGAAAGCATATCTGGATACAAATATACTAAGGCAGCTAAATAAAATCCCTAAAAAAAATAACATTGAACTTGTATGTTCACAGCTTGGCATCATGGAACTGATTGCAGGGATGACCTCAGAAAAAGAGTACAATATACGAAAAGCCTCTCTAATCAACATTTTAAGTCGTGATGTAAAAATCATATGGGAATCCGTAGGTACTTTACAGGCTAAGGCATTTGGAATTAGTTTAAATGATTATGACGTACCAGCCACAAAGATGTTAATGGAAGAAATTATTAGAACAGATACGCTATCTGAAGCAAAGAATATTAAAATCGATCTCGGTGGGGAAGTGTATTCTATTGAGACGCTAACTAATTATGACAATATGCTAGTAGAGGATTCCATATCAGTTTTAAAAGAAACAATGTCAACAGAAAAGGAGGATAGAGACTCGCTTCGAGTCAACCCTTACACAGAAGCAGAAATTAGAGTGCTTATGGATATGAATATAATAGGATTTCTCAATGAGTTTGGAATAAGAAAGTTCAGACCAGGAACAGAATCAGATCCAGAACGCAATTTCACTCCTGAGTATCTAAAATCCATCAATACATACTATCATAGTAAAATATTAGATGATTATTTAAAGTGCTTAACTGTTTATATTTTAGATGCAATGAAAACAGGTAATCAACCCGGTAAGAATGATAGTCACGACATCTGTCATATTGCGTACTGCCATCATGTCGATTTATTTATTTCGAATGACAGGGTTTATCAACGTTTCCCAAAGGATTTATTAAAGGTGAAAATTTTAAACTTCGATGAATTCATGAAAGAACAGCCTTTTTGTGAAGACTAAGGAAATGTTAACAGAGAGTTACCTTGTTAAGTTCTGTGGCCATCGCTGAATCTCCCTACGTGTTAGCATTAGGCAGGCCGCACTTAGAACACGCAAGTCACGCATTTTATGTCTCAGGAAAAGTAAAGCCTGCTCTCAGGGGTTATAAGGGTTTACGTAAACCACTTCATTGCTGAAAGCCTGGGTGACTTGAGGGAAATGTCAGATATAGAAGGATTTATACGACAGTATCATATTCGTCGGACGTTCGGCCCCTTTTTTAGGCGTCATTTGGCGCCTTTATGCCACAGAAGCGGTATTTACGAGGTGGCTGCATTGTTACTGCTTAAATTCTAGGGCTGACGATAATTCAGGCTCTGAATGTCGACCTTGTAAAAAAATGGGACATTTATAACTTATGAAATGAGGTAATTGATCAAGGTTAAATTTAAGCTGATCACAGCAAAAACCCTTCCTAAAGTAATTCATATACAGGCCGATAATAAAAATTGTGAACGGTAATCTTGGATTTTGATTGTTTAACTTCAATCAAGGAGGGATTAATGCCATCTAGTGCATTAGGGAAATTTGAAGGTGTAATGATGCGTGATATAGATAGAATTATTCAAAGACATTCAAGCATACAAAATGGCATCCCCGGAAATATGGGGTTGGGACATTTAACAAGAGCTGGGATTTTATTGCTTTGTGCCGCATGGGAATTATACATTGAGGAAGTTATGATCGAATCGGTTAAACACTAGATTAATAGATGCGTTTCACCGGATGATTTGCCTGATATTGTAAAAAACAATATCAGATTATGTAAAAAATTCTAAACATCAACTTAAACCTTTAACTATGGCTGGTGACGGTTGGAAGGTTATTTATATTGAGATTGTCCGGGAATGGTTTACTGGACTGAACACCCCAAAAGCAATAATATAAATGAAGGTTTTCACAAGATTTTAGGCATTCAGAATTTAGCTTCAAGTTGGACGCTCGGAGTAAAAGCAATAAATGACTTCGTAACTGCACGAGGAGATGTCGCGCATCGGGGGGCGGACGCCGGGAACATTCGCATGAACGTATTAAGCGGAACCTATAAAGTACAAGTTTGCAAATGCGCAATTGAAACTGATAACGCTTTAACAACATTCTTACGCTCAGCCTTTAGTCCTAATATACATCCATGGAATCAACGAAGCGTCTAGTTTATAGATTATAGATTATAGATTATAGATTATAGATTATAGATTATAGATTATATAAGCGATATGGTAGTTTTGTTATTACAGTTTAAAAGTGAGTGAGCCATGTCCGCTTTTCGCTCATATGGGACAACCATAATCACATCTACTAACCCTAAGGAGATTGAGCATGACAACATCCCCCTGGAAAAAGGGCCGTATTATTGGCCAGAAACGGCCTCTTCAGATCTCTCATATCTGGGGAATCCTTATCAGATTTGAGCTGGAAGGAAAATTACGCGATTTAGCTCTGTTTAACATGGCTCTGGACAGTAAACTTCGGGGCTGTGATCAGGTTAAGCTAAAACTTTCTGATGTGGCCTATGGGCACTCTGTTTCGGGCAGAGCGACAGTGCTGCAGCAAAAAACGGGAAGCCCCGCTCAGTTTGAACTGACTAAGGGAACCAGAGAGGCTGTGGCAGCGTGGATCAAAATGGCTCATCAACGTAGTAGCGACTATCTGTTCCAGTCCCGCATCGGTTCTTCACTACATATCTCAACCAGGCAATATAACCGTATTTTTCATGGATGGATTGATAAGCTGGGTCTCGACGAGACTCTGTACAGTACGCATTCTGTGCGAAGAACCAAGCCATATCTGATCTATAAAAAAAACGAAGAATCTTCGAGTGATCCAGCTACTGTTAGGTCACAAAAACCTCGAAAGTACAGTCCGTTATCTCGGTATTGAAGTGGATGATGCTCTGGAGATAGCTGAGTCTTTTGAAGTTTAATTCGTGAGGGCTGCAACAGCAGCAGCCCTGTGCCAAAAGTGGACGTTACGAATGTTGGTAGGGTGAATCGCCACGGCTTTAACAGACACCTCGGAGTCATTTAAGATGGCTTAAAGAGAGGTGCCCATGAGCGGTAAGCGTTATCCCGAAGAGTTTAAAATCGAAGCAGTCAAACAGGTTGTTGATCGCGGTCATTCTGTTTCCAGCGTTGCAACACGTCTCGATATCACCACCCACAGTCTTTACGCCTGGATAAAGAAGTACGGCCCGGACTCATCCACTAATAAAGAACAGTCAGATGCTCAGGCCGAGATCCGCCGACTCCAGAAAGAGCTGAAGCGGGTTACCGACGAGAGAGACATACTAAAAAAAGCCGCGGCGTACTTCGCAAAACTGTCCGACTGAGGTACGCCTTTATCCGCGACAACCGCCGTTGCTGGCCTGTTCGTTTGCTCTGTCGGGTTCTGGACGTCCATCCGAGTGGATTTTATGTCTGGCTTCAGCAGCCACATTCACAGCGTCACCAGGCAGACCAGATGCTGACCGGGCAGATCAAACAGTTCTGGCTTGCGTCTGGCTGCGTCTATGGTTATCGCAAGATCCATCTGGACCTGCGGGATAGCGGGCAGCAGTGCGGAGTGAACCGGGTCTGGCGGCTGATGAAGCGTGCCGGTATAAAAGCTCAGGTTGGGTACCGTAGCCCACGGGCACGTAAAGGCGAAGCCAGCATCGTGGTACCGAACAGGCTCCAGCGGCAGTTCAATCCGGACTCACCAGATGAGCGTTGGGTGACGGACATAACCTACATCCGAACTCACGAAGGCTGGCTGTATCTGGCCGTGGTGGTTGACCTGTTCTCCCGGAAAGTTGTCGGCTGGTCAATGCAACCCCGCATGACAAAAGAGATTGTCCTGAACGCATTATTAATGGCGGTGTGGAGGCGTAATCCTCAAAAACAGGTACTGGTTCATTCTGATCAGGGCAGTCAATACACGAGCCATGAGTGGCAATCGTTCCTGAAATCACACGGTCTGGAAGGCAGCATGAGTCGTCGCGGTAACTGTCACGACAACGCGGTTGCGGAAAGCTTTTTCCAGCTACTGAAACGCGAACGGATTAAGAAAAAGATCTACGGAACACGGGAAGAAGCCCGCAGTGATATTTTTGATTACATCGAAATGTTTTATAACAGTAAGCGTCGGCATGGCTCGAGCGATCAGATGCCACCAACTGAATACGAAAACAAATATTATCAACGGCTCGAAAGTGTCTAGATTATCCGTGGCGATTCACTTTGCTAAAGCCCACAAAGCTTTATCATCACCCATGGCTTCAGCGGTGAAATTGCTTTTGCCATTATCACCTGTAATAGCGGCAATTTCCGCTGATAGCAATTCGATTAGGTAATGAAATTCTGAATAAAATGGATCAGATTTCACAACTTTTATCATGGTTATACCCTGCAGGATGAATGTGACCAACATAAAACATCCTGCTAAGGAAAGCATCAGCCCAAACGGGGGATGGGACAACCCTAATTACTAGCTATCTTGAGGATGATATGTCTGCTCCTCGCTCATAACGGACATGGACTTGTGCACCGTCCGCTTTATGCCAAAGGCAAACATCTCAACACAATCAGGTTTTATTCGATGCGTTTCACATCGGGATGATGCTCAGTTGCAGCTTCATGAAAGATATCACCCAGCCAGCCTGCAATTTCGTCTTCTGGCATATCATCTGGAATAGCGATATCAAACATTCGCGAAAATTTTCTTTCTGTCACGTCGGCGCGAAATACCTGCCAGCCATCCTCCTTGCGCAGAACGCCAATGTGGCGGCCAAAAACGTCATAAATCAACATATTCACTCTCCTGTGATATCAATCAGGCTCTGGCGCCATACTATACCAACGCCGATACAAATCGCTGGAAAAAGCCGCACACCGCCACTATTATCGGCTGACTTATTCACCTGCTGATAACTAAGGAGGATCTCTATGCCGTCGTGTGAACTGTTTGTTTACTCACACTTCTATGGTGACTGGACCCGCTCAGGTTTTACCGCACTCGTGCTGCGATAATCCGCCTGAGCGAAGTTCTGACAATTTAATCCCTTCTCTCCGGCTTACCGGGTTGTCGTCAGCGAAATTCTGACGTCAGGCTTTTTTGCGCCTGCAACTTGAGAGTAAGTAGATGAGCACACTCCTTTCCGCACATGCCGTCGGCTTCGACAATGCCTTTGGCCCGCTTTTCCATTCCCTGGATTTCAGCCTGAAAAAAGGCGACCGCATCGGTCTGATTGGCGACAACGGCAGCGGTAAAAGTACCCTGCTGAAAATTCTCAGCGGTGAACTGGCCGCCAGTCACGGCAGCGTCACGCCAGCGAGCCACTGTCTGCTGGCGCGCATCGAACAACACCTGCCGGAAACGTTATTCGGGGCCTCATTGCTGGATGGCGTGATCGACCGGCTGCCCGCAGCACAGCGCAACAGCGAGCGCTGGCGTGCTGAGGCGCTGCTGCATACGCTGGGTTTCAGCACAGCGCAGCAGTCACAAACCGCGGCGACGCTGAGCGGCGGACAGCATATGCGGCTGTTGCTGGCGCGCGCGCTGATTCTGCAGCCCGATTTACTGTTGCTGGACGAACCGGGTAACCATCTCGACCTGCCGACCCTACTGTGGCTGGAGAATTTTCTGATCGGCTGGCAGGGCAGCTTTGTGCTGGTGTCCCACGACAGCGCGCTGCTGGACCGCGTCACCAACTGCAGCGCAATCCTGCGCGATCGCACGCTGCATGTTTTCCGTCTGCCCTGCACGGCCGCCCGCGAGGCGCTGGCGCAGCAGGATGAAGCCGATGCGCAGCGCCACCAGGCACAGCAGCAGGAGATCGCCCGGGTTGAGAGCAGCGCAAAACGGCTGGCGATCTGGGGTCGGACCTATGACAACGAAGGTCTGGCGCGTAAAGCAAAACAGATGGAGAAGCGCATCGACTGGCTGAAAGCCGCGCAGACCACGCTCAGCGCCGGCAGTCCGTGGCAGCTGCAGTTACAGGGCGAAGCGCTGCAGGCGGATCGCGTGCTGGCGCTGCCGCCGATGTCGATTCAGCCTGCTGCCGGGGCGCCGCCCCTTTTTTCCCTGCCGGCGCTGCAGGTGAAAAGTGGTGATCGCATCGCGATTGTCGGCCACAACGGCTGCGGCAAGTCCTCATTGCTGCGCCAGCTGTGGCACAGCTGGCAGCAAGGCGACAGCCCGCTGTTTCATCCGCGCGCCCGCGTTGGCTACTACGACCAGAGCCTGCAACAGTTGCGTGACGACCAGACATTAAGCGCGGCGCTGCACGGTTTCGCTGCGCTGAGCGATGAGCAGTGCAAAATGGCGCTGATTAGCGCAGGCTTTCCCTGGCTGCGCCACCAGCAGAAGGTTGCCTCCCTCAGCGGTGGTGAGCGCTCGCGCCTGCTGTTTGTCGGCCTGACGCTGGCACGCTACTCGCTGCTGCTGCTGGATGAACCGACCAACCATCTGGATATGACAGGCAAAGAGGAGCTGGCGCAGGCGCTGCAGCAGTTCGCCGGCGCGGTGCTGCTGGTGTCTCATGACCGCAGCCTGATCGCCAGCAGCTGCAATCGCTTCTGGCTGATTGAACAGCAGCAGCTGAGCGAGTGGCACGACTGGCCGCAGGTGACCGCCCGGCTGGCCACCGCCCATGTGCCAGTCGATTACCCGCTTGCCGCTGCCGCCGTCGATGACCGCCCGGGCGATGAAGATGCGCTGTTGCAGACGCTGCTGGTGCTGGAAGAAAAGCTGCAGCAGGACGAAGCGCGTAAGGCAAAGCATCAGAAACCGGCGCAACAGCAGCAGTGGCGCAGGGAGATTGCGCAGCTGAAGCAACAGCTGAATCTGCTCTGAACGGATTGACTGACGGGGTATCGCAAACCCATAAACTGCGCCAGGGATGGCGCACTCCCCTGCGGCTGACAAAATTCCGCAGAATTTTTCTCCAGTTTGTCCCGCTTAGTGATTATTATTCTCGCTAAATTTAAGGGACGATGATGCACACAATGACGAAAAAATGGCTGTTTGCCGCGCTAACTGCGCTGGTGATGATTCTGGTTCTCTGGACGTATTCGGCGTCACGCAGTAAACCCAATCCGCTGATGACCGCCGCGGTGCGTCAGGGCGACATCGAAAACGTGATTGCCGCTACCGGCAAAATGGACGCGATTGAGCGCGTTAACGTCGGTGCGCAGGTCTCCGGTCAGGTGAAAAAGCTGTATATCAAAGCTGGCGACAACGTGCGCAAGGGCCAGCTGATCGCGGAGATCGATGATCAGCCGCAGCGCAGCGATCTGCGTAATGCGCAGGCGGCGCTGAGCGTGGCGCAGGCGGATTTACAGACCCGTCAGGCTACGCTGGTACGCCAGCAGGCACAGTTTCAGCGCCTGCAGCAGATGGTTAAAACCAATGCCGTTTCCCGCCAGGATTTTGATACCGCCGCCGAAGCGTGGCGCATCGCCCAGGCAGAGTTGACGGCGCAGCAGGCGCGGGTGATTCAGGCGCAGATCGAAGTGGATAAAAAGCAACTCGATCTCGGCTACACGCGCATCATGGCACCCATTGACGGCACGGTAGTGGCGATCGTCACGAAGCAGGGCCAGACCGTAAACGCCGTACAGAGCGCCCCGACCATCGCCAAACTGGCGCAGCTCGGCACCATGACCATCAAAGTGCAAATCTCCGAGGCGGACATTACCAATATTCAGCCCGGCCAGCAGGCGTGGTTTACCACCTTCGCCAACCCGGATAAACGTTATAACGCCACGCTGCGCAGCATCGAACTGGCTCCTGAGTCGGTGATGAAAGATGATGCGCTGATGGGTAACAGTGAAAGCAATACCGCGAGCAGCACAAACGCGGCGGTGTATTACAACGCCCTGCTTGATGTGCCGAACCCGGATAATGCGCTGCGCATCTCCATGACGGCGCAGGTTAATCTGCTGCGTGACCAGGCAAAAAACGCGCTGCTGGTGCCGGTACAGGCCACGAAAAAGGCCAGCGATGGTCGTACTTACGTCGAAATCGCGGATCAAAATAATCAGCCTGAGAAGCGCTACATCACCACCGGCATCAGCGACAGCGTTGACATTCAGGTGCTGAGCGGGCTGCGCTTAGGGGAAAAAGTGATCCTTGCCACGCAGCAGCCGGGCGCGGACAAGGTGGTGATGTGAATATCATCGAACTGCACAACATTCAGCGCAGCTACGTCAATGGTTCCCAATCCCTGCAGGTGCTGAAAAACATTAATCTGCAGATTGCCAGCGGCGAAATGGTGGCGATCATCGGGCCCTCGGGCTCAGGCAAATCCACGCTGCTGAACATTCTTGGCTGCCTTGATGCGCCGGACAGCGGTAATTACCTGATTGGCGGTAAAAATACCGCCACGCTCTCGCCCGATGCGCTGGCGCAAGTGCGGCGCGAGCACATCGGCTTTATCTTTCAGCGCTATCACCTGATGCCAGATCTCAGCGCGCTGAGCAACGTTGAAATACCGGCGATTTACGCCAATTTATCCGGCACCGCACGCCGTCAGCGCGCCGCACAGCTGCTGGCACGGCTCGGATTACAGGGGCGCGAACAGCATAAGCCGGGCGAGCTGTCAGGCGGCCAGCAGCAGCGTGTCAGTATTGCGCGTGCACTGATCAACGGTGCCGAAATTATCCTCGCCGATGAGCCCACCGGCGCGCTCGATTCGCACTCCGGTGAAGAAGTGCTGCGCATCCTCAGCGAACTGAACCGCGAAGGTCACACGGTGATTATCGTTACCCACGATATGAAAGTGGCGCAGCACGCGGAACGCATCATTGAAATTCAGGACGGCGAGATTTTTGCCGACAGCGGCAGCGCTGCCACGGCCGCAAAAACGCGCTTTACGCCAGCGCCACGCAAGCGGCAAAGCAGATTCCGCGGTCTGCTTGACCGGCTGCGCGAATCATTACGCATGGCGCTGAATGCCATGAACGCCCACCGCCTGCGCACCGCACTGACTATGACCGGCATCATCTTTGGCATTGCCGCCGTCGTCACCGTGGTGGCGCTGGGCCAGGGCGCGCGGGAAAAAACGCTGGAGAGCATTTCCGGACTGGGTACCAATGTGGTTTCTATCTATGCCGGGGGCGATTATGTCGAGGATGATGCGCATCCGGTACAAACCCTGGTGATGGCCGATGCCGATGTGATTGCGCGCCAGCAGTTTGTCGCCGCCGTCAGTCCGGAGATCATCGCCACACAGCCCATTCGCTACCTGGCCAACGCCTCCAAAACTTCAGTTTCCGGCGTAGGCGTCGACTATTTTCGCATTCAGGGCATTAAGCTGGTGGAAGGCAGCAACTTCAGCGATGAGCGGCACGCGCGCCAGGAAGTCATTATTGATATCAACACACGCAATAAATTATTTGGCGAACAGGGCCCGAGCCCGATTGGCAAAATGATTGTGCTGGGATCGGTGCCGGTGCGGGTTATTGGCGTGGCCAACAATGAAGATGGGCTTTCGCCCAACCGTCTCAGCGTCTGGCTGCCGTGGAGCACGGTGATGTATCGCATCAGCGGTCAGACCGCGCTCACCAGCATAAGCATCAAACTTAAAGATGATGTGGTGAGCGGTGCGGCGGTGGAATCGCTCACCCAGCTGCTGACGGCGCGCCACGGCACCAAAGATTTCCTGATGTTCAACCGGGACAAGTATCGTAAAGCGATAGAAGGTGCGGCGGCCACGCTGACGCTGCTGATTTTACTGGTGGCTTCGATTGCGCTCATGATCGGCAGTATTGGCGTAATGAACATCATGCTGGTGTCGGTGACCGAACGCACCCACGAGATTGGTGTGCGCATGGCGGTGGGTGCGCGACGCGGCGACATTATGCAGCAATTTATGATTGAGGCCGTGCTGGTGTGCCTGGTGGGCGGATCGCTCGGCGTGGCGCTGTCTCTGGTGATAGGTCCGGTCATTTCACTACTGGCTGGCGGCGTGCTGACCGCCATTTACTCGTGGCAATCGGCTGGCGCAGCGTTTGCCTGCTCAACCATTATCGGCATGATATTTGGTTATCTGCCCGCGCGCAAAGCCGCACGAATGGATCCGGTCGCCGCGCTCGCCAGCGAATAAAATCAGCAACCGGACCGGCACGTTATTCATGCTGGTCCGGTCATTTCAGGTCTAATCCGAAAGTCATTAAATCAATTAGCCCCGCAGGTCATCATCGGCGTAGACTGAACGCGTCTCTAATTTAGACACATCACCGATTATCTATTCGATGGCTATCACTCGCCCGAGAGTAAGTTATGTTAGAACCGCACTATTTTTATTTATGTCACGATCCGGACGCCGGCTGGGTATTGCATAAAAAAGGCTGTTACGTACTGGAATTTGAAGAAGAAAAGCGCTTTATCGGCTCTTTGTATACCGTGCATCAGGCGCTGACGGTAGCGCGTATCCACCATCCGCAAATAGCCTGTTGCCGCGACTGCCTGCTGGACAAAGGCCGGTCGAAAAGAACGCCGGTTAATAAAGAGAAAAATCTGATTCCCTCTCGCCATTTTGACGACGACCAGAAAAAATAACGGTGCAGATTACGCAAACGTAATGTGTTTTGAAATGGTGAAATAAACTCACCCGCTTCGCGTTTATTTAGCCGCAACCGGATTCATTTCTGACAAAATAACCGACGGGTAAGTCGGGAAATCCACTCAGCGTTTATCGCCTGACGGTTTGATATTAAAGCAGTTATCCACAACTGACGTGCAAAGAGGCTGGCTTATCCTGTGGATAAACGCCTGGGCTCCGCCTGTTGCGCCCGCTGAGCAGGATTGGTCAAATTTCGAACGCCAGCCTGCTGCTTTTGATAGCTTTCAGCCGGGCCGGAAACAGCAAAGCCGCCCGAAGGCGGCCTTAACGCAGTGAACCAGTCTGAACTTAGTTATACAGTTCAGCCGTCATGTGCACGCGGTTGTTGGTGTTGGCTTCAGTAATTTTATACTGAGCGCCCTGCTGTTGCGCCTGCGCGGCGATTTTAGCTTCTGCACCGTCCAGCGTAGAGGAAGTCACGGTTACGCTCTGGGCAAAGCTGGCAGCTGACATCAGTGAAAGAGCGGCAACAGCGGCGATTGACATAGCTTTAATGGTTTTCATGGTCTTATTCCTTAATGGTTGTGGCTGAAGGCTGTGTGCCTTCGATGGAACTAATAATAACTCAGGTTACTATACTGCAATTGATAATTAGAGCGGTTATCGTGATCGTGCTAATTATTTCTGATTGCCTGGTTGCGCCAGCTCAGCGCGCACCGTCGCGATAAATTGCGGCCAGTGGGCAAAACGAATCACCGGAACGTGAGCATGGCGTTGCGTGCGTAATGCATCTGCAAAAGCCAGCGCCTGCCGGTTGATATCCACGTTGTTCAGCATATTGCGTTCTCCTGCCAGACAGTCTGCGCTGCAAATTCAGCAATATCGCCAGAATGCTTGATACGCTGCGAGCCTGACTGCACGACAAAAAAGGCCGCCCGTCAGACGACCCGTTCTGGCACATCCCTGTGCAACCATCCGTTATTTGTAGAGTTCAGCGGTCATATGCACCAGGTTGTTGGTGCTGGCTTCCAGAATTTTATATTGCGCCCCCTGCTGCTGAGCCTGAGCGGCAATTTTCGCTTCGGCACCATCCAGTGTGGTGGAGGTGGCTGAAACGGTTTGCGCGAAGCTGGCAGCAGACATCAGGGAAAGCGCGGCGGCGGCGGCAATGGTCAGTGTTTTGATAGTTTTCATGGTCATATTCCTTAGCGTTTGATGAGAAGGCGCTGCGCCTTCGATGGAGATAATAATAACCATGTTTACTATTACAAAATTGATAATTAGTGCGAATACTATGATCGCACTAATTGTTAATGCGTGATATTTAAATTATTTACTTATAATCAATAGGTTGATTGGATTTCAATACCCATAAAGCGGCACAGAGCGTTAAAGCAGCCATCATGTTGGATGCGAATTGCCACTGAAACAGGAGACGTATGGTTGACGGCAGGATGGGTCTGAGCACGGGCGCGAAAACGTCGCGCCGCGATTTTGTGGAAGGAAGTCTGACCTCAAACTTTATTTTTATAATTGAAACTGATCTGCGAATTTTGCTCGCGCGGAAGTCGTCTGGCTTCTAAATATACCGATTTCCAGTACGGATTATTCAGTGACGAGCGCATCACGCCCTGGCTGACTGAGGCATGCAGGAACTGGCGATCGGTATCGTAAAAGCCGACATGCAGCTCATGCTTAATGCGGAAGAACACTAAGTCGCCAGGCTGTAAATGCGCCTGATCGACCGGCTTACCCATGGCGATCAATTCACGCGTTGTGACGCGATCCATGGGAATATTGAAACGATCTTTTAAGGTGCGCCAGACAAATCCGGAACAGTCAACGCCGGATAATTGCGTTCCGCCCCACTGATATTTGGTGCCTTCCCACGAATGCATTTGATCGTGCAAAGCGGCTATTACCGGAATTAAATCGGGCTGTTTACCACCGTCCTGCGAGGTATCAACACTTTCCTGCTCCGGTGCTGGCGAGGAGTGAGACGAGCAGCCAGCCAGGGTTAATAACATCAGGCAGGCAATCAGGTTGCGGGCCGCAGTAGCAATCATAGGGTGACGTTTCACAGTGGATAACAGGGATAGCAGATTTATACCGTAAAGAAGTTGCAGAAATAAAGCGTCTCCGCCCGAATTCTCGCTGTCTTCACTATTTTTACCTAAGTTTACAGAAAGGTAACGCTATGTATTTAGGATAAAAATCTATATCTTTTGCTGCTTTGCGCCGACAGCGCATATTTATCCGGCAAATTGCGTTTAAATTTTATTCCGCAGCCTGACCGACGGACCTGCTGCGAAATAACCGGAAAGCTTAATTGCGCACGTTATCGCGCAGCGGCGACTCCGGCAGCAGCAGCGAAAGTATAAACGCCAGCAGCATAACGCCGGCGGCCATCTGAAATGCGGCATGCACTGCATCGCTGAACACCAGCAAATAAGCCTGACGCAGCGCTGCAGGCAAATGGTTCACGGCGACCGGATCCAGCGAAGGCGGCAGCACATTACCCTGCTCTATCAGTCGGGTCGCTCCGGATTTCAGCACGTGACTGAACACAGCGCCAAACAGCGCAACGCCGATCGAACCGCCCACCGAGCGAAACAGCGTAACCGATGAGGTCGCTACGCCGATGCGATCGGGCGTCACCGCATTTTGCACCGCCAGCACCAGCACCTGCATAGTCATGCCCATTCCCATGCCGAGCACGCTGGAGAACACATAAATGTGCCAGAGCGGCGCATCCAGCGTCAGCGTGGTCATCAGCGCCATCCCGGTTGTGGCCAGTAGCGTCCCGGCGATGGGGAACAAACGGTATTTCCCGCTGCGGCTAATCATGCGACCACTAATGATCGAGGTGACCAGCAGCCCGCCCATCAGCGGTAACAGCTGTAGTCCGGCCTCGGTGGGCGTGGCGTTTTTTACCACCTGCAGATAAAGCGGCAAAAACGTCACGCTGCCAAACAGCGCCATGCCGATAATAAACGCCATCAGACTGGCGAGGGAAAAACTGCGATTGCGGAACAGATCGAGTGGAATGATCGGTTCCCATGCGCGTCGCTCCTCATAAATAAACCCCAACACGCCAACCAGCCCCATGGCCAGAATGCACCATAGCTGGGGATCTGACCATTCGCGCAGCGTGCCGCCTTCACTGGTAAACAGCGTCACGCCCACCAGCGCCAGGCTGAGAAACACCGCACCCGGATAATCGATTTCATGGGGTTTGCGTCGGCTATCCGCTTTAAACACCGCATTAATGATCAGCAGAGCCAGCAGGCCGAGCGGCAGATTAATGTAGAAAATCCAGCGCCAGGACATGTGCTGCACGATAAAACCGCCCAGCAGCGGCCCAATCACCGTCGCCAGACCAAACACGCCGCCAAACAGGCCCTGGTACCGGCCGCGATCGGCGGGCGGAATGACATCCGCGACCGCCGCCATGCTCACCACCATCAATCCGCCGCCGCCCAGTCCCTGCAGCGCGCGGGTAAAAATCAGCTGCGGCATGTTTTGCGCCAGCCCGCACAGCGCCGAGCCCAGCAAAAACAGCACCACCGAGATTTGCAGCACCGTTCGGCGGCCAAACAGATCGCCAAATTTGCCGTACAGCGGCACAACCAGGGTTGAGGCCAGCATGTAAGCAGTGACGATCCACGACAGGCGATCCAGCCCGCCCAGTTCGCCGACGATAGTCGGCAGCGCGGTCGAGACGATGGTCTGATCAAGCGCGGACAGCAGCATCACCAGCATCAGCGCGCCCATCAGCAGGCGAATGGAAGGCGGGCGGGTTGCCCCGCTGTCGCGCTGCGATGTGATAGATTGAGGTTTCATAACGACACCGTTTGAAATTAATTAAATGCACAATTAATATGAACCAAAGTCTGACACGAAACCCGTGAGTACGTAAAGATGACCGCACAAAAAGTGATGGAGAGCGAGACAACGCCTTCTGATAAACCCCGCCGGCCGGGCCGTCCACGCGGCGGCGCAATCAATGCCCAGCAGCGCGAGCATCTGCTCGACATTACGCTCACGCTGTATGCGCAAAACGGCATCGCGGAAACCTCGCTCAACGCCATAGCCCGTAAAGCCGGCGTCAGCCCTGCCATGCTGAATTACTATTTTCAGTCGCGCGAGTCACTGCTGGATACCGTGGTCGCGGAACGTTTTGTGCCGTTACGGCAACGGCTGGAAGCGCATTTTGTCGAAGAGAGTAATGACCCTGTCGCTGCGATCAGCGGATTTATTAAAGAGTTTGCGGATATCGTGCTGAGTCATGACTGGTTCGCACCGCTGTGGCTGCAGGAAGTCGCCAGTGGTCAGGGGCTGGGCGGCACGCTGAAACAGCGTCACGGTCATGCCGGACGCGAACGGATTCGCGCGTTGCTGATTCAGTGGCAGCAGCAGGGATTACTGAATAACCAGCTGAATGTCGATGTGCTGATGACCTCAATTCTCAGCATGGTACTGGTGCCCTTTACCCGCTTTGCCCACGAGCCGGGCTTTGATACCGAAATGATTCTGCAGCACACCCTGAGCATGGTGTGCCACGGTATACAGCCGCGCAACTGAGTCAGGCGTCGTCGCCGTGGGTCAGCGTCTCTAACTGCTGCCAGAAATCTTCCGGCACCGGCTGCACCCGGGGAGGCGGCTCGGCAATGTGCTGTTCAAGGGAGGCCAGCAGCTGCTGGGTTTCACTGTTCTGTTTATCGCAAGACGTTGAAGACATATCTAAAACCTAAAAAAACATCAGGCGATTATTGTAAGGATTTCACGCAAAGAATAAATAAACGAGACGGGAAAAAGGGATCTGCCCTGCTTTTTTTTGCCCTTCGCGCAACTTTTTACCGACTGCGGCGAACTGTCTGACTGAACACCCCTAACCGGACCTCTTTCACCGCAGGAGCAGATCATGACAACTATCAGGCATCTCATCGCTACTCTCACCCTCGGCACCACGCTGAGCCTCGCCGCCTTCGCTGCTGGCGCGGCGCTGCCCGTCGGGGCCAAAGCACCTGACTTTGAACTTCAGGGCGCGCTGGCCGGTAAGCCGCTCACTTTCTCGCTGCAGCAGGCGCTGCAAAAAGGGCCGGTGGTGCTCTACTTCTTCCCGGCGGCCTTCAGCGCGGGTTGTACCATCGAGGCGCACGACTTCGCCGAAGCCACGGATGATTTCAAAAAAATGGGCGCCACGGTGATTGGCGTCACTGCCGGTAACACCGAGCAGATCAGCGATTTTTCTAAGCTGGAGTGCCGTGACAAATTCGCCGTGGCTGCCGATCCGGGCGCCAAAGTGGCCGCCGAATATAAAACGCTGATGCAGATAAAAGGCAAAACGCTGTCTGACCGCACCTCTTATGTGATTGCCCCCAACGGCAATATTCTGCTGAGCTATACCGACAGAAACCCGGATACCCACATCGAAAAAGCGCTGGCGGCGGTGAAAGAGTATGACGCTGCGCATCCGCAAGCGCAGTAAGTGAGAGGCCAGCCATGTTAACCGCGATGCTGGCCGCCTTTTTGGGCGGCATCATCCTCAACCTCATGCCGTGCGTCTTTCCGGTGATTTCGCTGAAAGCGCTTGGCCTGCTGCGCCATCAAAGCCAGGCTGCCAGCGCGCGCCGTGAAGGCCTCGGATTCCTGCTCGGCGTGCTGGTGACCATGATGGCGCTGGCTGGCATTCTGCTGGCCGCACGCGCGGGTGGCGCCGCGGTCGGCTGGGGCTTTCAGCTGCAGTCACCGCTGGTGATCGCCCTGCTGTCGCTGGTGATGCTGGCTGCCGCGCTTAACCTGCTTGGCGTCTTTGAGGTGGGGCTGACGGTGCAGCGCGTCGGGGCCATCGACATCCAGCGCGGCGCTTTTTTGCGTTCCGCGCTGACCGGGGCACTGGCGATCATCGTTGCCACACCCTGCGCCGCGCCCTTTATGGCCAGCGCCATCGGCTACGCGCTGGTGCAGCCCCCTGCGGTTGCGCTGGTTATTTTCTTTGCGCTGGCGCTCGGCTTTGCCGCGCCCTTTACCCTGCTGTCGCTGTTCCCACCGCTGGCGCGATTTTTACCGCGCCCTGGCGTCTGGATGGATATCCTTAAGCGCGGGCTGGCCTTTCCCATGCTCGGTGCCTGGGCCTGGCTGGTGTGGATTCTGGCCCAGCAGGCGGGCAGCAGCGCGCTGGCTGTTGTGCTGGCCGCCTCGGTGGTGCTGGCGTTTGCCGGCTGGCTGTATGGCATGGCGCAGCAGCGCCGCTTTGCCGGAAAAGGGCACAAAGCGCTGTTCAGCGTCACGGCGATATTGCTGATTGCGGTGATCGCGCCGCTGCCGGGGCTGATCAAGCCAGGCGCGGCGCTGCAAGGCGATATACAGGCGCAGGTCAGCAAACAGACGTGGACGCCGCAGGCGGTGGCCGCTCAGCGCGGGCATGGCAAAGCAATTTTTGTCGATTTTACCGCATCATGGTGCATCACCTGTCAGGTGAACGAGAAGACCTCGCTGTCGACCCAGGCGGTGAAAACCGCACTGGCGAAAACCGGTACGCTGTACATGGTGGCAGACTCGACTAAATTTAACCCGGACGTTGATGACGTGATGAGTGAGTTTGGTCAGGGCGGTTTACCAATGTACCTGGTGTATCCGGCTGATGGCGGACCACCGAAAGTACTGCCGCAGGTGCTGACACCCGGCATCGTAGTGGATGCGTTAAACCAGGCGGCAGCGAAGAAGACGTAACGGCAACAAGGCAGCGTATGCACACAGGCGATAGCGCACGTGAAAACTGGCCCGGACTGATGGAACGCGCGCAGGCCGGGGATCAGTGTGCCTATACCCGGCTGCTGCGGGCGCTGGTGCCGGTGATACGCGCACAGGTGCGGCGCAGGCTGAGCGATGAAGCCTTAACGGAAGATGTGATTCAGGATGTGCTGCTCACGCTGCATCGCGTACGCCATACCTACGATCCCGCTTACCCTTTTCTGCCCTGGCTGACGGCGATAGTCTCGGCGCGCGCGATTGATGCCCTGCGCCGCCGCGGCCGCCAGCAGCACTGTACGCTTGACGACGCTCAGGCCGCCGATCCCGCCAGCACGGCAGAACAGCAGCAGCTGGACACCCGGCAGGAGCTGGCGGGCTATCTCAGCCAGCTGCCGCTGCGTCAGCGTGAAATCGTTGAGCATGTTCATTTGCATGAGATGAGCCTGAACGAGGCGGCGGCACACCATAATCTGAGCGTGTCGGCGGTGAAATCGCTGCTGCACCGCGCGCTCATCAATCTGCGCCGCTTTGGAGCAAACCATGACTGATCATCATTTGCTGATTGAAAAACTGGGGCGCGATCTGCGCCCGGTGAAACGCCCGCCGGCGACCGGAAAACGCGTGCTGGGCTGGCTGGCGCTGGCGCTACCGGCCGGCATCGCGGCCAGTTTGCTGGTGCCGCGCACCCTGACCGACTGGTCGCAGGCCGGCGCAATACAGGCCGCACTGCAACTGATGCTGGCCTTTATCCTCGGGCTGCTGGCGATGCGCAGCGCCTTTGAACTCAGCATTGCAGGGCGGCGCGGCATTAGCGCAAAGCTGCTGTTGCCGCCGGGCCTGCTGTGGCTGGGATTGAGCGCCAGCAGTCTGCTGCAGACGGCCGCGCCGCTGCAGCAGCACGACACGCTGCCGTGCTTTGTTTTCCTGCTGGTGGTGAGTCTGCCGATGCTGCTGCTGACCATCCTCAGTCTGCGCCGGACGCGAACACTCTATCCGGCCCGCAGTCTGGCCATGGCGGGCCTGGGCGTCGCCTGCATGGCGGTAAGCCTGCTGGCGTTCTGTCATCCGGTGCATCTGCATGCGCTGGATTTGCTGCAGCACCTGGCGGCCATCGTGAGCATCATCGTGCTGACCGTATTGCTTGGCCGGCGCTGGGTGCAGATCGCCTGACGACGCCGGCCAGTAACGCTATCAGGGAATGATGCGCTCCGCCCGCAGCCGGTCGAACAGCTGGGTGAAGGAATCCAGCGTGGCGCGATAGCCGGTAAAGCCGGCTTTACGGCTCTTGCTCATATCGGTAAACGCCTCCATCGGCCGGCCCAAATCCGCATCGGTGTGCCACCACGACGCCAGTTTATCGATGTCCGCTTCACGCAGCTGATAGCGCGCAGCGATCTCACGCCAGGCCGCAGCGGCTTCCTGCATGCGTCCTTCCAGCGGCATCATCTGCACCGGATAGTCTGCAGCTTCAATACCGAAATAGTCTGCCAGACGCGGCCACAGCCAGTTCCAGCGGAACACATCGCCGTTCACCGCGTTGAAATCCTGATTGGCAGCCCCTTCAGCACGGGTCGCCCACAGCAGCTGTTCCGCCAGTAAACCGGCTTCGGTAACATCGGCCAGACCGTTCCACTGCTGCGGCGAGCCGGGAAAGATGAACGGCCAGCCTTTTTCACGGCACAGCGTGGCGTAAACGGCCAGCGTCTGCCCCATGTTCATGGCGTTACCCAATGCATAACCGATGATGGTGTGCGGACGGTGCACGCTCCAGCTGTAGCCATATTGCTCTGCGCCGGCAAACACTTCGTCTTCCTGCGCATAGTAAAAGTTATCGACCGGCTGACGGCCCTGCTCTTCGCGGAACGGCGTCACCGGCACCGCACCTTTGCCATATGCTTCGAACGGACCAAGATAGTGCTTCAGCCCGGTCACCAGTGCCACATGCGCGCCGTTCAGCCGCTCGCCGAGCGCGGCAATGACGTTATGCACCATGCCGCCGTTAACGCGAATGTTCTCTTTTTCATTCGCCTGGCGTGACCAGACGCTAAAGAACAGCGCATCCGGTTTTTCCTGCGCCAGCGCATTGCGCACCGCTTCTGCATCGGTCAGATCGGCCGTCAGACTGCGGCAGCCTTCCGGAATGGCACCGCGTCCGCGCGACAAACCGGTTACCTGCCAGCCCTCGCTTTGCAGCCTTTCCGCCAGCGCACGACCGATAACCCCGCTGATCCCCACGATTAACGCCTGTTTTTGCATGTCGAATCTCCTCTGTTGCAGTTATCCTTAGCGTAATAGAGAATTAAATTCTTAGCCGTGGCATTAATTCACATCATTCCTGAACTGGATTCATTAATACATGCACGATCAGCGTCTGAAAGACATCGTTCCTTTTGTCGCCAGTGTCGAATGCGGCAGTTTTGCCGCTGCCGCTGAGCGCCTGCACCTGACCGGTTCCGCCATCAGTAAAAGCGTGACGCGGCTGGAAGCGCGGCTCGGCTCACGCCTGCTGGAGCGCACCACCCGCAGCCTGACGCTCACCGACGCCGGCAGCGCCTATTACCAGACCTGCCTGCGCATTATGGAGGAGCTGGCGGAAGCCGAAGCAGTGCTGGCGGCGCAGCGCACCATTCCTTCCGGGCGATTGCGGCTGGCGGTGCCCAATACCTATGGCCGCCTCGGCGTCATGCCGCTGCTGATTCCGTTCTGTCAGCAGCATCCGGATGTGGAACTCAGCCTGACCTTCTCGGATCGCTTTATTGATCTGTTTGATGAGGGCATTGATGTCGCGGTGCGCATCGGCGGTTCGCCGGATCTGCCCGCCTCGCTCGGCTGCCGGGCGATGGGCCGCGAGCGTATGGTGTTTTGCGCCGCGCCGGACTATCTGGCGCGCGCAGGCAGACCAACCAGCGAGAGCGAGTTGCTACAGCATCGGGCGATTCTGTACGAGCGCGTTGACGGCAGCACCAAGCCGTGGCTGTTCACCACGGAGGATGGACATCCGCACTGGCGTCAGGTGCCGTCTCGCATGGCGCTGGGCGACGTGGATGCACAAATGCAGGCGCTGTGCGCTGGCCTCGGGGTGGCGCAGATGCCGTCATGGCTGGTGCGTGACGCGCTGGCGAGCGGCGCGCTGGAAGTGATTGTGCCGCAGCAGCAGCCGGACGGTCTGCCGCTGTCGGTGATTTGGCCGCGGCGCAAACAGCTGCTGCCGAAGGTCGACGCGTTGCTGGCGGCGCTTGACGGCCTGCAGATCAGGTAAAACGCCTTTAGCGATGGTTCAGCCGGCGCGACAGCCGGTCGCCACACAGCTGCAGCAGCGTGACCAGTGCCACCAGCACCACGATCACCGTGAGCATGACCTGCATATCGAAACGCTGGTAGCCGTAACGATAAGCCAGATCGCCCAGCCCGCCGGCGCCAATCGCACCGGCCATCGCCGAGGCATTAATCATCGTCACCAGCGTAATGGTAAAACCGCTAACGATGCCAGGCCGCGCTTCCGGCAGCAGCACGTGCCAGACAATATGCCAGCGCTGAAAGCCCATCGCCTGCGCCGCTTCCGTCAGCCCTTTATCCACTTCACGCAGGCTCACCTCCGCGATGCGGGCAAAAAACGGCGTCGCCGCCAGCGTCAGCGGCACCACGGCCGCCCAGACGCCGTAGGTGGTGCCGACAATCCAGCGGGTAAACGGGATCAGCGCCACCATCAGAATCAAAAATGGAATCGAGCGGAACAGGTTCACCAGCCAGCCCAGCAGCCGGTTGAGCAGCGGATTGGGGAACAGATCGCCGCGCCCGGTCACCACCAGAATCACCGCCATCGGTAAACCGATCAGCAGTGCCAGCAACGACGACACGCCGACCATCAGCAGCGTATCCAGCAACCCCTGCCATAAACGATCAATAGCCAGTGACATAACCTGCAACCTCCAGTTGGTCCGCCAGCGGATGAAGCGCGGTAAGGGCTGCCGGCGCGTCGTGCCGGGCATCCAGCAGCAGCAACAGCTGGCCGGTGGGTTTGCGATCGACCCATTCAACCGCGCTATACAGTAGCGTCAGCTCGCCGCTGACCTGTGCGCTGATCGCCGCCAGATCCGGCTGCGCGCCCTGCCCGCTGTAGCGCAGCCGCAGCAGCAAACGCGAGTCCACGTCCTGACGTTGCGGCGTCAGCAGCGGCTGGATGGCCTCCGGCAGCGCGCCGAATTGCGGATTAAGCAACTGCCGCGTCGTCTCATGCTGCGGATCGCTGTACACCTGCCACACCGGACCGCGCTCAATGATTTCACCCTGATCGATCACCGCCACCTGGTGACACAGGTCGTGCACCACGTCCATCTCATGGGTGATCAGCACAATAGTGATATGACGCTGCTGATTGATTTTTTTCAGCAGCGCGAGAATGGCGCGCGTGGTTTCCGGATCCAGCGCCGAGGTTGCCTCGTCGCACAGCAGCAGTTCCGGATCGTGCACCAGCGCGCGCGCAATGCCGACGCGCTGCTTCTGCCCGCCGGAGAGTTGCGCCGGCCAGGCATGCTGGCGCGCTTCCAGCCCAACCAGCGCCAGCAGCTCATCCACTTTTTGCCGCCGTTGCGCCGCCGGTATGCCAGCCACCTTCATCGGCAGCTCAATGTTTTGCCGCACCGTTTTAGCGGACAGTAAATTGAAGTGCTGGAAAATCATGCCGGTGCGGCGCCGCCACTGCACCAGCTGGCTGGCACTCAGTGAACTGAGATCAATACCGTCAATCACCACCGCACCCTGCGTCGGATTTTCCAGCCGGTTCAGACAGCGGATCAGCGTCGATTTGCCCGCACCGCTGCGGCCAATGATGCCAAAAATCTCGCCGCGTTTAACCTGCAGGTCGATGTGCTTCAGCGCATCCTGCGACTGGCCGTCATAGCGTTTGCTCAGCCCGCGGATCTGCACATGCGCACGGCCCGCCACCGGTGTCGTGGTGTGCAGCGCCGCCTGCTCGCCAGGAAGAGTCAGGCTGACCATGATTACTGGCTCCAGCCCGGCTGATACAGCTTGCCGTAGAACTCATCCAGCTTCGCGCGCACCACCGGCGAGTGCTGATAGATATCAACAAACTTTTTGAGACGCGGATCGTCCTGATGTCCGTCGCGAATCACGAACTGAATCACATATTCCGGATGCTCAAGGCCATCAAATAACAGGGCCTTATTGGGGTCGATGCTCTTAGACAAACGCAGATAGTGCGGATATCCCTGCGCCAGGTCGACCTCATCCAGCGAGCGCGACAACTGCACTGCTTCCACTTCGATGATTTTCAGGTGTTTGGGATTGCTGGCGATATCATCCACGGTGGATTTCAGCCCGCTGCCCGGTTTTAACGTAATCAGCTGCGCTTTTTGCAACAGCAGCAATCCGCGCGCACCGTTAATCGGGTCATTGGCAATCGCCACCGTGCCGCCGTCCGGAATCTGATCGATTGCCGTGTGCTTCTTCGAATAGAGTCCGATGTTATTGATGATGGCGGGCGCATACGGCACCAGATGGAAACCGCCCTCGCGGTTGGCATTGTCAAGAAACGGCTTGTGCTGGAACAGGTTGACGTCAATGTCGCCATTTTCCACACTCACGTTCGGCGCAGTCCAGTCGGTGAACTCCACCAGCTCCACCTGCAGTCCCTGCTTTTTCGCTTCAGCCACGGCGGTTTCCAGCGGCGGCGCGAAGGCCGCCGTGGTACCGACTTTGAGGGCGCCGCTGTAGTCACCGGCGGCAAACGCGCTGGCGGTTAATATTGCGGCGCTCAGCGCCACTAATGAGGCAAATTTCATCCTGACTCCCTGAGGTTAATTTAACGAACATCAGCCACAGGCCGCCAGCGCGCGGCCGGGTGGCGCGCGGGCAGACGATCCTGCTGCTGAAAAATTTTTTGCCGGAGCGATCCCGGCTGATAGGCGGTTTTAAAGCGGCCGCGCTGCTGAAGTTCCGGCACCACAAGCTCAATAAAATCGCGGTAGCTTTGCGGATTCAGGATGCGCGTCAGATTGAAGCCGTCGATGTCACCTTCATCAATCCAGCGGATCAACTGGTCGGCGACCTGGGACGGGTTGCCGACAATCACCGGGTAGCGGCTGCCAAACGCGTGCTGCTCCAGCAGCTGGCGACGCGTCCAGCCGTTATAGGCTTTGCTCACCGATTCAATGGCGCGCGTGTCGCCGCTGTGAATCGGTTCATCGAGGCCAAACGCGGCGAGATCGACGCCAATTGAGCTGGAGAAGTGCGCAATGCCGGCTTCGGCACTGGCGTATTCCAGATAGCTGCGGTGCTTCTCCTGCGCTTCGCGTTCGCTGGCGGCGACGATTACGCTGACGCCCATAAAGATGCGTAAGTCGTCCGCCTGACGACCCGCCGCCACCGCCGCGTGGCGCAGACGCTGCGCCTGCTCGCGCAGCGCCGCCGGCGAGCTGGCATTCACGAAACTGCACTCGGCGTGCCGCGCAGCAAACGCCACGCCGCGTGCGGATGAGCCTGCCTGGAACAGCAGCGGCGTGCGCTGCGGCGAGGGGCTGCTCAGGTGATAGCCCTGCACCTGATAAAATTCACCCTGATGATTGATCGCGTGAATCTTCTGCGCGTCGGCATACAGCCGGCGCTGTTTGTCGGCCAGCAACGCATCGTCCTGCCAACTGCCTTCCCACAGCTGATAAGTGACATCGAGAAATTCATCGGCCTGGTCGTAGCGCCGATCGTGCGCCAGCAGTTGCTGCTGCCCCATGGCGCGCGCCGCGCTGTCGAGATAGCCGGTCACGATGTTCCAGCCGATGCGGCCATTGGTCAGATGGTCGAGCGTCGACAGGCGGCGGGCAAAAGGATAAGGGGCTTCGTAGCTGAGATTGGCGGTCACGCCAAAGCCCAGATGCTGCGTCACACTTGCCATGCCGGAAATCAGCATCAGCGGATCGTTCACCGGCAGCTGAATGGACTCGCGCGCCGTCAGGCCGATACCCTGCTGATACACATCGTAAACGCCGAGAATATCGGCAATGAACAGTCCGTCGAACAGGCCACGCTCCAGCAGACGCGCTAAATCCAGCCAGTACGCCAGCGAATTGAACTCCACCGAGCGGTCCTGCGGATGGGTCCACATGCCATGGTGAATATGCCCCACGCAGTTCATGTTAAAAGCATTGAGCAGAATCTGTTTGCGGCTCATAGCGTTCCCCGTCGCGGCGGCAGCACGCCGTTAAGCAAATAGTTGCCGATGACCGGATATTTCCAGCGTACCGGGTCATGCAGCGTGTGGGTACGCGCGTTGCGCCAGTGGCGATCGAGATTGTGCTCGCGCAGGCTGGCGCGCGATCCGCCCAGCTCAAACAGCAGGTTGCCGGCTTCCAGCGCCACCTCAGTGGTCCAGGCACGCGCTTTCGCCACTTCAACCGATGCCAGCGCGACGTGTTCAGCGCTCGGGTTGCGTTGGGCGATATCGACCGCCTCCCCGGCGACATCCAGCAACGCATCACCGGCGCTGAGTCGTGCGGCAAGCCGCCCGGCGCGATCCAGCGTCAGCGGATCGTCACAGGCTCGCTTAACGCCGCTGTCCGGCCACGGTCGCGCGCGCTGCTGCACAAAGGCCAGCATGTCGTTGAAGGCCGCGCGGGCAATGCCCTGGTCGATGGCCGCATGCATAATCTGGGCAAACGGTCCGACGGTGGTCGGCCGCTCAAACGCGCTGTGAAACGGCACCACATCGTCCGGCGCGATCGCCACATCACGAAACTGCACGCTGCCGCTGCCGGTGGTGCGCTGGCCGAAACCGCTCCAGTCATCAATCACCGTCACGCCCGGCTGATGGCGCGGCACAAACACCAGCTGTTCTTTGCCGTCATCGGCGATGGCCAGCGTCGGGATGCGGTCGGCAAACAGCGCCCCGGTGCAGTAAAATTTGTCGCCGTTGAGGCGCAGCCCGCTGGCGGTCTGGCTGAAGGCGGTGGTGCGCTGATGCGCCGCCGCAGAGCCGAACTCCGCCAGCGCGTTGCCATAGTGAACGCCCGCCAGCACTTCGTTGTACAGCCGCTGTTGCTGGGCATCGCTGCCGTTAACGCGCAGCACTTCCAGCGCGTAGAAGTGGTTTTGTGGCACCTGACCGATCGATGCATCGGCAGCGCTGAGCATGACAAAAATCTGCGCCAGTTCTGCGCTGGAAATCTCAATACCGCCCCACGCACGCGGCACGGTAATGGCGCCCAGGCCAGACTGGAAATAGTGCTGAAGTTCAGCATGTGGCAGCTCACGCTGCCGATCGCGCTGCGCTGCGCCGCTGCGAAAGCGTTCAGCCAGCTCTTCTGCCACCTGCAGGGCCTGCTGCGCACTGCGGATGCGTGCTGCCGGCTTTTTAGCGAAAACCTGCGTCATTATCGCTCCTTAAATCCACGCATGACGCGCGGGCAGAACATCATTGAGGTAATAGTTGCCGATGGCGTGCGTTTTCCAGCGCACCGGATCGTGCAGCGTATGGGTGCGCGCGTTGCGCCAGTGGCGATCCAGCCCATGCTTCAGCAATGTGCCGCGGCTGCCGCTCCACTCCAGCAGCTTTTCGCTGGCTTTCAGCGCAATTTCGGTGGTCAGCACTTTGGCTTCTGCAACCGCGATGGAGGCGCGCGCGCAGTGCGCAGCGGTAAGCGCGTGCGGGTCAATGCTGTCCAGTACGCGCGCCGCCCGCACCAGCAGCGCGTTGGCGGCGCTCAGTTCGGTGCTGATACGCCCGACATCGGCGAGAATGTAAGGATCGTCTGCGTTGCGGCTCACGCCCGCGTCCACCCACGGACGCGAGCTGCTGTGAATAAACGCCAGCGCCTCATCCAGCGCGCCCTGGGCGATCCCGGCGTCAATCGCGGCCTGGATCAGCTGCGATACGGCACCGCGCAGCGTTGGCTTATCGGGCGACGGTAGCGCGATGGTCAAACCGGCATCGACCGCCACCTGCTGGAGCTTCACCGTGCCGCTGGCGGTGGTGCGCTGACCGATACCCGACCAGTCATCGATAATCTCAACGCCCGCTGCCGGCAGCGGAATGAACGCCATTACCGGCTGGCCCTCCTGCTGCGCGGTGGTCACCAGAATGTCGGCAAACAGTGCACCGGTGGAATAGAACTTTTCACCGCTGAGCCGTAACCCCTCCGGGCCTGACACCAGCTGCGCCTGCATATCACGCGTGTGTTTGCTGTTCTTTTCCGGACCGCCGTTGCCCAGCCGCTGGCCCTGTACCACCGCGCTGAGCAGGCGCTGCTGCTGTTGCGCGCTGCCTTCCCCCAGGATGAACTGGATCAGCCCGAAGTGGTTTTGCGGAATCTGGCCAAGCGACGGATCGCTGGCGGAGATCAGGCGGAACACCTCCGCCACGGTACCAAACGACAAACCGCCGCCGCCAAACTGGCGCGGCACGCTGATACTGCCCAGCCCCAGCTGGGTGAACTGATCGAGCAGTTCACGCGGATAGATACGCTGTTGGTCGCGTTCGGCTGCCCCGGCTTTCGCCTGTTCCGCCAGGTGGCGGGCGGCGTCGATTGCCGCCGCGTCAGACGTAATCACCGCCGCGCGCTGAAGTTGTTGAGCCCTGATTTGCGTCATCGCTGGATTCACTTTTTATTTTGCTGTGATTCACAGGCTCATTCTGCCAGGGCAGAGAGCCGTAATTTAATAACAGATTGAGCGCGATGATAATCAGCGGGAATAACAGCGGTAAAGAGCACGGTTATGCTATATCCGGCAAACGGCATGCAGAAAGAGAATAAAGAATTTATCAGGGATAAGAAGGCGTTAGCGGGCGCGGAGATGCAGGGTTATTACGCTGAGTGACACGGGCGAATTATCTTAAGTATTAATTCCGCTATCGATAGTGATAAATGACATTATTGTTTTATTGCGCCATGGGCTGGCGCAATAGAGTGGGCATTACGTTATCCCGGTATTACGCCTGCGCCAGATACATCGCCGGGGAATAGTGGCGCGTCGATTCACTCTTCTCACTGTGCGGTGTGCTGGTACTGTCGATCAGCTTCGCCAGCTGATAAGTCTTCACCGTTTCCTGCTGCGTCAGCTGCTGGGCGAAACGGGCGGTGAGGTTACCCTGCGCATCCTGCGTCACCTCAGTGGTGCTGCGCGTTTCATCGTGAATCTGGTGGTAGTGATAGTTTTGTGACTCTTTGGTTTCATTGAGCGCCAGCGGCGAACTGGCGCTTAGCGCGGTATGAAAACTGGCGTTTAGCTTAAACAGGGTTTCCTGCGTCATGCGCTGCGTATCGCCGTTCTTCTGCTGGCTGCTGCGCTGCGCCACATCCAGAGCGAAAGTATCTTCTTCTTCCGGCTTCAGCGGATTGCTGGAGCGCGCCGTCTGGTGATAGCTGGCCGAGAAATCCGCCAGGCCGCTGATGGCACCGGCCTGCGCCGCATGCGCGCCTACGGTGATCGCCTGCGGGGTGCGCATCGCCACGCCGGCCGCCGCGCTGGTGCTGTTTAAGGTCTCGAAACCCTGCTTAAACAGTGCCAGCGCCGCGCGATCGCCGTGACCGCGCGAAGCGGCCTGATCAAATTTCGCGCTCCACTGCGCCAGGGCGCTCTGCTGCTGACCGGCGTTGCTGGCCTGCGCCAGGCTGCGCATGTCCGTCGTCAGTTTGAAACTGGCGTCGGCATTATGGAAACCCAGCCAGCGTGAACCCGGGTCGGCATGCAGATTCAGCGACTGCATCACTTCGCCGCTGCGACGCAGGTCGGTTTTCAGATCAACGCTGGCCAGCTGGTTACTGTCAAAACTGAGCAGGTCACCGACATCCAGTTTACCGTTGCCGTTATCCAGCCCGCTCAGGGTTTTCTCCAGCGCGCCAGAAAGTTTGGCAATTGCCGCAGCTTCGTCATCGCTCAGCTTACCGTGAGTGGTTTTCAGTGCCACCGCTACGCCATCCTGCTGCCGCGTCATCTGCAGAGTCAGGCTCACGCCGGACTGAGTGGTAATCTCCAGTGCCACCGCGCTCTGCGTGTCAGTTTGCGCGCCGCCGCTGGCCGGTACGCTGATGGTGACATCGTCACGCTGCTGCGTCAGTGCGCTCAGCAGCGCGCTGCCAATACCGTTCATGCTGACGCCCGAGCTGCGCAGCGCACCCATCGCCTGCGTCTGCATATCAGGCGAAAGAGGCGTGCTGGCGGTGACGCGCGCCGGCGTCATTTGGTACACCGCAGAGATGGCGTCGGTGGCTTCGCTAAAGGTGACTTTCGCTGAGGCGTCTGCCGTCAGACTATTTTGCCGGGTCGCATTGCTTGCCGTGCTGCTGGTCACGCGTGCGCTGGCGCTGCTGAGATGGAGCGGTGAGAAACTACCCGGTCCGATACCGTTAATCATCCTGACTATCCTCGCTGGTATTATACCGCTACGTTATCGGCGATCCTGACGAAATCTTTACACTTCCGCACGGCGCATGACGGTGCAAAATGGTTGTTGAAATTAATAATCATTATCACTAATCTGTCTGGCGCTTTCGCTGTGACACGGAAGTAATTGACTCGCCAGCTAGTAAGGAAGCGCCATGATTTATCGCTTTATCATTCCGCTGTTCACCCTGCTGAACCTGCTGCTCAGCCCCGCTGTCGGTTTCGCCCGGCCTGATATGACGCCGCTCGGACCCAATATTGCCGACAAAGGCTCTGCCTGGTATCGCTTCACTGTTAACACGTTTGATTCCGCTGACGGCCAGCGCCACTACAAGGTGTGGACGGCGGTGCCACGTAAACCGGCACCGGCCACAGGTTACGCGGCGCTGTATATGCTGGATGGCAACGCGGTGATGAACCATCTCAGCGAAGCACTGTTGCAGAAGCTGGCAGCAGGCAACCCGCCGGTGCTGGTGGCGGTAGGCTATCAGACCCCGCTGCCGTTCGATCTCGCTGCGCGCACGCTGGATTACACCCCGCCGCAGCAGGTGCAGGATCGTCGCGGCCGGCCAGCCGGCGGCAGTGCCGCATTCCGCCAGCTGCTGGAACAGACTATCGCGCCGCGTGCCGAACAGCATCTGCCGATCAATGCGCAGCAGCGTGCGCTGTGGGGCCACTCTTACGGCGGGCTGTTTGTGCTGGACAGCTACTTGACCTCCGGATTTTTCCAGCGCTATTTTGCCGCCAGTCCTTCCCTGCGCGGCGACGCAACGCTGTTGCAGCAAATGGCAGCGGTGACGCCCGCATCGTTTAAGCAGAAGCAGCTGGTGCTGATGGAAGGCAACGGCGAATCACGTCCCGGCGTCATCGATGTGCTGAGCCGGATTAGCACCACTCTCGACGGCATGCATGAAAAAGGCCTGGCGGCTCGCTTCCAGCTGTTTCCCGGGCTCAGTCACGGCCAGATGTTTCCGGCTTCGCTGGAAAGCGCGCTGTCGGCTATGGCGGAAGACGGTGCGCCGTCACGCGCACCGGATGAGTGAAAGGGCAGCTAGTTAAAGAATTTGATGTCGGTTGGCGTTGCCAGCTTCGCCGCCACACCGCGCGCGCTCAGCTTGCCGCTGTGCGCATCAAAATCAAACAGCGTAATGGTGTTGGTAAACACGTTGGTGACATAGAGGTGTTTACCGCTGTTATCAAACGCCAGCGCGCGCGGCTCAATACCGTCGGCGGCATAGCGCTGTGGATCTGTCAGGCTGCCATCGGCGGCAATCTTAAACACCAGCAGATGATTGTCAGATCCGCGGTTAGCGGCAATCAGGAATTTACCCTGCGGGCTGAGAATGATGCCGCCACCGCTTTTATAGGCGGCGCTGCTGTTTTGCGTATTCAGCGCCACCTGTGCCTGCCGTTCCAGCCGGTCATCAGTGACGCGGAACACCACGATTTCGCCCGCCATTTCAGTAATCACATAAGCGTGTTTACCGTCGGCGGAGAACACCATGTGGCGCGGACCCGCACCTGGCGCAAAGCTCACATCACGGCTGGTATCCGCCTGCAGCGGCTCTCGCCGATCCGCGTGGTAGCGATAGGCGTGCAGTTTGTCGTCACCGAGATCGGCCGCATACAGATAGCGGCCATCATGGGTAAAGGTGGTGGAGTGCGCATGGCCGCCATCCTGCCGATCTTTTACCACGCCGCTGCCTTCGCTGAACGCGAAATGCTGGACCTGTTCGCCCAGCTTGCCGTCCGACGCAATCGGGAACACCGTCACCCCTGCTCCGCCTTTCGCCACCGAATAGTTGGCGACAAACAGGAATTTGCCGTCCGGGCTGAGAGTGGCGTGCGTCGGCTGCTCGCCGTGGCTGTCGACCTGATTCAGCACCCGCACTGCGCCCTGTTTATCGATCGCCAGCGCGGTAACGGCACCGGCATTCTCTTCATTGGTGGTATAAGCAAACCGCCCGTCGCGTGATTTAACGATCCACGACGGGCTTTTCATCCTGATCACCTCTAGCGGCTTGAGCGTCCCGTCGCTGTTGACCTGCATGCGATACAAACCTTCACTGGGTCGATCCGGCTTTTGTACCGCAGGGGCATCCGGAATACTGGTCCAGGTGCCGACTAATGCTGTTTGATGATGTTCCGTGTTCTGCGCCATAGCACTCCCCGCCAGCGTCAATAGAGCCAGTGATATTGCCACGGTTAAGTTAGTTGCTAAACCGCCAGTTGCCGGTTTTGGGTATCCACTCATTGTCTTTCCACCATAATCGGAATTTTCACGGGCCTGCGCCCAAACCAGGTTGATTTTTTTGTATTGAAACGGACGTTGTTAACGTCTCGTTAACGACTATAGTGGCATTCGCTGCGCGCAAAGCTGCGCAGGCCGATCAGCTTCACAAATCGGTTTATTTAATTGTGCCTTTGCTAATAGGTCATAGCGTTTGGTTATGGATGGCAGGAAGCAGTGTAAAAAGCCCCGGCACGCATGCTTTAATCTTTCCTTTACCGAACTCAGGGATGGTCACGACGTTATGCTGCCGTTTTCTAATGGTTTTTTATTGAGTTTATCGCTGTGTCTGGATATCGGACTCGCCAACATCGCCATGCTGACGCTGGCGATGCAGCGCGGTTATCTGCACGGTTTCTGGCTGGGCATGGGCACCTGCGTGGGTGATTTAATTTACGCCTTACTGGCGATGGCTGGCATGGCGGTGGTACTGCAGTTTACGCCGGTGCGCTGGTTGCTATGGATTGGCGGCGGCATCTTGCTGCTGTGGTTTGCCGCTAAAATGCTTTACGCCGCGCTGGCCAAAAAAATCGACATTCCCACGGCTGAAACCCAGCCTTATCGTTCACTGCTGCGCGAATTTCGGCGCGGCATCGTGCTGGCGATGTCGTCACCGACGGCGATTCTGTGGTTCGCCAGCGTGGGCGGCGCGCTGATAGCCCGCATCGGCCACAGTGATGCCGGTGCAACTTCGTGGTTTCTCAGCGGGTTTTTCCTCGCCGGGGTGGTGTGGACCTGTGTAATCTGCCTGATCGGCAGCATGGGCGGAAAGCTGTTAGGCGAGCGCCTGCTGAAGTATTCGTATCTCGCCTCAGCGCTGATTTTCTGTTATTTCGCGGTGTATGTGATTTGGTCGGGATACCGCGAGTTCGTGGCGGTTTAAGTCACCACGTAATCGTTTGAAATCATGCGATTATCCAGTTACGACAGCGCAAGCGTAGTAAGGTCGCCATGGATGGCGACCCGGAAAACGCCGCGCGGCCGTGAAATGCACCACTTAAACGCCGGCAATCCGCCTCAGCTCTGCCTGCGCACCCGGCGCCACCGCCAGCACCTGCGCGCCTTTTAACAGCCGATCGCCCTCGGTGTTAAACGGGTGATACCAGCCGCCGGCCTCTTTCACCAGACAGTAACCGGCCAGGCAATCCCACGCGTGCATGTAGGGTTCGAAATAGCCCACCACGCGTCCGGCTGCCACCCACGCCAGCATCAGCGCACCAGATCCGATACGGATAAAGTTGCCACCCGCTGCCAGCAGTGACGCCAGCAGGCGGCCCACCTCTTCCGGGCTGACATAGCTATTAGCGCCAAAGCCGGTAACGTGATTTTGCAGCGTACGTGACGGATCCACCTGTAAACGGCGGCCATTCAGCGTTGCGCCCTGGCCGAGCGCGGCGACGTAGCACTCCTGATAAGTCGGCGCAAAGATCACGCCAATCACCGGTACGCCGTCATGCAGCACCGCAACGGAAACACACCAGTTTGGCATACCGTTGAGGAACGGGCTGGTGCCGTCAATCGGATCGACCACCCAGGTGTAGCCTGACGTGCCCGGCTGCAGGCCGTACTCCTCGCCAAGAAAACCGTCGTCCGGGAAGCTGGCGCGAATCTGCTGGTCGATCATCTGTTCCACCTCGCGGTCAGCGCGTGATACCACATCCTGCAGGTCGTGCTTGGTTTCGACCACCAGCGTGTCACGCTGATTGAAGTAGGCCAGCGCCTTCTCCCCGCCCGCCCGCGCGACGCGTTCGGCCAGCAGCAGACGCGATTGCAGCGCGTCATTTTTCGTATCACTCATGCGTTATCCTTAAATTAACCGGCAATCAGGGCCAGACCCTGAGGTTTAAAATCAATCGCCACCCGGGCGTCCAGCGGCAGCTGCTGCTCCATCTGCGCATCGACGATGAACAGCGAGCCCAGTTCCGTGTTGACCTCGTATTCGATGTGATCGCCCAGCCAGGTGGCGTGCGTCACCTCACCGCGCAGTGCGCCTTCAGCACCGCTGTGCAGGGTAATGAACTGTGGTCTGACCGACAGCTGCGCGGAGCCGGTCGTGACGCCGTTACCACGCACGCGATAGCGCTGCCTGCCGAGTCGCACCAGCGCTTCACTGCCTTCTACCTGTTCGACTTCGCACGGCAGAATATTGGCTTCGCCCATAAAGTCAGCGATGAACACCGAATTGGGCGCGTGATACAGGCTTTCCGGCGCGCCCTGCTGAGCAATATCGCCCTCTTTCATGACAATAATTTTATCCGACACCGCCAGCGCCTCTTCCTGGTCGTGCGTGACATACACCGCCGTGAAGCCCAGCCGCTGCTGCAAATCACGAATATCCGTGCGCACCCGGCGGCGCAGGCGCTCGTCGAGATTGGAGAGCGGCTCATCCAGCAGCAGCACCTGCGGCTCCAGCACCAGCGCGCGCGCCACCGCAATGCGCTGCTGCTGCCCGCCGGAAAGTTCGGACGGCAGCCGCTGCCCCTGACTCTCCAGCCCGACCAGTTTCAGCCCTTCGCGCGCACGATCCTGCGCTTCCTTTTTGCTCATGCCGGACGATTGCAGGCCGTACATGATGTTGTCGAGCGCACTCATATGCGGAAACAGCGCGTAGGATTGAAACACCATCGCCACGTCGCGCTCGTTGGCTGGCAGATGCGTTACGTCTTTGCCACCAATTAAAATACGCCCCGAAGTCGGATGTTCCAGGCCGGCCAGCAGGCGCAGCGTGGTGGTTTTACCGCAGCCGGAAGGCCCCAGTAGCGTCACCAGCGTACCTGGCTCCACCGTCAGCGATAAATCCGGCAGCGCGGTAAAACCGGCAAAGCGTTTTTCGACGTGTTCAAACACCACGGAACCAGCAGTAATCGCGGTCATACGGCACTCTCCTGAGTTAACGAAGGGGAAGCAGGTGGCGCGGCGACGTCCACCGGGCGCGCCACGCGGCGCAGGCGACGTTCGCCCACCAGCCACTGGAACACGCCAATGATCAGCAGCATCACCACAATCAGCACCGTGGAGTAAGCGATGGCGACGCCGTATTCGCCATTCTCTACCAGCCCGACGATGTAGGACGTCGCCATGTTGTACTGAGCGCTGACAAGGAAGATTACCGCGCTGATCGAGGTGATGGCGCGGACAAAGGCGTACACCAGCGCCGCGCTGATTGCCGGTTTCAGCAGTGGCAGCACCACTTTGCGCAGCGTGCGGAAACTGCTGGCACCCAGCGTCAGTGACGCTTCATCAAGGCTTTTATCCAGCTGGCTCATCGCTGCGATACCGCCGCGCACGCCGACTGGCATATTGCGGAACACAAAGCAGGCAATCAGGATCATTGCGGTGCCGGTAATCTCCAGCGGCGGCAGGTTATAGGCCATCACGTAACTGACGCCGATCACCGTGCCGGGAATGGCAAAGCTCAGCATCAGCAGGAACTCAAACGTCTGACGACCGGCAAATTTCTGCCGCACGATGAGCCAGGCGGTCAGCAGGCCCACCACGGCGGTGAGCGGTGCGGCAATCAGGGCAATTTCCAGCGTGGTCCAGAACGAGTTCCACGCCACGCCGCTCCACAGCAGATGACCGTCACTGACGCTGACGCGGAAAGCGCGCACGTAGTGTTCGATGGTCAGCGCATCGTTCAGGCCCCACGACTGCACAAAGCCGCCCACCACAATCATGCCGTAGATCACCAGGGTAAACAGACCCCATGGAATCACCATGCCGTATACGCCGTAGCGCAGCAGACGCGGCAGCTGACCATGTTTGCCGCCGTCGCCCTTGCCGGTCACCGTGGCGAAGTTTTTGCCACCCAGCCACAGCCGCTGCAGCACAAAGGCGGCCAGCGTGAAGCACAGCAAAATCATCGCCAGCACCGCGGCGCGACTCGGATCGTTTTGCGCGCCTACCACCGAGAAGAAAATTTCGGTAGAGAGCACGCCGTGACTGCCGCCCAGCACCATCGGATTACCAAAATCGGCCATGCTTTCGATGAAGCTGATTAAAAAGGCATTAGCCAGACCCGGCGCCATCAGTGGCAGCGAAACGCGGCTGAAGGTGCGCCAGCGGTTAGCGCGCAGCGTTTGCGACGCCTCTTCCAGCGACGGACTGACGCCCTCCACCACGCCAATCAGCACCAGAAAGGCAATCGGCGTGAACGACAGCACCTGAGCAATCCAGATACCGGTCAGGCCATACAGCCAGCGGCCGGGCTCGATGCCAAACAGCGCCGCCAGATGCTCCGTCACCACGCCCGAGCGACCGAACAGCAAAATCAGCGCCAGACCAATCACGAACGGTGGCGTGATGATCGGCAGAATGGTCAGCATGCGCAGCGCTTTTTTGCAGGGCAGCGGCGTGCGCGTTGCCGCCAGGGCAAAGGCCAGACCCAGCAGCGTCGAACCGCTGGCAGTCATCAACGCCAGCCACAGCGTGCGCCACGCGGTGCCGCAGGTGCCGCCTTTCAGACAGGCAAGGCTCCAGATCGACGGATCCTGTAAATTGCTGATCAAACCGTCCGGTTTGAAACTGCCGTCAACGTCCTGCACCGACACCACAAACATGCTGAGCACCGGATAGAGTACGAAGATGCTGACCAGCGCAGTCAGCAGCACCAGCGACGCCACCACAAAGGCATCGCCTTTCAGCACGCCGCGTTCGGCCAGCGCAAACGAGAACAGCAGCAAAAACACGGTCAGCAGCAGGAGCGCGCCAGCGCCCATCGCTGGCTGTCCCTGCGGCAGCGCGCCGAAGCGATTTTCCAGCCATAGCCAGCTCCAGCCGCTGTAACCAATCGCGTGCCCTTCCACAATCAGGAAGATCACGCCCAGCGCGCTGAACAGCAGCAGCAACCGGCTGCGTGCGCTGCCGGGCAGTAAACCACAGGCGGCGCACAGCGCCAGCAGCGCCACGGCGAGCGCCAGCCATGGATGGCTGCCGATCTGCCACAGTGCCGGCGCGCTGGCTTCATCACGCCACAGGTTAAGCAGCCAGCCGCTATCGAAAAAGCCTGCTTCCAGGCTGTACCACGGCAGCAGCAACAGCGCGACGGCGCCCAGCAGCAGCGCGCCCGTCAGACGGCGATTATTTGCGTTCATGTGTTACCTCAATGCGGAATCATCGCGCCATCCTTAGCGCTGTCGGAACCGGCAAGCCGCCGCCAGCGGCAGCGTCCGGCGATGCGGCATTACTGCGCGCTGGCGCCGATCTCTTTATCCCAGCGGCTCAGCAGCGCTTTACGTTTGGCGGAATCGCCGTAGGTTTTGAAGTCATAATCAATTAGTTTGATGTTCTCGAAGCGCGGCGCGTATTCGGAGATCTCAGCACTGCGGTTTGACGGCAGCTGGAAGGATTTGGCCTCTTTCATGTGCGACTGCGCTTCGGCGCTAAGCGCCCAGTCGTACCACACTTTGGCATTGGCCAGATTGCGTGCCCCTTTGACGATCGACATTGAGCCAATCTCATAGCCAGTGCCTTCACAGGGCGCGACGGTTTTGATCGGGAAGCCGTCGACTTCCATCGCCACCGCGTCGTGCATAAATACGATGCCCACGGTGGTTTCGCCCCGCGCCGCTGCCTTCACCGGCGCCGAGCCGGATTTGGTGTACTGGGAAATATTGGCGTTGAGCTTTTTCAGGTAATCGAACGCTTTGTCCTCGCCCATGATCTGCACCAGCGTCGCCAGGGTGTTATAGGCGGTGCCGGACGAGTTCGGATTGGCAATCTGAATTTCGCCTTTGAAGGCCGGATCGAGCAAATCAGCCCAGCAGGCTGGCGCTTTGAGCTTTTTATCCGCCAGCAGTTTGGTGTTGTAGCCCCAGCCGAGCGCACCGGCATAAATCCCTACCGTACGGTAACCTGAGTTTTCCGCCTGCTTCTGCGCCCAGTCCTGCTGCTGGTCGAGCAGCGGCGATTTATACGGCTGCGTCAGCCCCTCTTCCGCCGCCTGCATATGCGGATCGCCGGTGCCGGCCCACCAGATGTCGGTGCGCGGGTTACGCGCTTCGCTGCGCAGGCGGGCATAGGCTTCACCCGCTGACAGGCGCACCATGCTGACTTTAATATCCGGATGTGCCTGGCTGAAAATGCGCGTCATATGTTCGCACACCACCACGTCCGCCGAGCAGACCATATTGAGATTGCCAGCGGCCGTCGCGGCAAACGGCAGCGCGGTGCAACTGAGGGACAGCGCGATGGCCAGTGAGGTGTAGCGCATGATGTTCTCCTTGGTTGGCAGGGTTCCGTGCTTAACAGAGGTTTTTATTTGCACGTGTGTGCAAATTAGTAATGAACAGAAAATAGCCTGTCAAATAGCGCAATCTGCAATTGACAGGCTGTGTCACAAAAATGCAACAAATGTGATCGCAGACAAATTGCACAGCTTTGCAATTTACGGCAGACTGCTTTTCAGCCGTAATTGTGAGGAGTTGAAGATGCAGAATGACAAAGCCGGGGTGAGCGCGCAGGATGTGGCGGATCGCGCGGGCGTGTCGCGTTCGGCGGTGTCGCGCGCCTTTACGCCCGGTGCCAGCGTTTCTGCAGCCACCCGTGCCCGGGTGATGAAAGCGGCGCAGGAGCTGGGCTATCACGTTAACCACCTGGCGCGCGGGCTGGTGCGCAACCGCAGCGGCATCGTCTGCCTGATCGTCTCTGAAATCGCCACGCCTTACCGCGCCACACTGGTGCGCTGGCTGACACAGTTTTTACAGGAAGCGGGCAAAGTGGCGATGCTGATTAATACCGATCGTTCCGACAACAGCGTCTCCGCCGCGCTGCTACAGGCGATTAATTTTCGCGCCGACGCCTCCATCATCCTTTCCGGCATGCCGGATCGCACCATCACCCGCCAGTGCTATCAGCACGGTCAGCGTATCATCCTGATCAACCGCGACGAAGCGCTGCCGGGCTCGCTCAGCATCAACCTCGACGCGCAGGCGGCGGCCGAAACGGCGGTGATGGCGTTTCAGCGCGCCGGCTGCCGTCAGCTGGCGTTCGCCAATTCGCTGGCCGGTACGCCGAGCCTGATCAAACGTGAAGCGGCGTTTATCGCCGTGGCGGAGCGCGCCGGACTGACGGTCAGCGTGGAGCGATTCGGCACCACCTCGTATGAGAGCGGTCAGATCCTGGCGCATCGCCTGCTGACGCGTCATCAGCGCCCGGACGCAGTGTTCTGCGTCACCGACCTGATGGCCTGCGGTTTCATGGATGAAGCGCGCCACCGTTTCCAGCTGCGCGTACCGGAGGATTTGTGCCTGATTGGCTACGACAATATCGCGCAGGCTGGCTGGTCATCTTACAATCTCACCACCTTCGCCCAGCCGGTGGAGCGCTTTGCCCGCGACGCCATCGCCTGGCTGACGCAGACCGAGCAGGCGGAAAGTGGTTTTACGCCGCAGAGTGAGCAGCAGCACGACATGCTACTGTATCAGGCTGATGTGGTATGGCGCGGATCGGTGCGTGGCGGCTGATCTAAGCGCGGCATACCTGCCGTACCGTGTCACGCAACCAGCGGTGTGCGGCATCCTGCTCCAGCCGCGGATGCCATAGCTGTGACACCGTCACCTCTGGCGTGGCAAACGGTAATTCAAACATCGCAAACGCCGGATTATGTTTGATTAGCGGATGGTGCAGGCACAGCGTATGCGGCACCAGCGCCAGCCAGTCGCTGTGCAGCGTGAGCGCGACGGCAGTGGAAAAAGCGGGTACCACGGCCGCCACCTGGCGGGTAAAACCGGCGGCGAGCAGCGCCTCATGCACCGGCCCGCCCAGCTCACCGCGCCTTGACGCCACGATGTGACCATATGCGGCCAGCTGCGCCAACGTCACGTCCGCGAGTAACGGATGCCCTGCGCGCACCACGCCGACGAAGCGATCGCGAAACAGCGCCTGCAGCCGAATCTCCGGTCCCATATTGCCCAGTACGCCAATCTCCAGATCAACGTCGCCGCTGCGCAGCGGTCGATCATTTTTCTCTGCTTTCGGCATGAAGCGCAGCTGCACGCCGGGCGCCTGTGCGCGGACTGCGGCGATCAGCGCGCTGCCAAACGCTTCGACAAAACCTTCGTTGGTACGCAGCGTGAAGTGGCGCTGCAGCTCGGCGGCAGCAAAGCGTTGCGCGGGTGGACTCAGCAGCGCCTGCGTGTCCTGCAAAGTGGCATGCACCTGGCCGCGCAGCGCTTCGGCGTGTGGCGTCAGCACCATCACGCGCCCGGCGCGCACCAGCAGCGCATCGCCGGTGGCAGCACGCAGTCGCCCCAGCGTGCGGCTCATCGCTGACTCGCTCAGCCCCAGACGACGCGCAGCGCCCACTACGCTGCCTTCACTGAGCAGCGCGTCCAGCGCAGGGAGTAAATTCAAATCGACGCTATTCATCGCATTATCCTTATTGATTGAGCGCCATCTGGCAAGGCGTTTGCTGCAGGTTATCTATGCAGATGCTGCGCGTTCCGCCTGTTGTCATGCAAGGGTAGACTTTTCACTCACCCCAAAACCAGGAGAGGGTCATGAACAAGGCTTCCCGTGCTTTATTGATTGGTGCTTCACGCGGCATCGGCTTCGCGCTGGCGGAGAATATGCTGCAGCGTGGCTATCAGGTGGTGGCGACCGGCCGCCAGCACTCCCTTCACGCGCTGCAACAGCTGGCGCAGCGCTACCCGCAGCAGCTGACGGTGGAGAGCGTGGACATCACCGTGCCAGCAGAGGTCAACGCCCTGCATCTGCGGCTAAGCGGCCAGCAGTTCGATCTGCTGCTGGTCAACGCGGGCGTGAAAAATGACGATCGCGAAACCCTTGCCGATGTGTCGACGGAAGAGTTTATTCGCGTAATGGTCACCAACGCGCTGAGCCCGCTGCGCGTGCTGGAAACCTTCAGAAACAACGTCAGCGCGCATGGCACGCTGGCGGTGATGTCCTCCGGCCAGGGCAGTCTCACCAACAACACCCAAGGCAACTACGAGGTGTATCGCGGCAGTAAAGCGGCGCTGAATATGTTTATGCGCAGCTTTGCCGCGCGTCACGACGATGCACGCACGCTACTGCTGCTGGCCCCCGGCTGGGTACGCACCGACATGGGTGGTGCCGGGGCGCGACTGAGCATTGAGGAGAGCATCCCGAATCTGCTCAACACGGTGGAAAGCCAGACCGGACGCGGCGGCCTGCACTATCTCGATTACCTCGGCCGCGTAGTGCCGTGGTAAGCATTTCACGCCAGCTTGCGTTCGATCAGCTGACGCAGCGTGGCGCGCAGCCAGCGGTGCGCCGGGTCTTCGGTCCGGGCGTTATGCCACAGCAGCGAAAGCGCATAATCCGGCATGCCGATCGGCACCGCCGTCGTACTCAGCGCATAGCGCTCTTGCCATGCCTGCACCAGTCCCTGCGGAACGGTCGCGAACAGCGGCAGACGCTGCAACATTAGCGGTAACACCGAGAAGTGCGGCGTGACATAACGCACGCGGCGCGTCAGCCCCTCGCGGGCTAACGCGGCGTCCAGCGCACTTTCACTCACGCCGCGATAGGAGACCAGCGCATGCTGATACTGCACGAACTGCGCCAGCGTCAGCGGTGGTGCAAGGTCAATTTGTCCGCGATGCCATACCGTGCGGAAGCCGGCGCGCGCAATGTGCTCCCGCGTGAGATCGCGGCTGGTTTCCTCTCCGACGGTCACCACCGCGTCAGCCTGCTGCTGCTCCATCAGCGGAATGGCCTGCCACGGATCGGCAGCCACCACCCGGATATCAATATTCGGAGCCGAGTCGGCCAGCTGCAGCAGTAAATCGGGCATCAGCCAGTGCTCGAGCCAGTCGCTCATGCCGAGCGTAAAACTGCGGCTATCGTGCGCGGCATCAAAGCGATCGGCAGTGAAAATAACGCGATGGACGCTCTGTAGCAGGGGTGCGATCTGGCGCACCAGCTGCTCTGCGCGCGGCGTGGGCATCATGCCTTGCGAGGAACGCACGAACAGCGCATCGTCAAACATTGCCCGCAATCTTTTTAATGCCGCGCTGACTGCCGGCTGCCCCAGATAAAGCCGGTGTGCCGCCTGGGTTACGCTACGCACGTCATACATGACCAGCAGCACAATCAATAAGTTAAGGTCAATTCTGCTCAAATCATTTTCATTGATGCCTTTCATGATTTTAATCGATTTAAATAATGATATAGCTCTCAGTATAGTGACCTGTAGTAACAGGCACCACGCTTTAAGGAGGCAATATGACCCTGCACATAGGTGAATGCAGCATTGATAAAGTGATCGAGCAGACCAGCTCACTCCCCTTCGCTGCGCTGTTTCCGGCACACCGCGAGACGATGAGCGACACGCTGGCACAGCAGCCGGCAGAGCTATCCATCCATAGCTGGGTGGTGCGCACCGCTCGCGACACCATCGTGATTGATACCGCAACGGGCAATGGCCGAAACCGCGATAACAAGCCGCTGTTTCACCAGCTGCAAACCGCGTGGCCGCAACGTCTGGCCGAAGCGGGCGTCGACCCTGATGAAGTGACGCTGGTGCTGATGACGCATATCCACACCGATCACGTCGGCTGGAATACCTGCTGGCGCGCTGGCCGCTGGCAACCGATGTTTCATCATGCGCGTTACATCTGTTCAGCGCGTGAACTGGCACAGTGCCGTAGCACGCCGTCGATGCAGGCGCTGTATCACGACAGCCTTGCGCCGCTGCTGGCGAGCGGCCAGCTGGAAACCATTGATGTGCAGCACTCCCCGCTGTTTGCCGGTGTGCTGCGCTATATGCCGACGCCGGGCCACAGCGTCGATCACGCTTCAATTGTGCTGCAAAGCGCCGGTGCCCATGCGGTATTTAGCGGTGATGTGATGCATCATCCAGTTCAGTTTGCACATCCGCAATGGAACTCAGTTTTTTGTGAGGATTTACCGCGCGCCGTAACGTCACGTCAGTTACTGATAGACTGGTGCATCCGCCATCAGGCACTCTGGTGCAGCTCACATTTTGCCGGCAGTTCGTGCGGCCGGGTTTCGCCAGAGCGGCAATGGATTCCTGTGGAGGCCTGAACCATGCAATACGCTGATTACCTCACCGCGTCGCTGGGGGATATGCAACAGGCGCTGGCCCAGCGCCGGGTGAGCGCACGCCAGCTCACCATGTTTGCGCTGCAGCGCATTGCTGACGTGGATCAGCCGCGCTACAACGCCATCAGCTGGCTGTTTGCCGATGACGCGCTGGCTGCGGCCGCTGCCAGCGATGCCGCACGGCAGCAGAATGCGCCAGTTGGCCCACTGGCCGGTATTCCGCTGCTGATTAAAGACAACATTGAAGTCAAAGGCTGGCCGACCAGTGCCGGTTCGGCGCTGCTGCGCGATGTGATTGCCAGCGAGGATGCACCGCTGGTTACGGCTCTGCGTCAGGCTGGCGCAATCCTCATCGGCAAAACCACCATGCATGAACTGGCAGCAGGCATCACCGGCGCGTCGTCGCTGAGTGGCTTCACCCATAATGCCTGGCAGCAAGGCCGTTCTCCGGGAGGTTCAAGCAGCGGTTCAGCCGTGGCGGTGGCCGCAGGCTTCGTGCCGCTGGCGATAGGCAGTGATACCGCCGGTTCGGTGCGCATTCCGGCCGCGTTTAATGGCCTGTTCGGCTTACGTATGACGCGCGGTGCACTGAGCAGCGCTGGCATCGTGCCGCTGTCGCCTACCCAGGATATCCCCGGACCGCTGGTGCGCTACGCGGCTGATTTGCGGCTGATCAGTGAAATACTCACGGGCCAGCGTTTTTCCCGTCCCGACCGGCCGTTGCGCATCGGCATCTGGCAGGAAGGATTTGCCGCAGAGGAAACGGAGATTAACCAGGCGGTGCAGGATGCTGTGGCACCGTTTCAGCCGCGCATGCTGAGCTGGCCGCAGCTGGAGACGCTGGCGACGGAAGCCAATATTATTGCCTATGAATTTGCCGACGCGCTGGCCGCCTGGCTGGCGGATAAACCGCAGGCACCGCTGCGCACGCTGGCGGCGATTGCCGCTTCAGGACGCTATCATCCCCAGTTGGAGGCCACCTTCAAAACCCGCGCGCAGCATCCCGGCATGCAGAGTGACGGCTATCGCGAGGTGCAGCTGCGCCAGCAGAGGCTGTATCAGCAGCTGGCGCAGTTTTTTCAGCAGCAGCAGATCGACCTGCTCGCTTATCCGGTAGTCCGCCATCCGCCAGTGAAGCATGGCGAGTTACAGCCTGGCAGCAACGCGCTGATCTCAGCCGTCACCGGCGCACCGGCAATCAGCATTCCGGTCGGCCTGAGTACGGAAGGGTTACCCATCGGCCTGGAGCTTCTGGCGCTGCGCGAGCGGGAAGATGTGCTGTTAATGGCGGCAGAACAGATTGAACAGGCGCACCCGCCGTTCAACCGTGCAGCGCCAGCCCTTTGATGGCTTTATCCACCGCCTTTTTCGGGCCGCGCAGCGCGATGCCCACCAGGTTGAGATTATCGGCGTCTTCGGCCAGAAACACCGCGCGGTTGGCGGCATCGTGGCCGGTGGAAAACATCGCTTCGACGTAGGGAATCAGCGTTAACTCGCGCTCTACGCCCTGGCGATGCGCCCGTTGCAGGCCGGCTAAATCGGCGGCAAACACCAGCATCGGCTGGCCGGCCATGTTGCCGTACTGACGACCGAGCGCGTCGACGTAGGGTTCACCCATCATCTCCGGCGCGGCCGCCGCAATGCCGGTCGCCAGAAAAGCCACCACATTCAGGCGCTGCCAGGTGGCTAAATCATCACGTACGATTAGGGCAATTTTGGTATCAAACATCTGTCAGAACTCTCCGGTGAGGATTAAAAATCCCATCATCGGATAGCCGGCATAGAGCGGTATAGAACGTTTGTGCACTGGCGCTGATAGGCGGCGGGCGTGAGACGATAAGCGCGCTGGAACCAGCGGCCAAGATGGCTTTGGTCGGCAAAGCCCACCTGCGCTGCGACCTGCACTGGCTCAACGCCCTGTGCCAGCAGCGCACGCGCGCTACGCAGCCGCAGCCGCACCAGATAGGCGTGCGGCGACTGGCCAAACGCCTGCTTAAACTGGCGCGTCAGGCGGAAACGATCGATGCCGGACAAGCGCGACAGATCGTCCAGCCCGATATCCTGCGCCATAAAATCGTGCAGATAGTCACGCAGCAGATGCATCTGCCGCTGAGCGTCACTGAGTTGCATGCCTGGTTTATTTTCCAGATGCCGGGACAGCAGCGTGAGCAGATGATCCAGGCTCTGATCGCGCGCCAGCCGCCCTTCCCGCTGATGCACCGCAAACCATGCCTGCTGAATCGCACTGGCCAGCTGCGCATCATCGGTGAGCGTGGAGCGAAATGCCCCCTGAATATTCGCCACATCGCCCAGCCCGCGGCGCTGCATCATCTCCGCCACCCAGGGTTGCGGCAGATAAAGCATCACATAGGTAAAACCGGCGGCATCGGGCGCGTGACCATCGTGTACCGCGCCCGGCTCAATCAGAATAGCGCGGCCCGGCGTGCTGGTGTGTAGCGCGCGGTGACAGTTAAAGCGCTGCAGCCCCTGCTGCGTCACACCGACCAGCAATTCGTCGTGGTCATGCGGATCGTAAGCGTGGCCGCAGAAGTGCGCGTTAACACTTTCGATGCCCGTCTCCTCATCGCGACGGAAATCAACCCAATCGTTAGTAGCTGACATAGCGAATTCGTGACCTCTGACGGCGTATCAGGCATAGCCTAGCAGCCGGAACCACAGATAATCCAGCGGTAACAGCAGCAGCGCGCTCAGCACAAACACCAGCAGGCACAGCTGCAAACCGGCTCTGGCAGGCACATTCCCCAGCCCCATTGCCACCACGATGGGCGACGCCTGATATGGCAGCAGCGGGGTGGCGTAGGCAAAAACCTGCAACATCACCACGCTCAGTAGCGGAAAGCCCGAAGCGGCAGCCAGCTCCTGCGCCATCGGCGTAACCATCGCCGGCACGCCGTTGGCGGTGAGCACAAAATTCAGCAGCGTCACCAGCGCATTGAGCACGGCAAAATTACTGAATGACGGCGAATCATGCAGCGGCAGCAGGTGAAGCAGTGCATTGGCGATGAGCCGCCCCAGGCCAGAGTCCACCACCACCGTGGCGACGCCGAGAATGCCGGCGATATAGATGCAGGTGCGGAAATTGACGCCGCTGGCAAAATCGTCGCCCGAAAGAAAGCCCACGCGCGGTAACAAACACAGACACGCCGCGGCCAGCCCGACCCACGCAGCAGATAAGCCGTGCAGGCTGTCGGTCATCCACAACAGTAACGTGACGGCAAGTAGGCCAATCAGCCGCCATTCGCGCCCGCTTAGCGCCGGCAATGCTTCCCGCGTTGCCACCGGCTGCGGCTGAGCGCGGAACAGCAGCGTAATGCAGGCAACCAGCAGAATACCTTTGCCCAGCCCCACCACCGGCATGTGCAGCAGCCACCACGGCAGCCATTGCAAATGCAGCTGATACGCATTTTCCGCCGCGCCGCTCAGCACCAGGTTTGGCACGTTGGCGGGCAGAATACTGGCAGAGAGTTGAAAGGTGCCGAAGCCCACCGCCAGCGCCAGCCCAATGCTGCCGCGACTGCCCGGCCGGATACCGGCCCGCTCGCCCAGCGCCAGCACCACCGGCATCAGCAGCGCGATGCGTCCCATGTTCGACGGCATCACCAGCGCCAGCAGATAACTCAGCAGCACCGTGCCCGCCACCATCCGCGGCCAGCTCTGGCTGAACGGCACCACCAGCCAGTTGGCCCAGCGTTGGGCAAGGCCCACTTTGCGGATCGCCGCGCCCAGCACAAAACCGCTCAGCACCAGCCAGAACGCTGAGGAGGCAAAACCGCTGAATACGCTGCTGACTGGCGCTATCGACAGCAGCATCGCCGCCGCAAAAAACAGCAGCGCGGTAAGGTATTCCGGCAACCGCGCCAGCGCCCACAGCAAAATTGTGATGCTGACCACCAGCGTGGTCAGCCAGAATGAGGTATCAATCATCGTGCCTGAACTCCCTTTCTTCGCAACTGCGCACAAAGCGCATCAGAATAGGGCAATCCCTGTCGCAGAACGCTGCGGCAGTTAACAGTTTGTTAACTCGCCAGCTGCGTTAGCCACTGAATCAGCGCCTCGCTGCCGGGCTGACTGCGGGAGCGCTGTGGCCAGGCGAGGAAATAGGGTTTGCTCAGCGGCAGGCTGAGCGGATCCACCACCTGTAGCGCGCCGCGCGCCAGTTCGCCGGCAATCAGACGACGCTGTCCCAGCAACACACCGGCCCCGGCTACTGCCGCGTCGATCGCAAGTGAGGTGAGATTAAAGCTGAATGCCGGCTGGGCCGCCGGCTCCATACTGCCTTTGGCCTGAAACCAGCTGCGCCAGTCGGGCAGAAAGCGGCCTTCATTGCCCCAGTCCAGATGGATCAACGGCGCCTTGCTGAGCAACGACTCGCCCGGGTAACGCTGTATCAGCGCCGGACTGGCGACCGGCAGCACCTCGTCACAGAACAGCCGTTGTTTGTCAAGTTGCGGGTAGCGATCCTCACCAAAGCAGATGACAAAATCTGCCGGTGTGGCGCTGAAATCCACCGGCGCATGAGTGCCGTGCAGGCTGAGATCGCAGTCCGGGCAGTGAGCCCGCCAGGCGGTAATATTCGGCAGCAGCCATTTCGACGCCAGCGCCGGCAGTGAATAGAGCGTCAGCTTTGGCATGCTGGCCGCATGGCGCAAATTTTGCTGCCCCAGATGCAGAATGTCGAACGCTTCACTGACGTAGCGCAGATACTCTTTGCCGGTTTCCGTCAGCATCACGCCGCTCTGGGTACGCACAAACAGTGCGCTGCCCAGCTGCGCTTCCAGCTGACGAATTTGCTGGCTGACGGCAGCCGGCGTCAGCGCCAGCTGCGCGGCGGCTTTCGCCAGGCTACCAAGTTCCGCTGCCACTTTAAACGACTGAATCACGCTGATTTTCGGCAAACGCGACGCGGGTGCAGGCATTAAGGTTTCCTTAGCAAGGCGTTAAATATTTATCGTTAGGCATCAACATATCAGGCCGTTAAAGTCTCTACACCTGCCAACTCAGAGAACCACCGCGATGTCTGCTTTGATTCGATTTGATTTGCACCCCCTGGCCGATGCCGACTGGCGTCGGCACTGTCGCCAGCAGCTGGAGCAACACGGCGCGCTGGTGCTGCGTCAGTTTTTGCAACCGGCTGCGCTGCAGGCGATCGTGGCTGACGGGCTGGCCCAGCGCCATCTGGCTTACCACACCGTCAGCAAGCACAACGTCTATCTGCTGAAACCGGACGAGGCGTACCGTGCCGATCATCCGCGCAATCGTGACGTAATCAGCACTAAAGGCTGCATCACCGACGATGTGATTGCAGCGGAATCGCCGCTGCGTCAGCTGTACAATGACGAACTGTTTAAACGCTTTCTGTGTGATGTGCTGGACGAAGACGCGCTGTATCCGTATGCCGACCCGCTGTCGTCGATTAATCTGCATTATGCACCTGACGGCCAGGAACTCGGCTGGCATTTTGACAACTCCTCTTTCGCCATCACGCTGCTGGTGCAAAAACCGCGCGGCGGCGGTGTATTTGAGTATGTGAAAGATTTGCGCGATGCGGATGCCGGCGAGATGAACTACGATGGCGTCGCCGCCGTGCTCGATCAGCGCCAGCCGGTCGAGGCGCTGGATATTGATGCCGGTGACCTGGTGCTGTTTCGCGGGCGTAATTCGCTGCACCGCGTGACGCCCACCGAAGGCGATGTCACGCGTATGCTGGCGGTGCTGGCCTACAACACCCAGCCCGGTATCGCGCTGTCCGAAACCGCGCGCATGACCTTTTACGGCCGGTTGTAAGCCACCAGCGCGCGCCAGCCGCGCAGAAAAATCTGCCGGGTACGAAACGCAGTTAAGGCGCGCCAGTCCTCATCGGCGGGCCAGAACCCCTCCACCAGTTGCTGCTTCAGCGCGCGTCCGGCGTGGCTTGCCGGATCGCCCTGCAGATGCAGCCAGTGATCGTCGCGCACCCGGCGATGCATCTCTTCGCCCGGATAAGTGCCGCACTCCACCACCAGCGGCAGCAGCTGCGTGTCAGGCAGCGACGTCAGCAGAAACTGCGAGACATAGCCCGTTGCCGTGGCGGTCACGCCGGTGTCGCTGTCGCGCCCGGCGCCGGTAAACAGCAGCGTCAGCCACTCATCGTATAACGATTTGCCCCAGTCATGCGCCGGATAGCGCTGTTCAGCAATCGCCAGCAGCATCGGATGGCCCCACGCGCCGGCACCGGTGTGCAGGTCGAAACTCAGGATGACCTGCGCCTGACGCAGATGCTGTTCGACAATGGCGTGCAGCGTGCGGTGCGACCAGGCCGGCTGCTGCCCGCCATAAAACAGGCCATCTGCTGCCTGATATTGGCCCGCTTCCACTACCCGTTTCAGCGCCGGCCAGCCTGACTGCTGCAGTGTCTCCGCCAGCAGCCGATCGGCATGTGCGCGGTCGCCGTGGTACAGATCGTGCCATAGCGCATAGTGCGGATTAGCGGGTGCGGGCTGGCTGAAATCGATGAAATTCCGGTTGAGATCGATATTGTCTTCATTGACGCGCCGCAGATGCGCAGCGCCCCATGGATTCAGCAGATGGACCAGCACAAGGGCGCAGTCGGGCGGTAACGCGGCGACATCGAAGCTATCAAGCCAGGCGATCTGGCTGTCTGAACCGTAATAGCCCTCCACACCATGTGTGCCGGAGAGAATCAGCATGCGTTTGGGAGCCGCCGGATCGCCGATCACCGCGACGTCGGTGTACAGCGCGGCACCATCGGGCGCGGTCAGCGGATGGCGATAGGCAGTCAGCGCGCCGTGCTGGCGCGTGACAGTGGCCAGGAATCGCGCCCGCTGCCGGGTATAATCAGGGAGTAAAGACATGATTTTCCTGTGCGTAATGAAGGCAAATTGCCCTGCGATTAGGGATAAACCTTAACCTTAAAGTACTTCTGCGCCAGCCGGTCGTAGGTGCCGTTGCTGTGCAGCGCGGCCAGCGCATTGTTAATTAAAGTAAGATTGGCCGTATCGCCTTTACGCAGCCCGATACCCACGCCGTTGCCCAATAATGCTTTATCCACCAGCGTGGCTTTATTGACATAGCCCTTGCCTTCCGGCGTGTTGAGAAAGCCCTGCTCGGCCGAAACCGCATTTGCCAGGCTGGCATCGAGTCGACCCGCTACCAGATCCGGATAGATCTCCATCTGATTCGGATACGAGACCACGTTGACGCCCTGCGGTGCCCACTTCGTTTTGGCGTAGGTTTCCTGGATGGTGCCCTGCGCGACGCCGATATTCTTCCCGCGCAGCGTGCTGATATCCGCCGTCAGCGTGCTGTTGGCAGGCGTCAGCAGCGCGCTGGGCGTGATGTATAGCATATCGCTGAACGCCACCTGCTCGCGGCGCTTCTCCGTCATCGACATCGCCGACAGAATGGCGTCAAATTTCTTCGCCTGCAGCGCCGGAATGCTGCCGTCAAAGCCAATCTGCACCCACTGACATTTCACTTTGGCCTGCGCACAGATGGCATTGCCCAGATCAATATCAAAACCCTGCAGCGAGCCATCGCTGGCTTTGGATTCGAACGGTGGAAAAGTGGGATCGACGCCAAAACGCAGCGTCTGCTGCGCCGCAGCCAGTTGGCTGAGGGCGCTGAGTGACAACAGTAAGGCAAAAGACCAACGCTTTTTCATGATGCTCTCCGGCAGGCTATCTCACAGGTTTTAACCTTGTAATAACACGATGCCGCTGACGCCACCATCAAAAGCGCGCAAAAATGCAGAGCAAATTCTTATATATGTTAATGAGTTAGCGAAATTTATCGCGCCATTAAGTTTTACTTAACGCTCTGTCATGATTTTGTCATCAGGGGCTCATGCCGCTGTCAGCCTCGGTTTTCTATGCTAACCCGCGTTATACTGCCCGCCATCAGCAAGCGGCCACCACTGCCGGGAGATCGCATGAAAATATTGGTGATAGAAGATGAAGCCGGGGCGCGTGATTACATGCGCAAAGGATTGACCGAGGCCGGTTTTATCGTCGACGTGGCGGAAAACGGTCAGGATGGCCTGTTTTATGCGCAGGAGCACCATTACGATCTGATTCTGCTGGATGTGATGATGCCCGGCATCAATGGCTGGGAGGTGATGGCGCAGCTGGATAAGCAATTGCACACGCCGGTGATTTTCCTCACCGCCAAAGGCACGGTGGAAGATCGCATCAAAGGGCTGGAACTGGGTGCCGATGACTATCTGGTCAAACCCTTCTCCTTCGCCGAACTGCTGGCGCGCGTGCGCACCCAATTGCGGCGCGGTAGCCAGCAGAAGCTGCCCGACATCCTGACGCTGGCCGATCTGCAGCTGGATATTGCCCGTCGCCGGGTCGAGCGCGCCGGACAGCGCATCGACCTGACCAACAAAGAGTTCAATCTGCTGCATCTGTTTCTGCTGCATCCCGGCGAGGTACTGACGCGCACGGTGATTGCGTCGCGCGTCTGGGATATGAATTTTGACAGCGACACCAACGTAGTGGATGTGGCGGTAAAACGGCTGCGGCAGAAAATTGACGGCCCTTTTACCCGACCATTAATTCATACCGTGCACGGTGTCGGTTATCGCTGCGAAGCTGAAACATGAAACCCCGCTCGCTCGCCGTCCGCCTTTCGCTAATGCTCAGTGCTACGGTGGTGGTCATTTTTACACTCAGCGGCATGGCGCTGTATCACGCACTGGCGAAGCAGATCGGCGTGCGCGATGACGCAGCCCTGCTGACGCGCATCGATCAAATGCGCACGCTGCTGCGCGATGAAGATGCGCTGACGCTGATTCAGCAGAAGCCGCGGCTGTTCGCCAACATGCTGGGCAATACCGAATCGTTGCTGGTGCTGCGCTTTCCCGGCCAGCCGCCGCTGATCGTGATCAACCCCGGCGGGCGTCCGGTGCCAGCCATTACGCCGGTCGCCGCCGATCAGCCGTTAACCCTGCAATCGGTCCACCATCAGCAGGCGGCAGACGGCACGCCGTTTATCGCCGCCGCCGCGTTAACACCAACGCGCGATGGCAGCGGCCAGATCGAAATCATCACCGGTCGCCTGATGAGCGACCGCACGCAGACCCTCACCGGCTATCGCCACCAGATTATCCTGTGCACCGCGCTGGCGGCGCTGCTGGTCGCCGCGATCAGTGTGCTGCTGGTGCGCCGCGGCCTGACGCCGCTGCGCCGGCTGGCAGCGGAAGCCGGGGTAATCGACGTGCGGCGGCTGTCGCATCGCATTGAACTGACCAGTGCGCCAGGCGAGCTGCAACCGCTGCTGGCGGCGCTCAACCAGATGCTGAGCCGGCTGGAGCAAGGTTATCAGCAACTTAGCCAGGTCTCAGCGGACATGGCACACGATCTGCGCACGCCGATTGGCACGCTGCTTGGCCAGACGGAAGTGGCGCTAAACCAGCCGCGCAGCGTCAGCGAGTATCAAACGCTGCTGGGTTCCAATTATGCGGAGCTGGAGCGGCTGGCGAAGATGATTGATAACATGCTGTTTCTCGCCAAAGCCGCAGACGCCAGCCAGGCGCTGGACAGGCAACGCATCGATCTGACCACGCTGGGTGAGCGGTTGAGTGACTATTTTGAGGGCATGGCGGAAGAGCATGGCATGCAGCTTGTCATCTCGCTTCACGGCGAGTTGCACGCCGATCCGCAGTTGTTACAGCGCGCGCTGGCGAATCTGATCGCTAACGCGCTGCATTACGGCACGCGCGACGGCACCATTCACGTCTCCAGCATTCCGCAGCCAGACGCCGTGCTTTTGATGGTGGAAAATCAGGGGCCGACGCTAAGTCAGGCGCAGCAGGCACGCCTGTTTGACCGCTTCTGGCGCGCCGATGCGTCACGCCAGCAGGGCGGCAGCGGACTGGGTCTGTCGATCGTGCGCGGGATCATGCAACTGCATCAGGGCAGTTGCACGGTGAGCAGCGAACACGGCATTACCCGTTTCTGCCTGCGGTTCCCACGTTAAGCGCGCAGGTGCGCAGGTGCGCACCTGGTTAAGTCCCTTAGATAAACGTGAAAATTTCGTCCTGCGACAGACGCGATTTCGGCAGCGTGGCGTTGAAATCTTCCTCACTGCGATAGCCAAGCGAAACCAGCACCACGCTGGTAAAGCCCTGTTCACGCAGGCCCAGCGCCTGGTCAAGTGCGCGCGCATCAAAGCCTTCCATCGGGGTGGCATCAATGCCGAGCATCGCGGCGCCCAGTAACAGTCCGCCCAGCGCCAGATAGACCTGTTTCTCCATCCACTGCGGCACGTCGCGCAGCTCATAACGGTGCATATCCACATAGCTGCGGCGGCTCTTATCCTGACCGGCTTTGGCTTCGGGTTTGGCAAAACGCCCGTCCTTCTCTTCCTGCGCCAGCACATTTTGCAGGTGCGCTTCATCCAGATCGGTGCGCATGCACAGCGCAATCACGTGTGAGGCGTTCAGCACCTTAGGGTTGTTGTAAATGAACGCGCCGCTGGTGGATTGCGCCATCTTTTCCCGCCCTTCTGCAGTCGATGCGACAACAAAGTGCCACGGCTGCGAGTTAACCGATGACGGGCTGTTGCGCAGCAGGTTAAGCAGCGTGTCGATCTCCTGCTGTGGCAGCGTTTTGCCCGCAGAGAAAGCTTTTACGGTGTGACGGCGGGCAACCGCATCATTAAGGGTCATGAGAGTCTCCTGATTGAAGATTGCGCCAGAGCGCAGATAAATAGCAAAGTCGCTACCATAACCGCCCGGGCTGACGGACGGTTAACCTTAAGTGTTTTAATGACTTAAAAGCCGCTGAGGACAATCTTGCCGCGTGCGCGACCGCTTTCAATCAGCGCATGCGCTTTACGCAGGTTGGCCGCGCTGATGCTGCCGTGATGCTCGCCAGCGGTGGTCTGCAGGGTTTGATCGTCAATCAGCTGACTCACCTGCTGCAGAATCTGATGCTGGCGCTGCATATCGGCGGTATGGAACAGCGAGCGGGTAAACATCAGTTCCCAGTGCAACGAGATGGCTTTGCGCTTCAGCGGTACCGCATCCAGTGTTTCCGGATCGTCAATCAGCGCCAGTTTGCCCTGCGGAGCCAGCACATCGATCAACTGCGGATAGTAGCTGTCGGTATGGGTCAGTGAGGCCACGTAGCGCACCTCTTTATGGCCAATCGTTGCCAGCTGCTCGCCCAGCGGACGCTGATGATCGATAACATGATGGGCACCCAGCGAGCGCACCCAGTCGGCGGTTTCCGGGCGAGAGGCGGTACCAATGACCGTCAGTCGGGTCAGTTTGCGCGCCAGCTGCGTCAGCATCGAACCCACGCCGCCGCCCGCGCCGATGATCAGCAATGTGCCTTCGTCGGCAGCATCAATTTCCAGGCGATCGAACAGCAGTTCCCACGCGGTGAGCGACGTCAGCGGCAGCGCGGCGGCATCGGCGTCGCTCAGCGTGCGCGGCTTGAGTCCGGCGATGCGTTCATCCACCAGTCCGTACTCGGCATAGCTGCCAGCGCGTGTGATGTCGCCAGCGTAGTAAACTTCATCGCCGGGCTGAAACAGCGTGACATCGCTGCCCACCGCCTCGACCACGCCCACCGCATCCCAGCCGAGAATGCGCGGCGTGTCTGTCGGGGCGCCAGCACGCACTTTGGTATCAACCGGGTTAACCGCAATCGCGCTGATTTTTACCAGCAGATCGCGTGCGCCTGGCTGCGGTTTCGCCACGTCCAGTTCATACAACGCATTTTCATCTGAAATCGGTAAACCGTTTTGGCTATAAACAATCGCTTTCATGCAACAGGCTCCAGGTGAGTGAATATTTTCAGGGTGTTGACAGCAGCATAGCCAGACATCACGCCGGGAAAAATGCCTGTTGCAGGACAACACTTTCACTCGTAGAGTGAAAATCCCGATAATGGTGAGAACGTCGATGATTCGTTTAGAAGATGTCACCCTGTTTGTGCGCTCTGCCGCGCTGGGCAGTTTTTCCCGCGCAGCGCGCGAAGCCAACCTGCTGCCCGGTCAGGTCAGCGCCGCCATTCAGCGGCTGGAGCGCGATCTCGATCGCCGCCTGTTTGCGCGCTCAACGCGCAGCCTGCGTTTAACGGCGGAAGGTGAAAAGTATCTGCCGTTCGCGCAGGAGATGCTGGCGCTAATGCACGCCGGTGCGGAAAGCCTGCAAAGCCACGACGATGCCCTGAGCGGCGAGCTGAAAATCGCCCTACCATCTGACATCGGCCGCCATATTATTCTGCCGCTGCTGACAGAATTTTGCCGGGCGCATCCGGCGCTCGGGCTGCGTCTCTCGTTTTCCGATCAGGTGAGTGACGTGTTCCGCGATCCGGTGGATATCGCTATTCGCTACGGTAAGCTGGAGGACAGCAGCTATGTCGCGCTACCGCTGGCGGAAGAAAACCGCCGTGTGATGGTCGCCGCACCCGATTATCTCGATCGACATGGCCGTCCGGAAAAACTCGAGGATCTGGCACAGCATCACTGTCTGCCGTTTGTCATGGGCGGCCACGTGTATGATAAATGGACTTTTCCGCAGGAAGGGATGCGGCGGCAAGTCACGGTGAAAAGCCGGCTGCTGTGCGACGACGCTGAAGTGGCGCGCCGCTGGGCAATTGCCGGAATGGGGATTGCTTATAAATCCTGGCTTGATGTCTGCGACGATATCAGGCATGGCCGGCTGGAACGGGTGCTGCCGCAGCTGCCAGGCGAAAGCACGCCGCTGCATTTAATCTGCCCGCATCGCAAACAATTCTCGCCGGCGATTCGCGCTTTACATCAATTACTGCGTGAGCATTTACGCACTCTGACGGCGCAAATCTTACCGGCGATTTAATCTCACCGCTGCGCCTCGACGCCATCAGCCACGCAATCCGGACCAGCCATCAGGCGAATGCCTCTGCGATTTATCTTTAAAATTAAGGACGCGCGGCCGCAAGCGGATGAAATGCTGCGCCTTCTGAACCCGCACATGAGAACGCAGCCGTCCGGCACCTCTGATAACCGTGGCACAGCATAGTAATCTTATTCTTAACAGGTAATATTTAACGTTACTTCACTGTATTCACGTTAATTATTCAGGACTGATGATGTCTCAACCCAAAGCGATGTCCGTTAATGCCCTCACCCACATTATCCTGTTCTTCCTGGTCATCAACGCCATTGATGTCGTGTATGCGTTGATGCACTGATGGCTTATTGCGCTGCGCTTTGCCGCTGTTTTTTGCGAGCCAAACTCGAAAGATGAGATAAATTCCCCGTCACGGATTTTTTAATCCGCGAGCCTTGATAGACTGCAGGCGATAAAATAGACTACAGGCTATCAAGGATGGCATCGTGTGGCAGGTTGAAGCAACAGATCGGTTTTGGAAATGGTTGCAGGTTCAGGATGAAGCGTTGCGTCTCGACGTGCTTGCCGCCATGAAGCTTCTGGCGCAGGACGGTCCGCACCTCGGCCGCCCTTTCGTTGATACCCTGATGTTATCGCGGGTGCCCAATATGAAAGAGATACGCGTGCAAAGTAAAGGTCGTCCCATCCGCAGCTTTTTTGTTTTCGATCCGCGCCGCCATGCGATTGTGCTGTGTGCCGGCAACAAACAGGGTAAAAATCAGAAGCGTTTCTATCAGCAGATGCTTCACATTGCCGAAACCGAATACCATCATCATCTGAACGCAATCGGGGAAACTCATAATGAAAACCTTGGATGAGATGCTGGCGGCGCTGACGCCCGAACAGCAACATCAGGTCGATGAACGCGTCAGCCAGATGCGTCTTGAATACCAGCTTTACCAATTACGTGAGCAGATGCAGCGGACTCAGCGTCAGCAAGCGCAGGCCATGCACATTGCCCAGTCATCTGTGGCGGCGATGGAAGCGCGTGGCGCAGAGTTAAAAATCTCCACGCTGAAGCGCTACATTGAGGCGCTGGGTGGAGAGCTGACGCTGGGTGTAAAGATGCCGGGTGGCAAGCATGTCGACTTAATTATCTGACCGTTCAGGCAGAGCGCATTACGCCCTGCCCCAGACTTCGATCAACGGTGCCGACATCTGGCCCGCACCGCAGTCAATCAGGAGTTGTTTGGCGTGGCAGCGCTTTCGCTGAACTGCGGTTTTTGCCGCGTAACGGAATAGACCACGTTTTTCGGGCCATTGGTGTCTGTGGTGACATCGACCGCAGGAATCGTCACTTTGCCAAAACCAAACAGTGTTTGCACGTAGCCGCCAATCTGGTGTTTACCGGCCGGAACGCGGAGCTCTTTACTCTCGCCCTTTTGCAGCAGTCCGGCTTCCTGGCCATCCACCGTCACGTACACGGATGAGCCATCGTCGGTGCGCGTCACCAGATGGGAGACATTGATGACGGTCGGTCCGCTGGCAAACGGCGAAGCGCTGTCGTTGTTTTCGACCGGAGCGGAAGCGGTAACCGGGGCTTCTGCGGCGGCAGCATCAGCGCTGCTGTCGCTGGCAGCATGACGCGCGCAGCCGGTGAGCAGGAGTGTGGCCGTTAACGTGGCCAGTGTGAAACGCGAAAACATCGTGACGAAAAACCTTCTGCTAAATGAGAAGTATTTATTTTAGCGTTACCCGCGCAGTGATAACAGTCACAGAAATCCAGTATTTTCCGAAAACCGGGGATGCGGGTCTCCGTTTGTCCCCCGGCCGCACGCAATGTCAACGCGCGCCGTTCTCCCGACCCGGAAAAACGACGCAAGCGGACGAATTACAGTGAATAGCGCGCCAGCGGCGCCACGGTGGTGATCAGCCCGTTGGCTTTCATATATTCACCAAATACCTGATAACGCGCCTGATTAAATTCCGCACTGTGCGTTGCAAAATAAGGCAGCGTCGCCTGCCAGGCCTGATGATTGAGCGGTGTATCCAGTTCAGGGTAACGCTTAATGAACGCCTGCCACGCCTGATGCGGGTGAGCGCGCAGCCATGCGATGCCCGCATCCAGCCCACGCAGAAATGCCGGGATGCGAGGATCGTTTGCCGCTGTGTTGCGATTGGCCAGAATGATCAACTCATCGTAGGCCGGCACGCCGTAATCTTCCGGTTTAAACGACACCGGCTTTGCGCCTTTGTCCTGCAAATCCAGCAGCTCGTAGTTACGGAAGATGGTCAGCGCGCCGTCAATTTTATGCGTCAGCAGCGCGGAGACGGCGTCCATATTCAGATTTACCAGTTTCACGCTGTTAACGTCGACGCCCTGCGATTTCAGCATGTTGCGGATAGCCACATCTTCCGCGCCGGGAATCGCATAGCCAATCGATTTACCGGCGAAGTCTTTAATACTGTGAATATCGCCCGATACCGCTGTCAGGGTGTTCAGCGGCTGGTTAATCAAGGTGCCAACCCGAATCACCGGCACCTGCTTGTCCACCAGCGTATAGAGCTGCGGCTGATAGCTAATCGCCAGATCCGCCTTGCCTGCCGCCAGCAACAGCGGTACCGACGCGGAATCCGCCGGTGCGATCATCTCGACATCCAGCCCCTGCTGTTGAAACGCCCCGCTGTACTGAGCGGCAAAGATCGCCGCGTGGTTAGGGTTAATGAACCAGTCGAGCAGCAGCCGCACCTTTTCGGCTGCCTGCGCGTTGATGGTGGCCAGCAGCAGTAACGAAGCGATGGCACGAAGAAGTCTATTCACTCAAGTTCCTTAGTATGATTGCCAGAGAAATTTTTTACGCACCAGCGCCACGACCGCTGAGAGCAGCAGCGCCAGGCTCATTAACAGCAGCAGTGCGGCAAAACTGGTGGCCGTTTCCAGCCGCGCGTTGGATTGCATCATCAGGTAGCCCAACCCTTCGCTGGCACCAACCCACTCGCCGATTACCACCCCAATCGGTGCCAGCACCACCGCCATTTGCAGGCCGGCGAAAAACTGCGGCAGCGCAGCCGGCCAGCGCACGCGCCAGAAAATTCGCCAGCGCGAGGGATACAGCGTTTGCGCCAGCTCCAGCCAGCCGGCAGGCGTACGGCATAAACCGTCGAACAGCGACAGGCACAGCGGGAAAAACAAAATCAGCGCCGCCACCACGACTTTTGACGCGATGCCAAAACCCAGCCACAGCACCAGCAGCGGGGCCAGCGCAAATACCGGGATGGACTGGCTGGCCGTCACCAGCGGAAACAGCACCCGACGCAGTAGCGGGCTGGAAGCCATCAGCACCGCCAGCACCACGCCACCGCCAACGCCCAGCAGTAGCGCCAGCACAATTTCCGCCAGCGTAAACATTGCGTGATGCGCGAGCAGCTGCCGCTTTTGCCACAGAGCCTCCAGCACCGCCTGCGGTGCCGGCAGCAGAAATGCCGGTACACCGTTGTGGCGCGCCAGCAGCCATACGCCCAGCACCACCGCGATCAGGTAGATACCACTACTCACCTTTTTCATAGGAATTCAGTCGGGAAAAGAGTTCGGCCTGCGCCTGCAGCAGTCCGGCATCATTGAGCGCGCGCGGCACCGTACCGTTCGGCACAGGCCAGTGCGTCATCTGCAGCGGCTGGCCGTGCAACAGCAGAATGTCATCGGCCATACGGCAGGCTTCCAGCGGATCGTGGGTCACCAGCAGCACCGTTTTGCCGCGCAGCAGCGTCGCGGTCAGCGTTTGCAGCTGGTGTTTAGTCATCACATCCAGCGTGGCGAACGGCTCATCCATCAGCACCAGCTCGCGCTGCGCATACAGCGTGCGCGCCAGCGCGACCCGCTGCCGCATACCACCCGAGAGCTGTGAGGGCGCGGCTTGCGCCTCGTCTTCCAGTCCCACCTGCGCCAGCAAATGGTGCGCCCGCACGCGGTCCGGCTTCGCACCGCTCAGACGCGCCGTCAACATCACGTTCTCCAGCACCGTCAGCCACGGATAGAGCAGATCCTGCTGCCCCATCCATGCCACGTGCTGCGCAATACCGCTCAGGCTGCCCTGCTGCGGCTGCACTAAGCCGGCCACCAGACGCAGCAGCGTGCTTTTACCAATGCCGCTGCAGCCCAGCAGCACCGTGGTTTTGCCGCCGCGCAGTTGCAAATTGAGCCGATCGCATAGCTGTTTTTCGCCCCAGGCAAAGCTCACCTGGTCAAAGCGGATGTCCTGCGTCATGGCCGGCGCGCCGCCAGAATCGCCAGCTGATTAAAGCCGCGCTCTGCCAGCGCGCTGGCCGCCTGCGCCGCCCGGATGCCGCTGGCGCAGACCAGTACGATGCGGCGATCCGCCGGTGGCTGCCAGGCGTCCAGTTCGTGCGGCAATACGCGCTCAACCCGATCGGCCACGCTGGCAGGCGCCTCTTCGCAGCTGCGCAGCTCCACAATGCAGTCTCCGGGTTGTAACAGGTGAGCATCAATAAACGGCACGCCGGGCTGGGCCGGTTCCTGTGCCGCATCAAAGCGGAACGAACGAAAGTGCCAGCTTACGAAGTCACAGTTGACCATGCAGCCGAGCGGTGAGGGTTGCAGCCCGAGCAGTACGCTGAGCGCCATCTGCGCCTGCATCGCCCCCAGCGCCGCCACGGCCGGGCCCATCACGCCAGCGGTGTTACAGTTAGCCGCGGAAGCAGGCAGCTGCGGAAACAGCGCACGATAGCTCGGCGCGCCGCCGCAAAAACCGCCAGCATAGCCCTGACGACCCAGCACCGAGGCGCTGATCAGCGGTATGCCCGCATGGAAACAGGCATCAGACAGTTGGTAAGTCACCGCGAAGTTATCGGCGTCATCAATCACCAGATCGCACCCCGTCAGCGCCTGCGCGATATTGCTGGCGCTCAGCGCCTCGGGCACCGCTTCGATTTGCACCTCAGGATTGCGCTGCTGCAAAGCCTGCTGCGCCGCCACAGCTTTGCTGCGACCCACATCCTGCAGGGTGAACAGCGTCTGGCGATGCAGGTTATGCAGCGCGACCTGATCATCATCGTACAGACACAGCTGACCGACGCCCGCGCCCGTCAGCTGAGGCAGCAGCGTGGCGGCCAGCCCACCGGCACCGGCTACCAGCACGCGGGCGCGAGCCAGTTTCTGCTGCCCGACGACGCCAATTTCCGGCAGCATCATCTGGCGTTGGTAGCGTTCCATTTCGCGCTCCTTAGTTCAGGTTAGCGAGGCCGAAGATCGGCGTTGAGGCCACGGCCATATCACGCTTCTCCATCAGCCCGGCATCGCGCGCGCCCTGCCCGGCGGCGATCGCCTGGCTGAACGCGCGCGCCATCGCCACCGGATCGCCCGCTTTCGCCACGGCGGTATTGAGCAGGATGGCATCGAAGCCCATCTCCATCGCCTGCGCTGCCTGTGAGGGCGCGCCGATGCCGGCATCAATGATCAGTGGAATATCGCTGAACCAGGCTCGCATCGCCCGCAGCCCGTCAATATTTCGCAATCCCTGGCCGGAGCCGATGGGCGCGCCCCACGGCATCAGCAGTTCACAGCCGGCGGCCAGCAGTTTTTCACCGACAATCAGATCCTCCGTGGTGTAGGGAAACACCTGGAAGCCGTCGGCGCACAGAATGCGTGCCGCTTCGACCAGCGCGAACGGATCGGGCTGCAGCGTGTCGGCATGACCAATCACTTCCAGCTTGATCCACGGCGTGTTAAACAACTCGCGCGCCATGTGCGCGGTAGTGACGGCCTCTTTGACCGTGTGGCAGCCAGCGGTATTGGGCAGCACGCGCACATTCAGGCCTGTCAGCAGCTCGCGAAAAGTCGCGCCCGCCGTGCCTTCGCGGCGCAAGCTGACAGTGATAATTTCACTGCCGGATGTGGCGATCGCCTGCTGCAAAATCGCCGGTGAAGGGTAGCCTGCGGTGCCGAGCAGCAACCGTGACTGCGGTGTAAAATCGTAAAACATCGCTCAGCCTCCCTGCATCGGTGACAGGACTTCCAGCTGCCAGCCTTCCTGTAACTGCAGGCTGGCATACTGACTTTTCGGCACAAAATCGCCATTGCAGGCAGTGGCAACACAGGCCGCGTCAATTTGCTGTTCGATCAGCAATTCGCTGAGGCTGGTGGCCTCAGTGCTGATGGTGCGGCCGTTAAGCTGAATATTCATCGCTAACCTCCCCGGACAGGCGCTGCATCAGCTGTTCTGCCATCATTGGTGCCAGCAGAAAACCGTGACGATACATGCCGTTAAGATAAAAAATACCGTTGTGATAGTGGATTTCCGGCAGATTAGCCGGCCATGCCGGACGCAGACCGCTGCCGCTTTCGATGACGCGCGCTTCCGCCAGCGCCGGATGCAGGGTGTAGGCCGCGCTGAGCAGTTCCATCATGGCGCGCGCGCTGATAGCGCTGGCATCGTCGCTTTCGATCATGGTGGCACCGAGCATGAAGTGGCCGTCGCGACGCGGCACCAGATAACAGGGAAAACGCGGATGGAGCAGACGAATCGGCCGGGAAAATGACACCTCATGACTCTGCAGGATCAGCATTTCCCCGCGCACCGCGCGCAGGCCGGAGAGTTGCGCTCTGGCATGGATACCGCGACAGTCAATGATCCGGCCCGAGGGCTGGCGCGCATCAAAGCGGACGCCACGCTGCAGCAGTTTGTCACGCAGCTCAGACAGCGCGCGGCGCGGATCGAGATGTGCCTCGCGCGGGAAAAACAGTCCGCGCGCAAACCGGTTTTCCAGCGCCGGTTCAAGCGACGCCGGATCAACCCATTGATGCGCCGTCGTCATGCGCGCGAAGCGGTTTAACTCCGGGTTATCACGCGGCGGTGCCAGCACTAACGTACCCTGATGCACCACGCTGCTGACGCGCGTTTGCCACCAGGCCGCAGCATGCTGGCCGAGGGTAATCACCTCCGCTGGCGCGCTTTCTGCTTCACACCACGGCGCCAGCATGCCACCGGCAAACCACGAGGCAGGCTGACGCGCTTCATCATCAATGACCTCGACGGTTTCGCCGCGCTCAGCCAATAGCGTGGCAACACAAAGCCCGGACACGCCGCTACCGAGCACGCTCCAGCGGCTCATGAACAACGTTCCGGTAAATAATCTGGGAAATTCACATCGGCCTCTCAGTGATAACTGAGACCCGCAGATACAGGTGAAGGGAATCGACGCCAGCGATCGGGCTCGCCTTTGCGCCAGACGGCTTTGCACATGAAGCCGTCAGTCTTCCTACGCCAGTATCAACTGGGTCAGGTTCAAAGGGTCGCTAAGCCGCGCAGTGCGCTATTAGCCTCTCAGTCTCTCAGGCGAGACTCCCCCGACGCGTCTATTTGTATTGCAGGCGCTGGCTGGCGTCAAGCAGCACGTTAACCGCGCTGCCCGCGTTGTGGATCAAAATTGCAACATATGGTATACCAGACGGATAGCGGGCAGATGATAAAAAAGACTTTTTTATTATTCACTTATAAATTTTTCAGCTAATCATGGAAGCATTATGAATAAGTTTCGTGTGGCTTTTATTAAAGCAGGATGGCATCAGGCGATCGTGAACAACGCGCTGGTAGGATTTGAGCAGGAACTGGCAGAACAAGGCGTCGAAAATACTTTAAAAAGCTATGACGTACCCGGCGCGTTTGAAATGCCGCTGCTGGCCAAACGCCTGGCCGAAACCGGCAAATTTGATGCGATTGTCTGCGCCGCGCTGGTGGTCGACGGTGGCATCTATCGCCATGACTTTGTCGCGCAGGCCGTTGTCGATGGCCTGATGAATGTGCAGCTGGCCACCAATGTTCCGGTGTTTTCGGTATCACTCACTCCGCACAATTTTCAGCCGGTCGATGCGATTGAAGCGTTTTATACCGAACATTTTATTAAAAAAGGCAAAGAAGCCGCACGCGCCGCTCTGATGATTCATCAGCTACAGATCGATTAATATTTTTTAAGCGGTAGCGGTAATAATTGATGGCCGGATTAAATAAAGAAATTTCTGGCCGATGAATATTTCAACGCGGGGCTATTGACGGCAGGTTATGAAGTGAAATGATTTCGCCAGCATTCCGGCTGGCGAAATCCTGAGTAACGGTGAAATTAACGGCTGACTTCGTGACCAATCAGGCCGCCGATAGCCGCGCCGCCGAGGGTACCGAAGGTGCTGCCGCCGGTCAGAACGGCGCCGCCGACCGCACCCACACCGGCGCCAATGGCGGTGTTACGGCCACGATGAGACATGCCACAAGCCGTTACAGAAAAGGCTAAAACCAATACCACTGCGATATTAAAGCTGCGTTTTAAAACCATCAAAATCCTCATTACCATTAATTCTAATGGAATGTAATAGTGTTAACTTTGTTTGTTGTTTAGCCGCCAAATACCTGGCGTAGCGTGCTTATCCTGGAGGCAAATTTAAGGGGCTTTGCATTTTTGTGGAAGGTAAAAATTCCTATTTTATGCCGGACCTGTCAGGCGCTGGTTATTATTCGTACCTTAAGCCAAATAAAAAGGCATGGAGTGAAGGTTCACGCCATGCCTCGCTGACTTACCGCGCAATGAATTAACGCTGCGGGTGATTAACTTCGACTGGTCGTAAATCAAACACCAGCACTTCAGCATTGTTACCGTTAGCGAACTGCAGCGCCGTCTCATTGCGTACGCGCGCGCCGTCGCCGGCTTTAAAACTCACGCCATTCACTTCAATGCTGCCCCGCGCCACATGAATATAAGCATAACGATCGTTAGCCAGTTCCAGCGTCTGCTGCTCGGCACCGTCAAACAGTCCCGCGTAAATACGCATATCCTGACGTACGCGCAGCGAGCCGTTGTCGCCTTGTGGCGAAACAATCAGGCGCAGCTGGCCGCGTTTGTCGGCCTCTGCCACTGACACCTGCTGGTAACCTGGCTCGGTACCGCGTTCTGCCGGCACAATCCAGATCTGCAGGAAGTGCACATTGTCCTGTTTCGAATGGTTAAACTCGCTGTGCGTCACGCCGCTGCCGGCGCTCATCAGCTGCACGTCACCGGGCACGATAACCGAACCGGTACCCATGGAATCTTTATGCTCCAGCGCGCCTTCCAGCACGTAGGAGATAATCTCCATGTTGTTATGCGGATGTGCACCGAAACCGCGACCCGGTGCTACCTGATCATCGTTAATCACCAGCAGATCGGAGAAACCGGTCTGTTGAGGGTCCCAGTAGCTGGCAAACGAAAAGGTATGGCGTGAATGCAGCCAGCCGTGATCGCCTAAGCCACGTTGTTCGGACAGTCGTTGTTCAATCATGGTCTGCTCCTTAAATTTTTAGCTGGAGGGCGAAGGCCCTTCCCGTTGCTGACCAGTATACGTAAACTGATTTGCCCAACAATGCACCTGTATGACAATGACTGTCACAGATAAGTGGACAATATGCAGATTGAAGATCTCCGGATTTACGTCGCCGTAATCAAAGCGGGCAACTTTACCGCTGCGGCTGAACAGCTGATGCTCTCCAAGCAGTACGTCAGCCGACGCATCGCCGCGCTGGAAGAGTCACTCGGGGCGCGTTTGCTGAATCGCAATACGCGCAAACTGTCCGTTACCGACAACGGTCAGCTGTTTGCCCAGCATGCGCAGCGCATTCTGGATGATGTGCAGGAAGCCGAACTGGCGATGTCTGGTCGTCGTCAGGTGCTGCGCGGCAGTTTTCGTCTCAGCGTGCCGATGTCGTTCGGCATCAGCCATCTCTCCCCTTATATCGCCGAATTCCTGAGCCAGCATCCCGGTATCCAGTTCCAGGTGGAACTGGCCGATCGGCATGTGGATATGGTGGGTGAAGGTTTTGATATGGCGATCCGCATCGGCACGCTGCCGGACTCCAGCCTGATCGCCAAACGGCTGGGGGAATTCCGCCGCGTAATCTGTGCCAGCCCGACCTACCTGCAGGGTGCCGGCGCACCGCGTGAGCCGGAGGATCTACTGCAACATCTCTGTCTGCGCTATGGACGTGAAAGCCAGACCGGCTGGGAGCTGTTTCAGGGCGACACGCGTAAAGTGCTGGCGGTCCAGGGACCGATGGTCAGCAATAACGGAGAAATGCTGCGTGATGCGGCCGTCGCCGGGTTGGGGCTGATCCTGCTGCCGGAGTTTATCGTGGCTCCGGCGCTGGCGCGTGGTGAGCTGGTAACGGTGCTGGATGACTGGCATCCGGCCTCGCTGCACCTGAATGCGCTTTATCCGCAGCATCGCCAGCGCAGCGAGATCAATCGGGTATTTATGACGTTCCTGCAGGCCAAGCTGGCAGGCAAATGAATCAGCCCACTTCGCTGCCTATCGCAGCACGCAGCGCCGGTGCGGCTTCGCCGCTCATCGGGCTCACCAGCGCATAGTTATAGTGGCGATCGCTCCAGTATTGCGCCACCAGGTTGTCCGCCTGGCGCGACCCCTTTTCCAGCCGCACGGTCTGCGGGCGGATGTACCAGCCAACGCGCGTGCCGCTGGCGGTCTGATACAGCACCAGCGCCGAGGCGCCATGCTCATTCGCCATCAGGCGCGCGCCGATGAGCTGATAGCCAAAGCGCTCCAGATTGGGCGGCAGCGTACCGTTGATAAAATAGCGGCCCAGCCAGCTGGCCAGCTGTGTCGTCTGATGGGTGCTAATGTCCATCGTCGCCTGCTGCGCGCCATCGCCGAATAACCGGTAAGCCTGTACCGCATCCTCCATCGGTAACGGATGATTCTGTAAGCGTTCAGTCATCTGCCAGCCGGACAGACTGCCGATCCCCAACGCCAGCACCAGCGAGCAGGCCAGCGCCAGCCGCTGATAACGCTGTCGCGCACGCCGCTGGCGCAGCTGTGCTGGCTGCAGTGGCGTAAAGGCGTTTCGCGCCATGTTGCGTTGCAGGCTTTGTTGCAAGCGCAGCTTGTCCTGACGCCAGCCCTCAACCTGGGCGGCGACGTCAGGATGCTGCGCCAGCCAGTCGCTGACGGCCTGATGGCTGGCGCTATCCAGTTCACCATCCAGCCAGGCGTGCAGCTGGTTCTCATCGGGCGGGATATTCATTTTAATCTCCTCAACGTCACCGGGGCCGGCAGGCCTTCGGTCATGTGCTGCAACTGTTTTCGCGCCCGCGACAACCGTGACATCACGGTGCCCAGCGGAATGTCCAGCGTGTCAGCCGCTTCCTGATAACGCATGCCTTCCACGTTAACCAGGAGCAGCAATGCGCGACTGTCAGCCGGCAGACGGGCGAACAGCGCCAGCATCTCATCGGCGATGGCGTGATGCTCAGCCGACTCGGCAAAGGGTTCGGCGCGGCTGAACAGCGTCATAATCGCCTGCCAGCGCTTGCGGCGCCGTTCGCCATCAATGAACTGATGCCAGAGAATGGAAAACAGCCAGGCACGCAGACTGCGCGTGTCATCGCGCGCCGCGTCCAGTGCTTTGACCAGCGTGTTTTGTACCAGATCCTCAGCGGCCATGCGCTCACGCGTCAGCCCCAGCGCAAAACGCTGCAAATGCGGCAGTAATGCGCGGATTTCGTCATCGCTCAATGCAGACATTATTTTTGCTCTCGCACCCGGCGCAGGCCGGTCATGCTACTCAGCACGCCATCCCGTAAAATCAGACCATGCAGCAGCGCGGCGGCCAGATGGGCCAGGATCAGCGCGAACAGACTAAACGCCAGCAGCGAGTGTAACGGACGCAGCACGGCATAACTTTCCACGCTAACCGGCAGCAGCGGCGGCAGCACCAGACCTTCGCCAATCGTCACCGGAAACCCGCCTGCCGACAGCATCGCCCAGCCTACCAGCGGTTGCGCCAGCATCAGTAAATAGAGCGCCAGATGGGTCAAATGAGCCACCGTTTGCTGCCAGCCCGGCACCGACGCGGGCATGGCGGGCACACCATAGTAACGCCGCAGCCCGATACGCACGACCACCAGCAACGCGATCGCCACGCCGAGTGGTTTGTGTATCGCCAGCAGCAGTGAATGGGCAGCCGAGATATCCGCCACCATCGCCACACCGATAAATAGCATGGTCAGCACGGCCAGCGCCATCAACCAGTGTACGATGCGCAGCAGCGGATGAAACAGGGTTGTCTGGTGACTCATGATTTTTTCTCCTGCTGGTGCGCCTGTTCAGCCGTGCGCAGATTGAAAGATTTTGCGTAAGCGGCAGAGCGCGCGTTGAGCAGCGGATCGTCCGAGCCGCTGATGCCCTGCGGCAGAATCAGCGGATCGTAATTGATGTCATTGCAGCTGCCGCCCTGTTGCGGGCTGCTGTCGCGCAGCGTCAGCGTACCGGCAACAACCTGTTGCCGATCGGCTGGCCACACCTTGCTGGCATCGTTCACCGCATCACCGGGCTGAGCCACGCTGATCACCAGATCCCACTTTAGCGGTGCGGCCGCCAGCCGGTTGTGCAGGTCGCTCTGCAGATAATCCGGCTGCTGCTGCTGTGCCGCACTGATCGGCTGCCATGGCGTACGCGGCACCAGACTCCAGCGCACAAAGCGCGTTTCCCCCTGCGCATTGGTAAAGCGGAAGGCATTCAGGCTGTTGTACTGCTCCTGTGCCCAGCTGGCGGCCAGTACATGGGTTTTCACCCAGGCAAAGAACGGTTTAACTTCGGGATGGGCAACGGTAAACGCCATCAGCTTTTGCGCATCAGGTTTGCCAGTCTGCGGCAGCGGTCGACTGGCCTGCTGCTGATCGTAAAAAGCCTGCGGCGTACTGACCGGGAAAAACGGCAGCGCGTTCATGCCGGTACGCCACTGCTCGCCGTGCGCCAGCTGAAATTCCAGCGCCAGGCTGCGCACCGGCACGCCATAGTCCGGCGCGTGCGGATTACCGCCGGCAATGGCAAAGCGGCCAATCACCGGCACCGTACCCGGCTGGAAAACGCTGGCGCGTGACAGAAACGCCGCGTTGCCGCTGGAGGTAAAATCACCGGTAACGCACACGCCCTTGGCATGATTGCGCCGGTATCCCGGATGCACACCGCTGTTTTGCTGCAGCGACTGCACCAGACTTTGCGCACTGAGGTGCTGCGGCGTCAGCCAACCGCCTGCAGCAAGAAACAGCACCAGCAGTAATCCGGGAATAATGACCACCAGCAGTAACAACGGCAGATGTCTGACCGTAGGTTTGAAGTTCATCTTAGCCAACTCAGTAAGGAAAAGTGGGCATAAGACGAACCAGCGCGGCGTTTATTCCCGCGCGGTAAAAATTATTTTATGACCAGCGCCGGCGTCCGGCGCGCATCGCGCACCGCAATGGCATGAATCAGCAGCCCCAGCACGGACAGAATGGCCCCAACCCAGCCGGTGGACTGCCAGCCCAGCCCGGCGGAAATGGTGATGCCGCCGAGCCACGCCCCCAGCGCGTTAGCAATGTTGAACGCCGAGTGATTAAGCGCTGCCGCGAGGGTTTGTGCATCACCGGCCACATCCATCAGGCGGATCTGTAGCACGCTTCCCAGCGCCACCATGGTACCGACCAGCATCACGTTAAGCGCGCCCGCCAGCGCATAATGCGCGGCAAAAACAAATGCGCTCAATACCAGCAGCGACCACACCAGTATAATGCGGATGGTTTTCTCCAGCCCGCGATCGGCCAGACGTCCCCCGACAAGGTTGCCGATAATCATGCCAAGACCAAACAGCGCCAGTATCGCCGGTACCAGATTTTCCGGCAGGTGGGCCAGTTCCATCATGGTGGGTTTAACGTAACTGAATACCGAGAACATGCCGCCGCTGCCAATCGCGCCAATCGCCAGCGTCAGCAAGACCTGCTTGCGCGTCAGCGCCGAGAGTTCGCGCAGTGGACTGGCCTGCTTATCACCGGCCATATTGGGTACCCAAAGCCATACCAGTAGCAGCGTCAGCAGCGCCAGTCCGCCAACAATGGCAAACGCATCACGCCAGCCAAACCACTGGCCGATGGCGGTAACGGCAGGTACGCCAATCAGATTGGCGATGGTTAATCCCAGCAGCACCATCGACACCGCCTGCGCGCGCCGCGCGCGCTCCACCAGTCCTGCCGCCACCAGCGCCGCCACGCCAAAGAAGGTGCCGTGGGGAAAGCCCGCCAGAAAGCGGGCCACCAGCATCGCAGGGTAGCCCGGCACGACAGCGCTCAGCAGATTACCCAGCGCAAACAGGCCCATCAGCGTCATCAGGAAATTACGCCGTGAAGCCCGCGCGCCGAGAATAGCCAGCAGCGGCGCGCCAATCACTACGCCGAGGGCATAAATGCTGATGAGATGGCCAGCTTCAGGAATGGTGACGTTCAGGCCTTTCGCCGCATCGGGCAGCAGGCCCATGATGACAAATTCACCGGTGCCGATGGCAAATCCGCCGGTGCCCAGCGCGAACAGCGCTTTTGGCACGCTGTGACGCGGCAGCGAGGCCTCGTCCGGGAGCTGAGAGAGTTGAGGTTGTACTGATGACATGTTTTTATCCGTACCGCAGGTGAAAAAAACAGCAAAGAGGCTGGCGACAGTGTCTGTTCACCAGCCTCTTTGCTGCGGGTTTTAGCGCGTCAAGCTTAGCGCATTTAAGGTTGAATCGGATTCAACGAAGTCTTGAGCGCAACACGGTAACCGAAAAGCGCCAGCAACGGCCGAAAGGGCAAAAACTCAGGACGCGCTGAGCGCCTGCCGCGCCAGCAGCGCCGCGCCCACCATGCCGCCCTGATGGGCAAACTCGCCCGGCACCACCAGCGCATGCGCTGTGCTGCGCAACACGCAGCGCTGCACCGCATCATTAAGCGCAGTAATCAGCGGGGTGACCGAAGCCAGGCCGCCGCCTACCGCCACCCGCGACGCGCCGGTAATGTTAATGGTGTAGGCGAGCGGCTCGCTCACCAGTTGCAGCCAGGCTTCTATCGTCTGCTGCGCCCGCGCTTCTGCCTGCTGCCAGCGGGCAATGATTTCCACGCTGCTGGCGCTTTCAGCGTGCAATACCTGATGCAGCGTTTCCAGTCCGCGCGCGCCGCCATAGGTGTCCAGACACCCTGTCTGGCCGCACGGGCACGCCTGGCGCGGCACGCGCACGCGACGATGCGCCAGCGTCACTTCCGTGAGGGTAATCGGCCCGTGGCCCCATTCGCCGGTCAGGCCGTTTTGTCCGGTAATAATGCGGCCGTCCGCCACCAGACCACCGCCCACGCCGGAACCGAGAATCGCGCCAAACACCACTTTGTGCCCTTTGCCGCTGCCGGCCAGCGCCTCGGCCAGGGCAAAGCAGTCGGCGTCGTTGTGTGCGATCACTGGCCGCTGCAGCACCTCACCCAGTTCCCGCGCCAGATTACGCCGGTGAAAAGCCGGGATGTTGCTGGCAAACATTTCGCCGGTTTGCGGTGCCACAATGCCCGCCGTAGAGATGGCGACAGCCGCCTGGCTGCTGAAATGGTTATGCTGCCCGGCGATCATCTCGCTGACTCTGGCGCAAAATGCCTGCCAGTCCGTCGCCGGGATTTTTTGCTGATCGAGCAGCGTTAGCCGATCCTGTGCATCCATCATGCCAAGCTTAATAAAGGAGCCGCCCAAATCGAGGCAGATCACGGTTGAGTGCGGATGAGTCATAAACGTTTATCCATTACATCGCGCAGGCCGTCGCCCAGCACATTAAAACCGAGCACGGTAATCAAAATCGCCAGTCCGGGAAATAGGGAGACGTAAATATTTAGCCCGAGAAAGTTGCGGCCATCGCTCATCATGGTGCCCCACTCCGGCATCGGCGGCTGCACGCCGAGCCCGAGAAACGACAGACTGGCGGCAGAAAGCACCACCGCACCAGCCGTTAGCGTCGACTGCACAATCAGCGGGCCAATGGCGTTGCGCAGAATATAGTGCGTGATAATGCGCGGGTATCGCACGCCAAGCATATGCGCCGCTTCGATATACTCCATGTTTTTCAGTCCCAGCGTCAGGTTGCGACTCAGACGTGCATACACCGGGATCGAGAACAACGAAATGGCGATCAGCATGTTTGTCAGCCCCTCGCCAAGCACGCTGACAATCAGAATCGCCAGTACGATGCCGGGGAAGGCGAAAATAATATCCATCAGCCACATGATCAGCGCATCAATTTTGCGTCCGGCCAGCCCCGAGATGATGCCCAGAGGAATGCCGATCGCCATTGAGATGGCCACGCTGAGACTCACCTCAAATAGCGTGATGCGCGCGCCATAAATGACGCGGGCAAAAATATCGCGGCCGTAATCATCGGTGCCGAACCAGTGGGCAACGGAAGGTGCCTGCAACGTGTTCAACAGATCCTGCTCGATGGGATCCCAGTGAGTGATCAGCGGTGCGAAAAGGGCAGCCAGCACCACCAGCAGCACCAGCCCGCCTCCGGTCGTGATGGAAGGGTTGCCAAGCAAAAACCTCACGATCTGGCGGCGGCGCGCGGGCGGCGGCTGGAGAGACGTGTCGAAACTGTTCATCAGTCGAACCTTATTTTCGGGTTGAGCAAGCCAATCACTATCTCACCGACCAGATTCATCAACACCACGCCGGTTACCGCCACTAACGTTACGCCCTGAATCACCGGATAGTCGCGGTATTTCACCGAATCCACCAGCAGGCGGCCAATACCCGGCCAGTTAAACACCGACTCTGTCACCACTGCACCTCCGATCAGGCTGCCAAAATTCAGCGCGACGATGGTGACAATCGGTATCAGCGCATTGCGCAGCGCGTGTTTCCAGTTAACGCTGGCCGACGATAACCCTTTGGCTCTGGCGGTACGGATGTAATCCTGACTGAGCACATCCAGCATGCTGGAGCGCGTCATCCGCGCAATCATCGCCATCGGGAGAATCGCCAGCGTAACGGTCGGCATCACATAGTTGCGCCACGAATCAGCACCGAGTAGCGGCAGCCAGCCGAGCTGTACCGCAAAGTAGTTCATCGCCAGCAACGCCAGCCAGAAGTTCGCAATCGAGGCACCGGCAATGGTCAGTACCATGACGATCTGATCGGGAATGCGCTGCCGGTAAATGGCCCCGGTCATGCCCGCCGGCACGCCGATGGCAATCGCCAGCAGGTACGCCAGCGCCGCCAGCGACAGCGTGTACGGCAGGCGTTCGCTGATTTCGGTCATCACCGGACGCTGCGACTGCAGCGACAGCCCGAGATTGCCATGCAGCGCTTCACCGGCAAACCTGACGTATTGCAGCGGCAAAGGCTGATCCAGCCCGAGGCGCACGCGCATACTGTCCACCGCTTCCTGCGGCGCTTCCGGGCCGGCCATCAGGCGTGCCGGATCGCCCGGCAACGCGCGGATGGCGATAAACACGATGATCGACACACCGAAGATAATCAACGGCAGCGAGAGCACCTTTTTTGCGACATACGCTTTCATATCAATCAGCCATCAGCACTATTTCTTCACGGCATCACGGACCACAATCTGGCCGCCCGGTTGCATTGTCACGCCACTGATATTTTTGCGCGTCGCATACAGATCGTCCTGATAGTAGAGCAGCACCTGCGGGGCGAGTCCGCTGATCCGCTGCTGTGCCTGGAAATAGAGCGCTTTGCGCTGGGCATCGTCGAGCGTGGAGGCGGCGCTATCGATTAGCTCATCGGTACGTTTGTCGCTGAAGAAGCCGAGGTTAGCCCCGCCGGGCGCAAAGCTGCTGCTGTGATACAGCGGACGCAACTGCAGATCCGAGCCGTACAGCCCCGAGGACCAGGACGCCAGCACCGCGTCCGTACCCTGCGCGGCTTTCTCTTTGGCATCGGCAAACGCCGCTTTGGCCCATACGCCGCTCTCCATCTGGCGCACGCTGAGTTTGACGCCAATTTTGCTCCACATACCCTGCAGAACCTGCGCGGTACGTGCGTCAGGTGCCTGCACGGCAATCGACATGGCGAAGCCGTCGGCATAGCCCGCTGCCTTAAGCAGATCTTTGGCTTTCTGCACATCATATGGATAGTCATGCAACGCTTTGTCGTAGTTGGCATCGACCGGCGCCAGTGGGGAATTGGCCGGCTGCGCATAACCAAACATCACCGCTTTTACCAGCGCCTGCTGGTCGGTCGCGAAGTTCAGCGCCTGGCGTACTCTGACATCGCTGAGGGCTTTACTCTGCGTATTGAGATCGATCCAGAATACCGCCGCGCCCGGCGACTGTTTTAACTGCACGCCGGGATTATTTTTTAACATGCCGGCAAATTGCGGCGGCACCGGGTTAATAATATCGACCTGACCGGATTGCAGCGCCATATTCATGACTGACGGCTCACTGCTCCAGGTCCATTTTATTTCGTCCGGCCCGGCAGACTTGCCCCAATAGTCCGGATTCTTCTGCTCCAGGACAAATTCACCGGATTTATACTGCGCCAGTTTATAGGGTCCGGTACCGTCGGCTTTATTATTGATCGTGCCGGCTTTGTCAGCTTGTGGACTCACCATTAATCCCGGACCGGAGGCCAGCACGGTTAAAAACGCCGGATTAATTTTCTTCAGTGTAAAGGTGACGGTTAAGTCATCTTTTTTCTGCACGTCCTGAATAAAGGTGCGAATTTTCCCACTTCCGGCAAGACCGCGCTTCGTATCCAGATGACGCTGAAAGTTTTCAACGACCGCATCGGCATTAAATGGCGTGCCATCGTGGAATTTAACGTTGGGACGCAGCGTAAATTCCCAGTGCAGTCCGCTGTCGTCGGCATGCCAGGAGAGCGCAAGGGCCGGCATGATTTTGCCATCGTCACCGAGCCGCGTCAGGCCTTCATACATCGGGTCCAGCACCGTGCCGGTAAAGGTCGCGGTCTGATTGCCCGGGTCCATGCTGCGCGGCGGTTCGTTTTGCATAATGACCAGCTGAGCAGCCAAAACCGATGCGCTGGAAAACGACGCCAGAATACCCGCGGCAAGTGTCAGTACCCTGAAATGCTTGAGTGTGCTTTGCATGAAGGCCTCAGTGAATCAGTGACAAAGAGTGAAGAGTCATTGCCCGGCAGGCAGCTGACCGTCAATGCGCGCCATCGCCTGCCATACGCTTTGGTTGTGTTAACGGCAGCAGATGAACGGGCTCGACGCTATATAAGGCACACTCTGCAAACAAAAGCCAAGATGTCAGTTCATATATTTTACTTATAATTCGATCTGCATTCAGAAAATAAACTAAATACGCTTGAATTTGTTTTCAAGGCTGATTAATGTCGGCCAAATACAGCCTGTGCCGTGAGAACTCTGATGCTTAATGCTCATCAGCAACAAATTCTGCGTTTATTAATTGCTTCGCATGGCATGAGCCGCACGGCAATTGCGGAAAAAATGAAGCTGAGTAAAGCCGCAATCAGCACTTTAATCAAAGAGATGCTTAGCGCAGGACTGCTTGAAGAGAGCATTCCGGAAAGTAACGGTCAGGGTCGGCCTTCGGTGTTATTAAAAATGCGTGCCGACAGTGCCTATTTTCTCGGTGCGTCGTTGCTCGGTGACGATGTGTATCTGGTGCTGACGGATATGCACGGCCGCATCCTGGCCAGTACCCACATGCCGCTGAATCCCGATCCTGCGCTGCTGGCTGGTGCGCTGGCCGCCGCCATCCCCGGTCTGCTTGCACAAAAAGGCATCTCCGCCGACCAGCTTATCGGGCTGGGCGTCACGCTTTCCGGCTTTGTGGATGAAAACCAGGCGGTGTGCGTTCAGTCTGCCCTGCTGGGCTGGAAAAACGTCCCGCTGGCGGCACTGCTTAACGCGCAAACCGGTCTGGAGGTGTCACTGGAAAACGATGCCAAAGCTCTGGCGGTCAGCGAAAAGATTTTCGGCGTGGCGAAAAAGGCACGGAATTTCACCCTGATTTCCCACGGCGACGGCATTGGCTCCGCGCACTTCTTTCAGGGGCAGCTGCACCGCGGCGCGCACGGTGGGGCCGGTGAAATTGCTCACTGTACCGTAGAGCCCGGCGGGCGTCCGTGCCGCTGCGGCAAGCGCGGCTGCCTCGACACGCTGGCGTCGCTCACCGCGATGCGAGAAAGCATGCGCGAAAAACAACTGCCGTGCACCAGCGTTGCCGGACTGGAAACGCTGGCGGTGAAAGGCAATAGCGCCGCGATCGCCATTCTGCACGAGGCAGGTGACGCACTTGGCCTCGCCATCGCCAATATCATTCAGATGAACGATCCGGAGATGATTGTCATCGCCCATCAGCCGGATGCGTTCGACGGCCTGCTCAGAACCGTGGTGATGCAGGCGGTAGATAGTCACGTGTTGCCTTCAATCATGGGCAAGACGCCCATCGCCAGCATGGCGATTGATCAGTTGAGCTGGGCCCGCGCCGCAGCCAGTGTGGCGGCTTACCGTTTTATCGTTCACTTACCCGACTAGCGGAGTCTGTTATGCGCATTGCCTATGGTGGAATTCATACTGAATGCAGTACCTGGAATCCGGTGCTCAATTACGCCGACGATTTCCGCATCGTGCGGGGTGAAACGATGACGACCAATCCCTATTTCGCTTTTCTGCAGGATTACGCGGCCGAGTTTCTGCCGACCTTTCACGCCCGTGCCATTGCCGGTGGGCCAGTAGCACGTGTGACCTATGATGCCTTCAAACAGGAGTTTCTCCATCGGCTCGAGGCGTATTTGCCCGTGGATGGCGTTTACCTGGCGATGCACGGCGCGGTTTATGTCGAAGGGATGGAAGACGCGGAAGGCGACTGGATTAGCGCGACGCGCGAGCTGGTCGGGCCCGATTGTCCGATTAGCGTCAGCTACGATCTGCACGGCAATGTCTCGCAGCGCATCATCGACGCGATCGATATGTTTTCAACCTACCGCACGGCACCCCATATCGATGTGGAAGAGACCATGCGCCGCTCCGTCTCAATGCTGGTCAATAGCCTGCAAAGCGGCATCCGACCGGGTGTGGTGTGGGCACCGATCCCCGTGGTGCTGCCAGGTGAACGCACCAGCACCGAAGATGAACCCGCCAAAAGTCTGTATGCCAGCCTGCCCGGGATTAACGCACTTGAACATATCTGGGATGCTTCGCTGATGGTTGGCTATGTCTGGGCGGATGAGCCACGCGCCACGGCGGCAGCCATCATGACCGGCACCGATGCCGATGTGCTGTCTGAGCAGGCGGCCAAACTGGCGCTGGCTTACTGGCAGGCGCGTGAGCAATTTGTGTTTGGCTGCGTGACCGGCAGTACTGAAGAGTGCGTACGCATGGCGATTTCCAGTCCTGGCGGACCGGTGATTCTCGCCGACTCCGGTGATAACCCGACTGGCGGCGGCGTGGGCGATCGGGCCGATGTACTGGCCGAACTGCTGCGGCAAAATGCGCAGGATGTCATCGTTGCCGGCATTACTGATAAACCGGCCACGGAGGCGGCATTCGCCGCGGGCGTCGGCGCACGGCTCTCCCTGACTATCGGTGCCACGCTGGATCCTGCCGGCGGCAAAGTCAGCGGCGAGTTTGACGTGCTGCTGCTGAGTGATGATGCCCGTTCGGTTGCCCGTCAGGCGCTGCTGAAGATTGCAGGCATTACCGTGGTAGTTGCCGATCGGCGTCGTCCTTATCACAACCTGGCGGATTTCGCCCTGCTCGGACTCGATCCGCGCCAGGCAAAAATTGTGGTGGTGAAATCCGGTTACCTGTCGCCCGAGCTGGCGCCGATTGCCAATCCCAACCTGATGGCGCTGTCGGAAGGTGTGGTCGATCAGTATGTTGAACGGCTGGTGCGCAAGCGCAAGCAGCAGCCGGCTTATCCGTTCGATACCGATTTTACCTTTGTGCCGGTCAGCACCCGCTCGGCGCGCTTTGTGGCGGCACAATGAATCGCGCTGACCCGCCGATGCTGAGCATCGAAAATCTCACCGTCGCGTTTCGCAGCGATGACCGCTGGCGTGAGGTGGTGAAAAACGTCTCTTTTACCCTCGGGGCCGGTGAAACGCTGGCGATCGTGGGTGAGTCGGGCTCAGGCAAAAGCGTTACCTCGATGGCGATCATGCGTCTGCTGAATAGCCGTCACGCACGTATCAGCGGCAAAGTGCTGCTGAACGGCGTGGACTTGCTCACGCTGAGCGAACGTGCAATGCGCGACATCCGCGGCAATGCCATCGCGATGATATTCCAGGAGCCGATGACCAGCCTTAATCCGTCGTTCACTATTGGTCATCAGATTGCTGAGGCGCTGATCGCACACCGCAAAATCAGCGCACGCGCAGCCCGCGAAGAGACTATCCGGCTGCTGGAGAAAGTGCGTATTCCCAACGCGGCCAAACGCTTCAGTGACTACCCGCACCACTTTTCCGGCGGCATGCGTCAGCGTGTGATGATTGCCATGGCGCTGGCGCTGCGTCCAAAACTGCTGATTGCTGACGAGCCGACCACGGCGCTCGACGTCACGATTCAGGGTCAAATCCTTGACCTGATCAAGACCCTGCAGGAGGAGGAAGGCACCGCCGTGCTGTTCATCACCCACGATATGGGCGTGGTGGCAGAAGTCGCCGACCGAACGCTGGTGATGTATCAGGGCGCGATGGTGGAAACCGGCAGCACCGCCGCGATTTTTTCAGCCCCGGCGGCAGAGTATACCCGCACGCTGATTGCAACCGTGCCGCAGCTGGGTGCCATGCGCGGCATCGATGGACCGCGTAAGTTTGCGCTCAACGGCGAAGCGCCGGTGGCACAGGCGCGGCAGACGCCACAAGGGCAAACGCCGCTGCTGTCGGTGAAGAACCTCAGCACGCGCTTCAGCATTCACGAAGGGCTGTTCAGCCGTAAAACCGGTGCGGTGCACGCCGTGGAGAATATCTCGTTTGATTTGCTGCCGGGTGAAACATTGTCGCTGGTCGGCGAATCCGGCTGTGGTAAATCCACCACCGGCCGCTCGCTAACGCGGCTGGTGCAGCCGGCCTCCGGACAGATTGCTTTTGATGGCAGCGACGTGCTCACCCTCTCCCGACAAGAACTGCGCAAGCTGCGCTGCGCCATGCAGATGATTTTTCAGGATCCGTTTGCCAGCCTTAACCCGCGTATGTCGGTCCTGGAAGCCCTCACCGAACCTTTTTTACAGCATCGGCTGGGCAGTAAGGCCGCCGCACAGAGCAAAGCGGCCGAACTGATGACGCGCGTTGGCCTGCCCGCAACCATGCTGAAACGCTATCCGCACGAATTTTCCGGCGGCCAGCGTCAGCGCATCTGCATTGCCCGTGCGCTGATGCTCGATCCGAAAATGATCATTGCCGACGAGTCGGTTTCCGCCCTTGATGTCACCGTGAAAGCGCAGATCATCAATCTGCTGCTCGATCTGCAACACAGCCTGAATCTGTCGTATCTGTTTATCTCACACGATATGGCGGTAGTAGAGCGTATCAGCCATCGTGTGGCGGTGATGCTGCTGGGAGAGATTGTTGAGATTGGACCGCGCGCGGCTATTTTTGAGAATCCGCAGCACCCATACACACAAAAACTGCTCGCGTCGGTGCCAGTGCCCGATCCGGCGCGCCGCCATTTAAAACGGCACGTTGACGTCAGCGAGCTGAAGAGCCCGGTGCGCGCCAATGGATTTGTGCCGGAAACACGGCATTATCAGGAAGTGAGCGCCGGACACTGGGTGATGCGGTAAAACGCTGGCCGCGTTTTTCACTTCATCAGCACCTGGAACTGCGGATTAAACTCATCAAAAATTGGCAGAGCCGCTGCGCCGAGAGCGGCGGTGTCGCTGCCGGTCATGCCGGTCTTGAGTCGCGTGCCGGTCAGATAGCGGCCGCGCACCGATTGGTAGAGCGGCGGCAGGCGCTGGATAATTTTATCCAGCAACACCGCAGGCATCATGCCGCCTATAATCACGCTCTCGGCATCAAAGATACACTCCAGCATATTAATACCCTGGCGCAGCGGCGTGAGCACAGTATCGATCCAGCGATCAAACAGCGCCGGATCAACCTGCAGTAAATCTTCCGGCAGCGCGCTCATTGGGTCCAGCCCGCAGAATTCGTAAGCGGCCTGCAGCGAAACATAACGCTCCAGGCAGCCGTGATTGCCGCAGTAACACTCACGTCCACCGGGTTCAACCACCACATGCCCTACTTCACCGGCGTTGTGCGCATGGCCGCTGTACACGTGGCCATCCATGATGATGCCCGCGCCCAGGCCCGTGCCAATATACAGATAAATAAAGGAATTAAGATGACGCGCCACGCCGTGAAAGCGTTCGCCAATCGCCGCGACGGTGGCATCATTCTCCAGCGTGACCGGCAGTCCGCTCATCTCAGTAAGACGCGCCGCGATATCGACGTCCTCCCAGCCGTGCAGCGTGGTCGGCCCCATTGACGAGATACCTTCCACACCAAACGGCCCCGGCATCACTACGCCAATACCCAGCACTTTTTGCCAGCGCGGCCCGGTCTGCTGTTTGATCTCCGCCAGCACCCCGGCAATGCGCGCTAATGTGGCATCCGGCTGCGGTTTTTGCACCATAATAAGGCGGCGAAAATGGATTTCACCGGTGAGGTCCACCAGCACAATCAGTAGCGTCTGATGGTCGAGATGGATGCCGATGGAAAACGCACTGGCCGGATTCAGGGTGACCGGAATCGCCGGCTGACCGCGGCCCTGCTTACGCGGCTGACGGCTGGTGAGCAACTCCGCCTGCTCCAGTTCAGCGACGATATTCGAGACGGTTTGCGGCGTTAACGCGGTCAGTCGCGCCAGCTCGGCACGGGTCAGCTCACCGTGCAGGCGTATCGCTTCGATAATCACCCGGCGATTGTGCGCGCGCGCATGTTCCAGATTGGTTCCCGACGTTTTCATCCTGCTCGCTTCCCTCTTTTTTACATCCGCTGCGGACCGCCGCCTCAATATCTATGATCGGCCACACATTTTACAACCTGTTTACCTGACAGCGGCAAAAATCTGTGCAAAGTAGTGTCGGATGGCAGCGTTGTTTTCTGCCCTGGCACGTCCCTTGCTTTAGCTCACTGCTGTCAGCCACTGCGCGCTGGCAATCTGTGCGCGATATTAAATCAATCAAATTGATTTAATTAAACACCCTCTACTGCATGAAGGCGAGAACGCAATGAAAAATCAGATGAAAGGTTGTTTTGCCGCCGTACTGTTCGCCTGCGCGGGCAGCGCGGCAGCGGCTACCACTACGCTCAACGCCCTGTTTATGACGCAGGCGGCCTACAGTGAAAACGATATCCGCGCCATGACTCAGGCGTTTCAGACAGCGCACCCGGACGTGCAGGTCAATCTGGAGTTTGTTCCTTACGAAGCGCTGCACGATAAGATTGTCGCGGCACGCGGCGCGGGCGGCAACGGTTACGATGTGGTGCTGTTTGATGCCATCTGGCCGGCGGAATTCAGCAAGTTCGACCTGTTGCAGGATGTCAGCAGCCGCATCAGCGCAGATGAAAAAGAGAAAATCTTCCCCGGCGCATTGAACACCGTGGTGTTCAAAGGCAAAACATTGGGCATGCCGTGGATCCTCGACACCAAATATCTCTACTACAACAAAGCGATGCTGGAAAAAGCCGGCATCAAAGATCTGCCGCAAACCTGGCAGCAGGTGATGGATGATGCGCGCATCATTAAGCAGAAAAATATCGTTAAATATCCGCTGGTATGGAGCTGGTCACAGGCGGAAGCGCTGGTGTGTGACTACACCACGCTGGTCTCCGGTTTCGGCGGCAAATTCTATAACAACGGTAAGCTCGATTTCTCAACGCCAGCCTCGCTGCAGGCGGTGAAGCTGATGAAAAGCTCGCTTGATGAGGGCCTGACCAACCCGGCTTCGCGCGAATATCTGGAAGAGGACGTGCGCAAAGCCTTCTCCAACGGCGATGCGGCTTTCGCTCTCAACTGGACCTACATGTACAACATGGCCAACGATGCCAAACAGAGTAAAGTCGCCGGCCAGGTTGGTATCATGCCGGCACCTGGCGATGCGCCCAATCGTTTCGGCGCGGTCAACGGTTCGATGGGTCTGGGCATTGCCAAAGGCAGCAGCCATCCGGATCAGGCGTGGCAGTACATCAGTTACATGACTTCGCAGCCGGTACAGAATAAATACGCCACGCTCAGTCTGCCGATCTGGAAAAGCTCCTACCAGGATCCCGCGGTCAGTAAGAATCAGGAGAGCCTGATCGCTGCTGCCGACAAATCGCTGAATGTCATGCTGTCGCGTCCGGAAACCGCTGATTATTCACGTCTCTCCAACACCCTGCAGCAGCAGCTGCAACAGGTTCTGGTCGGCAGCGCGACACCGGAAGCAGCCATGCAGGCGGTAGACAAAAGTGCGGCGCGTCTGCGTTAAGGGGTCAGTATGCTGAGTTTGCGTCAACGCGAACAACGGCAGGCGTGGGTGCTGCTGGCACCCATGCTACTGGTGATGCTGTTGCTCACCGCTTGGCCGCTGCTGCGCACTATCTGGCTGAGTTTTACCGACGCCGCGCTGATTGGCAGCGGCGGGGAAGCGCCGCAATGGATTGGTCTGGAGAACTATCTCTACGCCATTACCGATGCGGATTTTCAAACCTCGCTGTGGCGCACGCTCTACTTCACCGTGGTGTCGGTAGCGATTGAAGGCGTCATCGGCGTGCTGGTTGCGCTGCTGCTCAACCAGAAATTCGCCGGACGTAACGTGCTGCGCGTGCTGGTGATTCTGCCGTGGGCGCTGCCAACCATTGTGAACGCCATGATGTGGCGCCTCAATTTCAATCCGGACTACGGCAGTATCAATGCCCTGCTGACGCAGCTCGGTATCATTGATGGCTACCGCAGCTGGCTGGGGTCGCCGGCTTCCGCGCTCAACGCAGTAATGTTTGCCGACATCTGGAAAAACTATCCGCTGGTGACGCTGCTGGTGCTGGCGGCGCTGCAGTCGGTGCCGGAGGATCTCTACGAAGCGGCGCGGCTGGATGGCGCATCGGCATGGCGGCGTTTTCGTGCCATCACCTTTCCGGCGATTGTCGGATCGCTCAGCGTGGCGCTGGTGTTACGCACCATCGACGCCTTTAAGATCTTCGACATCATCTATGTGATGACGCGCGGCGGTCCGGTCGACAGCACCAAAACACTGAGCTTTTACGTCTATCAGGAATCCTTCAGCTACCTGCGCGCCGGCAGCGGTGCGGCTTATGCCATGTTAATGACGCTGCTGTGCGCGGTGCTGATCACCCTTTACATGCTATTACTGTGGCGGCAGCGCCGTCGGGGAAGTGCCTATGAAGGTTAAACTGCGTACCTGCGCTAAATACGCGGCGGCGCTGCTGGTGGCGCTCTCTGTCGTGGCACCGATGGGCTGGCTGTTTCTGATGAGCGTCAGCGCCACCAGCGATCTGACTCGCGTGCCGCTGGAATGGCTGCCGCGCCAGTGGGATTTCAGCCGCTACGGCAGGCTGATCTTGCTGGAACCCGGCCAGCCCGGCGCGCTGTTTCTGCATGCGCTGGGTAATAGCCTGCTGGTGGCAACCGGCGCGACGCTGGTGTGCCTGCTGCTGGCGATTCCGGCGGCGTTCAGCTTCTCGCGCTATCGCGGTCGCGACGGCTGGCTGTTCGCGTCTCTGGCCATCTATATGGTGCCGCCGGTGGCGTTTGTGCTGCCGCTCTACTTTCTGCTGCAGCAGTTCGATCTGCTCAACACCCGACCCGGTTTGATCATCGTGTACTGCTCGCTGATTTTGCCGTTTCTCACCTGGATGCTGAAAAACCAGTTTGATGCCCTGCCGCAGGATATCGAACAGGCCGCGCGTCTTGATGGGCTGCGCGTCTGGCAGGTGCTGCTGCGCATTACGCTGCCGCTGGCGAAACCGGTGCTGGGCGCGGCGGCGCTGTTTGGCTGGCTGCTGGCGTGGGATGAATTTTTCTACGCCCTGCTGTTCACCAGTAACATCGCCGCGCAAACCCTGCCGGTCACCATTGCCGGCTTTACCGCAGGCCGCGCCACCGACGATGGGCTGATTGCCGCCGTCGGCATTCTGGCGTCGGTTCCTCCTCTCTTTATCGCTATCTGGCTGCAAAAAACGCTGGTCAGCGGCCTTGCCAGTGGCGGGAGCAAAGGATGATGAGCAATAAGGAAGCCCGCGCCACGCTCTACGTGGTGGGCAATATCAATGTCGATGTTATCATGGGTACGCTGGACAGCTGGCCGCAGCGTGGCACCGAAGTGATGCTGCAGCACAGTGAGCTGCGTCCGGGCGGTTCGGCGGGCAACTGCGCACTGGCGCTGGAAGCGATGCAGGTGCGCCATCGCGCCGTCGCTAATCAGGGCGATGACGGCCTCAGCGCATGGCTGGCGAGCCATTTTCCGCACAGCGCGGCGCACTGGACGCGCTACGCCTGCGAAACCTCGCTCACCGTTGGCGTCACGCACTCCGATCACGAGCGATCGTTCCTCAGCAATCTCGGTCACATTGTGCGGCTCAGCGCGCAGGACGTGTTGAGCCAGCTCCCGGCGCAAGCCAGCAGGGGCGATATCGTGCTGTTGTGCGGCACGTTTCTCTGCCTGCAACTGTATGACGACTATCCGCAGTTGCTGGCCGAACTGCATCAGCGCGGGTTTATCACCGCCGTCGATACCGGCTGGCCGCCGCAGGGCTGGAGCGATGAGGTACGCGTGCAGATCGCCCGCTGGCTGCCGCAGTGCGACTGGCTACTGCTCAATGAAGTCGAAACGCTCGGGCTGAGTGGCGCAGATGATCTGCACACCGGCGCGCACCAGCTTGCGCAACGGCTCAGCGGGCGCGGCGGCTGCGTGGTGAAATGCGGTGCACAGGGCGCGGGCTGCTGGCAACGTCAGCACAGCCTGCAACAGCCTGGTCGCGCGGTCGCGGTGGTCGACACCATCGGTGCCGGCGACAGCTTTAACGCCGGCTTTCTCACCGCGCTGCTGCATCAGCAGGATCTTGCCACCGCACTGCAATGGGGCATTGCGGTGGCCTCACTGGCAATCAGCACGCAGCCACGTCGTTATCCCGACTGGCAACAACTGCAACTATGCGCACAGGAGTTTTAAATTATGGCCGGTGTTGAACTCGTTAAAGTGGCCAAGCGCTACGGTAAACAGTCGGTGCTGCATCCGCTCGACCTGACCATTCCCGACGGCAGCTTTACCGTGCTGGTCGGCCCGTCCGGCTGCGGCAAATCGACGCTGCTGCGCCTGCTCGCCGGACTGGAGAGCCTTTCCGACGGCGCGATTCTGATGGATAAGGTGCAGATTAACGATCGCGATCCCGCCGATCGCGACATTGCGATGGTGTTTCAGAGTTATGCGCTCTATCCGCATCTGACGGTGGCCGAAAACCTGGCGTTTCACATGCAGGTAAAAAAGGTACGCCGCGATGAGCAGCAGCAGAAAATCGCGCGCATCGCCGCGATTCTTGGCATTGATAAGCTGCTGCAGCGCTACCCGCGCGCGCTCTCGGGTGGGCAGCGTCAGCGCGTGGCGATGGGCCGCGCCATGGTGCGTAATCCGCAGGTGTTTCTGTTTGACGAACCGCTCTCTAACCTTGATGCCCAGCTGCGCATGGAGCTGCGCGCCGAGATCAAGTCGCTGCATCAGCGTTTCAAAACCACCATGGTGTATGTCACGCACGATCAGGTAGAAGCGATGACGCTGGCCGACCAGATTGTGGTGATGAAAGAGGGACGCATCGTGCAACAGGGCGCACCGCTGGCGATCTACGATCGTCCGGCAGATACCTTTGTGGCGCGTTTTATTGGTTCGCCGCCCATGAACCTGTTACCGGCACAATTGCTGACGCATGACGGCGTGCCGGGCGTGCAGTGTCAGGACTGGTGGCAGCCGCTGCCCGCGCAGTGGCAGGCGGTGGCACAGGAACGTGAAGGCGCTGCCGTGACGCTGGGGGTGCGCCCGCACGATCTGTGCGAAGTGCAGGACGGCGCGCCTGCGAGGGTAAACGTGGTGGAGATTACCGGGGAATCAACTCTGCTGCACCTTGACTGGCACGGTCATGCGCTGCACATGCAGATGGCCGGACGGCATGCGGCCAGCAGTGGCGCGACGCTGCACATCGGTTTCAATCCGCAAAAAATTCATCTGTTCGATGCCGAAAGCGGTTTACGCCTGGCGGAAACGTAAGCGCGGCGCGGTTTTCAGGTGCCGGGGCGCATCAATGCGCACCCGGCCCAAAAACCTGTTATTACCTTGCAGGATCAGCGTTTACGGTGACCAGACGGGCTGACTTTTTCCCTCCGGCGTCAGCCTTCAGCCGTCACCGGCTGGAACGTCCGACGGTTGACGCTGGTCAGCACCACCAGCAGTGCCATCATCAGCAACTCCACCGCCAGCGTACCGCTGATGGCTGCCAGATGATTACCATGCTGATTGATCTGGGTGAACACGCCGCCGAGCAGCATCGGTCCCAGTCCCAGCGCCGATTGCTGCACGGTAGACAGCACCGCACTGCCTGCGCCGGCCTGATGATGCGGCACCCCGCTCATGCCAATCCGGTAGAAGGTGCTGACAATAAACGACTGGCCAAAGCCAATCAGCGCGGTAGCCGGAATCAACGTAGCAATGCCCACCTGCGGCCACTTCAGCTGCAGCGTCGCGATCAGCGCCACCAGCCCGACCATCTGAATCGCACAGCCAGACAGTAACGTGGCACGTTTACCATAGCGCTCAACCATGCGGGTAGTACGCATTGAGCCAATAAAATAGGCCGCACCCAGGGCAATAAACGCGTTGCCGGACTGGAAAGCGGTCATGCCGATGCCGGATTGCAGCGTCAGCGCCACCGCGAACATAAAGCCGCTCCAGCAGGAGAAGAACAGCACCGCCAGCGTCAGACCAAAACGCACGCTGGAAAGACGCAGCAGCGAGGGCGGCAGCAGCGGCGATCCGCCAGCGGCTTCCAGTCGCAGCGCGCTATGACGCAGCCGATGCAGAAACAACGGAAACAGCGCCAGTAGTAACAGGCACGGCCACGACCAGTGCAGCAGCGGCCCCAGCGCGAGTGCCAGCATTAGACAGCCGATCGCGCCAGCCAGCAGCAGCGTACCGCTCACATCCACCGGCACCCGCTTGAGGTTATGCGTTTCCGGCACGAAGCGGCGCGCGGTCAGCAGGACGAACAGGCAGATCGGCAGGTTGATGAGAAACACGCTGCGCCAGCCGTAGCCGCCAATATCGGCTTTGATCAAAAAACCGCCCAGCACCTGGCCAATAATAAAAGCCAGCCCGCCGATACCGCCGTACAGGCCAATGGCCCGCGCATGCGCCCTGCCCTGCAGCGTAACGTGCAGCGTGGCAAGAATCTGCGGCACCATAAAAGCGGCGCCGACGCCCTGCAGCGCGCGGGCAAACATCAGCATGCCGACGCTGTTAGCGATGCCGCACAATAATGACGCAATGCCGAAGATCCAGACGCCGGCTAAAAACACGCGACGGCGGCCAAAGTTATCGCCCAGGCGTCCGCCCATCGCCAGACAAATAGCAAAAGCGATACCGTACACCGCCACGATCAGCGCCAGCGCGATCGGCGAGGCACGCAGCGATTGCGCCATCGCATCCAGCGCGACGTTAACTATGGAAAAGTCGATCATCGGCAATAGCTGCCCGGCCAGCAGGACCACCAGTCCTGCACGTTGAAGTTGCGATGTCTGCATAGCGTTAACCTTGTTTTTAGTTTCACTACGGCATAGCATCACCTAACCATTAAACGGGTACCAGTTCTTGATTATCATGGTATAATTTCTACCCGTCTCGTCTGGAGAGCTGCTGATGAGCACCGCGCAAACCCTTACCCCCGCTGAGCTGAACAACCGTAAATTACTCGGTACCTTTTTACGTACGCGCCGTGAGAGCCTGGATCCTAACCGCCTCGGTTTACCGCGTATGCGTCAGCGCCGCACGCCGGGTTTACGCCGTGAAGAGGTGGCGCAGCTGGCGGATGTCGGCGTCACCTGGCTGGAACAGGGGCGCGATATCAAAGCCTCCACCAAAACGCTGACGGCCATCGCCAGCGCCCTGCAATGCAATGATGTTGAGACGCAGCATCTGTTTTCGCTGGCCGGACACACCCTGCCATCGACGCGCGTCGCTGCTGCCTGCTGCAAACTCGCCGGACATAATCAGCAAATGCTGGATGCCATTCAGCTACCGGCGATCATCGAAACGCCGCGCTTCGATATCCTCGGCTATAACCAGGCCTGGTGTGCGCTGATGGGCGTCGATTTAGCCCAGATCGCGCCGGAAGAACGCAACTGTATCTGGCTGGCGTTCAACCATGCCGGCTGGCGCAATGTGATGACCGACTGGGACGAAGTGATGCCACAGATGGTGGCGATGTTTCGCGGTCAGATGGGCGAGCATCTGGGCGATCCGCACTGGGAGAGCTTCCTGGCGCGATTGCTGAACAGTTCCGATGAGTTCGCGCACACCTGGCAGCGCTACGAACTGGGCAAGGTGGAAAACCGCGTGAAACGCTTTTACCGTGCCGAAGTAGGCGAAATGACGCTGCGCCAGAATAACTGGTGGTCGGCGTCACGCAACGGCGATCGCCTGCTGGTATATGTGCCGGATGATGCCGCCAGCGCAGCGGCGTTGCAACAGTTAACGGCGCGCTGAATCCTGCCGCTTTCTTAACATGTCAGGCTGAAGGTGTTTATACGTTGTATCAACATCATCACGGCTATACAATGTATACACATTCTTCGGAGGCCTGTTATGACGACCGTCACCTTAAAGAAATGGGGCAACAGTCCCTCGATTCGCATTCCGTCCAGCGTGATGCAATCCGCGTCGCTCAGCGTGGACGATAAACTGGAACTCAGTGTTGAAGATGGCAAACTGATCCTTGTGCCGCTCAGGGAAAAGGTGTATTCACTGGACGCTCTGCTGGACGAGATCACCGACGATAACGTCCATGATAAAATTGATTTTGGACCTTCAGTGGGCAAGGAAAGAATCTGATGGTGTCACGTTTTGTTCCCGATGCAGGCGATCTCATCTGGCTGGATTTTGATCCCACCCTTGGCCATGAACAGGGCGGCCATCGTCCTGCGGTTGTGCTGAGTCCCTTTGCCTATAACACCAAGGTTGGCATGTTGTTGTGCGTCCCGTGTACCACCCAAGTCAAAGGCTATCCTTTTGAAGTTTCCCTTACCGGTAGCCGTGATAGTGTGGCGCTGGCCGATCAGGTCACCTCCATCGACTGGCGCGCCAGGAAAGTGGTGAAAAAAAGCCATGTGACCGCCGACGAACTGAGTGAGATTCGCGCTAAAGCTAAAGCGCTGATTGGCTGACGTCCGTTATCTTTGCCATCGCCACCGATAAGAATGTCCTGCGCTATCCCCAACCTTATTTATCCTGACTATGCTTATCAGACGATAATAAATTCAGGAGAGCGCATGAAACTACTTTATTTCGTTTCGCTTATTGCTGCAGCCGGTTATTTACTGGCTTTCTTACCTAAACTGCGCACCCGTCGCGAGCCTGTGGCTTATTGGGGGTGCTGGGCTTATTTAGGTCTGAACGCGGTATATTGGGCAGTATTTGCGTTTCGCTATTATTTTCTGCGCTAACCGTGGTAACGTCATGAAGGAGTTATGTTATGTCAGAAAACAATCGCGATCGGATGCCCTATTTACTCTATTTTTCCCGTCAGCGTTTACTGGTGGAAAATATCGACGGCCATATCGTTGATATTGGCGGTGCGGAAAGAGTGGGCGATCGTTATCGCTGGCAGCTGGATGGTAAAGATGCCGGGGGAGAAACGGAGCAGGAAGTGGACGAATTACTGGCCGAGGTGGAAAAACACCTGAGCTTTTTGTTCGTCGATGGCCAGTTTACCAGCCTGCCCGATGTCAGTGTTGATTATGGCGATCGGCTCGATAACGCGCCCTCACGGCAAATTGCACTACCCGAGCTCAACGACCGCGATGAAGACATCGTGCGTTAAGCCACAGAAGCAGGCTGCCGTCAGGCAGCCTGTCAGCACTCAGGCCGCCGGCGTGGTACTGGCCATACCGGGCACCAGAATCACTTTGCGGCAATCCTCTTTGCGTTTTTCAAAGATTTCATAGCCGCGCGCGGCCTCTTCCAGCGGCATATGGTGCGTCACAATCTCTTCCGGTGTCAGCAGCCCTTGCTCAATCAGCGACAGCAGGCGCGGTAAATAGGCCTGCACATGCGTCTGGCCCATTTTAAACGTCAGTCCTTTATCGAATGCATCGCCAAACAGGAAGCCGTGGATAAAGCCGGCATACACGCCCGGCACGCTGACCACACCGCCACGGCGTACCGCCGCAATACACTGCCGCAGCGCCTTCCCGCTGCTGCCCTCCAGCTTCAGATTACTCATCACCGTTTCCGTCAGGCTACCCTTGGCTTCAAAACCTACCGCATCGATTACCGCATCAACGCCCCGGTGGCCCTGGGTGTGATCAATGATCCAGCCAGCAGGATCGTCGATTTCATCAAAATTGATCGGCGTAACCCCATAACGCTGGCGGGCAAATTCCAGTCGATAAGCGTTGTGGTCAATCATAAAGATCTCTTCCGCCCCTACCAGGCGCGCGCAGGCGGCACTCAGTAACCCGACCGGGCCGGCGCCAAAAATGGCGACGCTGGAGCCTTTATCCAGCCCGGCATTTTGCACTGCCTGCCAGGCGGTGGGGAGGATATCGGAGAGAAACAGCACTTTCTCATCCGGTAGCGCCAGCGGCACTTTAAACGGCCCGACATTGGCTTTTGGCACCCGGACATATTCCGCCTGGCCGCCCGGCACGCCACCGTACAGTTTGCTGTAACCAAATAACGCTGCAGGCGGGGTAATATTTTTCTTGTTTAAAATAGCACCGCGCCCGCTATTGGTATTTTCACAGGCCGCATACTGATGCAGATGACAAAAGAAACAGTCGCCACAGGCAATAACAAAGGGCACCACAACGCGATCGCCAATTTTTACGTTGGTAACCTCACTTCCCGCTTCGACCACTTCACCCATAAATTCGTGACCAAATATATCACCGTGATCGGTACCGGGAATTTTTCCGCGATAAAGATGTAAGTCGGAGCCGCAAATTGCCGTCGCGGTGACGCGTAAAATAATGTCGTCCGGCTGCTCTAAAATCGGGTCAGGAACAGTTTCAACACGCACCCGATGCGGGCCATGATAAGTTAACGCTTTCATAATCAGCTCCTCATAAATAAGCGTAACGAAAGGCTGTCTTTATTTAACCTGAATCGCTTAAGCCTGGTAGTAATAGTCGAATAGGCAAGCGTATCGGTATCGGGTGCAGAGCGGGGTCCGGCGCAGTTGCGCTTTGTGCGATATCTCGCAGACAGGCATTTCTTACAGCAACGGCTAAAAATAATACTGGATATGCAAACAGTATATTGTATACTTATCCAGCAGTCTGATGGACTGTTCCACGTTTGTAAGAGGTGATACTGATGATGATCTCAACGGAAAGTCTTGCTGCTCTCAACGCAACTCTGCTGATGAGCAGCCGTGAAATTGCCAGAATAACCGGCATCACGCATGGCGAAGTGAAGCGCCTGATTAAAAGCCTGGAAACCGCGCAGCGCCTTTCCCAGCCTGTCACGGTGAATCATTACGAGCATGAAGGTGAGACACGTCAGGAGTTTCAGCTGAATAAACGTGACTCGCTGCTAGCGGTTGCTCGTCTTTCCCCTGGCTTTACCGCCGAACTGCTGGACCGCTGGCAGGAGCGGGAAAAATTCACCCATCTGCCCGATTTCACTAATCCGGCGGAAGCGGCACGTGCCTGGGCAGAACAGTTTGAGCAACGCCGTGCGGCGGAACAGCAACTGGCGCTGACGGCCCCAAAGGCAGAATTCTTTGATCGCTTTGTTGATGTGCATGAGTCGCTGGGCTTTCGCCAGCTGTGCAAAATGCTCAAGGTGAAAGAGCCGGAGTTTCGGCAGTTTCTGCTTGAGCGCAACATTATGTACCGTGACAAAGGTGCGCTGACGCCACAGCAGCACCATCTGCAGGCTGGCTATTTTGCACTGCGCAGCGGAATGGGTGAAAACCAGCATGCTTTTTCACAGGCACGATTCACCGCGAAAGGCGTGAAGTGGGTTGCCAGCCTGTGGGCCGGTCATGTCGCTGCACGGCCGAATGGTGTCGCTGCCTGATATTCAGCCGGTCAGGACGACCGGCTGGATTCGCTTAGCGCTGATGGCGGCGGCGCTGGAGCCGATGGCGAAACTGCCTGACCTCTTCGCGTGACCAGCAGCGAGAGGAGAGCGGCAGGCTGTCATCAACCGCCGCCGGCAGCGGCAATTTCTCCAGCGTGCCACGATTACACATAGCACGCGCCAGCGTGGTACAGGGGATATCAAGGTAATGCGCCATCTGCGGCAGCGTCATCAGGGTGGTACGCATACTCACCTCCATCTGGCTTATGTTTCGCCTTCCATGGTTGAGCAGCCTGACAGATGTCTTTTTGATCGCGATCAGCCTACGCCTTAATTCAGGTTAAAAATTAATCAACCCGCTATCCTGTGGTCTGCGCCATCGCTTCGCTCACTGTGCCGCCGGAAAGTTTCGCTGAATCGGTGCAAACGCGCTGGCGGTTTTACCGATCAGCCGTTGTGGACGGAACTCTTTCAGCAGGTCGCTGGGACCGTCGCCGATCAGTTCTTCTGCCACCAGCCTGCCAATCAGCGGTGACAGCGTGACGCCGCTGTGCGTCACCGCGACATACACGCGCTGATGCGGGGTGACAAAGCCCAGCGCCGGCAACCCATCAGCCGGACGCGCCCGCTGCCCGACGACAATCTGCTCGATCTGCAACGCACCAGCCGTGGCAAACAGCGCACGGTAGCGCTCCCGAAACTGATCGGCGATGGCGCCATGAGTCGACGGCGGCGCGCCCGGATCGGCCAGATGATCGAGATCCAGCGCCTGTAACAGTAACCGCCCGCCGCCGTCCGGCCGCACGTTCAGCTGCGGAGAAATCAGGTTGGTGCCAAGCGATAACGGCTGCGGTGCGGTGCGCGCCAGAAAGCTGCAGGCCACCGCATCAGGCTTGCTGGTGTCAATCAGCGCCAGTTCCAGACCAAGCGTATGCAGCAGCTGATTGGCCCAGCGTCCGGTCGCCAGCACCAGACGATCACCCTGCCACTGCTCACCCTGCTCCAGCTGCACCGTCACGCCTTCCGCATTTTCACTGATGTGCTGAATCGCCTGATGCTGATGCAGTACCGCGCCGTGCGCCTGCGCCTCTGACCACAGCCGTGCCAGATACAGCGCTGGATAGAGCACCGATTCCGTTGGAAAATGCCAGATGCTGCCGTGTACCGCAGACGCGCGCAGTTCAGGAATTTCCTGCTGCAGCTCGGCCAGCGTTCTTTGCCGTGCCGCATAGCCAGCGGCCTGCAAGGCGGTGGCACGCTGCTGCAGTTGCTGTTCGGCTTCACCCGCGCCGGCCCACTCCCAGGTGCCACAAGGTTCCAGCCAGCGCACGCCATTGGTCTGCGTCAGCTGCAGCCGGATATGCTCCTCCATCGCCAGCGCATTGAGGCGGTGATAGCTGGCAGGCTGTTTGCCGTTGGAGTTCACCCAGGCAAATGTGGTGCTGCTGGTGCCCGCGCCCATATGTTGCCGGTCAAAGAGGGTCACCTGCGCGCCCTGCCTTGCCAGCGCCCACGCCACGGCAAGGCCGATCACACCCGCACCGATTACCGCCACTTTTTGCGTCGTCATAGCTGTCTCCTCTGATTGCCCGTCATCATAACAGTCACCGCAGTGAAAACTGGCCTGAGGGTCATAGGAATTACTTCTCAGATTATTCAATAAATAAAAAAAGCGTGACGGTGCGTTAAAGTCGCTTCGCTCGCTGGCGCACTCCCCTTACCGGGTCTACGGTTAATTGAAAAAGCACAAGAATTTAACTAACCATGGAAAGCCGCTATGACCGCCCATGTCGATACCACAGCAAGCCAGGAAAGCGATCTCCTTCAGTTGCATCACGCATTGCAGGCTCATCTTGAACATTTATTGCCTGCCGGGCAGCAGGCCGATCGCGTTCGTGCCGCCATGCGTGCCGGCACGCTGGCACCGGGCAAACGTATTCGTCCGCTCTTGCTGCTGCTGGCAGCACGCGATATGGGCTGTGACGTGGCGCAGCAGGGCATCCTTGATCTTGCCTGTGCGGTCGAAATGGTGCACGCCGCCTCACTGATCCTTGACGACATTCCATCAATGGATAACGCCCGGATGCGACGTGGGCGCCCGGCAATCCACTGTGAATATGGGGAAAACGTGGCGATCCTGGCAGCGGTCGCGCTACTCAGCCGCGCCTTTGAGGTGATTGCACTCGCGCCGGGTCTGCCGGCAACGCACAAAGCCGAAGCCATTGCCGAGCTCTCCTCTGCCGTGGGCCTGCAGGGACTGGTTCAGGGTCAGTTCCAGGATCTGCATGACGGCGCACACAGCCGCAGTCCGGAAGCCATCACCCTCACCAACGAACTGAAAACCAGCGTCCTGTTTCGCGCCACGCTGCAGATGGCGGCGATTGCGGCCGATGCGTCAGTGCAGGTACGTCAGCGTTTAAGCTATTTTGCGCAGGATTTAGGTCAGGCTTTCCAGTTACTGGACGACCTGGCGGATGGCTCTAAGCACACCGGCAAGGACTGTCATCAGGATCAGGGCAAATCCACTCTGGTGCAGATGCTGGGCCCGGAAGGGGCTGAACGTCGTCTGCGCGACCATCTAAGCAGCGCCGATGCACACCTTGCCTGCGCCTGCCATCGCGGTGTCGCCACCCGTCAATATATGCACGCCCTGTTTAATCAACAGCTGGCGATGTTTAACTGAAGCCGGTCATACCTATGGGGCATTTTGCCGTTATTGCGCCACCGCTCTACAGCCACTTTCACGCATTGCAGGCGCTGGCGCAAACGCTGCTGGTGCGCGGACACCGCATCACCTTTATTCAGCAAAGCGATGCACGCACCTTGCTGAGCGACGAGCGTATTGCCTTTGTAGCCGTCGGCGAGCGCACGCATCCTGCCGGATCGCTCTCCAGCGAACTCAGGCGGCTGGCCGCACCGGGCGGGCTGTCGCTGTTTCGCGTGATTCACGATCTGGCCAGCACCACCGATATGCTGTGCCGCGAACTGCCCGCGGTGCTGAAACGCCTGCAGGTCGATGGCGTGATTGCCGACCAAATGGAAGCGGCTGGCGGTCTGGTGGCAGAGGCGTTACAGCTGCCGTTCGTGTCGGTGGCCTGCGCGCTGCCGGTCAATCGTGAAGCGGCCATTCCGCTGGCGGTAATGCCCTTTCGCTTTGCTCAGGATGAGAAAGCGCTGCAGCGCTATCAGGCCAGCAGCGACATCTACGACCGCATCATGCGTCGTCATGGCGCTGTAATCGCTCGTCATGCGCGCGCCTTCGGCCTGCCCGAACGCCATGGCTTACATCAGTGTCTGTCGCCGCTGGCGCAAATCAGTCAGCTGGTGCCCGCTTTTGATTTTCCGCGTCAGCAACTGCCAGCCTGCTATCACAGCGTGGGTCCGCTGCGAACTCCAGTCGCTAGCGGCGCGCTCGCCGCTCCCTGGCCAGCGCTGCGCCAGCCGGTGGTGTATGCCTCGCTAGGCACGCTACAGGGGCATCGTTTTCGCCTGTTTCTGCACCTGGCCCAGGCCTGCCGCAATCAGCAGCTGTCGCTGGTGGTGGCGCACTGTGGCGGGTTGACCGCCAGCCAGGCAAATCAGCTCAGACTGGCCGGTGCTGCGTGGGTGACCGATTTTGTGGATCAGCGGGCGGCGCTGCAGCACGCACAACTGTTTATCACCCATGCCGGACTGAACAGTGCGTTGGAAGCGCTGGAATGCGGCAAGCCGATGCTGGCGCTGCCTATCGCCTTCGATCAGCCCGGTGTGGCGGCACGTATTGAGTGGCACGGCGTCGGCCGGCGCGCCTCACGTTTCAGCCGCGTCGCGCAGCTGGAGCGACACCTGCAACAATTGCTGAATGACGATCGCTATCGTCTGCGTATGTCAGCCATTCAGGCGCAGCTGCAGCGGGCCGGTGGCTGTACGCGCGCGGCGGATATTGTCGAGCAGGCGCTGTGTCAGCAGCAAATCGTGCTGGCGGAGGCCACCTGATGCGCGCACCTTATGATGTCATTCTGGTCGGTGCCGGCCTGGCTAACGGGCTGATTGCGCTGCGTTTACGCCAGCTGCAGCCCGCACTTAAGGTTTTGCTACTGGAGAGTCAGGCGCAGCCGGCTGGCAATCATACCTGGTCGTTCCATCGCGAAGACGTCAGCGAAGCGCAGTTTCGCTGGCTCGAGCCGCTGCTTTCGGCGCGCTGGCCCGGTTATCAGGTACGCTTCCCCACCCTGCGTCGCCAGCTGGATGGTGAATATTGCTCGATTGCCTCTGAGGATTTTGCCCGGTACTTACAGCAGGTGCTCGGTGCCGCGCTACGCACCGCAGCGCCGGTCAGCGAGGTCTCACCCACCGGGGTCAGACTGGCGGATGGCGGGATGTTACAGGCGCAGGCGGTGATTGACGGACGCGGGCTGCAGCCGACACCGCATCTGCAGCTCGGCTATCAGGCATTTGTCGGTCAGGAGTGGCAACTGGCCGCGCCGCATGGCCTGCAGCAGCCAATATTGATGGACGCCAGCGTCGATCAGCAGCAGGGTTATCGCTTTGTTTACACCCTGCCGCTCAGCGCCAGCCGTTTACTGATTGAAGATACCCATTACATCAACCATGCCACGCTGGATGTCGCACAGGCACGCCGGCACATTACTGATTATGCCCACCAGCGCGGCTGGAATCTGCGCCAGCTGCTGCGCGAGGAGCACGGCTCGCTGCCGATCACGCTCAGCGGCGATATCGATCAGTTCTGGCAACAGCAGCACGGACAACCGTGCAGCGGGCTGCGTGCCGGACTGTTTCACGCCACCACCGGTTACTCGCTGCCTGCGGCAGTGGCGCTGGCGGAGAAGATTGCCAGCACGCTGCCCGCCGATGCTCACACGCTGAGCCACTACATCGAATCCTTTGCCCGTCAGCACTGGCGCGAGCAGCGCTTTTTCCGTCTGTTAAATCGCATGCTGTTTCTTGCCGGACGGCCTGAACAGCGCTGGCGCGTAATGCAGCGTTTTTACCGGCTTGACGCCGGATTGATTAGCCGCTTTTACGCCGGGCAACTGCGCCTCAGCGATAAAGCACGCATTCTGTGCGGCAAACCGCCGGTCCCTCTCGGCGAAGCGCTGCGCGCATTGATGATGACCTCTCCGTTACCAGGGAAGAAATAATGAAACGCACCTATGTGATTGGCGCAGGCTTCGGTGGCCTGGCGCTGGCGATTCGTCTGCAAGCGGCCGGCGTGCCGGTCACGCTGCTGGAACAGCGCGATAAGCCTGGCGGGCGCGCCTATGTTTATCAGGATCAGGGTTTTACCTTTGATGCCGGTCCGACGGTGATTACCGATCCCAGCGCTATCGAGGCGCTGTTTACGCTGGCAGGCAAGCAACTCAGTGATTATGTCGACCTGATGCCGGTGACGCCGTTTTATCGCCTGTGCTGGGAAGACGGCAGGCAGCTGGACTACGACAACAATCAGGCGCAGCTGGAGCAGCAGATTGCTACTTTTAACCCGCAGGATGTCGCCGGTTACCGCCAGTTTCTGGCCTATTCACAGGATGTGTTTCGTGAGGGCTATCTGAAACTGGGCACCGTGCCTTTTCTGCATTTCCGCGACATGCTGCGTGCCGGGCCACAGCTGGGTCGGCTGCAAGCCTGGCGCAGTGTCTACAGCATGGTGGCGAAATTTATTCAGGACGATCATCTGCGCCAGGCTTTTTCCTTTCACTCGTTGCTGGTCGGCGGTAATCCTTTTGCAACGTCTTCGATCTATACCTTAATTCACGCACTGGAGCGCGAATGGGGCGTGTGGTTTCCGCGCGGCGGTACCGGCGCGCTGGTTGATGGCATGGCGCGGCTGTTTCGCGATTTGGGCGGTGAACTGCTGCTCAACGCCGAAGTCAGCCAGCTGGAGACCGAGGGTAACCGCATCAGCGGTGTACAGCTGAAGGATGGGCGCCGTTTTGCCGCCGCCGCCGTTGCGTCAAATGCTGACGTGGTGCATACCTACGATCGCCTGTTAAGCCAGCATCCTGCGGCGCGTAAACGCGCGGCGACGCTGAAGCGCAAGCGGATGAGCAACTCGCTATTTGTGCTCTATTTTGGTCTTAATCATGCCCACCCGCAGCTGGCGCATCACACCGTGTGCTTTGGTCCGCGCTATCGTGAATTGATCGATGAGATCTTCAATAGCAGCCAGCTGGCGGAAGATTTCTCGCTGTATCTGCATGCGCCCTGCTCCAGCGATCCGTCGCTGGCACCGGCGGGCTGCGGCAGTTTTTACGTGCTGGCGCCGGTGCCGCATCTCGGTACCGCCGCAATTGACTGGCAACAGGAAGGACCGCGCTTGCGCGATCGCATTTTTGCTTATCTGGAGGAGCACTATATGCCGGGTCTGCGACAGCAGTTAGTGACACACCGTATGTTTACGCCGTTTGATTTTCGCGACACGCTGCACGCGCATCAGGGCTCAGCGTTTTCGCTCGAACCCATTTTGACGCAAAGTGCCTGGTTCCGGCCGCATAACCGCGATGCCGACATCACTAACCTTTATCTGGTGGGGGCTGGCACGCATCCCGGTGCCGGTGTGCCAGGCGTGATCGGCTCCGCGAAAGCGACCGCCCAGTTGATGGTGGAGGATCTGACCGGATGAACCAACCGCCGCTGATTGAGCAGGTCACCCAAACCATGGCGCAGGGCTCCAAAAGTTTCGCCAGCGCTACCCGGCTGTTTGATCCTCCAACGCGCCGCAGTACGCTGATGCTGTACGCATGGTGTCGTCACTGTGACGATGTGATAGATGGTCAGACGCTGGGCGAAGGCGGCACGCAGCACGCGGTGGCGGATGCCCAGGCGCGGATGCGCCACCTGCAAATCGAAACCCGCCGCGCCTACAGCGGTGCCCACATGGATGAACCGGCGTTTCGTGCCTTTCAGGAAGTGGCGCTGACGCATCAGCTTCCCCAGCAGCTGGCGTTTGATCATCTGGAAGGGTTTGCGATGGATGCGCGTGAAGAACGTTACGCGTGTTTCGGGGACACGCTGCGTTACTGCTATCACGTGGCCGGCGTGGTGGGGTTAATGATGGCGCGCGTGATGGGCGTACGTGATGAGCGCGTACTCGATCACGCCTGTGATTTGGGTCTGGCGTTTCAGCTGACCAATATCGCACGGGATATCGTTGAGGACGCGGAGAATGGCCGCTGCTATCTGCCACAAAGCTGGCTGGATGAGGCCGGACTGAGCGCCGCTCAGCTTGCCGATCCGCAACATCGCGCAGCGCTGGCCCCGCTGGCGGCGCGTCTGGTGCGCGAGGCTGAACCTTACTATCAGTCAGCGCGCAGCGGGCTACCCGGACTGCCGCTCCGTTCGGCGTGGGCGATCGCCACCGCGCGCGGCGTCTATCGGGAAATTGGCGTAAAAGTGCAGCATGCCGGTGCCCGGGCGTGGGATGCGCGCCAGCGTACCAGTAAAGGCGAAAAGCTGGCGCTGCTGGTGAAAGGTGCCGGCGTCGCGCTTACTTCGCGCCTTGCTCATCCCCAGGCGCGTCCTGCCGGTCTGTGGCAGCGTCCGCGTTGACACGACGCCCATGGCGCTGGCGCAGCGTCGCCTGCAGCTTGTGCAGCGGCGGGGCGTAAAGAAAGCCAAAGGAAACGCAGCCCTCCCGTCCCCGCACCGCATGATGCATGCGGTGCGCCATATACAACCGCTTCAGATAACCTTTACGCGGAATGTAGCGGAACGGCCAGCGCTGATGGACCAGGCCGTCATGCACCATAAAATAGAGCGCGCCATAAGTCGTCATGCCAGCGCCAATCCACTGCAGCGGCCAGACACCGTTGACACCCAGCCAAATCAGGCCAATCGACAACAGCGCAAACACCACGGCATACAGGTCGTTGAGCTCAAATTTGCTCTCATGCGGTTCATGATGCGACAAATGCCAGCCCCATCCCCAGCCATGCATAATGTATTTATGCGACAGCGCCGCGACGATCTCCATCAGTATCACGGTAGCCAGCAGGATAAGCGCATTCCATAACCAGAGCATCATTGGTCCATTTGCGAAGAGTGAGAGTATAAAGGTGGACGTGGATAGCGAAAGGCGCAAGTCCCCGGCAAAAAAACGCACCGGCAGCGTAAATACCAGCCAGGTCACAGATGCGTGCTGTCACCGTCAGACAAGCAAAGCGGCAAGAAGGTTATCCTGGAAGGCGGCCGGGTGGCTCTGCTTTACATCGATTTAACAGCTGGTTAGTATAGCCAGCGGTTCAGCGGTCCAGGCTGCTGCGTAGGCGTTAACGTCAATCAACGCACCATATGCAGAGACTTTCTGCCTCATTTCCATGGTGCGCAAACATGTCCCATACCGCTTTATCTGCTGATTCTGCCCTGCGTCGTTCCGGCTTTTTCCTGCTACTGCTGTTACTCACCGCCGCCAACTTACGCACGCCCATTACCGCCACCGGGCCGGTGCTGGAAAATATTCGCCTGACATTTGGCCTGAGCGCCAGCGCTGCCGGCGTGATTAACTTTTTACCGCTGCTGATGTTCGCCACGCTGGCACCGCCAGCCGCCTGGTTCGGCAATCGCTTTGGCCTGGAGCGCAGTCTGTGGGGGGCGTTACTCCTGATCGTCCTGGGTTCACTGCTGCGAATCAGCGGCAGCGAAACGGCACTGTGGCTGGGTACGCTGATTCTCAGCAGCGGGATCGCGGCGGCCAACGTCCTGCTGCCGCCGCTGATTAAGCGGGATTACACCGCGCATACCGCGCGTTATATCGGGCTGTATGCCATGACCATGGGCATCACCGCCAGCATCGCTTCCGGCGTGGCCGTGCCGCTGGCCGAACTGAGCAGCGCCGGCTGGCGTCTGTCGCTGGCGGTCTGGCTGATTCCGGCGCTGATCGCGCTGCTGGCGTGGCTGCCGCAGCTGAAAAATCCCGCGACGCATGCGCAGCGCGCGACAGAGGTCACCGTAACGCGTTCGCCGTGGCGTTCCGCGATCGGCTGGCAGGTGTCGCTGTTCATGGCCAGCCAGTCGCTGCTGTTTTATACCCTGATTGGCTGGTTTACCCCGTTCGCACAGGATAATGGCATCAGTCAACTCCAGGCGGGCGGCATGTTGTTCGTCTATCAAATTGTGGCGATCGCCTCCAATCTGGCCTGTATGCGGGCGCTGAAGCAGCTGCGCGATCAGCGTCTGATCGGGCTGCTGGCTTCGCTGTCGATCTTCATCGCGGTGACCGGCCTGCTGCTGGCACCCGCATGGTCGCTATTGTGGCTGATTCTGGCAGGCCTCGGGGCGGGCGCCTCGCTGCTGATCAGCCTGTCACTGTTTAATTTACGCACCCGGGACCATCGCCAGGCCTCGAAACTTTCCGGCATGGCGCAGTGCGTGGGGTACGGGCTGGCAGCGCTGGGGCCGCTGTGCTTCGGCATGCTGCATGATGTCAGCGGCAGCTGGCAGCTCCCGCTGCTGATGCTGTTGGCGGTAAGCGCGCTGCAAATGGCGATGGCGCTGCTGGCCGGACGCGACCGCGCTATCTGACCTCAGACCGTGACGGCGTTAAGCGCCTCCTGTCGTTCCAGTTCGCGCACGCGTGGGATAACTTCACGCCCAAAGAACTCCACCTCTTCATGGAAATGCAGAAACGCCAGCAGCAGTAAATCCACGCCAGCGCGTTTCTGCTCCATGATGCGCTCAGCAATTTGCTGCGGCGTGCCAATCAGATTGGTTTTGAAACCGTCGTTGTATTGCACCAGATCCTCGAAGGAGGATTTGGCCCAGTTGCCCTCGCCTTCCGGCGACGCGCTGCCGGCATTTTTTACCTCATGCTGGAAGCCTTTCACTGCATCCGGATTGGCTTTGGCGATGATCTCCTGCAGCACCGCCTGGGCTTCCTGTTCGCTCTCGCGGGCGATGACAAAACCATTCAGGCCGATTTTAACGGTGTGCTGATTGACGGCGGCTTTGGCGCGGATATCGTCCACCTGCTGGCGTACGCCCTGTGGCGTGTTGCCGTTGGTGAAGTACCAGTCAGACACTCGTGACGCCATGTCCCGCGCGGCGCGCGAGCTGCCGCCCTGGAAAATTTCCGGCAGCGGATCGAGCGGTTTAGGCTTGAGCGCGTAGTCGCGGAAGCGATAAAAATCTCCGGCGAAGCTGAAGCTGCTTTCACGCCAGATGCCGCGCAGGCAGCGAATAAACTCTTCCGAACGCAGATAGCGCTCTTCGTGATCGAGCCAGGGTTCACCAATCGCTTTGAACTCGCCGCGAAACCAGCCGCTGACAATGTTCACCGCGATGCGCGGACCGTACAGATGGCTGATGGTAGCGATCTGCTTCGCCGCCAGCGTCGGGTTCCACGGCCCCGGCAGCAGCGCGGCAATCACTTTGAGTTTTGTGGTGTGGCTCAGCAGATCCTGAGAGAAGGTGACTGATTCGTGCTGATTATCCGCGCCATAGCCGGCGGTGAAGCGAATCTGTGTCAGGGCATAATCGAAGCCAGCGCGTTCAGCGATTTTCGCCAGTTCACGGTTGTACTCCGCGTCCCAGCGCGTGCGCTGCTCGATCTGACTGATAACTAAACCCCCTGAAACATTAGGCACCCAGTAAGCAAACTGCAGCGGTTTTACCTGTGACATAGGTTTCTCCTGAGACTTCTTATAGCTGGATTAACGGAAAATTATCTTCATTAATTCTTTTGGCTATAAGAGGCTATGCAGTGAGCATGCCAGTTCCTGGCAGAGATTAAACGCCTGATTTACGGGCTAACTGAATAAGAGGATGAGGAATGACTGTTGCGGATGCAGCAGCCGCTGTCGCCAGGCTGTTGCAATTGCAGCCACTCCGGCGAAAAGGGCGCTAGTCCGCGTGCTGAAAAGCCTGCAGCGCACTTCGGGTGGCGGCATCGTCGACGGCGGCGCTGAGCAGCGCATCAAGCAGACCAGGAAAGCGCGCGTCCAGATCGTCGCGCCGCAGTGACAGCAGATTCTCGCGGCCAGAGGGTTTTTGCCAGATTACGCCGCTGTCACGCAGTACCCGCCAGTGATGGGTTAAGGTTGATTTGGATACGCCTTGCAGCAGCGAACCGCAGCTGCGCTCCTCCCCCTGTGCCAGCAGCGCGACGACCGCCATGCGCATCGGATTGCCCAGCGCGGCCAGCACATTCTCCAGCCTGATGGCGTCGCGCGACGGATGATTTTCCAGCATTGCTTATCTCTGTAAGGGCGTAAGACAGCAAATTATCCGTGAGTCGGCGGGCGATGTATAGCGCAGTACGAGCGGTGCGCCAATCGCGCTGCGCTAATTTACGATGTCACATTGCTGCTCTATGCTTGTCACCATCTTCCACTCTTTCTTCATCACAACATGAATGCAAATCCGATAGCGCATCCCGCTGCTTTGCGGTCCCTCCAGGCGTTGTGTCTGGTCAATTTTTTCATGGCCGACGTGCGGGATGGACTGGGCCCTTTCCTGGGGATCTTTCTTACCGAGCATGGCTGGAGAGCGGATGATATTGGCTGGGCGATGACTGCCGGCGGTTTAGCCGGTCTGCTGGCTACGCTGCCGGCGGGTCTGGCAACCGATGCCACGCACCATAAAAAAGGGCTGCTGATTCTGGCCTCACTGCTTATTACGCTGGCCACCCTGATGCTGTGGTGGTTTCCTTACGGTGGAGTGGTGGTTGGCTCGCAGGTGGTTACCGGCCTCGCGGCCGCGCTTATTGCCCCGTTACTGACCGGCGTCACCCTCGGCCTGACCGGCTCTCAGGGGTTCAGCCAGCAGATGGGTAGAAACGAGGCGTTCAATCATGGCGGCAATATGACTGCCGCGCTGTTTGCCGGGTTTGCGGTCTGGCTGTGGGGCACCGATGCGGTTTTTATCCTGATGACCGCGATGGCACTGTGCGCATGTTTTGCCGTGGCCGCCATTCAGCGTAACGCGATCGATGACCGCGCGGCGCGCGGCGGTGCCCGACAGCAGGCCGCAGAGCTTCCTGGTTTCTCTGCCCTGCTGCGCAATCCGGTGCTGCTGATTACCGGCCTGACGCTGCTGCTGTTTCACCTCGGCAACGCCGCGCTGTTGCCGATGCTGGGCATTCGCGCGGCGGCAACGCACAGCGGACAGCTCAGCCCCGGTGTTTATACCGCTGCAACCGTGGTGATTTCGCAATGCGTGATGATTCCCGTGGCGCTATTCGCCGCCCGAAACGCCAGCCGCCTCGGTTTCCCGCTGCTGATCACCCTCGCGCTGGTGGTGCTGCCGGTGCGTGCCGGCATCGCCTCCCTGTTCGATGGCACCTATGCGATGGTACCGGTACAGATTCTTGATGGTCTGGCCGCCGGGCTGCTGGGCGTGGCAGTACCGGGCTACATCGTCAGCGTGCTTGACGGCAGCGGACACACCAATGCCGGCCAGAGTTTCGTCATGCTGATGCAGGGCGTGGGCGCAGCATGCAGCCCGGCACTGACCGGCAGCATCGCCGCCGCCTGGTCTTATCAGATCGCTTTCGCCGTGCTCGGCAGCATCGCCCTCGCCGCACTGATGCTCTGGAGCCTCAGCCAGCGCATCAGATGGGTTAAAAGCCGGGCGTGAGGTGATATCAACACGCCCGATCGAATCAAAACTTTCATAGACCAGCGCCTGAAGCTTTGATCGCATCGGGCGTCTCAATCTCCCTGAGTTAATAAACTCCTGCAGACTTAGTCCGCCAGCATTAGCTCAAGGGCTAATATTAGCCCTTGAGCTAATGCCTCTCCTTCCGGTAAAATTATGGAGCTACAGCGAGTGTTTGAGATCATTTATCACGATGCAGCTGAAAATGAGCTGAAAGCCTTACCGCCTATTATCAGAGTGAAATTTGTCAAACTGGTCAGCCGCTTACAGGAAGATCCACGCGCACTTCGTGAGCCCCATACCAAACCCCTGGGTAATGGCTTGTATGAGCTCAGAACTTCAGGCACCGATATTTCGCGTGGAATCTGGGTCTATCAGCGAAATCAAAAGATTTACATGCTGCGAATTTTTATCAACAAAAGTCAAAAAACCCCGGAAGCTGAGATTCAAAAAGCGTTACGTCGTCTGGAGGAGATGCTCAATGAAATATAAAACCCATGATCAGCTACATGAAAGAAATGCTTCAGGATCCTGAATACCGCGCAGCCTGGGAAGCAGAGGAACGAAAAGACCGTATGCAAGCCTTGCTCAAAGCGTGGCGGCAGCATGCCGGATTGACCAGTGCACAAGTGGCTGAGCGGATGGGGGTAAAACCGCCCACGGTTTCGCGCATGGAAAAGAATATTACCTCTGCCAGCTTTGAAACCATTGCGCGTTACGCCAAAGCCTGCGGGATCGATTCTGCCACCGTTGAGTTTTAACAGCACGATAAGGACGGAGAGTGAAGCCGATAGTGTTAATCGGCTTCAACTGTCATGGCCGCCGGAAAAACGCCTAATCCGTCCGGGCGCTGGCGCGGTTAGTGAGTTGTGCTTTGGCCAGGGTGCGCGCCAGGATTGAAGAATAGAGCGGTTTGCCACCAAAGAACTGCGCTGCCAGCGTTGCGCCCAGGCAGGTGATGATCATCGGCAGAATCAGTTGATAGTTATTGGTCATTTCCAGCACCAGCACGATGCCGGTAAGCGGCGCGCGCACCGAGGCGGCGAACAGCGCGCCCATCCCGGCGACGGCAAAGGTGGCGGCTTCCAGCTGATAATGCGGGAACCAGTCGGCGCTCAACTGACCAAAGCAGGTGCCCAGCAGCGTGCCCAGCGTCAGCATGGGCGCAAAAATGCCGCCCGGCGCGCCTGAAGAGAAGCAGCAAATGGTGACCAGCGTGCGCAGCGCGAAGAGAGCAAACAGCGCCAGCGCGCCATAGTGTCCGGTAGCGAAATCCGGAATCAGCGTCGTTCCGCCGCTCACCGCCTGCGGCAGCAGTAAACCCAGCACGCCGCACAGTCCGGCCAGCAGGCTACCGAACAGCACCCAGCGCCCGGTACGTCCGAGATGCAGGCGCTGAAACTGGTCCTGTGCGAGAAATATCAGCCGGTTGAACGCCACGCCGCAGCCGCCAAACAGCACACCCAGCACCAGATAGAGCCACAGCGTCTCGGTGGGCGCGTCACGCAGCTGACCGATATTAATGATGGCTTCATTACCGTTGAGCACGCGAAAGACAATACTCGACATGATCACGCCAACAAACACCGCTTTTATCGATATCAGGCTATAGCGAAACTGCGGGCGCATCTCTTCGATAATGAACAAAATGCCGGCCAGCGGCGCGTTGAACGCCGCCGAAAGCCCCGCCGCGGCACCGGTCGCCAGCAGCGTATGACGCGATTCGGAATCGCGCACGCGAAACAGATCGAGGCACATACCGCCGATGTTGCCGCCAATCTGTACCGTGGGTCCTTCGCGCCCCAGCACCATGCCAGAACCCAGCGCGCCCATGCCGCCGATAAATTTAACCGGCAGCACGCGCCACCAGCGCACCGGGCGCAGCTCTTCCAGCGCGCCCTCGATTTCCGGAATGCCCGAGCCTCCTGCCTCCGGCGCGAAGCGGCGCACCAGAAAATAGCCGATGCCGCCCAGCAGCGCCGAGATAAAAAACGCGCTCAGCAACGCCATGGCCAGGTTATCCGCACGCTCTGTCAGCCAGCCGATCCGCAGGTGGAGAATAAAATTGACCGCGCGATCGAAAGCCACCCCCACCAGCCCGGTGAGGATACCGACCAGCGCGGCCAGCAGCAGCAATGCCAGCGGGGTTTTATCGCGTCGCAGCAGTTTTTGCAGCAGCATAAAGCGCCCGGCGCGCATCGCGTTGGCAGGCTCGGTGGCATCAGGTAAGGCAGACATCGTCATCCTCAATTACAACAGTTGAGCGCATTGGCTGCGCCGGAAAGAGTTTGGGCTTAGCATAACCAAAATCACCTGATCGGTAACTCAATCATTCGCAACATAATTTTACCTCAGGCCGCGCGATGTGGCGTGGGCGCCAGGCTGGGTTGCGATCGGGCGCAACAAACCGGGCAGAAAATCCGCAATGCAGTGCAGGCTTGCTGCAGCATGCTCACAGAATTTTACGCGGTGGATTGACGCGCCGACGGCAAATCACCATGATCGCGCCAGGATTAGTCACCCCGGAGCCACAAGGTGTCGGAACTCAGTAATGCATTGCTTGAAGAGATTGTCACGGACGTACGCCCCCTCACCCGTCAGGGCAAAGTGGCAGATTACATCCCGGCGCTGGCCGGCGTGGATGCCGATCAACTGGGCATCGCCATTGCCACCGCCGATGGACGCAGCTACCAGGCCGGCGATGCAGGCACGCGCTTCTCGATCCAGTCCATCTCCAAAGTCCTGTCGCTTACCGTCGCGCTGACGCTGTACGAGGACGCCGAGATCTGGCAGCGCGTGGGCAAAGAGCCATCCGGCCAGGCATTCAATTCTCTGGTGCAGCTTGAACTGGAACAGGGAAAGCCGCGCAATCCATTCATTAACGCCGGCGCGCTGGTAATGTGCGATTTGCTGGAAAGCCGACTCACCGCGCCGCGCCAGCGCATGCTCGAGTTTGTGCGTCGTCTGGCACAGCAGCCGGACATTCAGTATGACCGTGTGGTCGCGCGTTCAGAGTATGAGCACTCGGCGCGTAACGCCGCCATTGCCTGGCTGATGAAGTCGTTTGGCAACTTCCATAATGATGTCAGTAAAGTAATGGAAACCTACTTTCACTACTGCTCGCTGGCGATGAGCTGCAGCGAACTGGCGCGTACTTTTCTCTATCTCGCCAATCACGGTCGCACGCTGGATGATGAGTGGGCGGTGATCTCTGCACGCCAGGCGCGGCAGGTGAACGCACTGATGATGACCAGCGGCATGTACGACGGCGCCGGTGAGTTTGCCTGGCGCGTGGGCATGCCGGCTAAATCCGGCGTCGGCGGCGGGATTGTCGCAGTGATTCCCGGTGAAATGAGTATTGCCGTCTGGTCACCGGCGCTCGATCATTCCGGTAACTCGCTGGCCGGCACCGCCATGCTGGAGAAACTCACGGAGCGGCTGGGGCGATCGATATTTTAAGGCCCGGCTCATACTGAGAGTCTTCCCTGTAAATGAAAAGAGTTAAACAATGAGCCGCCCGTTTATATCGGTGCGCATAAATGCGCACCCTACGAAAATCGTGTAATTCCTTGCTGATTGCGATCGATGCCGTTATGCCTTGCAATTAAGTTGAAAGTGACCTGATTACAACGGTCCGTATCAATGCGCCGTCATGTGTAAATAGTGCAACTGCCTACAGGCCGCAATAAATGACGTGAGCCCTGCAGTAAAGTTGCAAGTGACCTGTTTATATCGGTGCGGATCAATGCGCACCCTGTGCAAATAGTGCAAATACCTTGTAGGGTCGCCATTAATGGCGACCACAAATTCTGAGCAATGACAGCTCTTGCCATCAGACTCCACTCATCCTTCAGCAATGAGAAATAGTGTTTCTCTAATGTACTCATCAGGTTGCAATTAAGTTAACAAACACACCACGTTAAGTGACCCTTTTCAAAAGGTGCGAATTTTGTCGCTCCCAGCCTCACTTTTATTAACCCTTGTGCGGCAATCGCGTTACACTTCGGCCTCATTTGTTGAAGCACTCAGTATTTGCCATGACGTTTTCCTATCACTTTCGCCAGCGCCTGACCGCCTGCGTCGCCATTGTGGCGGTGCTGCTGCTGTTCGTCGCGCCGATTGTGTCGAAAACGCTGCTGGAGCGGCAAACGCGCATTGACCCCGTGGCGTCGCACAGCCCTTCATCTGCCATGCCAATGCACCATCACGATATGCCGATGGAGATGGCGATGCCGGGCATGATGCATCACAACATGGACGACGGCGAATTTGCCTGTGGCTATTGTGATTTGCTGGTGCATGTTCCGCTGATGATGTGGGTGTTTATCCCGTTCATCTGGCTGATGCTGGTGATCTCGCGCGCCCCACCGCTGCCGCCGCTGGTGGCACCCCGGCCGCGCCGCTTCAGCGGTACCCATCGTCCGCGCGCGCCACCGGTTTTTCTTTCCTGCTGAATCTCATTAATCGGTACAACGCCTGCGCTGTGCCCTGACATTCTCTTATAGGAAGGAAGACGGCTTTGTCTGCTGTTCACTCTGCAGCACCGCGCGGCGCGGTGCTTAATCTGCTACGCCGCTTACACTTTTACATTGGCCTGTTTGTCGCGCCGTTCATCTTCGTGGCGGCGCTCAGCGGCATGCTGTATGTGCTGACGCCGCAGCTGGAAAATCTGATCTACGCTGATGCGCTCACCGCGCAGCCGCAGGGCAATGCGCAACCGCTCTCGGCGCAGATCGCCGCAGCACGCGCCTATGCGGGCGAAAATCAGCACATTTATGCGGTTCGACCTGCGCCCGTCGCGCGCGATACCACGCGCGTACAGTTCAGCGATGCCACACTCGGTCCGTCGCAGTCGCGCGCGGTATTTATCGATCCCTACAGCCTCAAAGTAACCGGCGACATGACGGTGTACGGCACCAGTGGCGTGTTGCCGCTGCGCACCACGCTCGATCTGCTGCACAGCAGCCTGTTACTCGGTGACTTTGGTCGCAACTACAGCGAACTGGCGGCGAGCTGGCTGTGGGTGGCCGCGCTGGGCGGCGTGCTGCTGTGGCTGGGCACGCGGCCAAAACGCCGGCTGAAAACCGTGCGAAAGGGGTTTGCCTTCACCCGGCACTGGCACATCACGCTGGGGCTGACGCTGCTGCTCGGGCTGCTGTTCTTCTCCGTTACCGGCCTCACCTGGTCACAATGGGCAGGTAGCAATATCGATAAGATGCGCACCGAGCTTAACTGGCTGACGCCACAGGTGAATATTGCGCTCAGCGGTGATGCGCCCGCCGCGCCGGCCGATCCTCACGCCGATCACCGCAGTATGCCGGACATGGACATGACAAGCATGCCGATGTCGTCGATGGCGAAACCGGCGGCGCAGCCAGCGAAGTCACTGCCGGCAAATGCCGCCGACGCTGACTGGGATCGCGTGCTGGCGGCGGCGCGTCAGGATGGCATCCGCGCGGCTAAAGTGGAGCTGCGCCAGCCGAAGAGCGAGGGCAAAGCCTGGACTGTCAGCGAGATTGATCGCAGCTGGCCCACCCAGGTGGATGCGGTGTCCGTGAATCCGCACAGCTTCGCGATTGTCGATCACGTCTGGTTTGATCGCTTCCCGCTGGTGGCAAAACTGACGCGCTGGGGCGTCGATGCGCACATGGGCGTGCTGTTTGGCTGGCCTAATCAGCTGTTGCTGGCGCTGTTTGGCCTGGGTTTATGCAGCATGATTGTGCTGGGTTATCGGATGTGGTGGCTGCGCCGCCCGGCGCTGGATCAGGCCAGTCCAGCGCAAACCCTGAGCGCAAGCTGGCTGGCGCTGCCGCACTATGCCAAAGGGGTCTGCCTGATGCTGGCGCTGGCGCTCGGTTATGCCCTGCCGGTGATGGGCGTCAGCCTGCTGGCCTTCGTGCTGGTGGACGTACTGCGCTGGCGCAGACAACAGCGGGCGCCGATGAGCGAAGCGGAAATTCTCGCCGCGCAGCAGTCGCCGCTCGGTATCGTGAGGGCGCGCTTCACGGTGAAACGCAAGGAGATGCGTTACTACCTGCGTGGGCTGTTTATTCTGGCGCTGATTGTCGGAACGGTGATGAGCAATGCGATTATCGGCGGCGTGATCGATCAATACGGCATCCCGTTCAGCCACTGGACGCTGACCATGTATCTGACGCAGGGCTTTATGATCGCGCTTTACACCACGGTGTTCACCGCACTGATGTCGATTCCGCTGTGGTACTTCTTCCTCGGCGAAAAGGATGATTCGCAGGGATAAGGCGTAAAAAACGGCGGATGATCCCCCATCCGCCGTTTTGTCTGACAAATGTCAGCGTGTTATCCGCCTCAGAAATCGGCCTTTAGCACCACGCGGTAATTAGCTTTACCGGCGCGTACGTGATCCAGCGCTTCATTGATTTTTGACATCGGGAACTCTTCCACCTGCGGTGCCACATCGGCGCGTGACGCCAGACGCATCAGCTTACGCAGCTGGCCCGGTGAACCGGTAGACGAACCCGTTACCGCGCGATCGCCCAGAATCAGACTGAACGCCGGCACTTCAAATGGCTTCATCACCGCGCCCACGGTGTGGAACTTACCGTGCGGAGCCAGCGCCTGGAAGTACGGCTGCCAGTCCAGATCGACGGCTACGGTGCTGATAATCAAATCAAATTGCCCGGCCAGCGCGTTCAGCGCCTGCGGATCGCGGCTGTTGACCACACGATCGGCGCCCATGGCTTTGATGGATTCGGTTTTGCTGGCATTCGAACTGAACGCCGTGACTTCTGCACCCATGGCGCGCAGCAGCTTGATCGCCATATGGCCGAGGCCGCCAATACCGATGACGCCGACGCGGCTGGTTGCCGTTACATGGTGCATCAGCAGCGGTTTAAACACGGTAATCCCGCCGCACAGCAGCGGACCGGCAGAGGAGATGTCCATGGATTCCGGCAGCGGAATCACCCACTGCCAGTCGGCGCGCAGATGGCTGGCGAAACCGCCTTTGTTCATGATGGTGGGCACTGAACCGTTCTCACAGTTGACCTGCTCGCCGTTGATGCAGGCATCACAGTGCTGGCAGCTTTTCGCGGTCCAGCCGATACCTACGCGCTGGCCGACCTTCAATCCTTTGTCCTGCGCCGCATCGCCGAGTGCGCTGATGCGACCAATCACTTCGTGACCGGCAATGACCGGATAAGAGGAAATGCCCCACTCGTTATCAATCATCGACAAATCAGAATGGCACACACCGCAGTAATCGACCTCAACCAGCACTTCTTCCGCCGCCAGCGGACCGGTTTCGTACTCGTACGGTACCAGCGCATCACCAGCGTTGTGTGCGGCATAACTTTTGATTTTCATTACTGTCCTCTGTTTTCAGCGTTGTTAACCCAGGAAGTCTAGCAGAGCGTATTGCATGATTATGATTAAATTTCAGCCAATTAGAGTCTGTTAAGCGCAACGGGGAAAGAAAAGCATTTCGCGTTAAAGCGAATCGTGACTGGGCGGACTGCGGAACGCATGGCGCGCCTCTTCTATCAGCTGGCTGGCAGTGACGGTGGGCGGCAAACGCGTCAGCACTTTGCTGGCCTGCCAGTAACACAGCACCATCTCCTCGTTAGTTTCGTTCTCCGCCATTTCCCTTAAGCGCCTGCGCAGGCTCAGCACGTCCAGCGTTTGCTGTTCATCCACCATCTCAGCGATGGTTTGGTTGATGACCTGATGAATAATTTTCCAGGAAAGATCGGCAAACACGTTAAACCTCGTGACGTAGTAACGGGCTCCAGGCAAATGAGGAAAAGGTGCACGCCCAGCGGCATGCAAAATAATCCAACTGGGATAACTATAGCCGCTTATTTAACCAGCAGACGGCTGGCCGCCTGTGTTTGCGGTAGCTCACGGATCGGTAAATGAATTTTTTCTCTCAGCGCGCGTTGCAATGGCACTAAAACCCGGCACTGGCGCGCGACCGCAGGATTTCGCAACAGATTTTACCTTGCGCTAAAACGGAGAATTCCGATAATCGCTATTTACTCATTTATATAGCGATAAGGAATCTCCGCGTGAAGACGCTTACCCTACTGTTAATGACTGCCGCCGGCGGATTGAGTTTACAGGCGCAGGCCGCCATGGATATCCGCGTGACGTATGCCGGTTCGATGGGAAAAGTGATGGATCAGGCACTGGGCCCGGCATTTGCACAACAGCATGACGGTAAGTATGAAGGTCAGGGCCAGGGGGCTTACGGCATGGCGCGCCTGCTGGCGAGCAAAAAAATCACTGCTGACGTGTTCGTGTCTATTACTCCCGGTCCGATGCAGATCCTGAAAGACGCCGGACTGATCGACAACGCAGTACCGGTAGCCAGCACCAGCATGGTGATCGCCTATAACCCGAAGGGGCCGTTTGCGCCGCAGTTTGCCGCAGCCAAAGGCAATGATGGCCGCTGGCTTCAGCTGCTGGCAGCGCCGGGACTGAAATTTGGTCGGACCGATCCGGTAAACGATCCTAAAGGCCAGAACATCATTTTCACCCTGCTACTGGCGCAGAAGTATTACCGGAAGCCCGGCATCGCTGACCACATTCTCGGCGGTTACCAGAATCCCGCACAAACCCATCTGGAAGGTGGCTTGCTGACGCGGCTCGAGAGCGGTCAGGTGGATGCAGCTGCGGGCTATGAAAGCGAAGTGATCTCTGCCCATCTGCCTTACATCGCGCTGCCCGATGAAATCAACCTCAGCAATCCGGCGATGGCGACTAAGTGGTACAACACGGTCAGCTTTAGCGTCAAAGACAGCCAGGGTAAAGATAAAGTGCTGCACACCCAGCCACTGGTCTACTACGCGGCGGTGCTCAGGAATGCGCCGCACGGTACGGCCGCTGGCAAAGCCTTTGTAGATTTCATGCTGAGTCCGTCAGGACAGGCGCTGTTTAAACAGCAAGGCTATGCCGCACCGAAGGGCGATGGGCTTTATACGCCATGAAAATCCGCCATGCTGGCGCGCTGTGGCTGTCGCTGCCCGCCCTGGTGCTGCTGGCCGTACCGTTTATCACCCTGACGGGCGTTACACACTGGCAACACCTGCGGCTGGCGTGGGGTGACGGCGCGGCGATTACCACTTCGCTCAGTCTGGGAGCGATCGCGCTGGTGCTGATTTTTCTGACCGGCTTACCGCTGGCCTGGTGGCTGTCGCAGGCGCGGGGAAAAATACGCTGGCTGGTGGAAACGCTGGTGATGATCCCGCTGCTGACGCCGCCGCTGGCGATGGGAATCCTGCTGGTCAGCGCGTACGGTCCGTACAGTTTGCCCGGCCAGCTGCTGAGCAAGCTGGGCTGGACGCTGGTGAATAATCCCGCCGCCTTTATTCTGGCGCAGTGGTATGGCGCGCTGCCCTACTTTGTCACCAGCGCACGCTCGGCGTTTATCGCGGTGCCGCCGGAGATCCTTGAAGCGGGCCGAACGCTGGGTGCCGCGCCGTGGCCACGCTTCTGGCGGCTGGCGCTGCCCCTGGCCGCACCAGGCCTGGCGTCGGCTACGGCGCTGGCGTGGGTACGGGCGATGGGCGAATTCGGCATTGTGATGATTTTCGCCTGGTTTCCCCACGGTATGCCGGCGCAGCTGTACAACAATCTGCAAAACGACGGCGTGGATGCGGTGTATGTGCTGTTGTGGCTGTTACTGCTGTTTACCCTGCCGGTGCCGCTGCTGTGCGCGCTGGCTTCCCGGCGCGCGCTTTGCGGCAACACGGCGCGGCATCATTAGAGGCTGGCGCGCTGCTCACTCTCACGCATCGCCAGCCGGACCGTCTCCAGCAGCGGTTCAATCTCCAGCGGCCGCGTGAAAAAGGCAAAGGCGCCCTGAGCAAACAAGCGCCGGCAGGCCTCCAGCGTGTCATGCCCGGTCATGATGATCACCGGCAGCAGCGGATGGCGTGCACCCTGCCGGGCCAGCCAGCTCAGGCCGCTACTCTCTGGCTGTCGCACATCAAGCAGCAGACAGCCGCATACGGCTTGCTGACCGGCGGCGGCGGTTTCGAACGATGCCAGGTCGGCAAAGTCGGCGACTTCGTAGTCCACGGTTCGCAGCAGAAATCCCAGCGACTCACGCACGGATACATCATCATCCACTAACCACACCTTCGCGCCCATTACGTACTCCGCCTGTAGAAAAATGAGGAAAATTTCGGCCCTCTCTGTCGCGCGGTGACGCAACAGCAGCCAGACCTGACGGTAGCTGGTTATCGATGGACGTGAAGTGCGCGACAGCGTGCACCTTCCCTGCGCCGATAAAAAAGCCCTCCGTTGAGGGAGGGCGATTTTTCCATAATTTGGCTTAGAACACCATTGGCACAAATCTGGTTAGCTGTTGCGCTGCAGGTGGCTGCTGACAAAAGCGCGACAGCGCGCCGAGATCGGTTCACTGAACACCTGCTGCGGCGATCCGGACTCTTCGATTTTGCCCTGATGCAGAAACACCGCTTTGTTTGATACATCGCGCGCAAACCCCATTTCATGGGTGACGATAATCATGGTGCGCCCCTCTTCCGCCAGGCTGCGGATGACGCGCAGCACTTCGCCCACCAGCTCCGGGTCGAGGGCGGAAGTGGGTTCATCAAACAGTATCGCTTTCGGCTGCTGCGCCAGCGCCCGGGCAATCGCCACGCGCTGCTGCTGACCACCGGAGAGCTGCGACGGCCACGCGTTGCGCTTTTCGTATAACCCGACTTTTTGCAGCAGCGCTTCGGCCTCGGCAACGGCTTCCTGATGACTGCGCTTTTGCACATGGATCGGCGCCTCAATGATGTTCTGCAGCACGGTTTTGTGCGGCCACAGATTGAAGCCCTGAAACACAAAGCCGAGCTGCATGCGCATCAGCTTAATGCGGCGGCGCTGTTCACGGCTCAGCTTTTCGTCCGCGTTATCGAGGGTGACCACTTCATCGCCCACGGCAATCTCACCGGCCTGTGGCACTTCAAGAAACGGGATGCAGCGCAGCAGCGTACTTTTACCGGAGCCGCTGGCGCCGATCAGCGAAATGACGTCGCCATCCTGCGCCGTCAGGCTGATGTCATGCAGCACTTCATTCCCGCTATAACTTTTTCTGAGATGGCTCAGGGCAATAGTGGGTTTATTCATTAACGTGCTCCAGCGTGATAAGGGGACAAACGGCGCTCCAGCAGCGCCACCGCTTTGCTCACCAGCACGGTCAGCAGCAGATAGATAATCGCCGCGCTGATAAACACCTCCAGCGCGCGGAAGGTTTCTGACACGATGGAGTCGGCGATACCGGTCATCTCCATCAGGCTGATGGTACTCACCAGCGAGGTGGATTTGATCATCGAAATGATCTCATTACTGTAGGCCGGCAGCGCCTGACGCACCGCCAGCGGCAGCGTAATGCGCCGCAGCGTGGTGAAGCGCGACATGCCGCTGACTTTCGCCGCCTCCAGCGACTGCACGCTAACCGCATTCAGTCCGCCGCGCAGGATTTCAGCGGTGTAAGCGGCATCGTTGAGAATCAGCGCGATCAAACCGCACCAGTAAGGTTCACGCAGCAGCGGCCACAGCACGCTTTCGCGCACCGCCGGCAGGCTGCCGAGGCCGTAGTAAATCATGAAGATTTGAATCAGCAGCGGCGTTCCGCGGAACAGCCAGACATAAAAACGCGTCACGTAGCTGCCGAGGCGATGCTGACGCAGCAAATTCAGCAGCAGCGCCAGTATCCCGCCGCCCAGCAGGGATAATACCGCCAGGTTGAGCGTCAGCGGCAGTCCGCGCAGCAGCGCCGCCAGCGTGTGCTGTAAAAAGGTGAAATCCATCGTGGCTCCCTACAACCGCGCGCGTTGTTGCCCGCGCATGGCCACTTTTTCCACATAGCGGAAGAAGAAATCTGAACAGGTGGTGATAATCAGATAAATCACCGCGCCTACGCTGTAGAAGAAAAACGGCATCTGAGTGGAATTCGACGCGGTGGAAATCTGGTTCATGGTTTCCACCAGCCCGGTCACCGATACCAGCGCCGACTCCTTAATCACCGATTGCCACTGATTACCCATGCCCGGCAGCGCGGTGCGCAGCGCCTGCGGCACAATCATGCGGCGGAACAACATAAAACGGCCCATACCGGTGACCGTAGCGGCTTCCAGCGTGCCGGCGGGGATCGCGTAAAACGCGCCGCGAAATACGCTGCTCTGATAAGCGCCGGAAATCAGCCCGATGGCGATCGCGCCCGCAACGAAGCCGTTAACGTCAAACGGTCCCTGCAGGCCGATAGCTTCACCGATAAACCCGACCACCTGTCGGCCACCAAAGTAGAACAGGTAGATCACCAGCAGCTCCGGCACGCCGCGAAACAGCGTGATGTAGCCGCTGGCAACACGCTGCTGCCAGCGGCCGCCACCAATCTGCATCCAGCACAGCAGGCTGCCGAGCATCGCGCCCAGCAGCCATGCACACAGCGAGACCGTTACCGTGACGGTGGCGGCGTCCAGCAGCACGCCGCCCCAGCCTTCGTCACCAAAACCTAACAGTTGCCAGTCAATAGTCATAAGCGCTCAGCATTATTCCGCAGGCGCGACGTTCTCGCCGAACCATTTCTCAGACAGTTGCTTCAGCGTGCCGTCTTTGATCATCGACACCAGCGCCTGATCCAGCGCGGCTTTCAGCTCCGGATTGTTTTTACGAATGGCAATCGCCGAACCCTGGCCCAGTACACCACCCACAAAGCCGTAACCGGTGCTGTTTACCGTATCCGCGTGTTTTTTCACATAAGCATTGAGATTGGTGCGCGATGCCATGACCGCATCAACCCGGCCATTTAGCAGATCGGCGAAGGTTTCCGGGCCGGCCTGATAGGTACGGATAGTCGCGACATCACCGAGGTATTTGTTGAGAAAATCGGCCTGAATGGTAGCGACCTGCACCGCAATGGTTTTGCCTTTGAACTTCGCCTTCAGCGCGTCGATGGCTTTGTTCATACCGGCTTCATCAGTCGCCTGTACTACTTCACCGTTGCCCGGCAGGGTATCTACTGCGCTGCCCTTCAGCGTGACGAAGCCCGAAACGCTCACGGTGTACTGATGGGTAAAATCCACTACTTCTTCACGTTTTGGCGTCACGGTGACGGCATCGACCACCGCATCATATTTGCCATCAGCGAGGCCGGGGATCAGTCCGGACCACTTCTGTGCCACGATTTCATATTTGAACCCCGCGCGTTTCGCCAGTTCGGCCACCATATCGGGCTCGTAGCCGACAATTTTGCCGCTCGGCGTGGACTGGTTAAACGGCGGATAGGCCGCTTCGGTGGCGAATTTTAACGTGCCAAAATCTTTGGCCTGAACCACAGCGGCAGCAGCCAGCAGCAACATGCCCGCGGAGGCGGAGAACAGCCCTTTACGCATCATCATAAAACCTCATTATTATCAGGAGAGTAAGTCGATCGCTATACGGGCCAGAGCCTGTGTGCCAGCGTGAATGCTGCGTTCGTCCGGCTGATAGTCGGAGTTGTGCAGATGGTCGTCGCGCCCCGGCGCGCCAGAGCCGATATGGATCTGACAGCCCGGCACACGCTCGGTAAACAGCGAGAAATCTTCAGCGCCAAAGCTGCTGCTGGGTTTTGCCACTACCGGCTTGCCGAACTGATGCGACAGAATCGGCTCCAGTGCATCAATCAGCGCATCATCATTCATCAGCGGCGGTACGCCTCGCTGATAATTGACTTCAATCCGCGTATTGAGCGACAGCGCGACACCGGCACAGATGCGGCGGAAAGCGTCTTCCATGTGAGCGCGCGCCTGCGGTGATTTAGCGCGGATGGTGCCCTGAATCAGGCAGCTGTCGGAGATGATGTTATGGGTGGTGCCGCCGTGGATATGGCCAATCGTCAGCACAGCAGAGTTCGCCGGATCGAGCTCGCGCGACACAATGGTCTGCAGCTGCGTTACCAGGCTGGCGGCGGCAATGATCGGATCGGTACCCATGTGCGGCCGGGCGGCGTGAGTGGATTTGCCGTGAATCACCAGGTCGAATTCATCGCTGGATGCGGTGCTGGCACCGCGCGTCAGGGCGATTTCTCCTGCGGCCAGCTCTGGTTTATTGTGTAGCGTGATCGCCACATCAATGCCGTCCGCTGCGCCGGCAGCAATCATGGCTTGCGCGCCGCTCTCTGGCGTCTCTTCGGCCGGCTGAAAAATCAGCCGCACCGTGCCGCGCAGCTGGCTGCGCAGGTCCGCGAGGATCGCCGCAACGCCGAGCAGCGTAGCCGTGTGGATATCGTGGCCGCAGGCGTGCATTTTACCCGGCCAGATGCTGCTAAACGGCAGGCCGGTTTGCTCATGAATCGGCAGCGCATCCATATCGGCGCGCAGCAGCACGGTCCTGCCCGGCTGCGCGCCGGTAATGTCCACCATCACGCCGGTGCGGCCCACGCCGGTTTGCGGCGTCAGCCCGAGGCGCAGCAACTCCTGCTCCACAATGGCTGCGGTGCGGATGGTGTCGAAACCAAGTTCCGGATGTGCGTGAATATCGCGCCGGATGGCGATGAGGTGCGCCTGCATGCTTTCACTTCTGGCGCTGATATCCCTGGCTAAAAGAATTTTATGATCGGTCATGGTGGTAATACGGTTATGCAGGCTGTCGCCTGGCCGTTATGGCATTTTTATGAAATTCAGCGTTTTATTTATTCACAGCCCTCAGCAGATTGCAACGCACAATTCCTTCCCTTAATTGCTGAATTTGCGTGATATTTTTCTAAAACCCTGCCTGGGCAGGATAAACCTTATAAAATGCATGCTCAGTCAGTTATAACATTCATAATTCGCAGGCGATCATCAGTTTTACTGATTTTGTTATTGAACATAAAAGCATCGCGTTGCTCAGCCATCAATCTTTGCTCTGCTCCGCCTGACTGAGTAGCCACGCACGAACCGCACTCACCGTTGCCTGCTCACGCGGGCGACGCGGAGCCACCAGGTACCAGCCGGCATCAACGGGCATCTCACGATGCCAGGCGGGAACCAGCCGACCGCTGGCCAGATCGTTCTGCACAAAATGCGGGCTGGTCAGTGCGATACCCTGACCACTCAGCGCCGCTTCCAGCGCCAGCGCAGTCTGGTTGAAGCGCAGATGATGCTGATGCTGCAGCGACTGGCCGGGGAACATAAACGCCAGGAACGCTGGCCACAGGTGATGGCCATCGTGCAGCAGCGGATAGCGCAGGCAATTTTCTGGCTGCGCCGCATCGCCGTGTTGTGCCAGCAGCGCCGGGCTGACCACCGCCAGCACCGTCTGGCTAAACAGCAGCATGGCCTCCAGCCCGCTACCAAACGGCGGCCGGCCATAGCGCACCGCCAGGTCGACGCCATCATGGTGAAACTGCACCAGCCGTTCAGAGGCCAGCACGCGCAGGTCGATATCCGGCCAGGCCGCGGTAAATGCCGGTAAACGCGGCAGCATCCAGCGGCTGGCAAAGGTTGGCGTTACGCTCAGCGTCAGGCGATCCGGCTCCGGGCGCAGCGTGCGCGTCGCCTCATCAATCAGCTCGAACGCCTGACGAATGTGCACCGCATAGCCCGCACCGGCAGCGGTCAGCGCCAGCGAACGCGGCAGCCGATCGAACAGTTTCAGGCCCAGGCTGGCCTCCAGGCCGCGAATATGCTGCGCCACCGCACCCTGCGTCACACCGAGTTCTTCAGCGGCGAGGCGAAAATTAAGGTGCCGCGTCACGGCTTCAAATACCCGGAGCGCATTCAGCGACGGTAATGCCTGAAAGCCCTGATTCATCCTGTAGTTTTCCTATCGTCAATTGCCAGCTGAGCTGACTCTCTGCTGCATCTCCCGGCCATTATACTGGCATGACAGGATATTTAATTGATGAGGTTACTCACATGACAGTAGAAAAAATTGCGGTGATTGTCGCAGGTGGCAGCGGTATGGGCGCAGCGGCAGCGGAGAAGCTGGCCAGCGAGGGTTTCAGGGTTGCGATTCTTTCCTCCTCCGGCAAAGGCGAGGCACTGGCGAATCGTCTGGGCGGGCTCGGCATTACCGGTTCCAATCAGTCAGTGGACGATTTGCAGCAACTGATTGATGCCACTCTGGCGCGCTGGGGACGTATTGACGTGCTGGTTAACAGTGCCGGCCACGGTCCGCGCGCGCCGATCCTTGAATTAAGCGATGATGCGTGGCAGCAGGGAATGGAAACCTACTTCCTGAACGTGGTACGCGCTGTACGTCTGGTCACGCCGATCATGCAGCAGCAGGGTGGCGGCAGTATCATTAATATCTCGTCGGCATGGACGTTTGAACCCACCGACATGTTCCCGACCTCGGCCGTGTTCCGTGCCGGTCTGGCTTCTTTCAGTAAAATCTTTGCCGACACCTACGCAGCTGAGAATATTCGTATCAACAACGTCCTGCCAGGCTGGATTGATAGCCTGCCGAAAACGGATGAACGGCGCGACAGCGTGCCCATGCAGCGCTATGGCACGGCTGCAGAAGTGGCGGCTACCATTGCGTTTCTTGCTTCGCCCGGCGCGGCTTATATCACCGGGCAGAATCTTCGCGTGGACGGTGGCGTCACGCGCAGCGTGTAACCGGCTTTGCTGTGCCTGATGGTCACAGCGGCACCTGATGTCCGCTGTGGCTATCGCCTGCCTGATGAGGAATTTTTCAGCCAGTTTTCAAGACTGGTCTTGTCGTTTCGCGGCCTTATAACGCGTCAGAATGTTCTTATTCGCTGACAGAATTTTCTGTTCTCAGCTGCCGGATATTCCCGGTAAAACTTTCTGATTTGAGGTCGCTATGCCACTGCTTCTTCGTATGCGTCTGCACACGCTGCTAACTCCCGAACGCCATCTGATCTGGCGTTTCCTGCTAACGGGCTGTGCATTTTTCTGGATTCTGCTGGTGGTTGCCGTGATGGGGCTGCGCTGATCAGTTGCTGGCTGTTGTGAGGGATGATTATGGTATTAATGTTATCGCCGCGCCTCAGTGCGCTGCTGAGTTTTTCCCGCCGGTTACTGTGCCAGCTGGCACTGGCTGCCAGCCTGCTGTTCTGGATTGGCGTGGTGGTGGCAATCGTCATCACGTACTGACCTAATGTGCCTCTAGCCGCGCGGATAACTGTTCCGGCGGCAGCAGCGCAAATGCGCGTTTCATCACCCGCGCCTCGTCAGCCGGGGTGCGACCAAACATCCGCTTAAACTCCCGGTTGAACTGTGAATCACTTTCGTAACCAACGCGTGCGGCGGCACCGGCGGCAGTGAGATTATCGCGAATCATCATCAAACGCGCCTGATGCAGCCGCAAGGACTTGAGATACTGAATCGGTGAGGTCTGCGTGACGCTTTTGAAATGCAGATGGAAGCGCGGAACGCTCATGCCCGCTTCGCTGGCCAAATGCGGCACATCCAGCGGCTGCTGCCAGTCAGCATGAATGCGCTGCAACGCCCGCGCGATGCGGCCAAAATGCCCCTGATAGGTCAGCGCTGCGTGCACCGCACCGCCCTGCTCACCCAGCAGCACACGAAAGCAAATCTCTTCTACCCGTGCCGGGCCTAAAACCTGCGCTTCCAGCGGATCGCTCAGCGCCTGCAACAGGCGCAGCGTGCTGTCCGCCAGCGTCTCATTTACCGGCGTCGAAATAATGCTGGCTGGTGTCTCCGCCAGCGGAATGTCTGCCGCTGCGACCTGCGTCACCAATCGCGCCAGCGTGGCCGCATCCAGACGGATAGCCAGTCCCAGCAACGGTTCAGCCGAGGTCGCTTCAGTCTCAGCGGAGAACGGCAGCGGCACCGACAACACCAGATAGTGCTGCGCGTCGTAGCGATACATTTTGTCGGCAAGAAACGCCCGCTTCGAGCCCTGACAGATAATGATGATGCTCGGCTCATAAAGAACCGGCGTGCGCGCCCACTGCCGGTCGGCACGCATAAAGCGCACGCCGTCGAGCAGTGAAGCGGTGTAACCTTCCTGCGGTGCCAGCTGGCGCAGCAGCGCGCAGGTTTGCTGTTGTACGGTTTGCGACATAACGGGTTTCCGGTGAGAGGTTCAGGCAAAGCATAGCCAGGTTTCTTCCCTGCTCACAACAGTGACGAGATAATCAGGCAATGATGCGCCATAATCCGGTCTGTTCGCTTAAGCCGGCGTTTTCCACAATAGCCTCGTCAACCAACACGAGGAAACCATCATGGCTCATTCCAATGCGAAAGTGATTATTCTGACCGGTGCCAGCAGCGGCATCGGCGAAGCGATAGCGCGTCTGCTGGCCAGTCAGGGGCATAAACTGGTGCTCGGCGCGCGCCGTACCGATCGGCTGGCAATACTGTGTGATGAACTGCGTGCCAGCGGCGCGCAACTGGATTATCTGGCCACCGACGTGACGCAGCGTGCCGATACGCAGCAGCTGGCCGATTTTGCCCGCGATAAATATGGCCGGGTTGATGTGATGATCAACAATGCCGGCGTTATGCCGCTGTCGCCGCTCAGTTCGCTGAAGGTGGATGAATGGGATCGTATGCTCGATGTCAACGTGCGTGGCGTACTGTACGGCATCGCTGCCGTGCTGCCGGTCATGGAGTCGCAGCAAAGCGGCCATATCATCAATATCGCCTCGATTGGTGCGCTGGCGGTATCGCCGACGGCAGCGGTGTACTGCGCCACAAAATTCGCGGTTCGCGCCATCTCGGATGGCCTGCGTCAGGAATCGCGCCAGCTGCGTGTGACGGTCATTAATCCCGGCGTGGTGGAATCGGAACTGGCGGACACCATCACTGACGAGACCGCACGCGTGGCCATGCAGAGCTATCGTCAGATTGCGTTAAAACCCGAAGCCATTGCGCAGGCGGTGAGCTGGGCCATTAATCAGCCTGGCGAAGTTGATGTCAATGAGATCACGGTGCGCCCTACTGCCAGCGCGCATTGAGGCTAATGGAGCGTGGCGATTTCAGGCTGAAATCGCCCTGGCCTGCGCGTCTGGTGACAGCGCGCAGGCCATCACGCTTACAACCAGCCCGCTTTTTTCAGCCGCCACCACATAACGAAACAAATCACCAGCGTGACCACCAGCGCCGCTGGATAGCCAAAGTGGCTGTGCAGCTCTGGCATGTCTGAGAAGTTCATGCCGTACATACTGAAGATGATGGTCGGCACAATCAGGATTGCCCCCCAGCCGGCCAGCTTTTTATTCACCTCACTCTGCTGTACCGAGACCAGCGCCAGATTGACCTGCATGGCGCTGGCCAGCGTTTCGCGCATATCTTCGGCATCAATCATTACGTGGTGCGCGTGATCCTGCACGTCGCGCAGATAGGCGCGCAGATTTTTCGGGATGATATCTTCATGGAAGCGCACCAGCTGCGGGCAGATCTCTGTCACCGGCATCGCCGCATTGCGCAACGACAGCAGCTGACGCCGCAAATGGTAAACATTCTCCAGCGTGACGCTGTCAAAGCGGGTGGTGAACATGCCGTCTTCCAGGTCAGCAATACGTTCACTCAGCGATTCGGTGATTTTGCTGTAATTGTCGACGATAAAATCGAGGATGCAGTAGAGCGCATAGCCGGGTCCCTGGCACAGCATGGCATGGTTTTTCTCGGCTTTAGCGCGAATCGCTTTATAGCCCTCAACCGAACCGTGACGCACGGTAATCAGGAAATTTTTGCCGAGAAAAAAGTGGGTTTCGCCAAAGCTGATGCGCTGGCGATCTTCCATGTGTGCGGTTTTCACCACGATAAATACCGATTCGCCGTACTGCTCAATCTTGGGACGCTGATGCGCCACCAGCGCATCCTCAATCGCCAGCTCATGCAGGCTAAACTCCTCCTGCAGCGTTTGCATGAACGCCGGATCGGGTTGATACAGGCCAAGCCAGACGAACGATTTCTCCTCTTTCAGCACTTCGCTGATTTGATCGACTTCGACATGCTCTTCGCGTTTGCCGTGGCGATACACCACGCAGTTAATCACCATTTTCGCGTTGTCCTTGTTGTACTCACTATCCCTAATCATAGCTGCAAAGCAGGTGCCAGTGCGCCGTCATCTTTGCGCCGGTCGTCTCGCCGCCGCTTACGGCACGCCAAAATAGCGCAGCAGCGCCGTCATCACCGCCGCACCGATGATTACCAGTATCAATGGCGCGCGACGCCAGGCGAGAAACACCGCGAACAACACGCCGGTCAGTCGCGCGACGCCGGCGAAATCGGTGCCCTCAAACAGCGCGGTGGTGACAGCGACAGCCAGCAGCAGCACCGTTGCCGCGTCGGACAGCATGTTGCGCATACGTTCCGACATGTGCATCCGGCTGCCCAGCCGGTAACCGGCAAAGCGAATCGCATACGTGCCTGCAGCCAGCAGCGCGATGCCGGCAATCACTAAACTATTTTGCATCTTTGCGCTCCCGCCAGCTCAGCAAACCGAGTAAAGAAAACAGCACCGGCATACCGGCTGGCACAAAAGGCGTCGCCAGCACGGACAGCAGTGCCCCGAGGGTGGCCGGAATGCGCGTGCGACGCTGGCGCAGCGCCGGGAAAATCAGCGCGATCAGGATGGCCGGAAACACCGCGTCCAGGCCAATCGCCGACACATCAGGAATAAAGCGTCCAATCACCGCACCGGCAATCACCGTGAGCGGCCAGATGGCAAAAATACCCAGTCCGCAAATCCAGTAAGCCGCCCGACGCTGCGCTAGCTTCGGCTGTGAAATACCGAACACCACGCTCTCGTCATTCATGATATGGCAGCCCAGCAGGCTGCGTCCGCCCTGCCCGACCAGGTCTTTCACCGCAATGCCAAACGGCAGATGACGTGCGTTGACCAGTAAACCAGCAGCGGCAGCGGTTAGCGGACTGCCGCCGCCTGCCACGATGCCAATAAACAAAAACTCGGACGCCCCCGCCAGCACCAGCGTCGAGAGCGCAATCGGCACCCAGAGCGGAAAACCGTCGGCAGCGGCAAGAGAACCATAGGAGAGGCCAACGATGCCGTCGGCCAGACAAACAAGGAAGATCGCTTTCAATACGCCGCGATCAAGCGGTACGGCACCCAGACGCATCACAATTTGATCTCATAACGAACAAGAAAGCCGTTATAATGAACGCGCCGTACGTGTTTTACAAGATGAACAAATCGTTCGATATAAAGAACAGGAGTAATTGTGACCCCGCCCATTGCTATCATTGCCGCCGGACTGGTGCGCGAACGCCAGCGCGCCGGACTTTCGCTGACAGAAGTGGCGCGCCGCGCTGGCATCGCCAAGTCAACGCTGTCGCAGCTGGAGGCAGGCAACGGTAACCCCAGCATTGAGACGTTATGGTCACTGTGTGTGGCGCTGAATATTCCGTTTGCACGGCTGATGGAGCCGGAAGTGAAAAAGATGCAGGTGATTCGGCGTGGCGAAGGCATGGTGGTGTCAGCAGAGTTAGCGGACTTTCAGGCCGCGCTACTGGCCAGCTGCCCGCCGGGCGGCCGCCGCGATCTGTATCTGATTACCAGCCAGCCCGGCGCACCGCGCGCCTCAAAACCGCATCCACCGGGTTCCGTCGAACACATCATCCTGGCACGCGGCCGCGCGCGGGTTGGCCTGATGGAAGCGCCGGTCGAACTGTTCCCGGGCGATTATATTTGTTATCCCGCCGATGAACCGCACATCTTCGAGGCGCTCGAAGCCGACACCATGGCGGTACAGTTGTCAGAGCAGAATTAAAGAAATTTCGCTGCGCCTGACTATCACAATTTCCTATGACTAATTCGGATGATTGCGCTGCGGCGCGGTGGCATGCTGTCAGCATCATTGGCAGAACAGCAGGAACATATGGACATTATTCCCGCGCAGCCGCATCACGCGGCGGCGATACAGAAGATTTACGCCTGGCACGTGCTGCACGGCACCGCAACCTTCGAAACGGAACCGCCGGCGGAGAGTGAAATGCTGCGGCGTATCAATGACGTGCACGAGCGCGGCGGTTACTGGCTGGTGGCTGAAGAGCAGGATCAGGTGCTGGGTTACTGCTATCTCGCGCCGTATCGTCCGCGTTATGCCTACCGCTTCACGCTGGAAGACTCTATCTATCTCGACCCGCAGCAAACCGGACGCGGTATCGGTAAAGCGTTGCTGCAAAAAGCGGTGGCGCTGGCCGAAGCCGCTGGCTTTCGCCAGATCATCGCGATTATCGGTGACAGCGCCAACCAGGGCTCGCTGGGAGTACACCGGGCGCTCGGTTTTGAGCACACCGGCGTGATGAAATCGGTGGGTTACAAACATGGCCGCTGGCTGGACACCGTGGTAATGCAGCGGAGTCTCGGGCCGGGTGACAGCCAGCCGCCCGATCGCTAAGCCGCTTCCATGGCAATCACCCGATGAGTGCCTTTCTCCAGCAGATCGCGGTCATGACTCACCAGCAGCACCGCGCACTGCTGCTCGCGCGCCAGTTCCACGATCAACTGCCATGTTTGCTGCTGCACCAGCGGATCGAGGCGTGACGTCGGCTCATCGGCAAACAGAAATACCGGCCGCAGCAGCATCACCCGCAGCAGCGCGAAGCGCTGCAGTTCGCCGCCGGAGAGCGCCTCTGGTCGCCGCGTCAGCAGCGCGGGATGCAAGGCCAGCCGTGCCATGAGCGCATCGCGCTGTGCCGGCGGGAGAGCGTGACGCCGCAGCACATCGTTGATGCTTTGCCCCAGCGTGCGCTGCGGCGGAAACAGCGCGGAAGGATCCTGATAGATTTTCTGATATTTCAGCGCATCGGCATCAGCGTGGTGCGTTACGCGGCCCTGCTGCGGCGCGAGCAACCCCAACAGCACGTCGCCGAAACTGCTTTTGCCGCTGCCGCTGGCACCGTGCAGGCCAACGATTTCACCGGCGTGCAGCGTGAAATCGCGTGGCACACCCAGCCTTTTGCCCCCGCGCGCCAGCATAATGTCCTGGGCGCTGATCACCGGCCTGGCACCGATCATAGTTTGTTGTCGGGCGGGCCAGCAGGCCGGATCGGCAGCCAGCAGCGCGCGCGTGTAAGGCTGCTGCGGCGACTGTAACACCTGCTGCGCCGGGCCCTGTTCAATCACGCTGCCTTTATGTATCACCAGCACGTCGCCGCCCAGCTGGCGTGCCAGGGCGATGTCGTGGGTGATGGTCAACAGCATGCCGCCGTCGGCCACTTCGCGCTGTAACAGCTGGCTGACTTCGTCGCGGCGCGCCACATCCAGCCCTTTGGTCGGCTCATCGGCAATCAGAACCTGCGCGCCACCGGCACGGGCTGCCGCAAACGCGGCGCGCTGTGCCATGCCGCCGGAAAGCTGCCACGGATAACGCCGTGCCGCCGCGGCCAGGCCAAGCTGCTGCAGATCCTGCTGCGCCGCTGCAGCGCTGGCGGCAGGCGGCAAACCGCGCACGAAGCGATGCCCTTCCGCCACCTGTTGCTGAATCGCCATGGTCGGATCGAGCGATAGCCACGGCTCCTGCGGCAGCGAAGCCAGCGTATTGCCCCACAGCCGACGCAGCTGCGCCGTATCCTGCGGCAGCTGAAAGTGTCTGCCGTTGATCATCAACTCACCGCTGGCCTGCAGCGACGGCGGCAATATCCCCATGATCGCCTGCGCCAGCAGACTTTTCCCCGATCCGGTTTCGCCGAGCAGCGTCAGCGGCTGACCGGGTTGTAGCCGCACATCCACCGGCTCAACCAGTGTTTCAGTCGCTGTGGCAACGCTCAGCCCGGTGATCTGTAATCCCTTCATCATCGCTCCTTTTTCATCAGCAGATTGAGGCTGATCAACAGTAAAAACAGTGCGGCTACCGGCTGCATCAGCAGCCACGGCGCTTCCCACGCAAACGGCAGCAGTTCGGTCATCATCAGGCCCAGCTCCGGCGTGGGCGGACGCACGCCAACGCTGATAAAACCGAGCGCCGACACCGCCATGATGGCGCTGCTGAAAGAGAATAAAGTCAGCGTCAGCAGTACCGGTGCCAGCACAGGCCACAGATGATGACGAAAACGATACCAGGCAGAGAACCCGAGCAGTTTGCTGGCCTGCATACCGGGCGCCTGCACAATTGGCCGCAGCGTGGCACGCGTGACGCGGAAAAATTCCACCCACAGCACCAGCGAAATGCCCAGCCAGAGCATCTGCGGCGCGTCTGGCGCAATGGCGGCCAGCAGCAGTACCAGCAGTAATCCCGGCAGCGCGAGGCACATATCGCCGACGATGCTCAGTAATCGCTCCGGCCAGCCACCGTACAGCGCACTGAGCACACCGGTGAACACGCCCGCTATCAGCGCACTGATCACGCACAGGGCTGCCAGCCCGAGTGACAGACGCAGCGCGGCGCTGAGGCGCGTTAACATATCGCGACCGAGATGGTCGAAACCGAGCAAATGGCTGCGGTTCGGCGTCTGCAGCATCTGCAGCAAATCCTGCTGTAGCGGATCGCCGTGCTGAATCAGCGGCAGCAAAAACGCGTAAGCCAGCAGCGCCGCCAGCAGTACCAGACCCACCCAGCGTGAAAGCGTCATCTTCATGCGCGCGCCCCCCGGGGATCGAGCAGATGACAACCGGCATCCACCAGCATGTTCAGCAGGACAAACAGCAGGCCGAGCGTCATGGCACTGGCCTGAATTACCGGCACGTCACGCGCAAAAATGGCGTGCACCAGAGCGTGACCGATCCCCGGCCACGCAAACAGGGTTTCCACCACCACCACGCCTTCCACCAGCCAGACAAACTGCATGCCAAACCACGTCAGCACCGGCGCGCTCAGATTACGCAGGCCGTGACGCAGCAGCAGGCGCGCGGGTGACAGTCCCTTTTGCGCTCCCCAGCGATAGTAGCCGGACGACACCACCTGCCAGGTGGCTTCGCGCACCACGCGCACGCCGACAGCCGTCAGCGACAATGCCAGCGTCAGTGCCGGCAACAGGAAATGGCGCAGCTCGCCGTGACCGGCGCTCGGCAGCCAGTCGAGTTGCAGCGCGAACAGCAGGATCAGCAGCATGCCGAGTGCAAAATGCGGCACCGATTTCAGCAAGGCGGTCAGCCAGAACAGCGCACGGTCAAGCCGGCCGTTGGCATGGCAACCGGCCCAGATGCCGAGCGGCAGCGTCAGTAGTAACGCCAGCAGCAGCGAGACGCCCGCCAGCGCCAGCGTCTGGCCCAGCTGCCAGCGCAGCTCATCCATCACCGGCTCACCGGAAACCAGCGAGCGGCCAAAGTTAAACTGCAGCAGATCGAAGAGCCAGTGCATCAACGCACTGCCGCCGTTAAGCGCGCCGTTCAGCTCCTGCTGTACCCGCGCCACCGCGTCGGCATCGACGCGATCGTAACCATAGCGCCCCGAGGCGATACGCCACGCCATGTCGCCCGGCAGCGCCTGCACCAGCAGCCAGGTCAGTAATCCTACCGCCAGCACCACGAACAGCGCCTGCGCCATGCGCCAGCTGAGTTGTTTAATCATGGCTCCCCCAGTGCATCTGGCGCAGGCCGAAGTGGCGTTCAAACGGATCGAGTTTGACGCCCTGCAGCTGGCTGTTAACCGCCGCCGACTGCTGATACCAGGCCAGCGGAATCACCGGCAGTTCCTGTTGCAGCGCGCGGGTGATGACGCTGCGCGCCCCGGCGCGGGCTGCGCCATCGGTGGATTGCGTCAGCGTGTGGAGCGCCGCGTCGAAGCCTGCCGCATGCCAGTTCATCGCCCCCCAGTCACCGCCGTGGGTGCCATAATCCTGCAGCAGCGTTCCGGTCGGATCGGGCGTCAGGGCAAAATTACGCGCAAACAGCGCCAGCTGCAGACGGTTGTTGTGGTGCTGCGCCGGGATCTCGCTGGCGTTGGTCGCGTTGATTCGCACGTCTATGCCGACCTGACGCAGCTGCTGCTGAATCACCATCGCCATCAGCGGCAGCTCAGGGCGATCGGGATAGGTCAGCAGCGTCAGGCTGAAGCGCTGGCCGTTGCGTGTCAGTACGCCATCCGCGCCGCGTTGCCAGCCGGCCGACTGTAATAACTGAGCAGCCTGCTGCGGCTGATAGTGCAGCGGCGTGAGTGCCGGGTTGTGCCACTCTGCCATGTTAGGGGGAAACAGCTGGCTGGCTGCGCCCGGATAACGCAGCACCGCCTGCGCCAGCGCGTTGCGATCGATCGCCATGCTGATCGCCTCACGCACCGGCAGTTCCGCCAGCAGCGGATCGACCAGATTAAGCTTCAGCATCAACGTGCGCGGCACCGGAATCGCCGGGATGTGCAGCGACGCTTTGCGTGCCAGCCGCTGCCGGCTGGCGGCATCAAGGTTAAACACGTAATCTGCATCACCGCTTTCTGCCAGCAGCGCACGGGTTTCCGCGCGGCCGGTCGCCAGATAGCTGGCGGCGGCAATCGCCGGTTTCTCGCCCCAGTAATCCGCGAAGCGCGCCACCGTCAGCGACTGCGGCGGCTGGAAGGAAGTGAGCGTAAACGGCCCGCTGCCAATAATGCGCGTGATGTTGCCCTGCGCATCCCAGCTGGCCAGTGCGAGGATTTGCGAGCGGCTTTCCGCCAGGACCGACAGCAGCGGCGTGAAGGGTTCACGCAGCGTGATGGTGACAAGCTGCCCTGCCCCGCTGATGTCGGCGATTGGCGTTTTGTCCAGTAAGCCCGCTTTGCCGCGTGCGGTGTTGAGTGATTTCACCACGGCAACCGCATCCAGCAGCGAGCCATCGTGAAAATGCACGCCGTCGCGCAGCTGGAACTGCCAGCGCAGCCCATCGTCAGAGACCTGCCAGCGCTGCGCCAGCGCCGCCACCGGCTCACCGCGTTCGTTCACTTCTACCAGCGTTTCAACCACATCCATGCGCAACAGAATGTCGCCGGAGAGCGCCGGATCGCTGCCTTTAATTTCAAACGGTGCGGCAATCCGCACCGGTTTTTCGGGGGTGCTCGCCGCCACAACGGCGCAGGAAGCCAGGCCGAGCGCCGCAGCGATCAGCAAATTTTGCATTGATTTCATTAAATTTTCCGAATAAACCGTTACACTATCATCGAATCAATTACGTTATAACATAACAATTCACACTTTAACACACGGTGATTGCAGGGAATTCGTCAGGCGCTTGTTGCCTTTTAACCGTCGCGACAGGTTAACGCTGCGCGCGGCAGCGTGGCTGAGGTATGCTTGAGAAGAACTCTAACCCGTGAGGAAACGCCGTTATGCCAGAGATTGTCGTTTATGCTGCGGAAGGCCGTAGCGTTGAGCAGAAGAAAAAGTTACTCAAAGCCATCACCCAGGCGGTGGTGGATTCGTTTGAGATCGATGCTGATGTGGTCACCGTGTCGATTATCGAAACGCCGAAGCATCATAAATCCAAGGGCGGCGTGCCGTTCGACGAACGTTAAGATCAGCCCGGTTCAGGCGTACTGAATATTCATGGTGCCGCGCTCGCTGCGGTTGACGATGGCCTCGACCTGCCACGTCCGCTGAATCAGGGCAGGCGTCAGCACGGCGGCGGGCTCACCGCTCGCCACCACTTGCCCTTGCTGCAGCACCACCAGATGCTGGCAAAATTTTGCCGCCAGATTCAGGTCGTGCAGGGCCACAATCACCGTGACCGGCAGTGCGGCAATCAGCCGCATTAGCTCAAGCTGAAACTGAATATCCAGATGGTTAATCGGCTCATCCAGCAACAGAATATCCGGCTGCTGCGCAAGCGCACGCGCGATCTGGCAGCGCTGGCGTTCGCCACCGGACAGGCGCTGCCACGACCGCCCGGCCAGCGCATCCAGTTTCATCAGCGACAGCGCGTGCTGCACCGCCGTTTCATCTGCCATCCGCCATGGGCTGAACGCGTTGCGATGCGGCGCCCGTCCCAGACGCACGATGTCGCTGACGCACATCTCAGCTTCCATTTCGGCATGCTGCGGCACGAAGGCCAGCGTACGGGCACGCTGCCGCCGGCTGAGTTGGTTCAGCCGCGTGCCGCCCATCTCCAGCCCGTCATAAGCACAGGGCTGAACGCCCGCCAGCGCACGGATTAGCGTCGATTTGCCCGAGCCATTAGGGCCGAGCAACCCGACCGTTTGTCCCCGCTGCGCCGCAAAACTGATGTCAGATAACACGCTGCGCGCCTGTAGCATCACGCTCAGTTTATCCACCGCGACATACTTCATGATTTCTCCCGGTTGCGATACAGAATCAGGGCGAACACCGGGGCGCCGACTAACGCCGTCACCACGCCTATTGGCAGCACCTGATGGGTGATTAACGTGCGCGATACCAGGTCGGCAATCACCATGAAATGGCAGCCGCCCAGGAATGCGAGCGGAATCGTCACCAGATGACGCGGCCCGGCAATCATGCGGGTGATATGCGGGATCACCAGCCCGACAAAACCGACCGCACCAATCGCGCTGACAATCACCGCCGTCACTAACGCAGTGGTCAGCAGTAATACGATGCGCACCGCTGAAACCTGCGTGCCGAGTGTCGCGGAGACTTCCGCTCCAAATGAGAAGGTATCCAGCGCGCGCGCATGGTAGAGCACAGTCAGCAGACCGGCGAGGGTTACGGCAAAACACAGTAATGCATCTGCCCAGCGTACACCGCTCAGGCTGCCGAGCAGCCAGAACATCACGCCGCGCGACTGCTCTGCATTGGCCGCCGTGCTGACAATGTAAGCGGTCAGCGCATTAAATAATTGCGTCCCGGCAATACCGGCCAGAATGATGCGCGCGGTGTTTTCCCGCATGCCGCCGGAGAGCAGAACAATCAGCATAAATGCAAGACAGGCACCGCCAAACGCGCCGGCACCGGTGGTGATGGCGCCGCCGCCGATGCCAAGCAGCATCACGCACACCGCGCCGGTTGATGCGCCGGCGGAAATCCCCAGCAGATAAGGGTCGGCCAGCGAATTGCGCAGCAACGACTGCAACACCAGCCCACACAGTGCCAGCCCGCCGCCGCTGCTCGCCGCCATCAGCGCGCGGCTCATGCGGTATTGCCAGACGATGCCGGCTTCCAGCGCCGGCAGGTCGTAATGCGTGATGCCAAGACCATTGGTGATGGCCTGCGCGGTCAGGGTAAAGCTGATCGCGACATCGCCGGTCGCCGCGGCCAGCGTCATCATCACCGGCAGGCTGAGCGCGCCCGCAGCAATCAGCAGGCCGGTGCGCCAGTAACAGACAGTATGAGCGCTCATCGGGCAGGTGCGAAAGCAGCGATCTGCTGACCGATCAGCTCCACGGCCTCTACGTTGCGCAACGAGGGATTCAGTGACATGGCCGGTACCACCACAATGTGGCCGTTTTTCACCGCTGGCATTTCACGCGTCACCGGATCGCTTTGCAGAAAGTGTTTTTTAACCGCGACGTCATCGGCGGGATAGAGCCGCCGCGCCATGCTGGCAATAACGATGATGTCCGGCTGCGCGGAGACAATGTGCTCCCAGGTGACCGCCGGCCACTCTTCGTCTGAATCGATAATGTTAGTCAGACCGAGCGTCTGGCTGATCCAGCCCGGTGCCCCTTTATTGCCGGCGACCCAGGGATCGCCTTTCAGGCGCGGGCTGGAAAACCAGTAAACCACCTTCAGCGGCGCTGACGGCGATTTGTGCAGCTGCTGCTGAACCTGTGCTATACGAGCGGCCAGCTGCTGTTTGAGCGCTTCGCCACGCGCCGGCACATCAAAAATGCGCGCCAGCGCGGTGATTTCCGCAAAGATCACCTCGATCCCATACGGTGTGGTGCGTGCACCGTCGCTATTGGACGTGGTGGTGACGGCTTTGCCGATGCAGTCGGCAGGCGAAATCCAGGTTCGGATGCCGAGCTGTTCAAACTGTTCACGCGTGGCGACTTCACCCTGCGGCCCGACGTGCCAGCTGTACTGCGCCAGCACCAGCTCCGGGCGCTGCGCCACCACCGCTTCAAAGCCTGGGGCGTTATCGGCCAGCCGTTTAAGCTGGCTGCCCTGCCCTTGCAAATCGGCGGGCAGCGCGCCAAACCACACCGAGGTTGCGGCAATTTTATCTGCCAGACCGAGCGCCAGCAGCAGTTCCGTTTCATGCTGGCCAACGGTGACGACACGCGCAGGCGGATGAGCGAAGGTCTCTTTGACACCGCAGTTATCAACGGTGAGCGGATAGTTACTGGCATTAGCATTGAATACAGGAAGCGACAGCAGCGCCGCAATAATCAGGGAGAGCGAGTTTTTCATCATGGTACTTTCATTGTTACGTTATAACATAACAATATGCATGACCAGGCGTGGACTGTCAATAAACAGGATTGGGCATACCGACCGGAACTGCGCGCATCATGAAGAGGATGACGTTAGGGTATAAGCAAGGCTGCAACAGCAGCCTGCCCAGTTCTGATGATTAAATAGGCTCTGATGATGCCATCGAATGAAGTAGTAGCTGAAACAGAGATTTTATTCAGGATGTTGTGCGGCTGGCTTTAAAGTCCGGGCCACATACCGCCATCAAGCCTTAAATTTGAACCCGTTATGTAACCCGACAACGGGCTGGCCAGAAAGGTGATGGCGTCCGCTATTTCTTTGAGCGTCCCTACGCGCGCCATGGGCACATTGGCATACAGGGGCAATACGGCCTGTTCAATATCTTCCCATGGCGCGTCAGCTGAAAGCCCTGCATCTTTGGCCGTTTGACGAAATGCTTTTTCCAGGCTTGCACTATGAATAGTACCCGGTGAGAGAGTATTTACGGTTACGCCATCGTGTGCGACCGCTTTTGCCAGCGATGAGGTCATGGCAATAATCCCTGCTTTAGCAGCAGCATAATCCGGACGCCTGGCGGGAGGCATCAACGCTGCCAGGCTCGAAATATTAATGATTCTGCCCCATTTTTGTTCACGCATCCCAGGAAGAAAAAGATTAATGACACGTAAGGCTGAAAGGACATTTTTATCATACCCAGCCGCCCAGGTTTCTGGCAAAAAAGACGTCCAGTCCTCTGTGGGGCCGGAGCCACCCGCATTATTAACAACAATATCAACGGATTGTACAAGCGAACAGACTTGCTGATAAAGCAGTTGAATATCTGCCTCACGGGTTAAATCTCCCGTTACTGCGTATGCTTGTCCACCTTGCTTTAAGATATCGCTGGCGATATTTTCAGCTTTAGCTGGATCCCGGCCATGTATAATAACGCGGGTGCCTTCAGCGGCAAGCCCTCTGGCTACCGCTTCTCCAATACCTTTGGTGCTACCCGTTATCAGAGCAATTTTGCCGTCGAGTTTCAGATCCATTACTGTTCTCCAGAATACGTGAAAAATCTATTGGAAAATAAACTGATGAATGAATCAATTACGCACCTGAAAGTGCCTGTAGGCGATGATGAGAAAACACGTTGTCTCGGACCAGAAGGTTCGGTCGCTTATGTCACGCAATGTTTAACTATTATTTCCGGCAGATGGACACTGCAGATTTTATTCAGGTTATTTGCGGAGCCTGCGATGCGTCACTCGCAATTCATGAAGAGTATGCCGGAGATATCGCATAAAGTCCTGACTCAACATCTGCGCAAGCTTGAACGTGATGGGCTGATAACCCGCACTGATTTTGGTGAACTGCCCCCGCGTGTTGAATACGCACTCACGCGTGCAGGCCATAATCTGATGCCCGTGCTGCTCTCAATGCGTGAATTCTCACGAGACAACCTGCCAAAACCGGGACAGGATTAATAGTGCAAAAAAATTGCACTATTGGCAGCAGGGAAATAATCACGCATCCTCAGCAAGGTCGTCATCACGCAATTTAATGCCATTACTGAGGAGGAGTATCAAACGTAATTCTGCTTTGCTTAAAATAGTCGGCCGACGAAATAATCCACGCCCAGAGCGGCATCATTTTCATCATCATTTCTTCGCCCGCGTCCGTGGCCGTATAGACGACACGCGGTACTTTTTCCTGATAATCACAACGGGAAATAAGGCCGTCACGCTCAAGCGTACGCAGTGTGCGTGTCAGCATTCGTTGCGTGACGCCATGGAGTAAACGACCAATTTCTGCATGGCGCAACGGTCCATGGGTGACCAGAATATGCAATATACCCAGCGACCAGCGATTGCCGGCGTGTGAAAGAATTTCACGCTTTAATGTTTCATCATCGTGACTCAACGCCTCACAAAATTGTCTGGAAAACTGCAGCAGGGCTTCGCGATTGGGTTCCATCTCTCCTCCGGTATCACGGGTGTACCTGATTGAATCAGGGTTTGTCCGCTGTCAGGATGACGGATATAACCTAAGGAGACAAGCATGCTACCCGTTGATCAACATGTCGAAAATATTCTTATCCTCGGCGCAGGAGAATTAGGCATGGCGGTGTTAAACGCCATGGCTAAAAAAGTGCAGCAGCATCCTCTGATCAAAATAAATGTATTACTCAGAAGCGAGGCTGCACATGCCACGTCCGGCCCACTTAAAACCCGGCTGGATGCGCTGCAAAAGCTAAATATCACCGTTGTGGAAGGCGACCTGCAGAAAAATAGCCTGAGCGAACTCTCAGCATTATTTCGCACTTATGATGCCATCATTAATTGCAGTGGTTTTGTCGGCGGGCCGGGAACACAGCTCAGAATCACTCAGGCCGTGCTCAAGGCGGGTGTCGCCCGCTATTTTCCCTGGCAGTTTGGCGTGGATTATGACGTTATCGGCAAAGAGAGTGGGCAACCGGTGTGGGATGAGCAGCTTGAAGTGCGCCACCTGCTGCGCGCCCAAAGCAACACTGACTGGGTAATTGTTTCGACCGGTATTTTTACCAGCTATCTGTTTGAACCCGATTTTGGCGTGATCGATGCCGGGAATAAAACGGTTTATGCCCTCGGTGACTGGAACTATGCCCTGACACTCACCACGCCAGACGACATCGGGCAGCTGACAGCCGATATCTTCTTTCATCAGCCCGCTTTTCAGAACGACATTGTTTATATTGCTGGCGATACGCTGACTTACGCAGAGCTGGCTGACCTGATGCAATCTCACTGGAAAAGCGCGGTCAGGCGAGTATTACTTAGCCGGGAAAGGCTAAGGGAAAATGCAGAACGTCATCCCCATGACACTGGCGCGGCCTACCGGCTGGCCTTTGCCCGTCCGGACGGTGTGGCATGGCCTAAACAGGAAACGTTTAACTACCGCGAGCACATTGCCACCACCAGCGCCGCTCAGTGGCTGACGAATCAGCCAGCGGATTCCTGAGGATTTCAGGCGTAGCGGAATGTCCTCAGGCGCAACGCCTGGCCTGAGGGCTATCGGGCCATTCGCCTGAAATCCCGGCGCTTTGACAAACCGGCAGGTTGCGTCAATACTTTCCCCCGCACCGCTATCCGCCAAAATCAGTACCAGCATAAAACAGAAAATTCGAGCTCCCCGCCTGCCCTACCGTTGCAACCCTTCCCCTAGCATAGCTCATCTAATAAATTCAGGTGATTATATGTTTTTTAATTATTTTAATTGAAATTAACCATCTCCCTGCCGATAACGCCATTGCCATCAGGCAAAAGCGTGGACAACAACAACCAGGGAGATTCACCTTAATGAAAAAAATACGTGTTTTTTTGGAAGATATCAGAGTCAGCAGAAAACTCATGCTCGGGTTTGGTGTGCTGCTTATCCTCAGCATTGCTGTAGCTTCCTGTGGCATCAAAAACCTGCACGACATCGCGGAACGTGCGGAAAAACTCAGCCAGTTGAAAGGCATTAACGATCAGTTCGCGCAGGCTAAAGATGCCCGCCTCCAATACGTAAAAACCCACGATGAAAAATTCATTGCCGACAACGAATCGCGACTGCAGGCGATTGAGGGCAGTATCAACCAGCTGAAAACCTGGCGATGGGATAGCGCGCAGACCGCGCTGATTGCCTCTCTGCCGGCTGCGATGAACCTTTATCGTCAGCATCGTGCAGAAACGGTGAACGAAGTGCATAAGCGCCAGAGCATTCTGCAGGCGCTGCGCTTCAGTGACGAAACCACGGCGGTTGCCGCGCTGGCCAGAAACTACGTCAGCACACAGCAGGATACGGCAACCGCGCTCAATGAAATCGCTAAATATCTGAATGGTATCAGTATTCGTGTAAAGCTGATGGCGCTGGACAACAGTGAGGAAAACCGTCTGGCTTTGTCAGGCTTTATAGCTGAAACGATTCAACTCATTGACCAGGCTCGACCACGCCTGAGCGCTGATGACAGCAACGCGCTGGATAAAATTGCCGTAACGCTGGCGGCCAGACGCGACAGCGTGCAGGACTACAACGCCTCCGCGGAAGAAGAAGTGGAAGCGACCCGCCAGCTTGCCATCGCGGGCCTGCATCTGACTAATACCAGTAATCAATTATTTACCCAGCAGCTGGCCGCCACGCACCAGGATATCGCCCGGGCAATCCTGTGGATGTCGCTGATCCTGGCGGCGGCTGTGGTAATCAGCATTCTGATTGCGGTGTTTATCACCCGGCAGATTACCCGTCCTTTAGCGGTAACACTGAACGTCGCGCGGCAGATTGCGCAGGGAGACTTGAGCGTACAGCTGCAAACTTCGCGTAAGGACGAACTGGGCGAGCTGATGCAGGCGGTCGGTGAGATGAGCAACGATCTGCGCGGCATCATTGGTAACATTCGCAGCGGCGTGATGCAGGTCAGCCACGCTTCCGCAGAAATTGCTGCAGGCAATAACGATCTTTCCGCCCGCACCGAGGAGCAGGCGGCCGCGCTGGAGCAAACGGCAGCCAGCATGGAGCAGTTAACCGCTACCGTGAAGCAGAACGTGGAAAACATTCATCACTCCAGCGAACTGGCGCGTGCCACTTCGGAGAAGGCCAATCAGGGCGGCTCGCTGGTCAAAGGCGTGGTTGAAACCATGGACCAGATCAGCGCCAGCTCCGGCAAAATCGCCGAAATCACCACCGTCATTAACAGCATTGCTTTCCAGACCAATATCCTGGCGTTAAACGCAGCAGTAGAAGCAGCGCGCGCCGGTGAGCAGGGACGCGGCTTTGCCGTGGTCGCCAGCGAGGTGCGCAGTCTGGCGCAGCGCAGCGCTCAGGCGGCCAAAGAGATCGAAACCCTGATTGGCGAATCGGTGGCGCGTATCAGCAGTGGTTCACAGCTGGTGGGTCAGGCCGGTAAAACCATGGATGAAATTGTGCATTCCGTTGGCAACGTAACCAGCATCCTCGCCGAAATCGCGCAGGCATCCGATGAGCAGAATCGCGGCATTTCGCAGGTCGGCGTCGCTATCGTTCAGATGGACAGCGTGACGCAGCAGAACGCCGCGCTGGTGCAGGAATCATCGGCCGCCGCCAGCGCACTGCGCGATCAGGCGTCGACACTGGAAGGCTCAGTCGCGCGTTTCGTGGTGCAGTAAGCGGATTTTCACTGACAGAGAGAGCGGGCGGGATGCCCGCTCTTGTCGGATCACGGCTCATCAGCGGGCTGCTGATCACAGCGAATCCGATTGCGGAATGAAATAACGTTTGATGCGTTGTCCATATAACCCAACCGCCAGCCCGGTAATAATCAGTACCAGCGCCACGATTTTCATCGGAGAAATAGCTTCACCAAATATCATCATCGAACCGAGAATGCCGAATACCGGCACCAGCAGCGATAATGGCGCGACGGTGGAGACAGGATACTGTTTAAGCAATGAATTCCAGATCCAGTAGCCTAATAACGTATTGGGGTAGACCTGAAACAGAATGGACAATATCGCATGGGTATCCATATGGCTGATTAATGCGCTGTAGCCCGCGCTGCCATTAATTAATCCGTCCAGCAGAAAAAGCGGAAGCGGCGAAAAGGCGCTCGACCAGACCAGAAACGCGAATACCTGCTTCGTGCCGGCTTTTTTCATGATGATATTGGCAATACTCCAGGCTATGGCGCCTGCCAGCACCAGCAGCAACCCGGCAAACATCACCGAGCCGTCGGTAATAAACACAATGCTCATCAATCCGCTGCACGCCAGCACAAAGCCAGCGATCTGATAGCGGCTGAGCTGTTCTTTGAACACATAACTGCCGAGCAGCAGAGTGAAAAAGGCACTGAACTGCAGCACCAGCGAGGCGATCCCCGCCGACAGCCCGGTTTTTATCCCCAGATTCACCAGGCCCCACAAGCCAATGCCGAATACCAAGCCGTAACCAATAAGGTAGCGCCACGGGACGTCAGGTTTTTTAATAAAGAAGAGCGCCGGGATGGCACACAACGTAAAACGCAGCCCTGCCAGAATAAACGGATCGATGGCGTGCAGCCCTAATTTAATCACCGAAAAATTAATGCCCCAGATGGCGGTAATACCGATGGCCAGCAGCAGGTGTGATAATTTCATGATTGACGTGTTCCATACCAGAGAATAAGTGCGCAGGCACTGACCAGTGCCCCGCCGCCGCACACGGCATACCATCCCCAGTGCGCATAGAGTTGGGTGGCAGCAATAGCGCCCAGCGCGCTGCCTGCCGCATAAAAACACATATAGGCACCGATAAGCCGGCTGGTGATAGCGGGTTTGCCGGCAATCAGCATGCTCTGGTTGATGACATGCACCGTCTGCACGGCGAAATCCAGCATGATCACACCAATAACCAGCAACAATAATGAGGCCTGCGCGAAGGCGATCGGGAGCCACGAGAGCGTTAATAAAACCAGTGCGCATCCGCTGGCGCGCTGCCCGGTTCCCCTGCCAGCCCAGGCGCCACTTCTGGAAGCCGCCAGCGCTCCGGCTATTCCAGCCAGACCAAACAGCCCTGTTTGCGTATGGGAAAGCGACATGGCCGTGAGCGGCAAAACCATGGAACTCCACAACATGCTGAACGCGGCAAAAATCAGCAGAGCCAGCGCGCCACGCTGACGCAGCAAAGGCTCGGTGACAAAAAGACGCGGGACAGACCCCAGCAGCCCGGCCACGGAAGTGGCTGTGTTCTGCGGACCGGCAGCAGGTATCACTTTCACCAGCAGCACGGTAATCAGCAGCATCAGCGCGGCTGAGGTCATATACACCGCCCGCCAGCCGGCGATATCGGCGATGATGCCAGAGACCAGCCGCGCCAGCAGTATGCCCATGACGATGCCACTGGTGACGCTGCCTACCACCTTGCCACGCTGAGCCGGTGCCGACAGGATAGCGGCCCACGCCACCACGGTTTGCGTCACCACCGCCATCAGCCCCACCAGCAGCATCGCCACCAGCAGCGCCAGCAAACTCTCTGCTAACGCCGCCGCGATCAGGGCCAGCACCGACAGCAGCAGGTGCGTGACCACCAGCTTTTTGCGATCAAAGCGATCGCCGAGCGGCACCAGCAAGAACAATCCCATGGCATAACCCGCCTGCGTTGCCGTGATGACCAGGCCGATGGTGCCGGGCGAAACCAGCAGCGTTGCGGAGATGGATTCCAGCAATGGCTGCGCAGAATAGACATTGCCGACAGCCAGCGCGCAGGTCAGTGAGAACAGAAAAATGATGTGAGGCGACAGCACTGAGGTCGTCGCTGGCGAAAGAGGCGCCTCAGAGGTTGCAGGGGTATCACTGGTGCAAGTCATGTTGCATCCTTATGTGGTTTTTTTTTGAAACCGATTTATTCTATAAGTAGCAGCGGAGGTTTTTTTTTGCAACTTGTTTTACTGAAGGCTAAGCTGCCGTCAGTAAATCAGCAGAGTGAGAGAGAAGATGGCCAAACAGGAAGCGCTCAGAACCAGCGAATGCCCGGTCGCCCGGACCGTGGAGGTGATTGGCGAACGCTGGTGTCTGATGATCATCCGTGAAGCGTTTGATGATGTGCGCCGCTTCAGTGATTTCCAGAAAAACCTTGGACTGGCAAAAAATATCCTGGCGTCACGGCTGAAACTGCTGGTCGAAGTCGGTGTGCTTGAGAGTTGTCCGGCGTCAGATGGCAGCGCCTACAAGGAATATGTGCTGACCGAACGGGGACGAGCCGTCTTCCCAATCGTCGTGGCGATGCGCCAGTGGGGAGAGCGTTATTTATTTGAAAAAGGCGAGACACACTCGGTATTGCTGGATAACGCCAACGGCGAACCGTTACCTGAACTGGCCGTTTATTCTGCCCGGGGAGAACGGCTCGATCCCGCCGACTGTCATCGCCGGCGCGTCATAGCCGGTAATCGCGCTGATCAGGCTTCGTCGATCGTGAAATAACCGGGGTTTAGGCGTCGCATCAAACCGATCCCGCTTGTTCAATCACCAGCACCCGGGCTACACCCTGCGGATGTGCCACGTGTTCAGTGCCTTCGCTGGCATAAAAAATATCGCCGGTGGTTAATCGTTGGGTTCTCACTTCACCCGCTTGTTTGTAGAACATGTCAACGCAACCATCCATAACGGCAAACACCTCTTGTCCGTCATTGATATGCCATTTGTAGGGTTGATCGGTCCAGTGCAGTTTAACGCTGGTGTTATCAAAGCTGGCAATATGCTGAGACTCCCAGGCTTTGGAACCCGTAAATTCTCTGCTGCTGTAAAAATTCATGTTTGCGTCCTGTGTGCTGCTGCGGTGATAGCTCACACATGAAATAGCAAAAGGCAGCGCCACGTACCAGATTCAGGGATTGGTTTGTCCTGATTTGGCACCAGCGCGTCCCGTTTTTGCTGCCGGGATGCCTGCTTAATGCACAATGCGTTCATTAAGCAGGCTGTCAAACCGGTGAATGGAAGGCATAACCGCGCGGCGGCGTCGCTGCCGTTCAGAAGGGAATGAAATGGCTGCGAATCACCGTGGTGGCGTCGGTAAAATGCACCACATCTGCCATCACCCTTTTGGTTTGTTCGGACTCCAGCGCCCGGTTGACATCCTGCTGACAGCCAAACGTGTAAACACCGATGGAAAGCCAGCCGCTGCGGTCTGAAGCGGGATAGAACGCTTCCGCCGAAATGAGCCCATAATCCTGCCAGCACGCCAGCGCCAGCGGCAGGTGCGTGTGGGTATAATAGTCGCGGTCAAAGCGATGGGTTTCATCGCCGACACATACCACCATCATCTGATGCATCCTTTTCTCCCGTTAACGCATGCCGCCAGACGCCATCATCACCTCGCCCGTCACCCATCCGGCATCGTCGGAAGCGAGATAAGCCACAATCGGCGCAATATCCTGCACCTGGCCAATACGGCCAAGCGGCGTCTGGCTTTCGTTCCAGCGCTGAAACTCCGATCCCATCGCGCCGGTGCTGTGCGTGCCTTCGGTTTCGATTAACCCCGGATTGACCGCGTTGACGCGGATGCCGCGCGGGCCGAGTTCGCGCGCCAGCACGCCGGTAATGGCATCAATCGCGCCTTTGCTGCCGCTATAGATAGCGCTCTCCGCCAGAAATACCCGCGTTACAAATGAGCTGATATTAATAATGCTGCTGCCCTCGCCCAGATGTGGCACGGCGGCGCCCGTCACCAGCAGCGGCCCGAGCACATTGATGTCAAATTGCTTGCGATACAGCGCTTCGCTGCTCTCTTCGATCTTCGCAAACTGATACACGCCGGCATTGTTCACCACGATGTCCAGCCGGCCAAACTGCGCGAGGGTAGATTGAATGAGTGCCTCAACCTGCGACTGATCGGTGACATCCGCTGCCAGCGCCACCGCCGAGCCACCGGCGGCCTCAATAGCGGCGACCACCTTATCCGCCCCGTTTTTATCGGCGGCATAGTTGACGACGATCTTTGCGCCGTCGGCGGCCAGCTGGCGGGCAATCGCCGCACCAATGCCTTTAGATGCGCCGGTTACGAGGGCAACTTTGTCCTGAAGCTTTTTCATGTTCTGCAATCCTCAATCAGTTCAGTCTGTATGATGCCGTTATGGTGATAGCTACAAAGTTGTTTGAGAACTGCCATTTTTGTATATTCGACGTTCATTTTTGAACGGGGGCGAGCGCAATGGAATGGAGCGATGTACGGATCTTTCTGGCGGTGATGCGCAGCGGATCTTATGGCGAGGCCGCGCGCCGGCTCGGCGTCAGCCATCCGACCGTGGGTCGTCGCATTAAGGTGCTGGAAGCGCAGGCCCATCAGGCGCTGTTTCGCCGCACGCCGGATGGCCTGGTGTTAACCGATGCCGGTGACGCCGTGCTGGGCCTGGCGGAAAGTATGGAAAATGCTGCGCTGGCGATGGAGAGACGGCTTGCGGGCAATCACCCGCGACTGGAAGGCATTTTGCGCATCTCCTGTGCCGAGTGGTTTGCCACCGCCGTGCTGGCGCCGGTACTGAGCGAGCTGACACAGCGCCATCCCGCTATCGTGCCCGAAATTATCGCCAGCTACCGTTTGCTCAATCTGTCGCGACGCGACGCCGACGTGGCTTTTCGCATTGTGCCTTTTACCGAGCCGGATATTGTCCAGCGGCGCCTGATGAGCATGCCCTATGCGTTATACGGCACGCCTGAAAATGCCCGCGCATTGCAACACGACCCCGCCTCAGTGGGGCTGATCCTGATGAATACCGCACAAGCCCATTTTCCGGACGTCGTCTGGCTGCTCGATCAATTTCCACAGTCACGGCGGGCTTTTACCAGCACCAGCCGGGCGGTGCAGGCGCAGATGTGCCGGCGCGGCATGGGCGTGGCGGTGTTACCCCAGCCGCTGGGCGATGCCACCGCCGGACTGCAGCGGATTCCTACCCCACAGCCGCCGCCTTCACGCGATATCTGGGTAGGCTATCATCAGGATCTGCGGCACATGGATCGCCTGCGCGCCATGCTGGATATCGCCGATGCGCTGCTGATTGCGAAGTAACTGTAGCAGCAATTCAGGCGGGCCGCAGACCCGGTAACGGCTCTAGGCTGCGCAGCGCATTTTCCATCAGTCTGGCCAGCAGGTTTTGCGCATTCGGTTCAGTCTGGCTGCCACTTTTTTGTTCCAGCGTAACGCCCAGCGCGCCCAGTGGCGGCAAAACATTGCCGGCGCTCACCAGGTTAGCGGGCATGCCGACCCGCGTGCGCACGGTGATCCCCAGACCGGCCCGCACCGCCGCCCAGATGCCGCTCAGGCTATGGCTGACAAACACGATTCGCCATGCAATGCCCGCCCGGTCCAGACTGTCGATGGCGCGCGAGCGCATCAGGCAGGGATTATCAAACATCACCAGCGGCAGCGGTTCGCCCTGGCTTATCATCGCGCTGACGTCGCAGTCGGGGTGGGCGATCCACTCCAGCGGGAACTGGCCGATCAACACGCCTTTACGCTGCAGCGGTTGTGCCTGCCACAACAGCGCCATATCAAGAGCATCGCTGTCCAGCGCTGCAAGCAGCTCCTGATTACGCGCCACGCGGGCGATAATCTGCAGCCCGGGATGGTGACGTGTAAATTCGCCCAGAATACCGGGCATCAGAGTGTCACCAAAATCTTCCTGCATGCCCAGGCGCACTTCCCCCTGCAGCCCTGTACCGCTGAAGGTGCACAGTGCTTCGTCGTTCAATGCCAGCAGACGGCGGGCATAACCCATCATCACTTCCCCCTCACGGGTTAACGCCAGATGACGCCCGCTTTTCTCCACCAGCTTGCTGCCACATTGCTGCTCCAGCTTTTTCAGCTGGGCGCTGACCGCCGAAGTGGATCGACAGAGCCGCACGGCGGCCTGCGCAAAACTGCCACACTCCATGCCGGTGACAAAACTGCGCAGCGCATCGAGATCCAGCGTCTGAGCTAACTTTTGCATGATCGTCCTGATTTATGGGATGAATGACGGTGTTTTATTTGATTTTCAGGATGGTTATGTTTCGCCACAATCGCGGCTGAGTCAATACGGAGAAACATCATGGCAAAAACACTCGATAGTAAAACGCTGGCGCGCATCGCGCCAAAGCTGGCCGAACTCAGTCAGCAGGTTCTTTTCGATGACATCTGGCAACGTGACGCGCTTACGCCGCGCGAACGCAGCCTGATTACGCTGGCCGCACTGACGGCGCTGGGGCGGGTGCAACAGCTGCCGTGGCATATCGAATTCGCGCTACAGAATGGCCTGGCACGAGAAGAGATCGTCGAAGTGTTCACCCATCTGGCCTTTTATGCCGGCTGGCCGGCGGCGGTGTCAGCGCTAAGCTGTCTGGAAGAGGCGTAACCCTCATGCCTTTTACCCGCATCATACTGCGTCAGGGTTATAGCGACGCGCAATTAACGCAGATTTCCGACATCCTGCAACAGAGTCTGGAGGACGAATTTGCCGTTCCACCCGGCGACCGCTTTCAGGTATTTGAAGAACTGCCGGCGCGGCTAAGGGTGTTTGATCGCCACTATAAAAGTCGCGGGCGTTCAGAGAATTTTGTTCAGTTCATGATTACTGCGGGCAAGCCGCGCAGCCGCGAACAGAAGCACAAGCTGTGTCGCAGATTGTGTCAGCAACTCTCGCAATCGCTGGATATCGATCCGCAGGATGTGATGGTGATTATTCAGTTTAACACCGTCGATGACTGGAGTTTCAGCGACGGATGTCTGATGTCCGAAGAAGCGCGTTTCCACGAGTAACATAGTCAGTATTGCTGGCAGCGCAGGTTAGCGCGCTGCCAGCAATCACTGTACGGCTTCAGTGATGGGCTGTGGAGATTAAAAATACCACCTCATTGACGACCAGCAGATTGCAAAGCGGCGCGCTGGCGGTCGCGCGTGAAGATCTGCCACGTCACCGCGTCATCACTCAGGGTAAAAATAGCCGTGGCGAGGGTATTTTCCTCATCCGGATCCTGCGGCGACAGCCGGTAAATCGGCAACGCTGCATCCTGCTGATCCGATAAAATCGCCCTGGCCGCCGCGCCATCTACCGCTGTTTGCGTCGTCAGCCATGTATCCAGACGCTGCTGGCGCGAGCCGGAACTGGCGGTGACCACCTGTTCGACGGCGGCAAGCTGCGGGTGAATAAGATGGTTAGCGTGCCCGAAAGGCGCAGTCAGTGCGATCACTGAACAGCCTGAGCCTGTCGCTTCAATACTGATCAGGCGGCTATCGCCCTGCTGCCCCAGCGTATGGTGAAACGCGCCGGCGCGCGGCGTGGCGCTGAGTATGGCGATCGCTTCATCCAGCGTGGTCGCGTTCAGCGACGCGCGGGCGATGATCTGGCGCGGCATGCCATCCGGACGATGTTGAGCGCGAATGTTATTGACGGTGTTAACGATGCCCTTTTCATTAACGGCAAAAGTGTGACCGCAAAGTGATGCCGGATAGGCGAAGCTGGTGAACGCGAGCCCGTCATCGGGGGTCACGGTGACCAGCGCACAGTCGTCACGCAGCTGGGGAAAGCCATCTTCGTTGTGCGCAATGATCAACTCCCCGCTGGCACTTTTCCCCGCCACCGTGGTGCAACCATCCGAAGTTGAACGCACCAGATCGCCCCGGCAGTTCCACGCAAACACCTCGTCAATCGGTGCCTGTAATCCTTCAGCCAGCCCTTCCAGCTCCTGCCAGATCAGCGGAAACTGGCGCTGGACCCGCGCGCGCATATTGCGGATTTGCTGCGTATCTTTCATGGCGGTGACCGTTTGCCAGAGACGGGTATGCCTGAGTTTGTTATGCCAGGCATCACGGCTAAAGTCACCGAGTTGCTGACCAATAACAAAAGCCGAACCACGGAAGTCGATTTTTTTCATAGCGTTATTTCACTTCATTTCAGGATACATGTTGCAAAAATTCTTTCAGACGCGGATTACGGCTGGCAGTCAGCAGCATATCAGGTGGCCCATCTTCGGCAATGGTACCGCCATCAATAAAGATCAGCCGCGAAGCCACATCGCGGGCAAAGCCAATCTCATGCGTCACAATCACCATGGTCATGCCCTCTTCAGCCAGCGAGCGCATCACTTTCAGCACTTCATGACGTAACTCCGGATCCAGCGCGGAGGTTGGCTCATCGAACAGCATCATTTTCGGCCTGACGGCCAATGCCCGGGCAATCGCCACGCGCTGCTGCTGGCCCCCCTGAAAGTTCAGACGGATAATGGCTGGCGCGATCGCGCAAGCCGACGCGCTCCAGCAACGCCAGCGCCTGCTCGCGCGCCGCGGCTTTCGTTTGATGACGCACGCGAATCGGGCCGAACATCACGTTTTCCAGCGCAGTCAGATGCGGGAACAGGTGGAACTGCTGAAACACCATGCCGGCTTCGCGGCGGATATCACATTCATTCGCATGCGGATCGGTGATGTGCATTCCGGCGACCAGCAGCGTCCCGGATGAGATCTCTTCCAGTTTGTTGATGCAGCGTAACAGCGTTGATTTACCCGAGCCTGAAGGCCCAATAATCACCACCACCTCGCCGGACTCAATTTTTAAATTGATATTGTGCAGGACCTGCGTGGCACCGAAATTTTTCGACACTGCGTTAAATTCAACCATGCTCATAAAATATGGATCCTTTTTTCCAGCTGCTTCAGTAAAAAGCTCAGACATAACGTCACCAGCAGATAAATCATGGCCACCGCCGTCCACACTTCCAGCGCACGGAAATTACCCGCAATGATCTCCTGCCCCTGACGCGTCAGTTCTGCCACGCCAATCACAATAAACAGTGAGGTATCTTTAATACTGATAATCCACTGGTTACCCAAAGCCGGAATCATGCGGCGTAACGCTAAAGGCATAATGACATACCACAGCGTACTGCGCTGCGATAAGCCCATCGCCAGACTCGCTTCTCTAAAGCCTTTATTAATTGAGAGGATCGCGCCCCGGGTAATTTCAGCAATGTAGGCACCGGAGTTAATCACAATGGTTACGATCGCGGCGGTGACAGGATCTATTCTTATCGGCAATACCATCGGCAGTGCAAAATAGATGAACATTACCTGCACCATGATGGGCGTACCGCGAATAAGCTCGACAAAAATAAGTGATAGCGTTTTGGCTATTTTTCCGCCCAGAGCACGGCAGGTTCCCGCCAGTAAGCCAATAATAAAACCGCCCAGCAGACCTGACAGCGAAATAATCAAGGTCAGCTGCAGACCCTGCAGCAGTAGCGGCAGAGATTCCCAAATATATTTACTGTCAAAATTCATAATTTAACCTGTAAACGCTAAACAAGGCCGGAGAGCTCCGGCCTGGCAGGATTATTTCGGCTGCTTAGCAAACCATTTCACGTAGATTTTGCTGTAAGTCCCATCCGCGCGCAGGGCCTGCAGCGCGGCGTTGATCTTAGGCGTCAGGCTGCTGTTTTTCTGCATGGCAAAGCCATACTGCTGCGGCAGAATCGTGTCGTTTTCACCGCTGGCTTTGACTTTGCCATCGCCCGCCGTTTTCACGTAGTACAGCACATTGGGCGAGTCGTGGACCACCGCATCAAGGTTGCCAGCCTGCAAATCCAGATAGGCGTTGTCGATATTAGGAAACTCAACATAATTTGCCTTGTATTTACTTTTCATAAAGCTGGCTGCGGCCGTGCCCTGTTTCAGACCCACTTTCTTGCCGGTTAAATCGCTGAATTTCTTAATGCTGTTATCATCGCTTTTGACAGCCATTAATAAGTCGGCGTCATAATAACCGTTGCTGAAATCCACCACCTGCTTACGCGCATCGGTAATGGTAATGCCTGCCATCGCGACATCCAGATTCTGTGATTGCAGCCCCGGAATCAGGCCACCAAAGTCCATTGGGTGTAATTCATAGCTGACATGCATTTTCTTCGCGATGGCATCCCATAAATCAATGTCAAAGCCGACGTATTTATCACCTTGCTTAAATTCAAAAGGAACAAAAGCCGTATCAACCCCGACGGTTAATTTATCCTGCGCCGCAGCGATAAAACTGGCGGAACAGGCAACCAATGCCAGTGTAACCTTTAATTTATTTAAAAATGCAGACATAATAACCCTCAGCGTCAGTAATGTAGCGTGCAATGATTGTCATCCAGCGAAATAACCCGGCGGACATGGTCAAAGAAGGTGGTTAATATAATGGGCGCATCAGGTACGCCCGGGGTAATGCGACAACTTATGCAGGAAGCAAGTGATCCTGCGTAAAGGGTACCGGCGTCTGTGCGCCGTTCATGATCATCGAGAGAAAACTGTAATAGCCGTTAATGCCTATCAAATCCACCACGCCTTTCTCGCCCCATAAATCGATGGCTTGTTGCCAGGTAGCATCACTGATTTTCTGTTGCTGATGTAACTGCTGGCAAAACTGATAAATCACCCACTCATCAGGCTGCAAATCCGCGGGCTGACGTTTTTCATTGATGGCCTGCACCGCTGCAGCAGAAATCCCCTTTTCGCGCGCTATCGGCGCATGGATTGCCCACTCTACCGGCTGTGACCAGTGCCTTGCCGTCATTAAAATCGCCAGTTCCGATAACCGCTGGCCCAGCGCACTGCGATAGCGCAGATATTCCCCCATACGCTGTGCATGTGCCATTAACTCGGGGCTGCGCAGCAGCGGCTCAAACGGTGGCAGCAGCGCGCCGCGCGGCCCGTTGATAATCTCTTCCGCGAGCGGACGTTGCTGCTCATCCCAGTCCTGCTCCGCCAGCGGCGGTAATCGGTTAATCATAATTTGCCGGTCTCTTCACGTATCACGGTGTTCAGCGTATCCACGACAAAATCCAGTTGTTGCGGGGTGACGATAAACGGTGGGGCAATTAAAATATGGTCGCCATATTGCCCGTCCAGCGTGCCGCCCATCGGATAGACCAGCAAACCGCGCGCCATACAGTTGGCCTTGATGGCTGCGTGAAGTTTCATCGCCGGATCGAACGGGGTTTTTGTGGCTTTATCACGCACCAGCTCCACACCGGCAAACAGGCCGCGGCCGCGCGTATCACCCACGTGCGGTAACTCCCCCAGCACGTCGCGTAGCGCCTTGTGCAGATAAGCGCCCTGCTGCTGAACCGCCTCCAGCAGATGGTCGCGCTCAATCACCTGCTGTACTGCTAACGCCGCCGCAGCGGCTGTCGCGTGACAAATATAAGTGTGTCCATGCTGGAACAGACCGCTGCCGGCCTGCAGCGCAGACACGATCTTCTCACTGGCCAGCACCGCGCCGATGGGTTGATAACCGCCACCCAGTCCTTTGGCAATGGTAACCAAATCAGGTACCACGCCATCCTGTTCGAACGCGTGCAGTGTGCCGGTACGCCCCATTCCGCACATCACCTCATCGGCGATAAACAAAATGCCGTATTTGTCGCACAGGCGACGTACCCCCTGCAGATAGCCCGGCGTCGGCGGCGTGGCACCGCTGGTCGCACCGACCACCGTCTCCGCGCAGAAGCCAATAATCGTTTCCGGGCCCGCATCGATAATCGCCTGCTCCAGCTCGCTCAATAGCCGCTGGGTATACTGCTGCTGGGTTTCATCGGCACGGCGATCGCGATACTCATTGCAGGCGGAAACACGAATCACGTCGATTAACAGGGGCGCGAACTGACGCCGGCGCCATTCGTTGCCACCCACCGCCAGCGCGCCCAGCGTATTGCCGTGGTAGCTCTGTTTGCGGGCGATGAAACGGGTACGCGCGGGCTGTCCGATCTCAACAAAGTATTGCCGGGCCAGTTTCAGCGCGGTTTCCACCGCCTCAGAACCGCCCGATACGAAATAGGCATAGTTAATATCGCCCGGTGCGGTGCGCGTTAACTGTTCAGCGAGCTGTTCAACGGTATCGCTGGTGAAGAAACTGGTATGCGCATAAGCCAGTTGATCGATTTGACGATGCATGGCTGCGAGGACGTCAGGATGGGCGTGGCCCAGGCAGGAAACGGCGGCGCCACCGCAGGCATCAAGATACTGTTTTCCCTGTGCATCAAAAATGTAGGCCCCGTGTGCGCGCGTAGCCACGGCGGGCACGCTGCGCAGACTGCGGTGAATGATACGGCTCATGCTGGTCCTGCTCCTGAATACGCTTCGTTGTTGAAACGTATCTTGCAGGATCCATTTGAATCACGTCAACGCAATAATGATTCAATCGCATTCAATATTCTTATGACAGATACAAATGAATCATCTGTCAGGATTTGCCGGCATGCACGTAAGCGCCGGAATCGATTAAATAGCGTTCGGCGTTTTCAATTTTACTGACCGCATCACGTCCATGACGGGCCACCAGCATCGCCAGCAGGCACTCGGCCAGGCCCATGCCAGAGACGACTGACGGGAAGAACGATGGGCTGTCCAGTGAAAACCGGAGCGAGCAATCAGCGGCCTGCGCCAGCGGCGAGACCGGTGAGTCGGTAATGGCGATGATCTTTGCGCCCGCCTGCTGCGCTGCGCGCAGTACATCAAGTGATTCGCGTGAATAAGGGGCAAAGCTGGTAAGTAACAGGCAATCCGCGGCGGTCAGTTCACGCGTGAAAACTTCGATATTGCTCGCCAGACCATCCACCAGTGATACCTGACGATTGAACAGCCGATACACATAAAATAATGACCAGGCGATCGGAAAGCTGGCGCGGAAGCCGCAGATGTAAACATTGTCAGCCGCATCGAGTAAGGTCACCGCCTGTTCCATTGCCTGGCGGTTTTCGTTCTGCGTAAAGGCCAGGTTGGTCTGGTGGGCCTGAAACATCGCATCATACAGCTGCGGTTGCGTGCCGGCGGCCACCAGCTTTTCCGCTTTCGAGACATAGGTATCATTGCGCAGGCCGATGTCATCGATGAATGCGTCTTTGAGTTCACTCCAGCCGTTATAGCCCAGCCGTTTCGCCAGGCGCAGCAGCGTTGCCGGTTTCACTCCGGCCTGCTGCGCAAAGGTGCGCATGGATTGCACCACCAGTTGATTGGCATTCTGCAGTGAGAATTCGGCAGCCCGCTGTAGTTCTGGCGATAATTCACTGAACTCACGGACGATAGTTTCCTTTAGATTCATGGCAACAATTCACTGGCTTTGACGTTGAGGTATCTAAACACATTTGAGATCAAGACTCTAGGCGCGGATATCACACCGGAGTGACGGCCTGAAGCAGGGCGCGATGCGTCGCGCCGCGACAATCAGGCTGCTCATGGTGGTTTACTTAACTGAGCGGCCTGTTGCTATGGAGGGCGAACCTGAGGTTAAAAATTTACTTTATTGACGACTCAACACCAGTTTCAGTCCGGCAATGGCAAAACAGCAGGCTAATAGCGCATCTAATCCCCGGCGGATACGACGGTAAAACGCGTTCATTGCTGCGGTGGAAAATATCAGCGCATAGCCGCAAAATACCGCGACGCAAATTGCCGCACAGCCGAGAATAATCAGCGGTAAGGTCGAGGCTGCGGCGTCCGGTTTGAGCGCGACGGACATGATTGCGACCCAGGTTAAAATGGCTTTAGGATTACCGACGTGCATCAAAATTCCCTGCCGAAATAACGCGCCATATGCAACGCGGTGATCGCTGATAACGGTTTTATCGGCAGCGGTGCGGGTTAACGCAGATTTACCGGCTTTGTATGACAGCCACAACAGATATAACCCGCCGCCGATTTTCAACACCAGCAGCAATTGGGCAAACGTCGTCAGCACGGTTAATACCCCGCAGGCCGCCAGCAGCGCCCACAGCATTGAGCCGCCAATTACCCCGCACGCAAGCGCTAAGGCGGCACCGCGCCCTTTATTCATCGCCGTTCCCATAATCGCCATATTACTCGGACCAGGGCTGGCCGTTGCCACAAAATAAGTGGTGTAAATCAGCATTAATTCGTGTGAAAGCGCCATGATATCCTCTGCAGGTGAAATGTCCTGAACCTGTTATATCGGCTTGCTCAGAAATTTACTATGTCTTGTTGATATGAAGAAATGCCGGACGCTGTTCTATTCTGTGGACTGCTGCATGAGCCAGGCTCTTACTTTTACCACGGCAGAACGCAGCAGCGCTTCGTGGGGCGTAATAAGCCAGTACGCGTGTCCGGTATTCAGCGTATTTGGAAACGGTGCCACCACTTCACCGGATGCCAGATTCGCCTGAACAAATCGCCTGCGCATCAGCGCTACGCCCATGCCAGCAAGCATCGCCAGCCACGCCCCGCTGCCATCGCTATACAAGGGCCCTTTACCGGAATCAATGTGCCCGACGCCGGCTTCAGCGAGCCAGCGCTGCCAGTCTTCCCGGTGCATATCATGCAGTAACGTGACGCGACCGAGTGCGGCAAGTGCCGGCGGTTCCCCCAGCTGCTGCGCCACAGCAGGAATGCAGACTGCAAGGTAGTCGTCGTCGATCAGCTTCTCACTCACGCAACCCTCACAGAAACCATTGCCATGCCGTACGGCCAGGTCGATACCATCCGTGGCGAAAGACTGAATGCGGGAAGTAGCACTGATGCGCAGGTCGATCTCCGGACAGGTACGTTCAAAATCAGCCAGTCGCGGCAGTAACCAGTGGGTCGCAAATCCGGTGGTGCAGGCCAGCGTGATGGTATTTTTTTGTGTCTCCTGCACCAGCGTTTCAGTGGCTTCACGTATCAGGCTGAAAGCTGAAGCAATCGAGTAGTAATAGCCCTGACCGGATGCCGTCAGCGCCAGCTTGCGTCCATTTCGCTGAAACAGTGGCAGGCCCAGTTGCCGTTCCAGTTCCCTGATGTGCAGACTGATCGCGCCGGGCGTGACGTGCAACTCCTGGCCTGCAAGGGTCATGCTGAGGTGCCGGGCAACGGATTCGAACGCCTTCAGGGCGTTAAGAGAAGGCAGGCTGTTTCGCATTGTTTAGTTTTCCTAAAAAACAGGCGGAAATTAAATCGTTTTTATTTCCGCTCCGTCAACGTTATTAATAGGCATATAGCACGCGATGCCGTGTCGCTTTTATTCCAAAACTGTTGAGTTATATTGAAATTTTAAGAGAAAGTACCGTTTCACGCACCACACCTCCACACGAAAAAATGATCAGCTACCACGCCCTTTATGGCGATTAACCTCTATCAGGCTTGAGTTTTTATCGTGTCGGGGAGGCAACAAATGGAGACAGGATGCAGATGAAGGATATCGATGTGGGATTTACCCACGTTGCGTTTATGGTGAGGGATCTGGAGAAGAGCATGGATTTCTACCGCCGCTATGCAGGAATGAAGGTGATACACACCCGTGAACCTGACGTCCCGGCTGCCCGCAAGGTGGCATGGCTGAGCGATCATACCCGCCCTTTCGCACTGGTTCTGGTGCAGGCGGATGACGTGTCAGATACGCCACTGGGTAAATTTGGACACTTAGGCATTGCCTGTGCGTCACGCGAAGAGATCGATCGTAAAACAGCGATGGCCGTCGCCGAAGGCGTGTTACGTAAAGCCCCTGAAGAGGCTGGCGAACCGGTGGGATATTACGTATTTTTTGCCGATCCTGATGGCAATACGCTGGAGCTGTCTTTCGGGCAACGCGTCGGGCTTGAAGCGATACGCACCGCTCCCGGTTTACTTTAACTCGCCTGCACGCAGGCAGCGGAGAACATATGGCACTCACGTTGCCGATTTATACTCAACGCCTGGTGTTGCGCAAGCTGATAGTGGCTGATTTGCCGCATCTGTCGCGCTATCGCAATCTGCCAGACGTTGCTCGTTATCAGAGCTGGGAAGAATTTACCCGGCAGGACGCTGAGAAATTATATGCGCAGCAGGATGCGCTGCCATTCAACAGCGATAACACCTGGTTTCAGCTTGCCGTAGCACACCAGGAAGACGACCGGCTGATAGGGGACATCGGAATTCATTTTTTTGATGAAGGAAGACAAGCTGAACTCGGCATGACATTTGATGCCGGATTTCAGAAACAGGGTTTTGCGCTTGAAGCAATGAGTGCCATGGTTACCCTGCTTTTCACGCAGTTTGCAAAACACCGGCTTACTGCCGTGGTAGACACACGTAATATTCGCGCCATAAACCTGCTGGAAAAGCTGAATTTTCGCCGTGAAGCGCACTACCGGCAGAATATTTTTTTCAAAGGGATGTGGGGCGATGAGTATCTTTATGCGCGGCTGGCCAGCGATTAGCGCAGGCATTGCGTTAAGCCATCGCGTTAGCATGTTAAGGAGGCATAGTGACAATTAGCGAAGTAAGCAAGGAAGAGTATCACTTACTGATTCAGGTCTGGGAGGCTGCCGTCAGGGCAACGCATCATTTCCTGAATGAACAGGATATCCTGCGGCTCAGACAGCTTATTCTGGAAAATTATTTTGATGCTGTTGTTTTGAGAAAAGTGAGCGATGAAAACCATGACATTGTCGGATTCATCGGCGTGCATGATGAGAATATCGAGATGCTTTTCGTCTCGCCTGCTCATCACAAAAAAGGGATCGGTGCACGGTTAGTCCGTTACGCTATCCGTCATCTTGCAGCGAAGAAAGTGGACGTTAACGAACAAAATACCGCTGCGCTCGGGTTTTATCAGCATCTGGGCTTTCAGGTGACTGGACGGTCTTCCGTTGATGGTGAGGGGAAACCGTTTCCCCTCCTCCATCTGAAGCTGATGCAATAATCCGGCAGAGGAATCAGGAGAAAAAATGAACGGAAGTTGTCTCTGTAAACGTGTGCGCTACGAATGCGATCGCCTGGCGGGCAGCATTACGCATTGCTGCTGTCATACCTGCAGGAAAGCGCACGCCGCCGCTTATACCTCCACAGCGCGCGTGCGGCGTGAGGATTTCAGGTGGACCCAGGGAGAAGAATTTCTGACGGCATTTAACTCTTCCCCGGATAAGTTGCGTTATTTCTGTTCAGTCTGCGGATCTCATCTGATGGCTGAAAGACCTCATCAGAGCCACGTGATTCTGCGTGTGGCCACGCTGGACGACGATCCCGCTCAGACGCCGGTTTCCTATATCTGGTGCTCGCACACCGTGCCGTGGCTAACAGAACGCGACGATGTGCCTCAGTATCAGCAGGATAAAGAGACATGATGGCTGGTCAAAACGCCGCGGGCGAAACGGTGCACCATCAGTGCCGGTGGATCATTCACCGGAGGAACCTGCTGGCTGCCGAACCACAGCGGATTCGCCGGGCAAATTGAGCCACAAATATAAGCCGGAACCCCTGCAAACATGCCTGCTGCGGGCCGGTGCACATGCCCGGCTGCAATAGCCAGTATTCTGACCCGGCTGCGTCTGAGGATCGACTCAAGCTTATCAAGCCCGCGACACATTGATTCATCCAGCGTCGGTATGCCCGATGCGATAACCGGATGATGCAGAAAAAGCAGCGCTGGCAATCCATGCGTATCGCTGAGTTGTCTTTCCAGCCATTCCAGATGCTCCCCGACGCTGCCAAAATTCTGTTTATTCACCGTGGAGTCCAGCCCCAGCATACGCAAACCGCCCATATCCTGAACAAAATGCAGCGCGTCTGCCGGGGTGTTTTTCGCCCAGTGATTTTCATGCCATGTCGTTTGCATGAGTCGTCGATCATCGGCGTTGCCCGGCAATATAAATGCAGGGTAATGCTGCTGGCGCAGTTGCTCAGCTATCTGCCAGTAACCCTGCCGCCACTCGCCATCAACAAGATCGCCCGTTAACACCAGCACATCCGGTTGCACATGAGTGAGCCACGCCAGTGCCCGCTCCAGGCGCAGCAGGTGATCATTGTCCGGTGCGGCATGGATGTCTGAAATCTGAGCGATTAACATAATGTCTCCGGAAATACACAAGCGAACCAACAGGGCCGTCTGGCAGCATAGCACCCGCACCGTCACGCGACGCTGGCTGCGCGCCGCATTAAAATTCAGTATTATAGCGGTTCCTGCCGCTGACCCGAGTGAGTGCCCTGCCCGCTATGACTGACCACAATGCGCTGTTGGCGCGGTTGACCACCACGCTGGCGACAGAGAGTCGCACGCCGCTGTATAAACGCTTTGCCAGTGCGATTAAAGATGCGGTGCGCGATGGCACGCTGGTGCACGAAGAGATCCTGCCGGGCGAGCGCGAGTTCAGCCAGTCGCTGAACATTTCACGTATCACCGTGCGTAAAGCCATGGACGAGCTGGAAAAAGAGGGCGTCGTGTTCCGTTCCCGCGGCTACGGCACGCAGATTTGCAGCCAGTTTGAATATTCACTCAAAGAACCAAAAGGATTGTCGCAGCAGGCGGTGCTGCGCGGTAAAACGCCGGACACCGTGTGGATCAACAAAAGCAAAATTGCCTGCAGCGCAGAGATCGCCGAAAAGCTGGGGCTGAGCACAGGCAGCGATGTCTATCTGCTGAAACGTATTCGCTATGTCGACCGCCAGGCGGTCTCGGTTGAAGAGTCATGGGTGCCGGCGCGCTACATTGCCGATGCCGATGAGATTGGTATTTCGCTGTATGACTATTTTCATCGCCAGCAGATCCTGCCGGTGAAATCCCAGAGCCGGGTCAGCGCGCGTATGCCGGACGAAGCCCTGCAGCAGCAAATTGCCCTGCCCGCCAATGTGCCGGTGCTGGTGATTAAGCAGCTGGCACTCGACGCACAGGGCAATCCGCTGGAGTACAGCATCAGCTACTGCCGCAGCGATATGTACGTGTTTATTGCTGAGTAAGGCGTTGCTGCCAGTAAGCGCGCAGGGTGGCGCGATCGGGCGCACAGTCGCCACCGCGCCGGGAAACCACATACGACGCCACTGCGTTGCCCAGCGCAACGCTCTCCGCCAGTGACCAGCCGGACGCTAATCCCGCCAGTAATCCGCCAGCATGGCTGTCGCCCGCGCCGATAGTATCGACCACCGTAGTCGCCAGTGCGGGCACCCAGCCCTGCGCCTCAGCGTCGATGTATCCGGCACCTTCGCTGTCCAGCCTTAACACCATTGCGCCGTCAAACTGCTGCTGCCAGCGCGCCATCAGCTGATGGGCGTCGAAAGGTTCGGATGCGCGCAGACGCTCATGCCACAGCAGCTCCGCTTCCTGCCTGTTCACTGTAATCAGTGGCTGCAACGCCATGATACGCGCAAACTGCGCCTCACCGATGTCCGCCAGCCGCGGGCCAAAATCCACCAGCAGCTGAAACGGCGGTGCCTGCTGCTCCAGCCAGTCGATCAGCACCTCGCCGCTTTTGCTGGTGAGCTGATAACCGGAGAGATAGATCCAGCGCTGCGCCGGCTGCGGCAATGTGCGCAACAGCGCGGCGTCCCACTGGTTTTCCACGCCACTAACGGAAAGAAAGGTGCGCTCGCCATCCGGCTCGACCAGCGCCAGACACCAGCCATTATCACCGTGCGCATTTTCCAGTACGCTCTGCACACCGTATTCCGCCAGCTTTTGTCGCACGATACTGGCCCAGATACCGTTCCCCAGCGGCAGCGCGTTGATAGAAGGAATGCCGAGACGATGCAGCGCAATGGCGACGTTAAGCGCACAGCCGCCAACGTTCACGCCCTGCTGATGCAGTTCGATGTCGCTGCCGCGATACGGCAACGTCCAGGCATCGGCAATCACATCCACGACCGCCGCCCCCACCACGCACACCGGCAACCGGCCCGCCAGTCGGGACAGATCGTCAGGCGTCAGCATAGGCGGCCTCGCGCTGCTGGCGGAAACGGACAAACGCGCGGCTGTAGTGAGTGAAATCCAGCACGTTAGCGGCATCCAGCTCCGCTTTTAGCTGCGCATCGATCGCGTCGATACCGTGCAGCGCGCCGCAAATGGCAACCGCCATCGCGCCGATGGTGTCCGTATCGCCGCCCAGATTGGCGCACAGAATGGCGCAGCGGTTGGGATCGGTGGCTGCCAGTTCGACCATAGCGATCGCCGCCGGTACCGATTCAATGGTGCTGGTACCGGTACCGACCAGATCGTAGATCTGCTGCATGGTCGACTCGGTGCCCCTGCCCTGCGCCACCACCTGCAACGCCAGTTCGATGCGGGCCGCCATCGCCGCACTGAAAGTGGTGACGCGCCGCTCCTGCGCCGCGCGGGCAATCGCCGGCAGTTCGTCACGAATTGTTGCCCAGTCGCTACCGTCAATCGCGCGGGAGATTGCCCAGGCGATCGCGGTGGCACCGGCAATCGCCACGTCGGATTTGTGCGTCGGGCTGGAGGCCAGCGCGACAGCGTCAATAAAAGCCGGCAGGTCACGTGCTGGTAGCAGACAGCCCAGCGGCGAGACGCGCATCGCCGCGCCGTTGGTCAGGCCGTTATTTTCCAGCTGCGCCACCGGCGTGCCGTTTTTCAGCGCGTTAAGCGCGATTTTGGAGGTCGGCCCGAGCACATTTTTGTTAAAGGCATCAAACGCTTCCGCCCAGCGCAGAATATTGGCGCCGATGGTTTCCGCATCAATTTCGCCGTCGTGGCTGATAATGGCATCGGCCAGCGCCAGCGCCATTGAGGTGTCGTCAGTGAAAGCCGCCCGGCCAAAGTAGCAGGCGGCATTGTTTTCTGCCGGGCCGGGCAGGAAGCGATCGATCCAGCCGAAGTGCTGTTTCACGCGGCTACGCGGCCACAGTTCCGATGGCATGCCCATCGCATCGCCCAATGCCTGGCCGTAAAATGCGCCCAAAATCCGTTTTTCCTGGTGTGTCATCGTCATGGTTACATCTCTTATTTATGGCTGTCAGCGGTTGCTGAGTGTTCAAAAGCGGTTAATTCATCACTGCGTTTTTTGCCGTCGCGGAACAGAACGATAAAGGCGATGGTGATGATGACTATCATCACGCTGCCAAACATCCACATTCCCGCCCAGTTGAAGGTCTGACCGTTGCGCGGCTGGTCATACGCGAACATCTCCTGCATCAGATAGCCGCCCAGGCGGTAACCCAGCAGGCTGCCGATGCCCTGACAGGCCAGGGTGATCAGGCCCTGCGCAGCGTTACGCATCGCCACCGGCGCTTTCTTATCCACATAAATGTAGGCGGTGATGAAGTAGAAGTCGTAGCTGACGCCGTGCAGCAGAATGCCCATAAACAGCAGGCCGAAGGTCAGCAGGTTTTGATCGCCGCCGAACACAAAGAACACGTAGCGCAGCGCGGCGGTGACCAGGCCGAGCAGCAGCACTTTGCCGATGCCGAAGCGTTTAATGAAGAACGGCAGCGCCAGCAGGAAGAAGATTTCTGATACCTGGCCGAGCGTCATCCAGCCGGTGGCGTGTGGCAGACCGACTTCGGTCAGATATCCCTCAGCGAAGATGTAGTAGAACGCCAGCGGCATACTGAACAGGAATGAACAGACGAAAAATACGAGGAAGCTGCGATCTTTCAGCAGGTGCAGTGCGTCGAGGCCGAGCGCCACGCGCAGGCTGAACTTGCCGGTGCTTTTGGGTTCGGTGGCTGGCAGGGTCAGGGCGAACAGGCCAAGCAGCAGCGAACTGGCCGCGGTGATCAGCAACGGTACATTGCTGGCGGAGATATCGCCAAAGCCGAGCAGCGGCGGCAGGAAACCGCAGGCGATGCCGGAGGCGATCCAGCCGATAGTGCCCATCACGCGGATGCGCGGATAGTCGCGCTCCACGTCACCGACGTGGGAAAACGCAATACTGTTGGTCAGCGCAATGGTCGGCATGTACGTGAGCGCATACAGCAGCAGCAGCGGAAAGAAGCTGCTGAAGTGCGTCTGCTGCGCGGCAAAGAACATCAGGATCGCGCCGGCGATGGTCAGCAGCGATAACACTTTCTGTGCCTGGAAGAAACGGTCAACCAGCGAGCCGACCAGAATCGGTGACAGGATGGCAGCGATGGAGGTACAGGCGTAGCACCAGGCGATCTCAACCGGCGAAAAGCCGTTTTTGCTGAGAAACGCCCACAGCGGCACGAACCATGCCCCCCAGATAAACCACTCTAAGAACATCATGAACGACAGCTTTGGAATTGTAGTTTTCATCGAAATAGACTCCCCGGTGTTGGTAGAACCAATCTAGCACCAGAATGGATACCTTTATAATACCTTTAGCTGATAGTTTGAGCTATCCCACAAGATTTTTACCTTATGGATAACCGATTAGCGAGGAGGATTGGGTGCGGATGGGCGTGACGGTCTGGCGGGGTGTGGAGCTGTATTCTGCGGCTGTGAGGCGGTCGCCATGAATGGCGACCCTACGGCGATAATTGCAACGAAATGCGCACGGTTTTGTAGGGTGCGCACTTGGTTGTGCAGATTATGCAACCAGGTCGCCATGAATGGCGACCCTACGGCGATAATTAGAACGAATTCGCACTGTTTTGTAGGGTGCGCATTGATGCGCACCTGGTTATGCAGATTATGCAACCAGGTCACCATGAATCGCGACCCTACGGCGATAATTACAATAAAATGCGCACGGTTTTGTAGGGTGCGCACCTGGTTATGCAGATTATGCAACCAGGTCGCCATGAATGGCGGTCCTGCGCCGATAATTGCAACAAAATGCGCACGGTTTTGTAGGGTGCGAATTGATGCGCACCTGGTTATGCAGATTATGTAACCAGGTCGCCATGAATGGCGACCCTACGGCGATAATTACAACGAATTCGCACTGTTTTGTAGGGTGCGCATTGATGCGCACCAGGGAATAACAAGTGCTTTAACGCGCAGGTATCTTCTACCGATTCACCAGCTTCGCTGGCAGCGCGACCACTAACAGCGAGCTGAGCAGCAGACACACGGCGAAGAACCACAGCGCGCCGTTGCTGCTGCCGGTGAGGTCCAGCGCCACGCCCATCACGGAATTACTCACCAGTCCGGCGATATTGGCGATCGAACAGGCCAGCGCAAAACCCGCCGCGGCCGCCGTGCCTTTCAGGAACGTAGCGGGCAGACTGAAAAACACCGGCACCGCCCCGATAATCATTGCCTGCGCAATCGAGAACAGCAGCACGGTCATCGCCACGTTATGAGCAAAGAAGGTGCTGGTGCCCATCGCTGCCGCGCCAATAATAAACGGAACAATGATGTGCCAGCGGCGTTCACGCAGGCGGTCTGAGCTGGCACCGATCGCCAGCATACCAATCAACGCCGCCAGACTGGGGATCGCCGTCAGATAGCCAATGGTGGTGATATCGGTGGTGCCGGCATTCTTAATAAAGGTCGGCATCCAGAAACCCATGGCGTAAGCGCTGAGCAGAATCGAGAAGTCGATGCCGCCGAGCATCACCACGCGAATATTCAGCAGACCATCGCGCAGGCTGTGTTTCAGCCCTTTGGCGTCACCTTCGTCGCGCGCCAGTTCGCGCAGCACCGCCTGCTTCTCACTGCTGCTGAGCCAGCTGGCGCTCTCGACGCTGTTCGGCAGCAGCCAGAACGTCAGCACACCCAGTAACACGCTGGGCAGACCTTCCAGCAGAAACAGCCACTGCCAGCCGCGCATGCCGTAAACCTCATGAAAATGCCCCATGATCCAGCCGGAAAGCGGTCCGCCAATCAGGCTGGAGAGCGGCAGGCCAATCATAAACAGCGCAATGATGCGGCTGCGGCGCCACGAGGGAAACCATTTGGTGAGATAGAACAGCACGCCAGGCAGAAAACCGGCTTCGGCCGCGCCGAGGAAAAAGCGGATGATGTAGAACTGGGTCGGCGTTTGCACCAGCAGCGTGGCGGTCGAGAGCAGGCCCCAGGTAATCATAATGCGCGCGATCCAGATCTTTGCGCCGACCCGCTGCAGGATCAGGTTGCTCGGCACTTCAAACAGGATATAGCCGACAAAAAACAGCCCGGCACCCAGACCAAACGCGGTCTCGCTCAGCGCCAGATCGCTCGCCATCTGTAGCTTGGCCAGGCCGATATTGATGCGATCAAGGTAGGCCGCGAGATAACACAGGCAGAGAAACGGAATCAGCTTCCAGGTGATTTTACGATAAATCGAAGCGGTGTCTTCGGCTGCCAGCGCAGCAGGACGGGTTGAAACGTCAGTCATGGTGTTCTCCGGGCGCAATAACCCCGTCGTCGGGGAGATGTTGTTATGCGTCTCAGCCGCAGCCGAAACGGACTGTTTGTGCGCACTCCGTGCAGGTGAAACGCGCCCTTAACGGGCGCTGAACTTCCCGAGATACTCCAGCGCCGCGGCTTTACTTACCACGTCGCCATATTTACTGTCGATATCAAACAAATTGGCCTGATGCGGCGCATCATGGCGATCGCCCACGCATTCGCGCACCACCATGGCGCGAAAACCGTATTGCAACGCATCCACTGCGCTGGCGCGGATGCAGCCGCTGGTGGAGCAGCCGGCGATCAGCAGCGTATCAATGCCCTGCGCCACCAGCATCGATGCCAGAGACGTGCCAAAAAACGCGCTGGCATACTGTTTGGTGATCACCACTTCTGCGGCAAGCGGCTGCACCGCCGGACAAAACGCGGCGAGCGGATTGCCCTCCACCATGTCACGCATTACCGGAGCTTTCTGCACCCAGATCCCGCCGTCCTGCTGATGCTGCGGATGGTAGCGAATCTGCGTATGGATCACCGTAATCGCGCACTGGCGCGCCGCCAGCAGCAGGCCCTGTGAGGCGGCCACCGCCTCTACCACGCCCGGGGCAAACAGCGCGGCGCCCGGCGTGGTGTAGCCCTGCAGAAAGTCGATCATCAGCAGCGCCGGACGCTGACCAAAACCGATGCGGTTGCCCCAGACACCGGCGTAGTTATCACTGACACTCTGGCTCATGCTTTCTCCTTACCACGCACCGGACAGCAGTGCGCCCGCGCCCGGCACCACCGGCTCCAGCTCCAGCGCCTTCAGCAGAGCGTACGTGGTGGCAATGGCGGCCGTAATTACCGGCTTGCCGGTCTGCGCCTCCACTTTTGCCACCGCCGGCAGCGACGGCATCTGCACGCAGGCCGACAGCACCACCACGTCAACATCCGTCAGCGTCATGTCCGCCACGATGCCGGGTAAATTGGCCGGGTCGTGGCGGGCGACGGCGAGGTTATCGGCAATTTCCAGCGCGCGCCACTGCTTTACCTCAATCCCTTCGCGCTGGATGTAATCCACCACCAGCTCGGTCAGCGGCTTCATGTAAGGTGCCACCAGCGCGATCTTCTTCGCGCCCATAATATGCAGTGCATCGACCAGCGCGCCGGCACTGGTGATCACCGGTGCCAGCGCCTCGTTGTCACGCGTGACCTGCGTCAGGCGCTGCTGCGACTGGCGATGATAGCCTGGGCCCATCGCCATGATCGCCACCAGACAGGCATAGCCGAGCACGTCAACGCGCGCGTCGGACAGCTCCAGCGCACAGCGGTCGGACTCTTTATCCATCGCCGCCAGCTCATCTTTATTGACATGCTTCATGCGCATACGGCTGGAGTGGAAGGTAAACCGCTCCGGGCGAATCAGCTGGCGCGCCTGCAGCATGGCGGGAATTTCGGTTTCCATGGTGATGTTGGAACTCGGCACAATCTGGCCGATACGATACGAACGCGTCATGGCTGCGTCTCCGGAGTCAGTGAGGGGCCAAGGAAGGTGCCAAAGGCATTAAAGAAGCCGTGAAAATCATCCCACGGGATCATGTGACCGGCGCTGGCTACCCGGCTGATCTCAATGGTCGGCAGCAGCTCGCGGATTTCGGCTTCATCTTCCGCCTGAATGACGCCGCCCTTGCCTGCCACCATCAGCAGAGTTTTTGCCGGCAGCTGAGGGAAATATTGATGGATATCGAGCTGGTGAAAATCGTCATAGGCGCGACGGATGGCCGGCGTATAGCAGGTGTGCAGCCACTCGGCGCGCAGCTGGCGCTGGTCATCGCTCCAGGCCGGGCAGTATTGCTTCATGGCTTCAGCATCCATGCCGCGCTGCGCGTCGCGAATGGAATCTTCATACCACGGCCACTGACCCGGATAGAGACGCCGGCCCGGACCGGAAACCGGCGGATCGATCAGCGACAGCGACAGCACGCCGGCCGGCTGTTTCACCGCCGCACGCATGATGAAGCGCGCGCCCATCGAATGGCCAACCAGGTGATAGCGCGTCAGCCCCAGCGCATCCGCGAAGGCGTTGATGTCATCGGCGCAGCTCTCCATGCCGTAATCCAGCCCTTCACCGCTGCTGGAGAGCCCGCGACCGCGCACGTCCAGTACCCAGGTATCAAAATGCTGCGCAAAAACTTCCGCTACAAAACCCCAGGTGATCGCCGGGCTGGTGATACCCGGTACGAGGATCAGCGCGGGCCCGCTGCCGCCGTAGCGCAGATAGTGCTGGCGAATGCCGTTGGCCTGTACCTGACCGCCGTGCATAAAACGGCTCATGAGGTCACCTCGCTTTTCAGCGGCGCGGCAAACACATCGTAGCCGTACACCCAGGCCGGGTCTTCCTGGGTGCGCAGGAAAGTATTGGCGTTAGAGACGGACTGCACGCGTGACGCACGTTCTTTGCGGTTGGCTTCATACAGGCGGAATGCGGTGCGATAATTATCAAGACCGGTTTCCGTCAGGCAGCGCGACAGCATGGCGGCATCTTCGATGGCCATCGCAGCGCCCTGCGCCATGTGCGGTTTCATCGGATGGCAGGCATCACCCAGCAGCACAATGCGCCCTTCGCTCCATACTGGCAGCGGCTGGCGGTTGAGCAGCGGCCATTTGGTGACCGATTCGCTGCACTCGATCAGCGCCTGTACCACCGGATGGTAGTGACCAAACGTTTCCAGCATCTCCTGCTGACTACTTTCAACGAAGCTGCCTTTGATATCCCACGCCGGGTGCGGCACACCGGAGACGTAATAATATTCGTCACGCGCTTTGGTGGTGTAATAGACCATCAGATGACGATCTTCAGACCACCACTTAACGCAATCTTCAAAGCTGAGGTTGTATTTGCGCAGTTGTTCGCCGCGGATCAGCGCACGGTGCGCCACCCAGCCGCTGTAAGTGGGCGCTTCCACACCCAGCAGATGTTCACGCAGCTTTGAGTTAATGCCATCCGCGCCAATCACGATATCCGCGCGCGCTTCACTGCCGTCCTGAAAACGCAGCACCACATCGCTGCCGCTGTCTTCGACGCTGCTCAGGCACTTGCCGAACTGGACGCTGCCCGGCTGCAGACTGGTCATCTGCATGGCCTGCAAATCGCCCCGGTGCACCGTGACATAAGCCGCACCGTACTCTTTGCGCGCATAAGCGCCCAGCGGAATGCGTGACAAATACTCCCCGGTCTCGCCGTCGCGGCTGAACCAGAAATCGGGATGCGAAGCCAGATCCTCCAGCTGCTGTTCAATGCCCATGCGGCGAAACACCTTGAGCACGTTCGGCCCCATGTGGATGCCGGCACCCAGACGGGAGAAAGCCGGGCTTTGTTCGTAGACCGTGACATGAAATCCCGCTTTCTGTAACAGCGAGCCGGCGGCAAGCCCGCCCAGCCCGGCGCCGATTACCGCGATACGTTTCATATTGCTCATATTTCCCTCTCACACTGACGCTGATTTGAAGGTATGCACGCGGATAAACGATCAAACCCGACGCTGAATTTATAGTGCATACGCTTTAATTATTGAGGTTATGACACTGTTAAAAGCAACCGTATTTACAGTGAAGACTCGATAACATGATGTTAATCACAGCCTGATGATAAGGTTAAATAGGCTTTTCTTATGTCAAAAAGAAATGCTTGCACTGTTCTTCGCAACACGTCTATAACAAACACATAAAGCGTGTTCGCTATAAATAGCTGAAGTTTTGCGCAGCAAATTGTCTGACATCTAACCCTGAGAGGAAACCGCTATGGCAGTAAATCAGAGCCAGTTAGGCCAGATGTTCGAGCAGGTTTTACGGCTGTCGAAAGTCGACGCCAGCCAGAGTGTCGCCATCCTGAAAAGTCACTATTCCGATGCACGCACCGTGCAGGCCGCCACTGATGCTGCACTACGATTGGGCGCGAAGGTGTACTGCATTGAGCTGCCGGCCTTCAATCACCCGATGGCAATGGGTAACGACATGACCGCCTACTGCGGTGATACCGCGCTTACCGGCAACATTGCCGCGCAGCGCGCGCTGGAAGCGGCGGATCTGATCGTCGATACCATGATGCTGCTGCATTCGCCGGAGCAGGAACAAATCCTGAAAACCGGGACACGAATTTTGCTGGCCGTCGAGCCGCCGGAAGTATTGGCACGAATGTTGCCAAACGAAGAGGACAAGTCGCGCGTGCTGGCTGCGGCGGCGGTGCTGGAAAAAGCGCGCATGATGACGGTGAAATCGCCGGCCGGCAGTGATTTTCGTGCCCCGCTCGGCCAGTACCCCACGGTAACGGAATATGGCTACGCGGATGAGCCAGGCCGCTGGGATCACTGGCCGAGTGGCTTCCTGTTCACCTGGCCGAATGAAGAGCAGGCTGAAGGCGTGCTGGTGCTGGACGTCGGCGACATCCTGCTGCCGTTTAAATCTTACGCGCGTGAACGCATCACGCTGGAGATCGAGAAAGGTTTTGTCACCCGCATTCACGGTGGCTTTGAAGCCGAGTATCTGCGCGATTACATGCGCTACTTCAACGATCCGGAAGTGTACGGTATTTCCCACATCGGCTGGGGGCTGCAGCCGCGCGCGCAGTGGACAGCGATGGGATTACACGACAAAAACGACGGCATGTGTATGGACGCGCGCGCCTTTTACGGCAACTTCCTGTTTTCGACCGGACCGAACACCGAAGTGGGCGGTAAGCGCAAAACGCCGTGCCATATGGACATTGCTCTGCGCCGCTGCGACATCAAAGTGGACGATTTGCTGGTGGTGGCGGAAGGTGAAGTGGTGGCACCGGAGGCCTCACGCGCGCGTTAATCGTGCGCAGGGAACGGCTGTCAGCGCAGTGACAATGCATTACACTGCCTGACAGTTTCCGGGAAAAAGGATAAAGGCATGTCGCACCAGCAGGATCCGCGCGCAGACCAGCGCTATGACTATACCGAGCAGGTTGGCCATCTGTTGCGCAAGGTGTATCAACGCCATGCGGCGATTTTTCAGCAACACGTCGGTGATTCACAGATAACCGCCGTGCAATTTATTACCCTCTGTGCGCTGCGCGATCGCGGTCCGAGCGCACAGAATGATTTAGTGCGCTATACCGCCGTCGATCAGGCCACCATTCGCGGTGTGGTTGAGCGTCTTAAGGCGCGCGATCTGGTCAGTCTGGGTCCCGATCCCACCGACAAACGCAAAGTGATTGTCATGCTGACCGATGCAGGCCACCGCCTGATTGACAGCACGACAGACAACGCGATGCGCATCACCGAAATGACTTACGGGCAGCTGAATCCGGCCGAACGGGTCGCGCTGATTTATCTGCTGAAGAAAATGCTGGACGATACGAGCCAGCCCTAACCCGGGGCGCTTAGCCGCCTCGCTAAGGCGGTTAATAATGAAAATGCTGGCACATCAGACTGCCACACCGGTTTCACCTGCATCCACGTGCCATTACGCCCTTGAGGTGAACGGCGCGACTCACTCCATCAGCAGCTATCGCGATACCTCGCTGCTGCTGGTGCTGCGTAATCAACTCCAGCTTAACGGACCCAAATATGGCTGCGGCCTGGGCGAATGCGGCGCCTGCACCGTGCTGATCGATGGCGTTGCCGCGCGCGCCTGCGTGATCCCGGCGTATGGCGTGCGTCAGCGCGCTATCACCACGCTGGAAGGCCTGGGCAACCGCGAAGCACTGCACCCGGTGCAGCAGGCGTTTATTGAGGCGCAGGCCGCACAATGCGGTTACTGCCTTAACGGCATGATCATGACCACCGCCGCGCTGCTGCGCGCTCAGCCCTGCCCTGATGACCGGCAGATACGTGCCGCGCTGAGCGGTAATCTGTGCCGCTGTGGCACCCATCAGGAGATTCTGTGCGCGGTGAAGCGCGCCATCACTTTATGCCTGCAGCAGGCGGAGGCGGCATCATGAGTGCGGCTAACGTCCCCACGCAGCAGCAGTTGCTGGCAGCCAGCGACGTCCTGTTGATTGTCGATGAGATTCAGCCACCGCCAGGGCTGGTACCCAAAGGCCAGACGCCGACGCTGAAAGCCAAAGAGCGCGCACTGTTTCTGGCTATTGACGGTTCCGGCAGCGTCTGGGCCTTCAATGGCCATGTCGATCTCGGCACCGGGGTGAAAACCGCGCTGACGCAAATCGTCGCCGAAGAGCTCAGTCTGCGCATGGATCAGGTACAAATGGTGCTGGGCGATACGCTGCGCGTGCCCAACCAGGGTGCCACCATCGCCAGCGCCACGTTGCAAATTTCTGCCGTACCACTACGTAAAGCGGCTGCAACGGCGCGCCAGTGGCTGTTACAGCAGGCCGCCGCGCGCTGGCAACTGCCGGTGGAGAGCATCACGCTGGACGGCGGTTTCCTGCAGCACCCCGGCGGTGAGCACCTGTCATTTGCCGAACTGGTGCAGCAGCAGCGCAGCATCGTGCCGATTGATCATCAGGTAACACTCAAGCCCGCCAGTGAATATCGCCTGGTTGGTACCAGCTCGGCGCGGGTGGATATTCCCGCCAAAGCCACCGGCGAACTGACGTGGGTGCATGACCTGCGCGTGCCCGGTATGCTGCACGGCCGGGTCATTCGTCCACCGTATGCGGGCTATGACACCGGCAGCTTTGTCGGCACCTCATTGCTCAGCATTGACGAAAGCTCGATCGCGCATCTCGAAGGCATCGTGAAAGTGGTGCAGATCGCGGATTTTGTCGGCGTGGTGGCCGAGCGCGAGGAGCAGGCCATCGCCGCGATGGACGCGTTACAGGTGCGCTGGAAGCCATGGGAACACAGCCTGCCAGACCTGCGCGATATCGAACAGGCTATTCGTGATAATCCCCGCACCTCGCGCGTGGTGCATGACAGCGGTGAAGTGGATGCCGCGCTGGCGAATGTCGCGCAGCGTTTTACCCGCAGCTATGTCTGGCCTTATCAGCTGCATGCGTCGATTGGCCCTTCCTGCGCGGTGGCCGACTATCAGCCTGATTCGCTGCAGGTGTGGAGCGGCACGCAGAACCCGCACCTGCTGCGCGCCGATCTGGCATGGCTGCTGGAGAGGCCGGAAGAGACCATTGAAGTGAACCGCATGGAAGCCGCCGGTTGCTACGGTCGCAACTGCGCCGATGACGTGGCCGCCGATGCGGCGCTACTGTCACGCGCAGTAGGCCAGCCTGTGCGGGTACAGCTGACGCGCGCCCAGGAACACGTGTGGGAGCCGAAAGGCACTGCACAGCTGATGGAGGTGGATGGCGGGCTGGACGCGCAGGGCAATCCGCAGGTGTATGATTTCACTACATCTTATCCGTCCAACGGCGCACCCACCCTTGCGCTGCTGCTGACCGGCCGCGTCGATCCGGTGGCGCTGGCGTATGAAATGGGCGATCGCACCTCCATTCCACCTTACGATTTTCCCCATCTGCGCGTCACCATTGAGGACATGGCGCCGATTGTGCGCGCCTCGTGGATGCGCGGCGTTTCAGCCCTGCCCAACACCTTTGCCCATGAATCCTATATGGATGAGCTGGCCCACGCGGCAGGCGTCGATCCGGTGGAGTACCGGCTGCGCTACATTCAGGACGATCGCGCCGCCGAACTGATGCGCGCCACCGCTGCACGTGCAGACTGGACGCCGCGCACCGCCATTCAGCAGACCGCCAGCGAACCCGGGATTTTGCGCGGACGCGGTTTTGCCTACGCACGCTATATTCACAGCAAATTTCCCGGCTTCGGCGCCGCCTGGGCTGCCTGGGTCGCGGATGTCGCGATTGATAAGCAGAGCGGCGAGATCGCCGTTACGCGCATCACCGTGGGCCATGATGCCGGCATGATGATCAACCCGGAAGGGGTAAAGCATCAGATTCACGGCAATGTCATTCAGTCCACCAGCCGGGTGCTCAAAGAACAGGTGACGATTGAAAGCAACCTGATCGCCAGCCAGGAATGGGGCAGCTACCCGATCCTGACGTTTCCGGAAGTGCCGGATATCGACGTGATGATGGTGCCGCGCCCGCACGAACCGCCGCTCGGCGCGGGGGAATCCGCGTCGGTGCCCAGCGCCGCGGCCATCGCTAACGCGGTTTTTGATGCCACCGGTATCCGTTTTCGTGAATTGCCCATTACCGCTGACAAACTGCGTCAGGCGCTGAACGGCCCCGATCCGCAGCCGGAGCCACAGCTGGCCGCACCGGCCCAAACCGCCCGCCGCCGCCGCCGAAAATGGGCGCTGGGTGGCGTAACAGGATTGCTCGGCCTCGCCGCTGGCGTGGCGATTAACGCGCTGCCGTGGCGCGCACCGATTGCGCCCGTGACACCCCCGGCCGCCGGAAGCTGGTCGGCAGAGATGCTGGAACGCGGTCGTCAGGTGGCCGCCGCCGGTGACTGCGCGGTATGCCATACCACGGAAGGGCGCGCGACCAATGCCGGCGGCCTGAAGATGGAGACGCCGTTTGGCACGCTGTACACCACCAACATCACGCCGGATAAACAGACCGGCATCGGCAGCTGGTCATTTAACGCCTTCGATCGCGCCATGCGCGAGGGCATCAGCCGCGACGGCCATCATCTCTATCCGGCGTTTCCCTACACCAGCTTTCGCCAGCTGAGCGAAGGCGATATGCAGGCGCTGTACGCCTGGCTGATGTCGCAGCCGGCGGTACAGCAGGCACCGCCAGAGAACCAGATGCGCTTTCCCTATAACCTGCGCTTCCTGATGGCGGGCTGGAACGCGCTCTACCTCGGGCGCGGCGAATACCAGCCTGACCCCCGCAAAAGCGCCGAATGGAATCGCGGTGCCTATCTGGTGAACGGAGCCGGACACTGCGGTGCCTGCCACTCGCCGCGTAATTTGCTGGGCGCGGAAAAACGCGGGGACAATTTCCTCGCCGGTGGCTGGGTCGACGGCTGGGAAGCGCCCGCGCTTAATCAGCTGAGTAAAGCCCCGCAGCCGTGGACGGCGCAGTCGCTGTATAACTACCTGCGCAGTGGTTACGATGCGCAGCACGGCGTTGCCGCCGGACCAATGGCTCCGGTGGTAAGCCATCTCGCCACCCTGCCGGAAGCCGATGTGCGTGCCATGGCCAGCTATCTGGCAGACATTAATGGTCAGGCAGCGCGCCCTGTCGCTGTGCCGGCGGCAAAACCGGCATGGAACACTGCTGCGGGGGAACGGCTGTTTAAAGGCGCCTGTCAGGCCTGCCACAGCGCCAGCGAGGGCGGACCGCAGTTGTTTGGCGTCAGCCCATCGATGGCCAACAGCAGCAGCATAACCAGCGCGACGCCGGATAATCTGTTACAGGTGGTATTGCACGGTATCGACAAACCGGCAACCGATGCGCTCGGTTATATGCCTGGCTTTGCCGCCAGCTTGTCGGATAAGCAGGTTGCAGATATTGCCGCCTGGCTGCGCCAGCGCTACGCACCTGACCAACCGGCGTGGCAGAATCTGAGCGAAAAAGTGGCGCAGGTGCGCGCTAATCCCGGCAGCCACTGACCGATTCAGGCGCGCTGCAGGTCAGCGGCTTGCCCCGGATCGTGGCAGATCCGCGTCGCGGATCGTGCCCTGATGGGCCGGCAGAGTGATGAGAATGGCCGGGTCGAGCAGCGCGCGGGCACCGCTGTCGCCCTGCAGTTGAGCGAGCGCCGCGCCATAGTGCGCGGCAAATCCCACCGGGTGGCCCGGCTGGTTTTGCCAGCTGAGCCGTACCTGCGGCGCACCGTTGCGCAGCGCCTGCGCCACGCATTGATGATCCTCCGCCCTCACCCACGCCATATCACCGGGTACGATCAGCCAGCCATGCCAGTGGGCGGTGGCCCGCACGCCAGCGGCAATGCTTTCACCGCTGCCGGCGCTGGCAATAGTGCAGGTCGCGACGCCGCACTGCTGTGCCAGCTGTTGAATAGCGCGATCTTCCGGCCGGATAATAAGGAGAAGCGGCAAACCGCTGCGCTGCGCCTGCTGCAGCGTCAGCTTCAGCAGCGGCTGAGGCACGCCATTATCGTCAGGATACGGTGCCAGCAGTTTGTGCCCGGTACCGCCGGCCTGACGAAAGCGGCTGCCGAGACCGGCAGCAAGGATGAGAATGCCTGGCGTCTGCATACAAGGATTGCTTCCGGAAGTTGGGGCGCACAGTATGGCGCGCCCCGGCCGGGTTAGCGACGGTTTTTCCACACCGTCTGGATGTTACAGAACTCGTGGACGCCGAAGCTGGAGAGTTCGCGGCCATAACCACTCTTTTTCACGCCACCAATAGCGACGCGCGGATCTGAGGCGCCGTTGCCGTTGATAAACACCGCGCCGGTTTCCAGCTGCTCTGCCAGTTCCTGCGCCAGCGCTTCATTGCCGCTCCACACGGTGGCGCTCAGGCCAAACTCGCTGTCATTCGCCAGCTGCAGTGCATGTTGCGCATCGCGCGCGACGGTGATCGCCGCCACCGGCCCGAAGATCTCCTGACGAAAAGCGGTCATCGCGGGCGTGACGTCGGCAAGAATGGTTGGCGCATAATAGTTGCCGATGCCCTCGATCTTGTGGCCGCCCAGCACCAGACGTGCACCCTGCTGCAGGGTTTCCTGCACCTGATGATCCAGTTCATCACGCAGATCGTAGCGTGCCATCGGACCGATATAAGTCTCTTCCTGCAGCGGATCGCCCACTTTCAGTGCCTGCACGGCTGCGCTGAAACGCGCCTCAAACGCTTCTGCGATGCTCTCTTCAATGATGAAGCGTTTGGCTGCCATACACACCTGCCCGCTGTTCTGGTAGCGTCCTGTGACCGCTGAGGCCACTGCCGCATCCAGATCGGCATCCGCCAGAACGATAAAAGGATCGGCGCCGCCTAACTCCAGCACGGTTTTTTTCAGTACCGCACCGGCCTGTGCGGCGATAGCCCCACCAGCACGAACGCTTCCGGTCACGGCGATGGCCGCGACGCGCTGATCTTTAATGGCGGCAGAGACACCGTCGTTATCCACGTTGATCACGTTGAATGCACCACGCGGCAAATCGGTTGCGGCAAACAGTTCCTGCATCAGCCAGGCGCAGCCCATGACGCTCGGAGCGTGTTTCAGCAGGTAGGTGTTGCCCGCCAGCAGCATGCTGACCGCGCCGCGCAGGACCTGCCAGTAAGGAAAATTCCACGGCATCACCGCCAGGATCACACCGAGTGGACGAAACGATTGCCATGCCTGCTGGTTTTCCACCAGCGTGGGCTGATCGGCCAGCATTGCCGGTCCGTGTTCAGCATACCAGTCACACAGGCTGGCGCATTTCAGGACTTCGGCACGCGCCTGCGCAATGGGTTTACCCATTTCCAGCGTGGCGAGCGTAGCCAGTTGATCCTGACGCTGGCGCAGCTGCTCACCCAGTTGACGCAGTACCTTCACGCGCTGTGCTATCTCTGTGTTACGCCACTGCGCAAAGGCGCTGGCGCTTTGCTGTAAAGCCGTTTCCAGCTCGGCTGCACTCTGCAGGGGATAAGTGGCAATGATTTCGCCGCTGGTGGGATTACGTGAAATAACGTGATCAGTCATAAGATGCCTTCGTCAGATAATCGGGTTGATCAGAGTGGGATCTACCTTACGTCAGCTATCAGGTGATGAAAAATGAATAGATGAGAGCAAGTTGTTCACCTGAAATGAATTGAGAGACAGCGCAGGCCTGAAGATTTTCACTTTCCACCCTCACAGGGTGATTTAAAGACGTAAGCGAATATTCTGCAGGTTACGCTTATCAGCATCAGTCGCCTCAACGGGTTATCCACTTATACAGTGACTAGATCTTAAAGAAAGATCATAAAGAGATCTAAAAGAGATCCTAAGAGATCCCCGATCGCGGCAGGCCGCACCCGACAAGGGCTGAGAAGGTGATCGTGTTCACTATAATCAGTAAAGTATCCACTATAGTCAGTACTTTATTCACTATAGACAGTAGAATGTTCACTATAAACAGTGTTAATGTTCACTGTAAT